>CASFDA010000014.1 GCA_949293335.1 uncultured Spirochaetales bacterium
TGGCTCCATCTGATGATGGGTCCTTCACAAACTCCCTCGCATAGCCACCGGCTCCTGACTCCGTCGAGTCAAGATTACCATCGATACTGCATCTCTGTAATTCAGACCTTCCTGACTTACGGGCTCAGTGTATTTTTCTTTCTCAGATACAGAACATTTCATTCGAAATGTACGTTAACTTACATGTCTGCATAACTGATCATTGATTTTTCCTGAGCGCGTGAAATACGTTAATTTCAGGAGCATATCATGATCAAGAGACTATGTGATTTTCTCTCATCGCTGCCAATGACTATTGTTGCTGGCATCTTTCTTCTTTTCGATCTTCTCCCTCATCTTGGAGTGGCAAGCGAAATAAGCGGTATCTTCGATCCTGCATGGATTACAGTGATCATAAGTGGATTGCCACTGCTATATCTCGCGATATGGAGAGTCCTGTACAACAAGGGAATCAGCAAGATCTCTTCAGCGCTCCTGATTTCCATCGCGATGTTCGCGGCCATTGCCATCGGAGATCTTTTCGCCGCAGGGGAAGTTGCGTTCATAATGGCAATTGGAGCTATATTGGAAGATGCGACAGCAAACAGGGCCAAGAAGGGATTGAAGAAGCTTTTTGACCTTGCTCCCGAAACAGGGCGATGCATCAGAGCCGGCAAAGAGGAAATGGTCGCAGTCGAAGATATCAAAAGAGGGGATATTCTGAGAATCCTTCCCGGAGAGATTATTCCAGTAGATGGCACGATCATAAAAGGCGAGACATCTGTCGATCAGGCCATAATGACAGGAGAGTCCATTCCTGTTGATAAGACGATAGGAGATCCTGTCTTCTGCGGAACGATAAACAGATTCGGTTCTGTCGATATAGAGGCAACTAAAGTAGGGGAAGATAGTTCTCTGAATAAATTGATCCGTATGGTTGCGGATGCAGAGAAGAAACAGGCCCCGATGCAGAGGATAGCAGACAAGGCTGCTAGCTTCCTTGTCCCCGTAGCACTGGCGATCGCTGTCATAGCATATGTTCTGAGCGGGAATATCATCACATCTGTCACGATCCTTGTAGTTTTCTGTCCATGTGCTCTTGTGCTCGCCACTCCTACTGCAATCATGGCAGCTATCGGACAGGCGACAAAACATGGAGTGATCATAAAATCTGGTGAAGCGCTCGAGAAGATGGGCAAGGTTGATACTATAACTTTTGACAAGACAGGAACGCTCACGTATGGACGGCTGGATGTAAGCGATGTCATCTCTGTAGATCCAGCAATGAATGAAGACGAGTTACTTTCTCTGGCAGCTTCAGCTGAATTGAGGAGCGAGCATCCTCTTGGCAAAGCAATAGTGGAAAGTGCGAAAACTAGAGGAATAGAAATCCATGAATCGAAAGATTTCAGGATGTTTTCAGGGAAAGGGGTCGCATCGAAAATTGAAGAGAGGACTGTCCTTTGCGGAAATGAAAAATTCATCAGGGAAAATGGAATAGAGACTGGGCCTGAAACGCTCAGAATTCTTGAGAAGTTCAGGACAGAAGGCAAAGCTTCAATACTTGTTTCTTCTGGAGGTCAAGTAATCGGTGTGATCGCGCTTTCCGATGTGATCAAGGAAGAAGCGAAGGATATTGTCTCCCGGCTCTCTGAAATGAAGGTGAAGACCATACTCCTCACAGGTGACAACAAGATGACTGCAGATTACTTCGCTTCCCGAGTTGGCATTCCAGAGGTACGTGCTGAACTTCTTCCGGAAGAGAAGGTGGAGAACATAGAATTGCTCAAAAAAGAGGGGCATACAGTATGTATGATAGGGGATGGAGTAAACGACGCACCTGCATTGAAGAGGGCAGATGTGAGCATTGCCATGGGCAGTATGGGAAGTGATATCGCAATTGATGCTGCCGATATAGCACTGACTGGCGATGATATTTCGAAGATCCCATATCTGAAGAAACTATCAAATGCGACTGTTCGTACTATCAAGTTCAGTATCACATTGTCGATGTGCATCAACTTTGTGGCTATAGTGCTTTCGCTTCTAGGAAAGCTGAATCCCACAACAGGTGCCCTTGTGCATAATGCGGGTTCATGTTTTGTCGTTCTTATCGCAGCATTGCTCTATGACAGGAAGTTCGAGTGAAGGATCAGTGTACTGAACTCTTTTTCAGTACTTCAATCTCAATTTGATTTCTTGCAGAGTTGTATGTATATGGTGAAAAGATTTTTTTTGTCGAATAGCCGTTAAGAGCAAAAATATAGCTGAAAGTGCAGAAAAATGTGGTAAAATCAGCAAAAAAAGGAGTATGGCCATGGACAAAAAAAAATGGATGCTTGTTTTGCTGCTGGTTTTGTCAGTAATTTTTCTATTCGTTTCATGTGATAATGTACAAAGTACAGGGGTGAATTTTGATATTCCTGAACGTTTCAGAGGTACATGGGAAACAACTGAACCAAGTAGACCTACTACGATTGAGATTTCTTCGTCTGATATCATTCTTGGCGAACAGTCTATGACTGAATTCTATAATGTATTTGGTGTCACAAATTTCTCTCAGGGAATAACCGGGGAAAATACTTATTTCTATTCTGTTACTTACAAGGGAAGCACATATAAACAGGAATTTGTTGTAACAGGCAATATGATGGAGCTTCGTGACTATACAGGAGATCAACTAAAAAACACAACAAATTACACAAAAGTGGAGGGCACTGGGGAAGAAGTAATTGAACCAGAAAACCCGTATGCTGATGCATCAAGACTTTCCGCGATGTCATACATTACTGCGAACAATATTGCTCTCAGAAGCGATGAGTCTATAAGTAGTTATTTTTCGGAAGAGGTTTTTGAAGCAAGCAATGGATACCAGACCGTGACCAGAACTGTCATATCGGAATATACAGATACAAAGACAGGTGTAATTTTCTATCCAGAATCAACTATCACAGCAACGATTCTGAAAAATGAGCCTAATGAATTTTCCGCTGGACTATCGAGGCTCAATTGTAAGTCTGCGTTCTCTTCTACACCGAATGACATGCATCAAATAATCGTTGATGTTCCATTCGGTGGTACATCAACGGATGGCCTTGTGGTCAAGCTCGATGGCGAACCTGTCGACAATGATGAATTCATGAAGATTGTGATAGAAAACACAGATATGATGATATAGAAGAGTCGCAGATAACCTCTTATGCTTGGATAGAGGCTGAATGCGGGAACTCGACTGATTTTCGTATAGCTTTGCTATACGAATCCCATATCCTGTGGTAGAATATAATCATGCAGAAGGCATACCGTTTCCGGCTTTATCCGACAGACGAGCAACGGGAGAAGATGACAAGGATCATCGGCTGTTGCCGCTTTGTCTGGAACCGCCTCCTGGAATATTCTTCCAAGTCTTATGAGAGGAGGAAGGAGAGCCATACTGCATTCGACCTCAACA
>CASFDA010000015.1 GCA_949293335.1 uncultured Spirochaetales bacterium
ACACCCGTTCCGATTGAAGTCACGCCATCGGGGATGTTGATGCTCGTGAGCGAAGAACAGCCTCTGAATGCATAGATTCCGATTGAAGTCACGCCATCCGGGATGTTGATACTCGTGAGCGAAGAACAGTCTTGGAATACACCCGTTCCGATTGAAGTCACGCCATCGGGGATGTTGATGCTCGTGAGCGAAGAACAGCCTCTGAATGCATAGATTCCGATTGAAGTCACGCCATCCGGGATGTTGATACTCGTGAGTGAAGAACAGCCATAGAATGCCTGCTCACCGATTTCAGTCACGCCATCAGGGATATTGATGCTTGTGAGCACAGAACAGCCAAAAAATGCAGAGTTTCGGATTGAAGTAAGCTGAGAAACATCTGAGATTTCGACTGTTTCAAGCGAAGAACAGTTTTGGAATGCATAGTTTCCGATAGAAGTCACACCATCCGGGATGTTGATGCTCGTAAGCGAAGAACAGCCAGAGAATGCAGAGTTTTCAATTAATGTGACACCATTCGGAACCACAACCGAACCGACAATATCTGTCCTGCCTGCGAACGCTTTGCTGATAATTCGAGTTACTGGTTTCCCCTGATAGCTTGAAGGAATCTCCAGTACGCCACTCGATGGCATTTCAAACTCGCCAATCTCCTGGGCAAGCCCTGTGACTGTATAGGATTTCTGATCACTGTTCAGACTGAAAGTGAACATCTGCGCTGCAATCTCTGCAACAACCAGGTTGACCTTGAACTCATCGATGGAACCGACAGCCATAAGCGTATCCGTATCCCTGACAATCGCCGTGACGATATGGCTTCCCGGTGTGAAAGTAAGTGTGTACTTTCCGCTTGATGCTTCATCAGCATTGACTGTCTCATCCAGCTCACCATCGACATACCACTCGATCGTCTCGTTGGCCTTCAGAGGCTCGGCGAGTGTGACCGTAAGGGAAGCACTCCCATCCTGACCGTCCAGGTTGTAGACCTCCTTGCCATCTTCAAGTGAAGGAGTGAGGATATCGCCGATCTTGTCAGTGATCGTCACATCGAACGACTGGTCGGCTTCATATGTCGTAAGGTCGATCGTCCCCTTCGCCTCAAGCCCGTTCACAAGCCTCATGACATCAACACCCTTCCTTGTGAGCGTCGGGCTTGTCTCGGCATCCTGGACTGTGATAGCAAAGCGATAGGCACCCTGCATGAGGCCGATTGCATCCGCATCAATGGTGATGGTTGCAAGACCGTCTGCTCCTGTGGATCCGCTGAGAAGCGCGGAAGTGTGGGTGAAATCCTCATCCGTCATGCCTGTAATCGTGTACTGATACCAGAAAGCCGTACTCTCGGCTGAAAGCGCCGTAGGCATCTTCAGAGTGACCGTGACATTCCCCGAAGCGACTGCATCAAGAGTGTCCAGCACGAGCTCGAATGTTGTGCTTGCACCCGCCTGTACGGTCTTCGGTTCGCTCTGGTCGGATGCGACCTTCACATAGGTATCCTCTCCCCTTTCGATGTAGGCATCGACCTTGGCGTACCATATGCCAGCCGGGACGTTCGACACCGTAAACATCGAGCCTTTGGTCAGATATCCCGAGCTCTGGTTGATGCCTTCGGCCTCGTTGACGACCGTGATGACGTAATGGGAGATGTTGACATTGCCCTCAGGCGTGATCGTCTTGGAATCGGTCGAGTCCATGACCCGCACCGATATCGAATCGACAGAACCCGGTATGGAGTTCTGCGGTTCCTGGCAACCTGTCAGCGCGATGAGCGCGATTGCGAGGAACGAAAAAAGTGAGACTATGCTCCTCCTCATGAATGTTTTCCTTATAGGAAAAGTAAGCTGATGACGGCTCAAGCCGCCTATGCCCATATTGTACCATCTGACGGCATCACCTCCTATACCTTTCTGGAAACAATTTCAAGAATTGCAAGAAGTTGCAACTGTTATATTGAATATAACAATAATGCCCGAGTTTCCATATGGAACCGAATAATCAGCCCTGTGACCGGAACGCCGTAAGATGCTATCCTATATCAACAAGGAGGATATCATGCAGCCTATATTCACAATGCAATACGGGGAGTTCAAGGTGGCGGACTACCTTACGGACAACATAAAGGGATCCTCCGTCTTCATTCCCGCTTCAGCACAGGAGAAGGGGATAGACCTCCTTCTCTACAGGAACGACGAAGGAAGGAACAAGGTCGTGACCATACAGGTGAAGATGTCCAGGACCTATTATGACTACCACGACGGCTTCAGCAACCATCTCTGGTTCAACCGCTTCGTTGTCCAGCCGAATGCAGACTGGTACATCCTGATGGGGATATACGCAAGACATCCCAAAGAGGACAAGGCTACAAGTTCGAAAGTAGCGGACAACGGATGGGATCACATCATGCTCGCATTCACGAACACCGAGATGAAGTACTTCATGGACAGCGTCAGGCAGAAGAAGAATCCGGGAAAACCCGATTCCATGTTCGGATTCAGTTTCGACGAGGAGCAGACGGAGATACGGCAGACAAGAGGCTTCAGAGTCCAGAGGGAAATGTCCCAATACCTGATACAGTACCGGATAAAAGATATAGAGGCCTCATTCGACAATCCTGAAGAGAAGAATATAGATGAAGAGAAGCACTGGCTGCTGACAAGACATATATCCAAGATCGAGATACTCATGGATGTGCTGAAGAATATCAGAAAAGAGCTTCCATGGAGTTATTGCAACGATATGATGAAAGATTTCGAGAACGACACCTATACATTCGTCGACTGCCATCCGGAACTGCTCAACTACAGGGATATTCTTGAGGAGTACGGCATTGATCTAGGCGGTGAAGGATTCTATTCCAAGGATGTTTCGAACCTTGATGACAGATGTGTCGAGGCGATGCTCTTTGCCGTCATGAGGTGGCAGCATCACAATGAAACGGAACTTCTGCAGGCGATCATGAACGGGGCCGTCGTGAAATGGCTGAAAAAGCTGAAGGCATCAGATGAAGCCCAGCTCCGGGATTCCAGGCGATAATCATATGGGACGGAATCTGATAATCGGCGACATCCATGGCAGATACGGGAAGCTGATGGCCGTGCTGGAGAAGGCATCATATGGCCCTGATTCGGACATCCTCTACTCCGTCGGGGATTTCTGCGACAGGGGAAAGGATGCCGTGAAGACGCTTCGTTTCCTCATGGGACTGAAGAGCCTCAAGGCAGTCATCGGGAACCATGACATCATCCTCCAGAACTGGCTCTATACGGGTGTAAGAGACGACAACTGGACGCATTATCTCGGCGGGAACAGGACCGTCCAGGACATCCTGTACCGCAACCATCTCGACCAGACCGAACGCCTCATGATAGCCGACTGGCTCAGGAGCCTACCGCTTGTCCGTGTCGAAGATAAGTACATAATCGTCCATGGCGGAATTCCCTACCGGAGGACGATGGACGACCTTCTGAGGTATCAGGCGTGGAAACGCCCCGAATACAGCACGATGAACAACGACGAGTCTCCGGCATGGGACAGGGACTACATGCTCTCGGCCTACGCCGAAACGCATCCGGAAGCAGAAGACGAGATCTTCATGGAAGCCGAACCATTCGACACCAGCAGGACCATATTCGTGGGCCATACACCCACACTGGATGGAAAACCGTTCATTTCAGAGAAATATCATCTGGTCGCGCTGGATACGGGAGCAGGCAGGAACGGCCCGCTCACGCTCATGGATATGGATACGCTGCGATACTGGCAGGCATGAGAAAAGGTCTACAGATATCCGAGTCTGCGATCTTCTTCGTACAACTCCCTCATCTCATCCACGACATCATAGGTCTCCCCCATGTTGTCACGGTCGATCCACCAGCAGTACCTCAGCGAATCGATGAGGTCGAGGTGGTCTCCTATGAGCTGCATCCCCTCACCCAGACAGTTCCAGAGCGGTTCGTCTCCCGCAAAGAGCATCTCGTCCGGGTTCTTCGAGAGGTCTTCAGCCGTCCCAAGATAATTGTCAAAGCATTTCCTGATCCTGTCCTTCGCATCCGATACGGCATCGGCTTTCAAGGCGATCCTCACGGCATACTGGAAACCGGCGGTGTCCATGCTGACATCCTTTTCCAGAGCATCACCATTCATCAGTCCTCATCCTTCTCTGGCCCAAGATACTTCTTCTTGAGATCCTTGACCCTGTCTCCGAACTTCCTGAAACCAATCCCTTCTTCATCGACGTCCCAATCGTAGTTGATGCCATCAGGGAACGCTTCCTCCTGTGTCCTCTGCAGGGATTCTGCAAAAGAAATCAAACTCACCATATTGATGTCATTCAGGCCTTCCGTCGCATTGTACAGAACATCGCGGAGTGTCCTTGCCTTATCCTGTTTCTCGCCGCAAAGCTCCTCGACCGTTGTGCCAAGCACCTGTGCAAGGTTCATGGCGAGTCCGACCGATGGCGTCCTCTTCATGTACTTGGCAGTGGAGAGTGCCCCAGCAGGATGGCCTGTCTTCTTTGATATATCGGTCCAGGAGAGCTGTTTCGCCTGCTTCAGTCTGTCCACATTCTCCCAGAACGTATCTGTCAGCTTCTGATAATCCATGCCTCAATGATAACACTTATAAGTGATGGAAACAAATATTTTGATCTGATTTCTTCACTTTTCATTGACATTCACTAATCAGTGGTTTATATTTCACTTATAAGTGATAGAACAGTGATGATTCGCCGGAAGCGACATGGTTGAAATCATCGAGGACAGAAGCCACGACATGTGATGCACGGCGGGCAAATCCGCCGAAAGGATGGCAATCCAGCAATGGCAACAAGGACATATCCAGTGAGGATCCGCCCGGAATCCGGCATACTTCTGAACACACCTGACATCATTGAAGGAGAACACATGTGGTCGTTCCTTTCAAGGCTTGCGGAAGCAAACGGACTGGAAGGCGCGACGGCATTCATGAAGGACATCGGAGTATACATCTCCCCTTTCAGGAAAAACCAGTTCCTGAACGGATTCTCGTGCGAGGTTCCATATCCGGAGATAGACAGAATCTTCGACATCGGCACTCCAAACGACTGGAGGCTTGATGCCACGACATACGGGCTGAAATCGCTCTTCCTTTCAAGGTACAGACAGCTTTCCCACCTCTATTCATACAGCTCACTGTGGAAACAGAAGACAAGCTTCTGGGCTCGTCATGTATCAGACGTCAATTCAATGCAGGCGTGTCCCGAATGCATTGAGGAGGATATCAAGGAAGGCACGTTCCACTACCACGTAGAACATCAGGTGAATGGCATTGGATATTGCCCGAAACACGGGATACGGCTTGTCCCTGTCGAAAAGATCGACGGGGAAACGTCGGAACCGACATTCAGCCTGATGACGGGCCTGAACTTCCGGGTCATGCACCTCGGTCTTGAAGAGCTTCGCGACCTATATGCTGAATGCAGGGAAAAGGACTTCAGGGGAACAGCCATAACGCATGCATCCGAGCTGGAGGAACGAATCGGCATGTTCTGGAGGGCGTTCATCAGGGAAAGGCCAGACGGGACGATGGAAGACCTGCAGGATGCGATAACAACCCGGCTGAGGAAGAAGTACAGAGCCAGAGAGACATGGAAGCTCAAGATGGCTATGTTCGATGACAAGCGTCTCAAAGACTATCTGCCTATCGGCTCGAATGCCAGAACGATGCAGCTCATGACGGACTCCCCAATCACCTACGTCAATCCACAGGATGCGATGACACTGATAGCCGGAATCTTCGAAAGCCCGGAGGATCTCTTCGAGAATCTCCATATCCGCAGCTGCCGCGAAGAATTCGAGACGGCGAGCCATGACCGCTTCGAGCTCATCGGCCCATACAGGGAAAGCCTCATTACAGTCAGGTGCCTCGAATGCGGAAAGGTCTTCCCGACAACACCGCTTGCAATCGCTTCGGAGCTCGGCTGTCCTGAGTGCAACAGGAAACTGTCGAATCCAGAGATCATGCTCCGCATGTTCGAAAAGGCCTCAGCAGGACAATGGTATCTTGATTCCGAATTCAAGAGCATGCAGGACATGATATCAATCATCAACAGGAAAACAGGGAAAGAGACATCGACATCAGCAGAACGCTTCCTTTTCTATGACGACAAGCTGCTTCCGGAAACCAGGGTATCCCCTGATAAGAGAAAAGCATACAAGGAACAGAAAAGAAAGGCGGAAGATATGGCCCTTCTTGAAGAATCCGGAGTACCTGTGAATGGGAAATCATTGAGTTCCATTGAGCGCATCAAGCCTGCCGTACGCAGTTACATGGCGGATCATCCGGTGATATTCCTGCAGAATCTCAAAAAGTACGGAGATGAAAGGATCATACGCAATTATTGCAACCGCCTTGCAGCCCAGGGTCTGCTCCACAATGTCGACAGGGGGATATACACCACAATGCAGATGGATGTGGATGACGTGATATGGGCAAAGTACTGGATCACCAAGAACAACCAGAAAGGTGCCCCGGTATGTGAATCACTTCTGAAGCTTGCCAACAGTGAAATATATCCCGGCAGCAGTTATCGGGAAGAAAGACCTGCTTTCGTCTTATATGATGAAGGTGTTCCGACAAGGCATCATGATATACGGACTGTCGCCGACCGGGAAATCGACATCTATTACACCCATACGCCGATCACAGCAGCGAACTGGCCCATCATCTCATTGCTGACGAGCATGAAGCAGTCCGAAGGGATGTTCGAGCCATTTGCACCTCATTTCTTCACGCTCAGGCTCTGGACACTGCTGAAGAACATCACAGGCACGAAGGTCCTGCGGCACAGTGAAGGCTTCCCCGAATGGGTGGTGAAGCAGGTCTATTCTCTGATCCTGACGAAAGACGATATCAAGGGAACTGAATGGGAAAAAGAATTTCAGAAGATGGAAAGGTCAAAGAAGGAAGGGGTTTAGGAACCGGGGCGTCATACAAGCCCTGGATCAAGATCAGGGAGCTCAACAGTTCGGGTACTGCATCATCATTCCCCGACTGGAAACATGGCCGCATGGTGGAGCTCCTCTCCCAGGCTGAGCTCTGGGCCTACCTGAAGATCCGCTGGAATGATTCCGTCACGGATATAAGGGAGCAGTATCCCATCGACCTGACCGCGACGAACTCCATAGCCAGAAGGCTCGGATTCCGCCCGGCCGGAAACGGTCAGACGCACATGACGACAGATCTTCTGGTCTCCATGGACGACGGCGGAACGATGGCAGTTTCCGTAAAGGCTGAAAGGAAAGGCCTGGCTGAGGACAGGAGAAGGATGGAACTTCTGGCGATCGAGTACGAGTACTGGAAAGCCTGCGGAGTACCCTGGCAGATCGTGTTCAAGGAGGATCTCAACCCTGTGGAGATAAGGAATATCAGGGATGCCGTATCCTGCTATGACATCAGGAAGGTGACGGATGAGTACTCTTTCATCCGTCATCTCATCGCAAGGAAGATCATCACAGTCGACATGACGAAACCGATAGACTACCGGAAAATCATAGAAGGACTGAAAGGAGATGCAGATGGAGGAAATCCGCCTTTATTCGGGGCTCAAGCTCATCAGCAGCAACGGTTGTGGATGGAGGATATTCTCCATCGAGAACTTCCTCTGCCGGATGATCCAGACTGATGTCAGCAACCGGAACATCATCATGAAGACCACCCATGAGATCATGGATGATGTCAGCAATGGAGCCTTCAGAATCGCGGAGAACCAGGAAATCCATGTTATCGACCAGGAACGTCTCTCGGAAACAGAGAAGGAAAGATATCTTCAGAAGCTGTCTTTCATAAGGGACTTCAAGGCATTATACGGTCCTTCTTTCGCCGCATACTGCACCACAGACAGCAAACCGGAATACAACGACCTCTTCAGAAAATACGGTTTTACGCGCGTCCTTGCCGACAGAATCGTGAGACGCTGGCTCCAGAGCGGAATGCAGGACGCTTCGCTTGTAGACCCGAGATTCTTCCGGCAATCAGGACCCAGGCCATATTCCTACTCCACGAAAACAGGCAGGAAGCCGGCGGCCGCCCAGGGAATGATCATCACGGATGATGTGAGGAAAGCATTCGATTACGGCGTCCAGCTGTATTGCAGCCAGCGGCTGATCACGAAGCGCGAGGCCTATATGAAGACAATCCGCCATTTCTTCGTCGAGGAGAAGGATGGAGAAGTCAGGCTGCTGCCTGCGGACAGACGGCCAACAGAGCGACAGTTTGTGAACTATCTGAACAACAAGGTCTCGAAGGAAGAGGACGCAAAGATCAAGACCTCGAACATCGAGTACAGGAACAACGAGAGGCTTCTTCTCGGCTCTCCGCGTGATGAAGCGATGCGACCGGGGTACATATTGGAAGCCGATGCCCTCGAAGTCGACATAAACATAGTATCAACCCTCGATACGACGAGGAACGTGAGCCGGCCAATCCTGTACCTGATGATCGACATGTACAGCCATGCAATCGTCGCATTCCATATAGGATTCGACAACAATTCGCTCATAGGCCTCTCAAGCCTGATGCTCAACCTCTTCGAAGACCGGCAGGCACTTCTTGACCGAAGAGGAATCTCGTATGACATATCGGCTTGGCCATCCCCTTTCATACCGAACGAGATACGGTGTGACCGCGGCAGCGATTTCGCAAGCGACCAGTTCGAACGGATGTGCCAGGAACTGAACATCATAAGGACTCTGGAGACAGGTGCGATGGGATCGATGAAGGGTCTGATCGAACAGAGCTTCCGGTTATTTCATCAGGGCATAAAGCCCCAGCTCGAAGACAAAGGAATCATCCAGAAACGGTATGACAGCAATCACAAGCTGGAAGCCTGCCTCACCATAGATGACATGTTCAAGCTCATGGTGGAGTTCATAAGATTCCATAACACCTTCTACACGAAAGGGTTCCGGCTATCGAGAGAGATGATAAGGGAAGATGTCGGAAAACGCCCAATAGACATCTGGAACTATGGTGTCAGCCACTTCGGTCCACCTGAGCCCGTAACCCCATTCAACCAGCTGAGCTGCATGTACAGCCTGATGCTGGACGCGACCGCATCGATAACAAGAGAGGGAATCTCTTTCAGGAGACTTCTATATGTCAACATGGCCGATGAGGACCTGCTCACAAAAATGAAACAGGCAAGACTGAATGCGAATCGACGGGACAGATATGGGGAACGGATCAATTCCATGGACATAAGGTACGACCCAAGATCGATAAACACCATCTATTATCTGAAGGATGGCCGGCTGCAGGTCATGGAGCTCCTGTCATCGAAATGCGGGAACATCCGCGATCTGACATGGGCCGAATACGAGGAATACGCCAACAAGGAGAAGGCCATGGACAGGAAAGGCGATGAGCTGAACATCATGAACAGGATGAAACGGATCGATGCCGTTGCAAGCGTTGCGGCCGGTGCCACCAGACCGACGTATGCGGATTCCGGCAACATCAGGTCATTCCGCAAGGCTGAGAAGGCTCTTGAGAACTTCAACGACAGGATAGAAAGAAGGCTTCCATCCTTGGCGGCAGAGCCTATCCAAAAGCAGGAACAGAATACAACGGAAATCATGGCTGCTCATGAGGTGAATGACAGAGCAGAAGGAGTGAAGGCTGAAACGGATTCTTCGCTTTTCTCTCCAGTCTGCCCTCCGGAACTTGCTGATTTCTGATGGAAAAAGGAGAAAAGAAGATGAAATACGCATACACCGAGGGGATATCGGATCCGATCTTCAAGTACGGCAAGGAAAGCAGGCAGGCGGAAAACGCCATCTACTCTCCTGCCCTCATCCCGATGGATAGGGGGAACCCGTTCATAGAGGCGCTCCCTTCACCTATGGATAAGAGCGCAATACTCTCTTCATACTACAAGCCGTTCCCATTCAAGCCCTCGATAGACGGAGACGAGAATATACAGCGTTCGGAAATCCAGCTGCTCAGAGACATACGGTTCCCACTGCCCTTCATCCCCCTGCTTGAAAAAGGCTTTTCGGATGCTCTCCATCTTTCATATAGGGCACGAAGCCGTACGCAGATTGAAATGCCGCACGAAATAATAATCAATGATGAGACATTGACCCAGGCTGTAAGCTTCAGAAGCGCGGGAGGTGCCGATACCGGCATAGGAGTGTCGCTTCTGGGGATAGGCGGATGCGGAAAATCGGCGGCGATAGAGACGATGCTTTCACGGTATCCGCAGATGATACTGCACAGGTGGAAAGGAACAGGAGAGTTCATCCAGATTGTATGGCTCCGTGTCGTCACGCCTGTGAACGCGAACCTTTCCGACCTTTTCGTCTCCATTGCTGCGGCATTGGATGAAGCCCTCGGAAACATTCACCCGATACATGAACGGATGATCAAAAGGCAGAAATCGATAGGAATGAAAGCCGATTACATTGCGAAGGCGATACGGCTTTTCGGAATAGGGGCAATCATACTCGACGAGATACAGAACCTCGACTACAGCGCCAACCAGACAAGCTCGTTCTCCAGCCTCATGACAATCATCAACACGACGAAAGTCGCACTTGTCATCGTCGGAACGGATGAGGCCTTCAAACTTCTTTTCAGGAAGCAGTACATACTCAGAAGAGCCGGAGAGATAATCAACGCGTCGAACTACTGCCTCAACATGAAGCAGTTCGATACCATGATGAGATGCATCATGTCGGTCTGCTGGTTCAGAAAGGCGCCGGAGATCACAGATGACATACTGAAGGCTCTGTATGACGAGACCAGCGGCGTGATAGACAGGATGATCACCGTCTGGTCTGAAATCCAGCTGGACTACGTCACATCGAAGGAGAAACCGGTGCTTACTCCACAGTACATCAGACAGATATCAGCAGAAAAGCGTCCGTTCATGTCCGTCGTGACGAAATATGCACTCGAGGATTCCATGCTCATCGAGCCGCGCGATCTCCAGGCTCTTGCTGGATCTTCCAAGGATGCTCCGGCTGAAGAACTCTCTCCGGAGAGCCTCCGGTACATGGCCCAATCTTCAATTACGCAACAGGTCATCGCCTCAATAAAACGGCCGTCCGTAGCCTCTACGGTATTCACACGGGTCAAGGACAACCTGATGGAGAACCAGAAGGAATACAACGACCAGACGATACTCAATGCGGTGAAGCACGTCATGGAGCTCAAATCGAATCAGGAATCCGATGTCGTCGAACTGGTGCAGAAGACTCTCAGATACCTGTCGAAGAAGAGATCGGACAAGCGGCCGAAATCAAGGATAGAAGCATACGACCTTGATGCCTTCTCCAGGACACAGAACATCAGCCAGTGACAGAATCCCCGTTCTGTATGATCCCAGGCAACCCCTGGGATTTTTCTTCAAGCGGCAATGCGGTCATAACTGGCATCTTCTCGTGCAGAACCCAGAATGATAATGAGAAAGTTGTCGCTGCGATTCCCGGAATACGAATGGAAAAGCGGAAATGATAACGAGAAAGTTGTTTCTGTAATTTTCAACGTACAGACAGAAATCGAGAAATGATAACGAGAGAGTTGTATATCGAATGAAAGGATAACGAGAGAGTTGTAGATTTCAGAGTAAAAAATAAACCCTTCCCGTCCCCAAAACCCGTGATTATAACGAGAAGAGTTGGAGATTAACGAGAAGAGTTGTCGATTGACACCTTACGATATAAAAGGGTAGTGGAGAAGAAGGGACTCGAACCCTCCACCTACAGATTGCGAACCTGTCGCTCTACCAGATGAGCTACTTCCCCGCACTTCAATTGAAATTATACTTTCTGAAGACAAAATTCAAGACCCGGATCAGATCTGGGCCTTGAGTTCTCTTCTTTTTATCTTGCCGCTGATTGTCGTTGGCATATTGTCAAGGAATTCGATTTTCCTTATCCATTTGTACTCAGCAAGATGTGAGTTCGTATACTCTTTTATCTCTTTTTCAAGTTCTTCATCAGGGATAAATCCATCCATGAGCACTACATATGCTTTTATCGCCTGTCCCCGGAGAGGATCTGGGACTCCGACGATCGAACACTCCAGGACAGCTGGATGTGTGATGAGTACATCCTCAATCTCCCCCGGGCCGATCCTGAAACCTCCGCTCTTGATTACATCGTCAGCTCTTCCCTGGAACCAGAATGCGCCATCTTCATCCACGTATGCGGAATCTCCAGTGTGGTAAACACCGCCACGCCATACATAGCTGTAGAGTGAATCGTTCTTGAGATAGGACGTGAAGATCCCTATAGGCCTCTTGCCATCTTTCGGAACGACTACGATCTCTCCGACTTGTCCTCTAGGAAGCTCTTGTCCATCTTTGCCGACGATTTTGAGATCATAGACAGGGGAGGCTACTCCCATTGAGCCGTCTTTTGCTTCCATTCCGATGAAATTGCCGGCAAGGAGTGTCGTTTCCGTCTGCCCGTACCCCTCATGGAGAGATAGCCCGGTCTTCTCCTTGAATTGCCTGAACACTTCAGGGTGAAGATATTCTCCTGCTGTCGATGCGTGATGCAGCGACGGAAGGTCAGGCACACCTTTCTTCACGAGATAGCGGTAGACAGTGGGAGGAGCGCAGAAAGAGGTCACTTTGTACTTGTTGATGACCTGTGAGAGCTTTCGCGGGTCAAAGTTGTCAAAGTCATACACCATTACAGCCGATCCCACAAGCCATTGCCCGTAAATCTTTCCCCATGACGCTTTTGCCCATCCGGTCTCAGCAAGAGTGAAATGAAGGCCTCCGTCTTCTGCCCTCTGCCAGTACTTTGCTGTGACTATGTGGGCAAGAGGGTATGAGTAGTCATGGATCACACCTTTTGGCTCTCCTGTTGTCCCGGATGTGAAGTACATCAGCATCGGGTCAGTCACCTTCGTTTCTATCCTCTCTGAAATGGGATTTTCTTTTTCAAAGGCATCGTTGAACGATGGATATATGGACCTTTTCTTTCCGACTTCCCATACCTTCACTTTCTCTTTTATGTCTTCGATACCTTTTTCAATCCTCTCCGGAACTCCGTCATCCGATGTTATTACCGCAAAGCGGACATCAGCTGAGATGAAACGGTACCTGAAGTCCTTTTCCGTGAGCATATGGGTGACAGGGATGAGGACTGCACCGATCTTGTGAAGCGCAATTGCCGTATACCAGTACTCGCAATGCCTTTTGAGGGCGACGATTACATGGTCACCTTTTTTTATGCCGTTTGAAAGGAACAGTGATGCTATCTTATCGCTCTTTTCCTTGAGGTCAGAGAATGTTATCGTCCTCTCATCCCCTTCGGTATTTGTCCACACGATCGCCCTTTTGTCGCCACATTCACTTGCAAGTCTGTCAACGACATCATATCCGAAATTGAAGTTATCCGGGTAAGTGAACGAAATCTCAATCAGGCGTCCTTCACCGTTTACCTTCTCCTCCACGAAATCATGGTAGATGCTCATTGTGCGAATCCTCCGATTTTCCTGAAGCGGTCGTAGCGCATTGATCTGACATCTGCGCATTTCTGGAGATCGTTCACTTTCTCTTTCAGCATTGAACCGATTTCCTGATAGAACTCTTTCTCTCCAAGGTTTTTCTCGCTGATTACCCTGTCTGCTACGCCGAGTGCGAGAGCATCCTCTGCAGTCAGACGCAGATTGCCAGCAACCTCCGCAGCTTTCTCCTGATCTTTATAGAGTATGCTTGCACACCCCTCTGGAGAAATAACGGAGTAGACGGAATTTTCAAGCATCCAGACTTCGTTGGCGGAAAGAAGCGCCAACGCGCCTCCAGAGCCCCCTTCCCCGATTAGGATTGATATCACGGGGACATTCAGTCCAATCATCGTGAGGATTGAATTTGCAATTGCTTCTCCCTGTCCCCGTTCCTCTGCTCCGACTCCGCAATATGCACCTGCTGTATCAACGAAAGTTATTACAGGACGGTTGAACTTCTCCGCATTTTTCATCAGGCGTACAGCCTTTCTGTATCCCTCTGGATTCGGAGACCCGAAGGAACGCCTGAGGCTTTCCATCGTGCTTTTTCCCTTCTCGATTCCGATTACTGTCACCGGAATGTCATCAAGGTAAGCCAGTCCGCCAATGATGGCCTCATCATCCCTGAATAATCTATCTCCATGCAATTCTATGAAAGAAGAGAATATCGAAGAGATATAGTCGATGGAGGTCGGACGTTTTCTCGAACGTGCTTCCTTTACCTTTTCGTATGCGTTCATGACTCCTCCTTGTGATGGAATACGAGAAGTTCATAGAGCATGCGCTCTTCCTCGTTTCTCTTTACGATCGAATCAACAAAACCATGGGCAAGCAGGAATTCGGATGTCTGGAAATTCGAGGGAAGAGTCTCCTTCACTGTCTGTTCTACAACTCTCTTTCCTGCAAAGCCAACAATCGCTCCAGGTTCTGCGAGTATGATATCGCCTTCCATTGCAAAGCTCGCGTCGACTCCCCCTGTAGTAGGGTCGGTGAGTACGACAATGAAGAGGAGTCCCTTATCTGAATGCTTTCCGACGCTTGCACTTGTCTTCGCCATCTGCATCAGGGAAATGAGCCCCTCTTGCATCCTTGCACCTCCGGAGGCAGTCCATCCAATCACGGGCAGTTCATTATCGCTTGCATATTCAAACAGTCTGGTTATCTTTTCCCCGACGACAGAACCCATAGATCCCATCATGAACATGGGATCCATTGCAAACAGGGCAAAAGGCAGATTGCCGATAGTTGCCCTTCCTGTGATGACCGCCTCTTTCTCTCCGCTTGATTTTTTCGCCTTCTCAAGTTTTTCCTGATAGCCGGGGAAAGAAATCGGATCATGAGCTTCTATATCCTTGTCGAATTCGATGAATGATCCTTCGTCCGTGACTAGGGCTATTCTTTTCCTTGCACCTATCCTGTAGTGATAGCCGCAGGAACAGACGAAGAGATTCCTCTCTACCTCGCTTTCAGGCAATGTCCTGTGGCAGTTTGGACAGGTGAGTTCCTTTTCGCCGTGTTCCGGTTCCCTTGTCCTTCCGCTTTTTTCAAGTTCGTTCTTGGCCTTGTATGGAAAACTTATTGCCATCAGATTCCTTCCAGAAAATTCGTGTCATAATTTCCGCTCATGAAGCGCGGATCGGAGATGATTCTCAGATCCTCTCCTATATTTGTCCTGATACCGTCGATGACAAGCTCGCAAAGGTATGCCCTCATCTTCCTCATCGACTCTTCCCTTGATTTCGTGTATACGATCAGCTTGCCGACCAGAGAATCGTAGTAGGGGGAAACCTTGGTGCCCCTTGCCAGATACGTGTCGAAGCGTACGAACGGACCGCCAGGAACGTGGATGTCCTTTATTACTCCCGGAGTGAGTGCGTTGATGCGGCACTCGACAGCAAAACCCTGAAGCCTTACGTCCTTCTCTGTAAAAGAGATCGGGATTCCTGCCGCAATCCTTATCTGCCACTTCACCAGATCAATTCCTGTGAGCATCTCTGTCACGCCGTGCTCCACCTGAAGGCGGACATTCATTTCCATGAAATAGAAGTTGCCTTCCTGATCGAGCAGGAATTCGAGCGTGCCGACTCCTGTGTATCCTATCTTCTTTATGGCCTCAACTGACCTTTTGAGAAGCTTTTCCCTCATTTCCTCTGAAACTGCAGGAGAAGGGGATTCTTCGATCAGCTTCTGATGATGACGCTGTATAGAACACTCCCTTTCACCGAGAGAGACCACGTTTCCGACTTCGTCCGCAAGAATCTGTACTTCGATGTGATGGGCGGGTGTGATGCACTTCTCAAGATAGAGAGCCTTGTCTCCAAACGCGCTCTCACTCTCTTTTTCGGCGATCGGGAAGACTTCACGTAGCTCCTCAGGAGAGTACGCGGGCCTTATTCCTTTCCCGCCACCACCACTTCGTGCCTTGAGCATTACAGGATATCCAAGCTTCTCTGCCTCACTGAGCGCTTCTTCGACAGAAGAGAGTGTGTCTGTTCCTGGAATCACATCGAGTCCCGCGTCCCTGATCCTCTTCTTGATCCCTGCTTTGTCAGAGAGTTTTTCCATCTCTTCTTCGCTCGGGCCGATGAATGCAAGGCCGTTCTTTCTCGCAAGAGACGCGAACTCTCCGTTCTCAGAGAGGAAACCATAACCTGGGTGGATAGCATTTGCTTTCGTCGCGAGGGCTGCAGCTATTATCCTTTCCTTGTTCAGATAGCTCTCTTCGCTTGATGCAGGCCCGATGCAGATCTTCTCATCTGCCAGCAGTGTATGCAGCGCGTCTTTGTCCTCTTCAGAGTAAATCGCGACCGAGATGATTCCCATCTCCTTGCATGCCCTGATGATGCGGACGGCGATCTCGCCGCGGTTTGCAATCAGGATTTTTGAGAACATAGGTTCTCCTTTCCAGTCAATGCAAATGAAAAAGAGGCCGTGACTGCAATCTTTCCATCAACATATCCAGTCCCTTCAAGGAAATAGAACGGGGCTCTGGCTTTCACGATCTTCACGTGTGTCTCATATTCATCTCCTGGAAATACTGGAGATTTGAAACGGACTTTATCAAGACCTGAATAGACTGGGATCTGGTCTTTTTCAATCTTTCCATCAAGGAGTACGCATGCAGATTGCGCGAGGATCTCAGTGAGTATCACACCTGGAACGATCTTCAATGACGGAAAATGTCCATCGAGGAAGAACTCATCTCCCCTGACCCTATATTTGCCGATTGCCTCCCCGTCTTTTGTCTCGACTTCATCAAGAAGGAGCATTGATGCCCGGTGAGGTATGATTTTCTCGATTTCCTTTCTGTCCATCATTCCCTCCCGATTCTGAATAGCGGAGTGCCATATTCGACTACCTGACCGTTCTTTGCGAGAATTTCAAGGACTTTTCCATCCTCCTCTGCATCGATTTCGTTCATGAGCTTCATGGCCTCGATGAGGCATAGAGTATCTCCCTTCTTGACTTTGCTTCCGACTTTCACGAAAGGTTCTGCGTTCTCTGCATTCGATGCATAGAACACACCGACGATGGGAGAGTTGACTGTGTAGCTATCCGTATCCTCGATGATGGCCTTTTTCTCCTCTTCTTTTCTCTTTTCAACCGTTTTTGGCATTTCATATCCGGATGAGAGGGAAGGGGAGAGCATCCCATTCCTTTCGAGACGTACAGTAGAACCTTTTTCAGTAATTTCAATTGCAGATAGATCAAGCTCCTTCAAAAGGGAAGCACATCTGATAATAGTCTCTTCTTTCATCATATCCTCCTGAAACAAAGGGATGCGTTGTGTCCGCCGAACCCTAGTGAGTTGGAGAGCGCTATGCTGACCTTCTCTTCTCTGGACACAAGCGGTACGTAATCGAGGTCACATTCTTCATCCTTCTCAATCAGATTGATTGTCGGAGGAATTATCCCGTTCTCAAGGGTGAGTACTGACGCAATCGCCTCTACAGCCCCAGCAGCTCCCAGCATGTGTCCAGTCATTGATTTTGTTGAACTGATCAGGGCTTTATACGCATCGCTTCCAAGAGCGTTCTTGATGGCAATTGTCTCGAACTTGTCATTAAGAGGCGTACCGGTTCCATGCGCGTTTATATAGATTTTCTCTCCGCTTATGTATCCGGCTTCCTTGAGTGCATCACTCATTGCCCTTCTTCCTCCCTCTCCGTCAGGACGTGGGGATGTTATGTGGTACGCATCACATGTCGAGCCGTATCCTGCGACTTCGGCATAAATATGAGCACCTCTCTTTTTCGCGTGTTCATACTCTTCGAGGACAAGCGCACCCGCTCCTTCGCCGATTACGAATCCTGCTCTTCTCTTGTCAAATGGAATGGAGGCAGCATTTATGTCTGTTGCTGTCGAAAGTGCCTGCATATTGGTAAATCCAGCTACTCCGATCTTGCATATGGCGGCCTCAGAGCCCCCTGTTATGCATGCATCTGCGTAGCCATGCCTTATCAGTCTCAGTGCCTCTCCGATTGCATTCGAACCTGATGCGCATGCAGTTACCTGAGGCATTGCAGGTCCCTGGCAATTATTCCTGATGGCGATCATGCCTGATGCCATGTTCGAGATCATCATCGGTACGAAGTAGGGGGAGACACGGCCAGGACCGCGATCGATCATCTTCTTGAGTTCCTGCTGGAATGTCTCTATCCCTCCGATTCCTGTCGCGAAGTAGACTGCAATCCTCTCCGGCGGAAGTGTGCCGATGACTCCCGAGTCCTTTATCGCTTCATCGCTTGCCGCGATTGCATAGTGCGTATATTTGTCTGAACGGAGAAGCTCGATCTTCGAAAGGTAGTTTCTTGCATCAAAGTTCTTGACCTCTGCATCGAGCTTTGCCTTCGAATCTGATGTGTCAAAGTATGAAATCTCTCCGATTCCGTTCTTTCCTTCCCTGAGGCTCTGCCAGAACTCCGGAACACTGTTTCCGATCGGAGTGACTGCTCCGAGCCCTGTGACTACAACTCTTCTGGATTCCATTTTTCTCTCCTTTGGTATAGTAAGGATTGACCCGGTGGAAAAACGGGCCGTTTCTCTTTTTGGATATGGCGTTCTTATTTCAGATCGCCAGTCCTCCGTCCACTGGCAGGACGATACCTGTGATGTACGGTGCTTCAATCAGGAATAGTACGGCATCTGCTATATCTTCCGGTTTTGCGAGACGCTGGAGCGGAATTATGTTTTCGATCGCGCTCCTGTCCAGATCCTTTGTCATGTCTGTTTCCACAAATCCTGGAGCAACGCAGTTTGCAGTTATGCCTTTTTTCGCAAATTCCCTTGCAACTGTCTTCGTCAGTCCGATGATCCCTGCCTTCGATGCGCTGTAGTTCGCCTGTCCGGGATTCCCGAGGACTCCGGAAACCGAACTGATGTTCACGATCCTCCCTTCTTTGTTCTTCAGGAATATTCTTGAGAATTCCCTGATCATGTAGAAGGTTCCAGAGAGATTCACGTCAAGGACGTTCTTCCAGTCCTCGCTTCTCATCATCGGAATCAGGGCATCCCGTGTTATGCCTGCGTTGTTCACGAGGGCGAAGATGTCTTTGCCATATTTCTGTTCGATCTCTTTCCTGACACTCTTCACGTCTTCCTCGTCACTTACATTGCATTTGAACGAAGAAGAGAGGGGGGAGTATCCTCTTACCTCTTCCAGGGTTTCCTCTGCTTTTGTTGCATTCCCCTGATAGAGGAAAGCAACAATATATCCTTTTTTCGCAAGCGTGAGTGAAATGGCTTTTCCGATTCCCCTTGACCCGCCTGTGACAACGACAACTTTCTTATCCATTGTTCTCTCCTGAAAGGGCAGCGACAGTCTTTTCGAAACTCTCTTTGTCGCCCGCGTTGAAAATCCTGAAGCTCTTGTCAATACGCTTCACAAGAGAAGAAAGGGTATGTCCGGGGCCGATTTCCACTACAGTGTCATATCCATCCCTCTTCAGGTTCTCTATGGTCTTTACCCAAAGAACTGGAGATTTCACCTGCATGGAAAGAAAACTTCTTATATCAGATGGATATACTTCTCCTGTCAGGTTGGCATATACAGGTTTTTGAGGGCTTTTCAGCTCAGTTTCATTTAAAAATATGGCAAGTTCTTCAGATGCCTTTTCCATGAAAGGCGAATGGAAGCCACCAGAGACGTTCAGTGTCATAGGGGTGCCACCCTCTTTCTTCACTTCTTCCAGAAACGCAGGAAGGATACTCTCTGCAAGTGCAACAACCACCTGTCCAGGTGAGTTGTAGTTGACCGGATATGCCTTCTCAAAGCGCTTTGCGATCTCTTCGACTTTCTCATCACTGAGGCGCAGGACTGCGACCATTGCCGTCTTTTCCTGTTTTGTTGCCTTCTCCATAGCTTCGGCTCTCTTCATGACGATCTTCATGCCTTCAATGGCAGAGTAGGCGCCAGATGAAGAAAGTGCGGCAAGTTCCCCAATGGAGAAACCTGCAAATCCGTCAGGTCTTACATTCTCTGCGACAAGGGCGCGCTCTATCGCCATTTCCATCGCAAAAAGGGCAGGCTGGGTGTTCTTTGTCCTCTTGAGCTCTTCCTCACTGCCAGAGAATGAGATTTCAATCGCATCTCTGGCGATGGATGAAAGTTCATCATATGTCATCTTGACAACAGGGTTGCTCTGGTAGAGATCTTTTCCCATTCCGACAGTCTGTGCTCCTTGTCCGGAAAAGAGGAATGCTAGCTTACCCATTTTCCTGCCCCCCTGAGGACCTCTTCAGCATCTTTTACGATACTCTTGACAATGTCCTCTGATTTCCTGATTGCATTAACTCTGGCAGCGACCTGACCTGAGAGGAAGCATCCTTTTTCAAGATTGCCCTCCTTGACTGCCATTCTGAGTGCTCCAACGCCGAGTTTTTCAAGGCTCTCGTCATCTATATCCGAATATTCTGCCTTCATGTATGTTCTGGCGAATTCTGTCCTGAGGGACCTTACCGGATGACCGAGTCTCTTGCCCGTGACCATAGTCGCGAGGTCTCCGGCCTTGAGTATCTTCTCTTTGTATACGGGGTGGATGTCGCATTCCTCGGCTGCGAGGAATACTGTTCCCATCTGGACTCCGACCGCGCCAAGGAGGAAAGACGCAGCCATAGCGCGTCCATCAGCAATTCCTCCCGCTGCGATTACTGGCAGGTCGGTTGAATCTGCGATCAGAGGCACTAGCACCATCGTTGTCAGTTCTCCGACGTGTCCGCCGCTCTCGCCACCTTCTGCAATCAGGGCATCTGCCCCGAGCCTCGTCATCATTTTCGCAAGCGCAACCGAAGCAACCACAGGAAGGACCTTGATCCCTGCTTCCTTCCATGCCTTCATGTATTTGGAAGGATTTCCCGCCCCGGTAGTCACTACCGGCACCTTCTCTTCGACGACGATAGAGGCTATCTCGTCTGCATGCGGGCTCATGAGCATGATGTTCACTCCGAAGGGTTTGTCTGTAAGTTCCTTGGCCTTCCTGATTTCGCCCCTCACATATTCGCCATCTGCATTTCCCGCAGCGATGATTCCCAGACCGCCTGCGTTCGATACACTCGATGCGAGGTGGGCATTCGCTATCCAGGCCATTCCACCCTGGATGACGGGATATTCTATCCCAAGAAGCCTGGTGATCGGAGTATTGATCATATGTTTTTCCTCAGTTTGCCTTGCTAAGGATGAAGGAAACGAGGTCTCCTACAGTGTCGATCTTCTTGTCAAGCTCGATTGTCATGTCAAGCTTATCCTCGAGCTCCATCAGCAGCTCGACTGTGTCAAGTGAGTCAATTCCAAGATCACGGAAGGAACAGTCTTTTGTGATCTCTTCCTCATTCTTGTCTGTCCTGTCGCTTACGACTTCCTGAATTGCTTTGAAAATGTCATTTTCTGTCATTTGTAAACTCCTGAATAAAGATATTTACATTTTGACAGATTATGTAAAAATGTCAATATAGCTCTGTTTTGACTAGTCGATCTTCTCTGCGTCCTTGGGGTACTGGAGCTCATAGAAGATCTGCTCGAGCTCCAAAGCTATATTTATATTATGTACGACAGGGCGCAGCTTTCCTCCTATGTTCTGGGGCTTTAGTGTCACTGGAGAAAAATTCAACACACCCTTGATTCCGCTCTCGATCAGCCTCTGGTAGCAGTCCGCGGTTGCGCTTTCCGGAACGGTGAGGATCGCGACATTGACACTAAGGGCTTCAATCACCTCTTCAAGTCTTGAGAGTGGGTAGACAGGAATAGGGTGGGATGCATCAGAGTACACTAGCGGATCTGTGTCGAAGCCTGCGACGACCTTGATCCCGTCCGGTTCGAATCCGGAGTAGTGCATGATGGCCTTTCCGATCCTGCCGCATCCGATGACGATTACGTTCTCAACATCCCCTTTCCCCAGCGTTTCTCCAAGCTTCTTTATAAGGGAAGTGATCTCATATCCTCCTCTTTTCTGGCCATAAATGCCGAGCTGGGAGAAATCCTTGCGGACTATCGTGGCATTCACTCCCGCCGCGTCGGCCAGATTATGGGCGAATACCTTTTCGAGTCCGATTGCACGCAGTCTTCCAAGTGCTCTGTAATAATGAGTGATTCGCACTAGCATGTCGCTGTTCATATGAAAAAACCTCTAAAAATGTGAATTCAATTATATTATTACAAGATTTATACGTATAAATCCACTGTTCATTCACCTTTTTGTTCCTTTACGGTTAATTTGTTCTGTTTGATATCTGTTTTGGTGCTTCAGAGGGGTCGGGAAATAAAATGAGACGGGATGTTGAAAGCACAGATAATTATATTTACTATAATAAGTTAAATGCATTGTGAACTTTTAGTGTCATTTGAAGTTTCTGCATTTGAAAATCATATCTCAATCCATTATCATGGAGTTTGTTAGTTAAAGAGGGAGGATGTATGTCAGAGCGGATGTTTTCCGAAGAACTTGATGCATTCATTGAAACCTGGTCAAAGAAACCGGGTAACCTGATCATGGTCCTGCATAAAGTGCAGGAAGAGCAGGGCTATATCTCCCGTGAAGCGGCGGAGGAGGTTTCGAAAAGACTTGGAATTCCTTTGGCTACGATCTGGGGAGTAGTGACGTTCTACCATTTCTTCAAGCTGAACAAACCTGGCAAATACAACATACAGGTATGTCTTGGAACAGCATGTTATCTCAAGGGTGGTGACGCTATCGTGGAAGAGCTCGGAAAGGAAATTGGACTTTCAGTCGGAGGCCTTACCGAGGATGGCAAATTCTCCTTGGAAGCTGTCAGGTGTGTCGGATGTTGTGGCCTTGCTCCTGTAATGACTATTTCAGGGGAAGTCTTCGGTAAGGTCACAAAGGATCAGGTAAAGGGAATTCTTGATAAGTTCGTATAAGCTGGACTTGTCGGATCTGGTCTATGAGGCCGCGAGGAACAGTCTCGAAGCTGGTGCAGGGAAGGTAAGAATCGAAGTTGATTCAACAGATGGCATTCTTTCTTTTCTGATCCAGGATGATGGCGATGGAGTTCTCCCTGAAGATCCTTTTGGAAACGGTGTGAGCTCCAAGGGCAAGGATCGCGGAGAGGGACTATTCCTTATAAAAGAGGCTTCTGTGGCTTTTTCCATCACACGTAGAGAAGGCCTTACCTCGCTTTCCTTCTCACTTGAGAAAGAGAGGAAGGATTTCAGGGCAGAGGATATCTATGGTGTATTGGTCAACATGGGACTGGATGTAGTTATGATTCTCAAGATAGAAGGGAAGGAAAAGGTGAGGATTGACAATTCTGTCTGTTCTTCATTGGATGTCAGGAACGGCAGGGATCTTTCCTCTCTCAGGAGAATGGTGAATGAAAGGAGCAGAGAATGGCTAAACTGACACTAGCCGAGCTTCATGAGATACGGGAGCGGGAAGCTAAGAAAATCGGTAAGAGGGAGATCCATGGACGAGATGTCCATGTGATTGTCGCCATGGGCACGAGCGGAATCAAGAACGGTGCCAAGGTTATCCTCAATGAAATTGCGGATATCGTCGAGGAACACAACCTCAATAATGTAATCATTACACAGACAGGTGCTTTCAAGGATGCGCCAGAACCTGTAGTCCAGGTATTCTCGAAATCTCTTGGGCTTATCAGCTATGGTAATGTGGATAAGGATGATGCAAGGAGAATCGTTGAAGAGACGATCATGAAGGGCAATATCCTTGAAGACAAGAAAATCACAGTCAAGGAAGAGGAGTGATAGGATGGCATTCAAGAACTATATTCTAGTGTGCGGCGGAACTGGCTGCGAGTCATCCCGTTCTGATCTGATTTACAGGAACCTGATCGAGGAGGCCAAGGCCCAGGGCGTGGGTGATGATGTGCAGGTCATCAAGACAGGATGTTTTGGTTTCTGTGAGCAGGGGCCTATTGTAAAGGTACTTCCTGAGGACAGTTTCTATGTCCAGGTAAAGCCTGAGGACGCAAAAGAGATCATCGCAGAGCACGTTGTCAAGGGAAGAGAGATCACAAGACTCCAGTATGGTCATGTGAAGAAGAAAGCCTATGAAGAAGTTGAGGATATCCAGTTCTACCAGAAACAGGAGAGAATTGTCCTCAGGAACTGCGGCTCAATCGATCCGGAGAATATTGATGAGTACATTGCCCGAGACGGATACAAGGCACTTGAGAAAGTGCTTTTCGAGATGACTCCGGATGATGTCATCAATGAACTGAAGACTGCTGGTTTGCGTGGACGCGGTGGTGCAGGCTTCCCGACATGGATGAAATGGAACTTCACAAAGCAGGCTGAAGGGGATGAGAAGTTTGTCGTCTGTAACGCTGATGAGGGCGACCCGGGAGCGTACATGGACCGTTCGACTCTCGAAGGTGACCCGCATTCTGTTCTCGAGGCCATGACAATTTGTGGAAAGACCATTGGTGCACACCATGGTTACATATACATCAGGGCAGAGTATCCACTTGCAATCCACAGACTCGAAGTTGCAATGAAACAGGCGAGGGAGTATGGCCTTCTTGGAAAAGACATACTCGGTTCTGGTTTTGACTATGATATTGAGATCAGGCTTGGAGCAGGTGCGTTTGTCTGCGGTGAGGAGACAGCTCTCCTGCAGTCCATTGAAGGACATAGGGGAATGCCTCAGCCACGTCCGCCATTCCCGGCAGTAAAGGGTCTTTGGGGCAAGCCGACTGTAATCAATAACGTCGAGACTTGGGCAAATATCCCTGTGATCATCACGAAGGGTGGTGCATGGTTCAGCTCTATCGGAACAGAGGACAGCCATGGAACGAAGGTCTTCGCACTTACTGGCAAGATCTGCAATTCGGGCCTTGTCGAAGTCCCGATGGGAACAACCCTCAGGGAGATCGTTTTCGATATCGGTGGTGGCATTGCGAACGGCAAGAAATTCAAGGCTGTCCAGACAGGCGGACCTTCAGGTGGTGTTATCACAGAAGAGAACCTCGATACTCCGATCGATTTCGGTTCCCTCCAGAGGATTGGTTCGATGATGGGTTCAGGCGGAATGATCGTCATGAACGAGGACGACTGCATCGTCGATGTCGCCAAGTTCTATCTGAACTTTACGGTCGATGAGTCATGTGGAAAGTGTGCTCCTTGCCGTATAGGTGGAAAGAGCCTCTATAACCTTCTTGAGAAGATCACTCAGGGCAAGGCAACAGAAGCTGATGTCGAGCAGATGAGGACAATTGCACATGCAATGCAGAAAGGTTCGCTCTGTGCTCTTGGCCAGACTGCACCGAATCCTGTCCTCTCAACGCTCAGGTACTTCCCTGAGGAGTACAGGGCACACATCGAGGACAAGAAGTGTCCGAGCGGAAAATGCAAGAAGCTCATACAGTACCAGATTGATCCGAACAAGTGTATCGGATGTACTGCTTGCGCACGCAAGTGCCCTGTTGGTGCTATCTCTGGTGAGGTGAGGAAGCCTCATACTATCAATCCTCAGGTCTGTATCAAATGTGGCGTCTGCAGGGACACATGTAAGTTCTCCGCTATCAGCGTTCATTAAGGAGGTTTTGAATGAGTATTCATTTGACTATAAACGGTATTCCTGTTGAGGTTGAGCCGGGGACAAGTGTCCTTGAGGCAGCGAAGAAAGCAGGAGTCAGGATTCCGACTCTCTGCTATCACCCTGATCTGAAGCCATTCGGATCATGTGGTCTCTGCATCTGCAAGCAGGAAGGTTCTGCGAAGATCCTCAGGGCTTGTGCAACACCTTGTGCAGAAGGAATGAAGATCATTACACATGATGATGAGCTTTATCAGGTAAGAAAAACGATCATCGAACTGACAATGAGCACGCATCCGTCTTCTTGTCTCACATGTGTCAGAAACAATAATTGTGAGCTTCAGAAGCTTGCAATCGAGTATGGGGTGCGCGAGCAGCCGTTCGAGGAGAGGATCAAGGAAAGGAAAGTTGATGATTCGACAGGAGTCATCGTCATGGATCCGTACAAGTGCATCAAGTGCGGCCGCTGTGTACAGGTCTGCCAGCAGCTTCAGGGTGTATATGCCCTTGATTTCATCGGAAGGGGAGACAATACGACGATGAGCCCAGCTGCAAACCTTCCTTTGAATTCATCGCCATGCATCAAGTGCGGCCAGTGCGTGGTGCATTGCCCGGTTGGTGCCCTTTACGAGCAGGATGATGTGTCGAAGATGATGAAGGCGATACACGATCCGACAAAAGTTGTCTGCGTGCAGATGGCTCCTTCTGTCAGAGTTGCAATCGGTGAAGAGTTTGGACTCAAGCCTGGTGAGATCTCCACAGGGAAGCTCTATACAGCTCTCAGAAGACTCGGATGTGACTATGTGTTCGATACTAATTTCGGTGCTGATCTCACTATCATGGAAGAGGGAAGCGAACTTGTGGACAGGATCAAGAACGGTGGTGTCCTTCCTCAGTTCACATCATGTTGCCCGGGATGGATCAATTATATCGAGGAGTATTATCCGGATCTCCTTGACAATCTTTCCAGTGCAAAGAGCCCGATGATGATGCAGGGTGCGGTGACTAAGAGCTATTTTGCAGAAAAGGCTAAAATCGCTCCTGAGAACATCTATTCTGTGGCGATCATGCCATGCACAGCAAAGAAAGATGAGATCAAAAGACCGATTTCCGCTTACAAGGACGGGGACGTTGATGTGGTTCTTACTACCAGGGAGCTTGCAAGGATCATCAGCCAGTATGGTATAGACTTCGCAAACCTTGAAGAGGGCGAGGTAGATAGTCCTATCGGAGAGTATACAGGAGCTGCAACGATCTTTGGTGTTACTGGAGGCGTGATGGAGGCGGCTGTAAGGACAGCATATAACCTCGTTACAGGAAAGGAACTCGAGAAGGTCGAGGTAAATGCTGTACGCGGTCTAGAAGAGGTAAAGAAGGGTGTTGTCGACTTTGCCGGAACTCCTGTGAACGTTGCCGTTGTACATGGTATGGCCAACGCAAAGGATATTCTTGACGAGATCAGGGAAGCCAAGAAGAAGGGAGAGAAGGTTCCTTATGACTTCGTGGAGTTCATGGCTTGCCGAGGCGGTTGTATCGCGGGTGGCGGCCAGCCGATCGGAACGGATGATGATGTGAGGAAGAAGAGGACTGATGGCCTTTACGCAGACGATGAGAAATGTACTCTGCGTCGTTCTCACGAGAATCCTTCGATCAAGAAGATCTATAGCGAGTATCTCGGTGCTCCTCTGAGCCACAAGGCACATGAGCTGTTGCACGCGACATTCTCAGCTAAACCACTTTACAAGGACTGATAATCAATCAATGGGACTGCACTTTTTGATGCAGCCCCATTGTTTTCATTTACTCAGCATTTCTTGTATTGATCCTGAATATCTCTATTGAATTTCCTCCTGTGGTACAGTTGTAGATGATGAGTCTGGATCCATCCGGAGAAAGTTCCATCCTGTCATATTCTCCACTTAGCGTGATCTCTGATGACTCAGTGAGGTTTCCCGCATCGCTTACAGAAAAGAGATGCAGGGCCAAATCATTTCCAAGAGCATATACGAATCCGTTTTCTTCGTTCGCGGCAAGATCAAGGACATCATAGTCGAGTGCTATGTAGTTTTTCTTGACATCGTCGTATGGATCATGGCTTCCGATATAGCCATTTCCTCCTATGATGACCACATTGTCATAAGATACCATGTCACTTGCGTTCTCATATGAGCTGTTCGTAAGATTCTTTATCTGGTATTGCTTCGACTTGTCTGGGAAGTGGGATGTGCGCCCGAAGCGGAACATCTCTCCGCTGGTTGTGATTATGATATAAGACTCTTCGTCAGGGGAGATCGTGATTGCAGCTGGTCCATAGAACGTTGACGAGTAGTTGATTGCGGCTCTCGTGTAGTCATATCCGCTGTATGGGAAGAACTCCGGGTCAGGACTAAGGTTCTCGATGACCCTCTCGAGCGTGATCACCCTGTTCTCGCTGTCGGATGCGAGTATCACATACCGTTCTGTCAGCGAATCATAGAAGCTGAATGGCAGAACACGTGTGAATGTTCCGAGAGAAAGCGAATCTTTCATATCTCCTGTATTCTGGATTTCCGTTATTTCACCCGTTGACGTGTTGTAGTTGAGGTGTATCGTGTCAGGATTGTCATTTGTTCCGAGGAGTATGGCAACATTTCCGCTGTCATCCATGATCCGGGATACTGCAGTTACAGGGGTGTTTGCAACTCCTTCTATCTGATAACTTCCAAAGCTTTCGATCACACGAACTGAGTTTGTTGTGAGTTCGCAGAGCTGCAGACTCTGGTCCTGTCCATTTATAAGGAGGAATTTCCCGTCTGGCAGGAAATGCACCATACTTCCGTGCCCGAGTGAAAGACCTTTCTCATCAGATACATTGACGCTATTTCCAGGGACTCCTATTGCTGTATTGTCAAAAGACTCGAAGGTGATTCCAGTAGAACCATATGAGCCGATTTTGTCTGTATAGGCAACTGCGTCGATCCTGTGCTGTCCATGTTCTACCTTGAATGATATGGTCTTGCCTTCTGCAAGGTAATTTCCGTCAAGGTACCATGTGACTGTATAGTTGCGGAGAGTTGAGTTATTGGGTTCGAGATTGACGGTTATGCTCTTGCCGGCCTCGACATTCTCATCCAGCCCTGTAATTGAGCACAATACAGGTACCCCTGAATCATTTAGGAGCTGCAGTGTTCCGGGCGAAGAGGGAAACTCAGAGAGTATCAGTTCTATCTCCTTTTCGCTGGTCATCTGATCAACGATCCGGACTGCCTCTGTGAAACCTGCCACCAGTTCGCCTTGTGAATACAGCCGTCCTTGCAGTATATATGATCCGCTTTCAAGATTCATTCTGCTGTATTCAGCGCTAGCAGAACTGTATCCGATTTCAATATCGCTCTTTTCGCTTACACTTTCTCCCTGCTTTGTCAGTTCGACCTCAAATTCCGGATCCTCGACTTTGTTCGCATCCCAGGTCACTGTTACATGGAGGTTGCCCTCTCCGATCAGTGAGTTGAGCTTGATTGTTGCGCTCGTATTGTTCTGACTGAGCGTGAAAGTCGTTGTACCTTCGACGATCATGTCATTGTTCTCATTGAGACCCGTCGCGTGAAGTTCCCATTCTCCTATTGGAAGTCCTTCCAAAGTCGCGCTTGTCCTCTCTGTCGTCAGCGAAAATGAAGCTCCTCCCGGGCCTGTTCCAGAAATCTGGTATTTTACTACCTCCAGTGGATAGTCTTCCGGTACTATGACCCTTGTGTTTGTCGAAGAATCCAGTATGACTCTCAATGATGCAGTGGAATTCTCTCCCTGACATGATGCCAAAAGGAGCATGATGCATAGAAGTGTCAGAAACAGCAAGTTCTTTTTAGTCATATGATTGCGTTCCTCCTTTTTGATCTACACATCTGATAGAGCCGCATGATGTGATTTTGCTCACTTTTTTGATATAATCAGACGCATGATAAGCGGATGCGTAATTGAGAATTTGAAAGCGTCTTGTCCGGAAGAGGCAATCAAGATAATGATGGCAGGGCTAGGTTTCAATGAATCTTCTCCTGCAGTTGCTGCGGTTCTTGAGAGGGAAAAGAAGATGAATACATATGTAGGACATTCTGTTTCACTGCCGCATGCAAAGACAGATCAAGTGAAGAATATTGTATTTGCTTTTGCCCGGAGCCTGGATGGGATTGCATGGGGTGACGGAATTGCCCATTTGATCGTCCTTACACTCTCTGGAGTGGAGAAGTCTGGACCTCATGTGATATTTCTTTCTGAAATTGCCCGTTTCCTCTCTGATGAAGAGATCAGGGAACGTCTTATGGACGCTAGATGTGAAGAGGAAATAAGGGAGGTCCTTCGTTCTCTATGATTCATAAACTGGCTATTCTGGGTATTCTTGCCTCAATCGCCTATATGGTTTATAGCTCGATGTATCTCGGGAAGATATATATCTTTGTCATTCTCGCAATGATTGTCCTCTCTGTAATCTATTATGTGACAACAAGCGTTATCACCAGAAAAATGGTTGAGAAGGGTCTTGGAAAAAAAGCTTCATTTGCGCTTGCTGCGGGTATAGTGAGTGCCGATGGGACATCTATAACTCCTGGCATGTTCATTGTTTCTGATGATATGCTGCTCTTTTACAAGAGGAAAGGAGATCTGGGAGGAGTCTCAATCGTGTGGTCTCTCTCTGTTTCCTCTCTTGGAAGTTATTCGATCGGGAAGATAGACGAACATCATATTGGAATAGAGATCAAGGACAATAGGGAAGAGAGCGTCAAGTTCTCGTCACGGAAGTTCCCTTCTGAGGAAGACGCTTTCCGTAAAGCCCTTGGCTGGTCCTGATCTGGCCGATATTGCCTGTTACGCCATCTCTTGAAGTGAAACTACACTTTCCTTCATGAAGAGATGGCTTTTGTTTTTGCTTCTTGTCCTGACATTGCTTTTGCCGGCATATTCCATGAGCCTGAATATCGGGATCGATGGGGTAGCTCTCGATAGCTTCTTCCTTGATGGAAAGCGAATAGGAGGAAGTGTTGCACTGAGATATGGCAAAGTCAGATGCTCGCTTGATCTTGCATATGCGTTTGATTTGAGCAGAGAGTATTCTCTTTTGGATATTGGAGCAGCTGTAGACGTTTATCCATTTGATAATCTGGGCCTTTTCTTCGGAGTTGATCTTATCCGATATGGCAGGTACTTTGGATCGGGTAGTCCCGATAAGAGGGATATCTTCTTTTCGTCAATCAGAATAGGATGGACCTTTTCTTTTCCATATTTCTATATAGAACCAAGACTTGTTATCACGGATCCCGCAAGGCTCAATCAGGATGCGTTGGCACATCTGACTAAAAGTTTTCTCTGCTACGGGAATTACTATGCTGCATTGTTGATTGGTATCCAGATCGATGACCTTATGAGATAAAGGAGGATTTATGACACTCAGGGAAAACGGAAACAGGATCGTTGCAATTCTGCTTGTCGCACTGCTTCTCTACTCATGCACAATGGGCATTTCAGGTCCGGAAGCTCTCTCTGACAGGGCTTTGATTTCCCGTTCTTCAAGGTTGATAGAACTATATCTTGAAGATCTGGAGAATCTGGACAGTAATGAGCTTGAAAGCGAAATGCCGGGGTTTGAGAAAGAGCTAGAGAAAGGTTTTACTGCCAGGGATATTGCAACACGCACATTGGAGGAAGGAGGCAGGGAGTATCTGGAATTCTGCATATATGCCGATGATTATGCAGATGTGGATGAAGTTCTCACAGCTGCGGAACCTCTGATCGGTGATGAGGACATGTCGAAGTTGAAGGAGGACGTGGAAAGAGCAAAGCAGATCATCTATGAAGAAGGAGAAATTGCTTCTAGAGCTCTTACCAATCAGGAGAGACAGGCTTTTTACAGGGACTTGTCTAAACTAGTGATCAAGAGTGTTGTGCTGTTGACTGCTGCTATTGTGTACGCATGTGTTCCAAATATGATGTTCTGGGGAAAAGTATCCGCTGCATGTGCGGTTGCTGTCGCAGCTGGTGTCCTTGCTGTGACCATCATGGCTATTGTCCAATATTCACAGACAGGAAATTCAGGTATGGCATTTGATCAATGGCTTGAAGATGTGTCTGCTGAACCGACCGCTGCGTGGGCTATAGCTTCTGCCATGATAAGCACTAATGTTGCAATGGGAAGGACTCCTCTTCTGACGGCTTTGATAATAGGGGTGTTCGCTATTTTCAATGTGGTTTCAGAAGTTAAGACAATGATAGACAAATACAAATGATTATTTTCAAGGCCACAGATTTTGCATAGCGGTTAACTGTGGCCATTTTCAAGTTCAAGTCTCTTTTCAAGTATGAATGGGAAAATGACTAGTTGTTGTGACTGGAAGTACAGTTAGCTCCACGCATGTGGAGATATTCTTAATTGATGATAGCGCAGTCGCAGACGGAATTAGTTAGATGTCATCTTATGTTTTAGCAAAGATGCAAGGATTAAGTTCTTACATTAAGACAAGGATCCTTCATTTTAGACTTGGTTATTGCATTTCTATTACTTTATCCCGAAATCGGCAAGAAGACTTCCTCCTCTATAGGATAGAAATGAATTGCTAGATGCATTGGACAAATCAATTCAATATGATACAATAAATTATGGATGAATCTGAGCGCATCTTGAAGAACAATATGATAAAGGAGAGGGGAAAGGAAACCCGTCTCCGACACGCCTCGATGCGCCCGTTCTGCGTGGAGCTGAAGCTCGACCTGAAATGCCTGAACAAGACAGAACAGGAAAAGCTCTTGCGCTATTTCACACAGTGCAGATGGCTCTGCAATTACCTTATCTCGCTTGATACTGATGCCTTCAGGACATTCAACACAATGACAAAGGACATCACATCCCTTGATAAGGACGGCAATGCTGTCGAACGCCAGCTTACCATGCCAGCCAAGTTCATCCAGTCGGTGTATTCGTCTCTCAAGTGTGATATGGCATCCCTTGCAGAAAAGCGCAAGAAGACAGGAAAGAAGAACGGGAAGCTCCATCCTCTAAGCGTTAGCGAATGATGGAGTAGTTCACCTTTATCGAGTGATCGCTTTATAATCCAGTCTATGGATGATTTCAGAGAAAAGCTTAAAGATAGGTTTTTGAAGTATGTTTCTTTCAATACGATGAGTGATCCTGAGCTTGTAGGAAAGAGAAGACCTACCACAGCGGGACAGGAAGAAGCTCTTCTTTATATTAAGAAAGAACTTGAAGGAATGGGACTGAGCACCTATCTTGGCAGTGAATGGGTTCTCCTTGCTACTTTGGAAGGTAATTCCGAAATGCGGAAGATATCTTTCATGGCGCATGTTGATGTATCCAGCGATGTCTGTGGAAATAATGTCAAAGCTATTGTCCATAAATATGATGGTGGGAATATCACGCTTCCTTCTGGAGAGGAAATATGTGATGAAGAACTTGCAAAGTATGTTGGTTCTGAGATCATAACAAGTGATGGAAGTACTCTTCTTGGAGGTGATGATAAAGCAGGCTGTGCTATTCTGGTGACAGCGGCTGAGATTCTAAGTCAGCGTGATCGTCTCTCTCATCCTACAATCACGTTCATATTCACCCCTGATGAAGAGACGGGGAGCGGACTTTTGTTCTTCCCATCTTCATTGATGGATTCTTCTGTATGTTATACCTTCGATGGAGGAAAAGAGAATGTAGTTGAAATCGAGTGCTTCAATGCAGCGACTGTTGAGATTGCGCTCAAAGGACATACAGTGCATCTTGGTGATGCAAGAGGAAAGATGAAGAGCGCTCTTCTTGCCGCATGCAAAATAGCTGCATCGATTCCTGATTCTGAAAGTCCTGCCGCCAGCGATGGCCATTATGGATACTATGCTCCGCTTGAAATGGAAGGGAATGCAGAAAGCGCACTTCTCCGTGTTTTCGTGAGAGACTTTGATGAGGAGAAACTGAAGGAAAGGGTATCATTTCTTTCTTCATTGGCAACTGGCATATCCAGAATATCTCAAGTGGAATTGAAATTCAGCGTGAGCTATATGTATAAAAACATGCTTGAAGTGAACAGAAAGGATCCTTTGGTGCTGGAAAGTCTATCTGCGGCAGCTCTCAGCAGAGGTATCACGTTGGAATATTCTCCGATAAGGGGTGGAACGGATGGTGCCCGGATAGCAGAACTTTATGGCATACCTTCGCCTAATATATTTACTGGAAGCTATGCTTTCCATTCGCTTGCAGAGTGGGTATCTCTATCTGCAATGACAGCGTCTTTTGAATATCTTCTTTCTCTTGTGGAATTCTGGAGTAAATGATGGCAAAGAGACTGATCTCTCTTCTATCCGTATTGTTGATTTCCTCTTCTCTCTTCTCAGTTGTGATCTTTACCGATGAAGAAAGCGAGAGTGAGAGGAGTTTCCTTCGCTATGCATTCGAAGTGGCCATAGACAAGAGAAAAGATGTCGATGTCATAATTACTTCCTTCACACAGGATGAGGAACGTATTCTCCTTTCTTTCACGATAGAAAAGAAGCCGTTTTCCATATCGGCTAGAGATGGAGATGAACTTATCCGCTTTCTTTCAAATGCTCTCTATCAGGAAGATCTCCTTTATCTCGATGGGGACATAGTTGACTATGCATATGAAAGGATCAACGCATCTGATGAAAGTTATCGATATGCATCCATGCTGTATATCCGTGACAGGGATGGGGATGTAAGGGGAATTGCTCAGGCAAAGCGCGATGGGAATATAACGATCCTCAAGCCATTTTATTCAAAAGATATAAAGCCTGGATATCAAATCACAGAAGGTCCTTCCTGGGCACTTACTGCATCTGTGTCATCCCCTCTTTTGAGGCTTGCTTTCGATTGTTCCATCTCTCTCAGGTACATGTCACTTGTAAGGAATCTCTATCCATATGTTCTTTTTGATTACATTTATGACCGGGGAGAAAGCAAGTTCTATGGAGGTTTTGGACTAGAGGTAAGGGCTAGTCTTGCAAGTCTTTTCAATACGAATTTCACAATGCTTGAAGATGGAGCTATCTTTGGTTCAATGGAAGTTCTTCTTGGACATGATGATGGTTTTTCCTGGGGCATGGGATTTTCAGTTGGATATGAACATTTTCCTGTGGGTAACTTTTTCTACCGCATTGGTTACCATTACAATACAATAGTGGGCCATGAAATGCTCCTCGGAGCTGGAGTTCTGTTCTGATGCGTAGGATACTTGTCTTTCTTCTTTTTTCTCTGATTGCATTCACTTCCTGTTCATCTCTTTCCAATATGATCAATAGTGAGCTATCAGGCCTTCCTTTGTGGATAACAGAACCTCCATTCAGGCGTTATCGGGTGTCGTTTGTCGGTCAAGGTGAAGGAAATGACGAGATAAGTGCTCGGGAAAACGCTCTGCACGATGTTCTGGATACGATCTCAATCTCTCTTGGCCGTGATGCATATACCCTTTATTTCAGAGAACTGCTTACAAATGGAAGCATAAGTGAGCTTGGCGGGAATATAGACAGGACGTACCAGACAAGGGATATGGATGGGACTTATCGTTTTTATGTGCTTCTGACTCTGGACGAGGCCCTTTATGAGAGTTCGATAAGCGCAGAATACGAAAAGATGATTGAGCGTGAAAACAGGATCAGGAATTTGCTTGACAGTGCAACTGCAGCATACATGGAAAACAGAGATGTGGATGCTTTCTCGTATGCACTTGATGCGCTCCTTGTCTCGACAGAAGGTGATGTCATAAATCGCAATTACAGGAGCAGCAGTCTTCTGGATCTGGCCATTTCTTATCTCTCCCCGATATCGATCAATGCTTCATACAATCGTTCTGGTGGAATCGAAATAAGAGTACGAAGGGAACGTGGAATATTGTATCCGCCTGTGATCAATGCCCCTATAGGAATGACGTATGAAAAGAGGGATATGAAGGATGAGGAATCTCTTGGAACACTTCATGTGACAACAGGCAATGACGGGAGGTATGTTCTCTCTTTCTTCAATCCATATATGGTTCTCGGAGGGGAGATTTCCTTCTATCTTGCATTTGACTATGAGAAGATAACAAAGATAGAAGCTGCACTCGGATCTGATGCGTTGTCGTCTCTTTACAACATAATAGATGATAAGAGCGTGTTCCTTACTTATGACAAAAGGCCTGAGTCTTCCTGCTCATCTGTTTTCCTCATAGAAAGTGACATTATGGGGAACGATATCTATTGGAGTTCTTCTCTTGATGAGATGAATAGTTATTTTTCTGCTTGCAGGGCAGATCTTGCTGCCTTCAAGGGAGAGGGGAGTGAAGAGGCAATTGTATCAGGCTATTTCTCATCGTCGGATGACAACGAGGTGATGGTGATTCATCTTTCTGAAGTCTCGTCATCATATTCTTCCTCTGGCCATATGGTATATGTGGAGGGGACACTTTGTGTGTACGACCGGGATGGAAATATCCTTTATGAAGATGGAAATATAAATGCAGTAGGGGAGGGCAATGCCCATCCTGTTGCCCTTTCTGAAGCCTTCAGGCAGGCCGCTATCAATGCATCAAGCCTGGCTCTTTCTATAATTTAGGAGCGTCGCAATCTCGTATTTCCACCTTTCTTCGTCTGGTGTCTCAAGGACAAGCGGTTTCCCATCGAGTCGGTCATCCCTCATCAATGCGAGAAATGGTTCAAGTCCAATCTCTCCAAGACCTAGGCTTTCGTGTCTGTCCTTGTTGCTTCCGAGTCCTGCTTTGCTGTCATTCAGATGCATGCCCATCAGTTTCTCAACTCCGAAAGTGGAGAAGATTTCATCCATGATCTTGTCTATCTCATGCTTCACATCGTAACCTGCACCAAAAAGATGTGCCGTGTCGATTGTGATGCCTAGACGGTCCGGACAGGATGACATAGCTATCATTTTCTCGAGTTCCTTCAGGTCATCCCCGAGCACAGTTCCCGCCCCTGCGGTATTTTCCAGACTTATCATCACATCATCAGTTCTTGAAAGAACCTCATCAAGAAAAGCTACTGTCCTCTTGATTCCATCTTCCCTTTCACCTTCGACGTAAGCACCTGGATGAATGTTCAGGACATTCAGATTGAGCGTTTTCACTCTATCCATCTCATCGAGCATCAGTGAAAGCGATTTTTCCCTCAGGTCTTCCTTCATTGTGGCAGGATTGATCAGATAGCCAGCGTGAGGGAGAATTGCCTTTGACGTGTATCCCAGGCTTTTGATTTCTTCTCTGAATGCCTCTGCGCTTTTCTCTTCAATTGGCTTTGCCTGCCATACTTTCTGGTTTTTCGTGAAGAGGGCAAATCCTGTAGCTCCAAGCTCATTTGCCCTTACAGGAGCCAGCGATATATCCTTTGCTATTGAAACATGTGGACCGATGTAGAACATATCTCTGATGATAGCTGTTAAAATTAAAAAGGAAAATGATATCATCAGCAAAGATATGGGAAACAATTTCAAGCTCATCCTCACAGCAGACAGCAAAGACTATAAAGGTACGCTCTCGTTATATGAACATGAGAAGACAAAGTTCCGTGTGGCGACGTTCAGGACAGAAGACATAGAATCTTTCTTTTCCTTTTCTGTCTATACTCCTCCCGAAGATTCGAGCGGAGTATTCCATATTCTGGAACACACTGTCCTTTCTGGAAGTGAGAAATACCCTGTGAAGGACCCGTTCTCGAAGGCAATGGCACTTGGGGTTCCGACTTTCATGAATGCAATGACAGGCGTGGACAGAACCTATTATCTTGCCGCAAGTCCTGTTGAAAAAGATTTTGACAACATTTTCTCCGTCTATGCGGATGCGGTTTTCAAGCCGTTATTGAGAAAAGAGACTTTCATGCAGGAGGGAATAAGGATCAGCACAGAATCTGATCCTCATTTCGAAGGTGTTGTGTTTTCCGAGATGCTTGGAGCCAGCAGTCAGCACGAGAATGTGCTTTCATCTCTCTCTGCCCGTCCTCTTTTCCCGGATAGCCCTCTTTCTTTTGAAAGTGGTGGAGATCCGAAGGCAATTTCTGCATTGACATACGAGAAGTATCTTGAAATGTACAAAAAGACGTATGTGCCGTCGAATATGACCTTGTTTCTCTACGGGTCTTTTGATATGGAAGAGAAGCTGGACTTTCTGGATAGGAACTACCTTTCTTCGCTTTCGTATGTGCCAAAGGTAAAGAGGATAGAAAATGTTAGGCGTACAGGACGGATATATCGGAAAGCTTTTTCTCCACTGCAAGAAGGAGAGACTGAAAAAGCCAGCGTCCTGATTTCATGGCGTCTTTCATCTTCTCTGGACAGGATCGAACAGATGATCATACAGATTGTCGTCGATCTTCTTCTTGGATCGTCTGGCTGTCCTCTTTATAAAGCGATAGCTTCCTCAGATCTCGGAGAGGATCTTTCGAGTGAGTCTGGATATACAGGCGATTATATCGACAATGTATTTTCAGCAGGGTTCTCAGGTTGTGATGAGAAGAACAGTGGAAAGATAGAAGATTTCATCCTCGCTGAGCTTGAAAAGATCGTCAGCAATGGTTTTTCAGAGAAAGAGGTAGAGGCAGCTTTGAGGAGGTTTGAGTTCAACCTGCGTGAAATCCCGGGTGGTCTTCCTCAGGGCATGCGCGTCTTCTTCAGGCTTGACAGGGCACTTGCTTACGATGGAAAGGTGGAGAGCTACCTTTCTCCGAGTGAGGATATGAAGATACTCCGGAAGATGGTCGAGGAAGATAGGAATTTCTTTTCCTCATGGATAGAAAGGAACCTTGTGAAGAATCCTGACCGACTTGTTGCTGTCGTCGTTTGCGATGAGAATGCGCAGAAGATCGAGACGGATGCGATCGATAAAGTCCTCTCTGCTCGCCTTCTTTCATGGGACAAAGGGGACGAGGAGCTTTTCAGGGCTTTCAGCCTGAGGGAGGATAGCAGAAAAGAGGAGGAGAACTTCGTCCGCCTGGTACCTGAGGATGTCAAGAGCGTTAAGTTCAGGGCTAATCCGAAAGCGGTCGATAAGATAGCATTCGCCCCTCTATATACCTCAGGCATTATCTATTTTGATCTGGCCATTGATGTCTCGGATTTTTCGCTTGATGAGCTTGTCCTCGTCAATCTATATGTCCGTCTGATGACGATGGAGAGCGTTGGGAATATGGATATTTCCACTTTCCAGACGGAGATGAGATATAACACTGGCAGTTTTGCTCCTTATCTGGAGACCGGTTCGACGATGGATGGGAAGGAGAAAGCTTTCCTTATTGTCCGCATGAAGCTTTTGCCAGAAAGCGCGAACGATGGGGTTGATCTCCTGATTCGCCTTTTCCAAGACGGGAAATTCATACCGGAAGAGATAAGGATGGCCCTTACAGATATGTCGACTGACTATCAGGCGGGATTGATCCAGAATGGTCACACATTTGCAATAACATTGTCTTCAGAAGATTATTCACCTTCTCTTTACATGGGAGAGCGTCTTTCTGGTATTAGATACTGGTATAAGATCAATGAACTGCTTTCTGATTATCAGAATATCCCCGATGAACTTGTCATTCTCAGGAAGAAGATCGTAGACAGAAGCCGCATGAGCATAAATGTCACAGCGGAAGATAACCTTGAGAAAAAGTCCCGACAGATTTCTGAACATTTTCTATCTGCATTCAATGAAGAGTGTTCGCTTGGTACCATTAAGCATGATTTCCCGATCATGGGAAGGCAGAAAGTGTTTCATCTCCCTTCTTCTGTCTCCTATATGGCCATTACTTCTCCATCTGGAAATGTTTCTATTAAGGAAGGAATCAGTGACAGTCTGTTTCTTTCTATACTCTCTTCAGATCTGCTATGGGACAAGATAAGGGCAAAAGGTGGTGCATACGGAACTGGGGCGCTTGCAGATGTAATAGAACGCACTTACCATTTCTACTCATATCGTGATCCACGTCTTGATGAGACATATGAAGACATCTTCAGTGCGATAAAGGAAGAGACACTTGATGATGATAAGCTGACTTCTGCGATATTGCAAAGAAAGGCAAATGATCTTAAGCCTCTTGCTCCATCCCAGAAGAGCAAGATATATCTTCGCCGCCGGCTTTTCTCAATCAGTGATGATTACAGGCGAAAAGTGAGGAGTTCCCTCGATTTGGTCACTATGCGCGATGTTGAGAATGCGAGAGAAAGAATCCTTTCTTCTCTTGAAAGGGAACACTCGGTTGCGGTCCTGGCATCTCACAAGATGGTAGAGGCCTCGCGCTACTTCAAGGAAGGTGAGGATCTGCCTTTCTAGAAGACGGGGAAGGCATTTTTCCAGGAGAAAAATATCTTCTGTTGCCTTTCCTGTGCATTCTTTTTGAGATTTTCTTCTCTATGTGAATTGCGATGTCCCCATCTCCTGATTTTTTCACTGGTAATAGCCCAGTTCCAATCATAAGTTTCAAGTATTTCCGATCATCAAAAATAGATATTGGACAGAGTCTTCTTTTGAACTTAAATTGCAAAAATAGGAATTGGTTTGTGGTGCATGAATCAATTCATTGTTTGGAGGAATTGATATGGAAAAGCAGACAGCAGGAAGGACTGTACTCGGCACATTCGCGCCAAAGTTTGCAGAACTGAACGATGATGTTCTCTTTGGAGAAGTATGGGCAAGAGAGGGAGCTCTGGCCTCGAAGACCAGATCAATAATCACTGTATCAGCGCTTGTCAGCAAGGGAATCATAGATTCTTCCCTAAAAAACCATCTCGAGAATGCAAAGAAGAATGGGGTGACTAAGGGAGAGATGGCGGAAATCATCACTCATCTTGCGTTTTATGCAGGCTGGCCTAATGCATGGGGCGCATTCAGGATGGCACTTGAAGTCTATAAGGATGATGATGGAAAGGAGGGCGGAATGTTCGGTATTGGTGATGAGAATACAGCCTTTGCACAGCATTTTGTGGGAAAGTCATATCTCAAGCCCCTTACGGAGTCAGGAAAGACAGTATTCATGGCAAACGTCACGTTTGAGCCTTCCTGTCGTAATGACTGGCACATCCATCATGCAAAATCTGGCGGCGGTCAGATTCTGATATGCACTTCCGGCAGCGGCTGGTATCAGGAATGGGGAAAGGCTGCCCGGATGCTCAAGCCGGGAGATGTCATTACGATTCCTAGTGAAGTAAAGCATTGGCATGGTGCCAGCAAGGATAGCTGGTTTTCGCATATAGCAGTCGAAGTCCCGGGAGAGGAGACAAAGACTGAATGGTGCGAGAAGGTCAGTGACGAGGAGTATGACAAGCTCGTATGGGAAGCCTGACCGATTATCTGACATGAAAAATACACTGAGCCCGTAAGTCAGGAAGGTCTGAATTACAGAGATGCAGTATCGATGGTAATCTTGACTCGACGGAGTCAGGAGCCGGTGGCTATGCGAGGGAGTTTGTGAAGGACCCATCATCAGATGGAGCCACT
>CASFDA010000016.1 GCA_949293335.1 uncultured Spirochaetales bacterium
TGCTCCATCTGCTGTGCGGTGTTTGCTTATGTATCTTTCTATCTTCTCATATAACAATGCGTCCATCGATTACCAATCTATGGGCAGGGCTATACGCTGTCAATTACGATTTCCGAGGTGTGAGAGAAGATATGATGATTACGGTTCTATCTTGTTGCAGTTTGTTGAAGAAAAGAGAACTGTATGAAGTAAAATAAAAAAAGAAAAATTTTTTCAACTATGCCACATAGCTTTCAGTTTGTGGTATTATAAAGCAAGGAGAAAGATTAACTCCTGTTTATGCAGGTTAAACTTCTAGATGTAGACTCTGTTTATATTGTCCCGCGTCTGCGCGGGTGAGACCGTTGAAAGAGACGAATGGAGCGAAGGCTTGGCCATAGTTCCGAACAGATGCATTTCCCGCGCTCGCGCGGGCGTGACCTCTTGTCTTGTCATTTTTTCTCCTCCTTAGAAGCATTTCCCGCGCTCGCGCGGGCGTGACCGGAGGAAAAGGATGACAGGAAGAGGAGAAAAAAGCATTTCCCGCGCTCGCGCGGGCGTGACTATGTTACCATTGAGTGGGAATAATCCCCAATTGAATAGGTTTAAGAAGTCGTTGTAAAGCAAATACTTGTTTTATGACGGCTTTATTGTTTTGTGTCAGTCATCTGATATACACCCGCAAAAGGTAACACTTTGTTCGGCCGACTGGCGACACTGGGCCGTTTTACTCGGAAAGGCTATCCCTGCTGCGTTTTATCGTCAGATTCGCAAACTGTCCTGATGGAATTCAATCGTACTCATTAACAGTTTATAAGACAAAAATGCGGAATTGCGCATAAATATCTTAATTATATATATTTAAAATACGTCAATAATCTAAGGTGACGTTCATGCGAAAAAAAGGGCAAGCAAGAAGCAGCTTTCTATAATAGCTCCGTTGAGCTGAAAAGGAGAGAATATGCACTTTTCAAATGGGTTTGGTTACAGAGGTACACCAACCGAGTGATGAAGATCACGAAAGTAAAGCCTTTGGATAATATGATGCTAGTCAGTTCCTTAAGTATTCAGTATCCCAGCCTTTGCGAGGCTACAGGATTGCTGTTCTTGGATAATCTTACTGGTGGTCTTCCCTCAGCTTGATATTTATAAGGGATAGTTACAAGTCTATAAGCTACTATATTATAAACTACTAGCTTATGATATTGTAGTTATGCATTACCTCTTATATAGTTAGGGGAGTAGGAGGAGGCTATGTTCATTGCAAGAGAAAATGAGATAAATGAGCTTGAAAGCAGATATAGAACAGAGGGGTTTGAATTTGCAATAATCTATGGGCGGCGTAGAGTAGGAAAAACAAGGCTTATAGAAGAATTCTCAAAAGACAAAGAGTGTATATTCTTTTCTGCCATGAAGGATAGCAGCCGAAAAGAAAGCCTGACGCAGCTTTCAAAGTGCATTTCTGGTTCAGATGATGATGATTTTCCTGTCTTTGCGACATTCCAGAGTGCATTTCACAGAATTGCGGAATCAGCGAAGGACCGTAGGATTATCTTTGTAATCGATGAATTCCCTTATCTTGAAGATGAAGATGGATATTTCTCATCCCTTTTGCAAAATGCAATAGATAGGGAATTCAAGCAGACACAGCTGTTCCTAATAATCAGCGGGTCTGCGGTGAGCTTTATGGAAGACAATATCCTCGGATATAATAACCCGCTATATGGACGCTGCACTCTCATTCTGAAACTGCAGAATTTCGATTATTATGATACGGCACGATGGTTTCCACAGTACAGTTCATACGAAAAAGCTATAGTTTACGGAATAACAGGAGGAATTCCTTACTATATTGAACAATTTTCTTCAAAGCTGAGCCTTAAGGATAATCTCAGAATCAATTTCTTCAACAATAATTCTATACTCTTCAATGAAGTTGATAACTTATTGAAGGAAGAACTGAGAGAGCCTGGCACATACAAAGAGATAATATCAGCGATAGCGAACGGGAAAACGAAATATACGGAAATCGCGGATGCTTGTGAAATAAAAAGCGGAGCACTGAACAAGTATCTGAAGACACTGATTCAGCTGAAGATAATATCGAAGAAAATGCCTGTAGGTGGAGATGAAAAGAAATCAATCTACTATGTGTCTGATTTATATTTCAGATTCTGGTTCTTTTTTGTCCCTAGAAATTACTCAGCAATCCTTTCAAGAAGGATACAACAGGCTTTCGATGTTGCTGTCTGGCGGCTTATCAATGATTACATGGGAGCTGTATTTGAAATAATAGCTAGAGAATTCCTGGAATATAGGGATCCAGCTCTTCCGATACTTCCATCTGAAGTCGGTTCATGGTGGGGAGGTAATCCGAAAACCAAAAAGGAATGCGAAATAGATATAGTAGTCAGAAGTGCGACAGATGATAGTGTGGTAATCGGTTCATGCAAATTCAGGAATACTGAAATCGGCATAGACGAACTGAAGTTAATGGAAGAATATGCGGATGCAATGGGGACAAGAGGAAAAAGATATTACTATTTCTTCTCGCTTGCAGGATTCTCAGAAAGCATGATAGCTGCAAAAAGCTATACAATACGGCTTGTGGACATTGATTCCCTTTACAGTATTTTTTCGGATTGATGCAGGGAAGGATACCGCGGGTATCTCATGGACCGCAGTTCAGAGATTATCATTCTTCTTGTTGGTGGAGATAAGAAAATGTAGAGTGATGATATTCTTGAGAAAGAAAAGCTGTATCTTCTGTTTGCTTATCCAAAGAATGTGCAGGAGGATTTGACTTCTGAGCAACGTAGGCTGCTTTGGCGAATGGTTGAGGCCATTATGGAGGAATAGATATGAGTGATCATGTTTTCAAATCAAAATATAGTATGGAAGAAATAGAAAACAATTTCAAAGATGTCGATTTCTTCAGTAGCATGAAGGAAGGTCTGGAGGAAGCTCTTGCATATGAGAAGGGAAGAGCAAGTTCAGAAACGATTGCCAGAAAGAGAAGTCTTCCGGATGTGAATGTGAAAGCCGAACGAGAATCTCTTGCATGACGCAAAAGGCTTTTGCGAATGTGCTCGGAGTATCCAAAAGGACTGTAGAAGCCTGGGAAGCAGGCCGGAATACACCTTCCCCTACAGCCAAGAACCTGATTTATCTTATATCGCAGAAAACCGATCTTGTCCTTATGTTGCAGGAAGCACGGTGTGAATACTCACCCTGACCCAGATTTGCCCCAGAAAATCCTGAAACGTCTGAGACATGTGAGATGAGCGAGATATATAGCGGTTGTATGAAATACACATTTATACCAAATAACATGCGTGGAAAATCTAAAAAGGATACAGACTGATCTTGAGGACGCCAAGAAGGCTTGGATAGATACTGCAATGGAGAACAGAATGGTAATTCCTGAGCCTGAGGAGCTTAGCATGAATCAATACTGCACAGCACTTCTGGCGTATGGGGTAGGAAGACACAATGTAACTAGAATGATAATCGGAATGGTTCCTCTTCTGGTGTAAACAGGCTGTAGGCATTATGGAAATTTAAGAAACGATTTTCTTCAAAAGAAGGGTAATCCTCTCCAGAGTATATCACCCCTGACTTGTTCGTATCGAATTTCTTTTTGAATGAGTTGATGTGACGCAAATGATCTTTACTTAATGCCTGCCCCGATTTGACTTCATAGATGTTCAGGCCTTCTGGACGGGATTGCAATATGTCAATTTCAACGCCATTACTGTTTCTATAGAAGAATAAACTGTCTTTTATGTTGGTATCATATTCGGCCTTTAACGCCTCTAGGACAATAAGGTTTTCAAAAAAGCTTCCCATCAACGGATCCCGTGTCATCTGCGATGGTGTTTCAATTCCTAGAAGATATGCCGCAATTCCCGTGTCACAGAAATATATTTTAGGCGTTTTAACGACTTGGTTTGTTCGTGAAGTGTACCAAGATCGGAGTCGATAAATTATGTGGGTCGATTCCAGAATAGAGAGCCACCCTTTTATTGTCGGGACGGATACCCCGACATCTAAGGCTAGGGCGGTTTCATTCGTTAGTTGTCCGATCCTTCCTGCCAACAGAGATAAAAGCCTTTCAAATGAATATAGATCGTGAACCTGATTTTGAGCGGCGACATCTCTCTCTAAATATGTTCCTATGTAACTTTTATAGTATTCGCTTGGCGCTATGTTCTGATTGTCATACATATAAGGCATACACCCTGCTAAAAGCTGGGGATCTCTCTCAAGGATTATTCCTGAATTTGACAATTCCGCCAGCGATAATGGAAGCATATTAAGTATCGAAGTACGCCCCGCAAGAGATTGGGCTACCGCTTCTTTTAAAGGAATATGTTGGCTACCGGTCAGTATATATTGTCCTTTTTTCTTTCCGCTTTCATCTATACGTACCTGTACTGTACTTAATAGTTCTGGTACCCGTTGTATCTCATCGATTATTATCGGCTCAGGGAAACGTGTGAAAAATTCATAAGGATCGCTTTTGGCAAGTTGCCTTGTATTCGTGTCTTCTAGATTCGCATAGGAAAAAGAGGGAAACATATGTTTTGCGATGGTTGTTTTTCCACACTGCCTTGGCCCATAGATTGTAACAGAAGGAAAGTCCTTCATCGATTTTTCTAGTTGTCTCTCTATATTCCTTTTGATCATATTCTCATTTTAAAACAAAAGTACGGAGATTTTAAAGTGATATTTATAATCTCCGTGAAATTGCTAATTTATATTATTTTGTGCTTCTTTTGTGCCTCCATGTCATCCTTGCGTTAAAAAGGGGCTGTAACCCTACAAGTGGCATATTCTTGACTTATGCAATTACGGTAAAACCGAAGCGTAGTATTGCCTCCCGTAAGTGTGCAACATCTATCCTTGATGATTATTTAAGGATAGGCAGAGAACAGGCGGCTATTAGAAGCTCAGGACAAGAACTGTATTGCAAGTCTATTACCATATAAGACAGGGAATTCAAAGAAACTCAGCTGTTCCTTATAATCAGCGGTTCTGCTGTGAGCTTTATGGAAGATATGCAAACTCCCTAGACTTGAGCTGAGCGTGGCAGTACCATCTAGCTGAGCTTCATAAGTATGCCTACACATGACATAGAATTGTTTGGCTACAAAATCATCGTCTGTCAATACTGGTTGTATCATCAAGTACATCAAGCATGCCAGTCGTTGCATGTACTATGACATTCTTTGATGTGCTGACAAGCTTTCCGCAACATTCATTAACCTGATCCAGATCTTCGTTCAGTTCTCCGAACCCATATGGCCTTCCTTCTTTCTCGGAGTCATAACCCCGTATAGCTCCGAGAATGCCACCGTTCAAGATGAAAGATTTGATTCCCATATCACTTTCCTTCTGATGCCTTGCTGGCAATTACAACGCCTGCAGCTGCGATAGCGAGACCAAGTATTATTCCTGGAAGTCCTGCAATGACTCCGCCAGTTGCAGCTCCTGCTGCCACAGTCCCGATAGCTTTAGTCGTGTCATCCATAGTTCTTTTCCTCCAAAAACATCTCGTAATCCAAGTTTTCTATGTACCGAAGGAGTAATCAATACGCAAAGTGCTGGTTTCTTCTTTCCATGAACACTTGCGTCTCAGTATCTGAAACGATTCCGTGCTAAAGTACAAATGGACAGGATCAAAAAATGGAAAAAGACAGGAAAACAAATGTATCGAAATATCTGGTCGATCAGGTTGCCATGTTGTTCCTCCGCCATCCTGGTCAGGTCTTTTCACGTGCAGACATTCAGAATATGCTCGGCGTGAGCAAGCCTACTGCATGTCGCATCGTGCAGAGCTTTCAAGGCAGATAAGACTGGAGGAGAAAAAGGAAGGGCATCAGGTCTATTACATGCTCAGCGAGGATGAAAGAGAGAGAATATATCAATCCATTGACTTCGTTCTGGCAGTCAGTGACCGGGAGCGTCTTGCATTGAACTTTCTCTTGAACTCTGGAAGCTCGTCGAACCTCTTTGGTTCATCAATCGATGATTTGAGTAGAAAGCTTATGAAAGCAGGCCTCGTCAGTTTCAGTCCATCTCAGATCAGAGAGAAGACCAGTACTCCACAGAGGCTTGATAGGGATAATGCCAACTACGTTGATACTCTTCTTACAGCGCTTGAGACTAGTACCAAGATTGATATCACATACCAGGCGGCATTCAGCGACAACGTCAAGGAACATGAACTCTGGCCAGTGGGACTGTATATCAGGAATAGCAATCTGTACCTCTATGCATATGATCCAAAGCACAATGGCGCTACATCATATGCATATTCACGGATGAGGACAGTCGCACTCCGCTATGATGAGCATTACAAGATTCCAGATGGAGTATCAATGGATAACTGCATATCGGATCCGTTTGGAGTTGCCACTGCTGAACCAAGAAGGGTACGTGTCCATATTTTCAAGAAACAGGCATTCTTCGAGAAAGAGAAAGTCTGGCCGAAGGGTAGTGTACTCACTGAATGCGAAGACGGTTCGATAATCCTGGAGCTTACAATCGCAGATCCGTCTGCATTCCATGCATGGGCACTGTCACTTGGGGAGGATTGCCTGGTCGAATCTCCTCCTGACCTTGCAGAGTGGGTCAGAGTCAGTCATGAAAAAGCATTGGGACTTTATGAGTCGATCCGGCGTGAAGAGTGAGCACGCATCAATTATGGACAAGTTCGTTTCTGCTTCCGGGATTGATGCATTCGATATCTATGCCCACTTTGCTGTCATGAAAGGACGGCAATATGACAAGCAGGACAGGTTACGACTGATGCTTGTCGGGCGCTCTACCAATGGGTGGTTTTCTATGTCCACGGGACTTGATTCCAAATCATCCGGGGGAGGATGGAAGATATTTTTTCTCGACAGAAATCATACTTCTTTCGACTGGATTCATAATGTTCAATCAAAATCTGGTGTCTTTGCAAACGGTGAAGAGTACAGCCTTGGCAGATCTGACTTCTGGAACTATACGAGAAAGCTGTGGAGACAGCTTAGCGAAAGACTTAACAAACCAGTCACAGATTTATACCTTAGATAAGGTGAGGTAGTTGTGTACCAGTTTGCAAAGAGACAATTCCTTGTAACAATGAGGCACAAAATCAATAAGGACAGATTCTCTTGGAAGAAACTAAAGCGCATATGGATGTACTACATCACATTATTCAAGATTAAGGTTCATCTCTTCTGATAATCATAGAAGACTCTATAATAGACAAAATTGCGGATTTCTGCATTTTTGTTCTTTATTAAAAACTACAACATATGCTGAAATGATTTAACAAGATATTGGTACGTAATTCTGGATTTTAGTTCATCAATTGCTTCATCATTCATTGCTGAATGACGAAGCAGTAGATCCTATTCTTCCATTCTTCTCATTGAGTTAAGCCTGGAGAAAATCATGCAGACAAGTACACCCATCACTCCAATTACAGAGAAGAGCATGGCGGCTCCTGAACCTTTGCCTGTGCCGAACAGCTGATTGAGAATAGTTCCTGATCTGCCAGCCATAAAAGGTTCAAATACGGTATCGACAAGAAATCCTCCTGCAAGATAACCCAGCGGTATGGTGAAGAACTGGAGCATGTTTCTTGCTGAATATACTCTGCCTTGGATGCCTGATGGAATCTGGCTCCTCATCAAGGCATCCAGATTGGTATTCATCACAGGGATACAGAGCCATCCGAGGAATGCCCCTATACACCATATGACAGGATTTCGGAAGAATGCGAGCATAAAATTCTCAGTGCTCATCGAGATGAAGAGCGAGATGATGATCATTTTCACTCTGCTTTTCGGTGTTGGCAACATGGTTGCGAGTGCACTTCCAACAATCATAGCAATTCCTGCTGTGGATTGTATTATTGCAAGTGTGTTTTCATTCTTGAAGCTGAGAATCATGGCGGGAAGAGCCGCATTATAGATTGAGGCTATGAAGTTAATTGCAGCAAGGAAGAGTATCACCTGAAGTATTCCGATGTTCGTCCCAAGGAAAACTAATGCCTCTCGCAGATCCATGATGATGTGTTTTTCTTCCGTTTTAGTGCTTTCCATCTCGGGGATCTTCACAAAGAAAAGCAGAGAAAGGAATGCCACAGTGAATGTCGAGAGGTCTATGATGATGACAAGTGTCAGCCCTCCTGCAGAGTATAATGCTGTTGCAATTACTGGAGAGGCCATATTGATTACACTGTATGCAAGTGCATTCAGGCTTCCCGCTTTCTGGTATTTGTCCTCTGGCGTGACAAGAGTTATTGCAACCTCACTTGCTGGCTGTTGGAATGCCTGTGCTGTTCCTGTGATGCAATTCACGAGATATAGGTACCATAGCTCCAGTTCTCCTGAGAGCGATATGAAGAGTACCGAGAGTGTGCATAGTGCTGCTGCAGTATCAGATAAAAGCATCAGCGGCTTCTTGTTCATCCTATCTGTCAGTGTTCCTACAGGAAGTGATAGAAGGATGTACGGTACATATGACGATACCGTCAGAAGTGCAGTGCTTAATGCAGAACCAGTCTCACCATAGGCCCAGAGAATGAGTGCAAATGGTGTCAGTGAAGACCCCAGACGTGAAAGTGTCTGGGTTGCCCATAATAATATGAAGTTATTGAAATTCTTTTCGTCTTTCATTTGCTTTGCTCCTTATTTTTTTCTGAAGCAAAGCCTGGCGGACTTTTATGCTTGCTCCATGCGGCCGTCCGCTTCAGGCTTCGCAGGGAGCTGTTGCAATACAGATCATAAAGTTTCTCCTGTCCAAGTATTAGTTAGTATATTTCAGAGTCATCAAAGTCGCCAACAACGAATAGAATAGAAATGACTGTTTTTATGTTGTGTGATAACTCCTTTCGAAACAAACACTTGTTTTATGTTTTTATCTCCGAATATTCCTGCTGGATGAAACAGAAACTTGCGGATGTTGAACCTGTGGCCTAAAATGAATAAAGCTTCATATTTACTTTTGGAGGACTGGTACTTCTAAGTTCTGATCGTTGTGCTAAAGAAGATGTCCATAAGGTTGAATTTGTGTGGCATTATGGGACATCACGTGAGAAGAAACAATGGAAGACAACTATAAGATCGAAATGGAGAACCTCATTCTTGAGATGAGGAAAAAAGAAGAAGAAAGCAATAAATATCTGCTCAGACTGGAAACAGTCATAATTTTTCTTTCCACTGTATCCGCCCTTGCAATTATCTTCATCTCGGCATTCCTAGCTTCAGGAACAGTACTTATGTTCTTCTTGATTCTGATTGCACTCCTAATACTCTTTATAGGAATATATTTTGCCCTGAACATTGAACGTGATGCAGGATATTACGAATGTAGATATTGTCATCATAGATACGTTCCAGCTTTCATTTCTCTCTTAATGGCTTTGCATATAGGCAGATCCCGTCTAATGAAATGCCCCTCTTGTGGAAAGAGGACATGGCAGAAGAAAGTGCTTTCAAAATAGGATTCTCGAATTGTAAAGAGTTTTCTTTTCTGAATGGTGATACATTTCCATCCATCCGCAGGAGCTGCTAATCCTGTAAGCAACCTTATTGAGCTTGCATCCTTTGATGCATCTGACTATGCGATCCTATGATCGCCCAGCCCCTGCTCATGATAGCAGGAAGCCGCTCAGAAGGACTTTACCTGACATTGGGTATCTATGAGGAAGCAGTACATGCAGCTAGCCGTTCGCTTCATCTTATAGAAGGCGCGTCTCACATAGAGACTTATTATGTGCCTGAATATGTTGACGAGGCAGTTTTCGTCCTCAAGGAGTCATTTATGATGTGGGTATCGCAGAACCTAAGGACAGGCAGTATTGGCCTATGCCTGCCTTTTTGGCGTCTTCGAGGTCATGCCAGAGAAAGCATAAAAACAAAAGCATCGGGGCATTTCTTCCCCGATGCTGAGAGCTCTCATAGGCTATTGATTCACTTGATTTCCACTTTCAGTTCTTCAAGCTTTGGGTCGACCCATGAGCGGTCAAGATGACTGTTTACAATCTGATCGAGCATGACTTCTTCTTTTTCGACTACCTGCTTTGCCGCTGCAGCAACATCTTCTGCAACGCTTTGTGGTATTACGATTACAGCATCTCCGTCTGCACAGATTATGTCTCCAGGGCAGACTACCTGACCACCTACTGATACCGGATAGTTGATTTCGCCTGGACCATTCTTGTAAGGCCCATTCGGACTGACGCTTGATGCATAAACAGGGAAGTCTGCGATCTTTGCTATTTCATCTGCATCCCTGATTGCTCCATCGACTACAATCCCGCCAAGACCGAGACCGAGCATCTCGCGGACCATCAATCCTCCGAAAATCGCTCTGTCAGTACTTTCCTCACACTGGATTACGAGGATATCACCAGGTTTGGCTATGGACATTGCCTTATGGAGCATGAGATTGTCTCCATAAGGAACTTTTACTGTAAACGCAGGGCCAAGCATCTCGTGTTTTGCGAACGGGCGTATGCGGTTGGACATTGCAGCCATGCGCTGCATTGCATCATCGATGTTCGCTGCAGGAATTCCCTTGAATTTACCAATCAGTTCTGCTGATGGACGATTTAGCTCCGTGCGTATTCTCTTATTTACTGAATTTGCCATATTCCAGTCCTCACTTATTGATTTTCCTGATGGCTGCATCCATTCTTCTGAGCGCTTCCCGTAGGTCTTTTTCAGCTGTTGCGAAGGACATTCTTACGCAACTCTCGCCTCCAAGGCCATAGGCATCTCCCGGAACAGTTGCCACCTGCGCTTCCTCAAGAAGATAGGAAGCGACTTCCTGACTGCTTCTCTTGCCAATATCCATCTTTGCCCAGGCGTAGAATGCTCCTTTCGGAAGATGACAAGTTACTCCAGGAATTGAATTCAATCCCTCAACGAAGAAATCCCTTCGGCGACGATAGCTTTCAACCATTTCATCCATCTCTCTTGTGCAATCCAGTGCCGCAAGCGCAGCTTCCATGGATATATCGCTGAGGCAGCTTATCGTGTGCTGGTTCAGCATCTGCACCATATCCACTATTTCTTTAGGTGCACAGAGGTAGCCGAGTCTCCATCCGGTCATAGCGACGCACTTCGAGAATCCATTGATTGTTATGACATGATCTGCAACACGCTCAATGCTTGCTAGGCTGACATTCTCAGCTCCGTCATAGACAATTCTTCCATAGACCTCATCCGCGAGTACAAGGATATTATGTGCGATGGCAAAGTCCGCAAGGATCTCTGCTTCCACACGTGACAGGACACAGCCCGTAGGATTGGTGGGGTAGTTGATGATGAGAAGCCTTGTTCTCTCTGTTACACACGACTCAAGAACTTCACGGTTGATGCGATAGTTGTCCTTGAATGAAAGTCCTACAGCTACTGGCACACCGCCTGCTGCCATTACGATAGGAGCATAGGAAACCCAACATGGATTGAGGATCATTACCTCTTCTCCTGCATTCGGATTGATAAGAGTGCGTACTGTCTCGTATATCGCATATTTACCACCGGGAGCCATAAGTATATTGCTAGCATCGCATGCGATTCCGCAGTCCCTCTTCAGCATTTTCGCAATGCCTTCCCTCAGCGGCTTTATACCTCGTGATTCCGTGTAGTGTGTATGTCCTTCCGCAATTGCCTTTATGCCAGCAATGCGTGCTGCGTCAGGAGTATCGAAATCAGGTTCGCCTGTGGCAAGTGTGATGAGGTCTACGCCGGCAGCCTTGAGCGCCTTTGCCTTCTCTCCGATTGCAAGTGATGCTGAAGGAGGAATTGTCTTCAGTGTTTCATTGAAACGGTATTCCATTGTCATGCTTCTCCTTTGCTTTTCTCAAAACGTCTTCCGATTCCAGTAATGATGCTGAGGAGGAAGAGGATAAAGAGCATCATGCTATGGAAATTGTAGGGGAGATAATCAAGGAATGAGAATGATTCGCCCACAACTCCACTTGCAATGGCAAGACTTACAGCATTCATGCTTATTGGATTGTATGGTACGCAACCGCCAAGTCCTGTGCAGAATCCATCCATGATGTTTGATGCTCTTGTAACTTCAAGATTATATGGTTTGAAGAGCTTCTTCACGATAGGACCGATAACAAGAATGGAAATTGATGCAGCACCTGTTGCTATGCTGGCGACAAAGCAGATGAGTACGCAAGTAAGCTCTGCTGAGCGTGGTGTTTTGCTGATGCTTGCTGCTTTCTCAAGAAGCATTTCGAATACACCGCTCCTTGTGAGCATCTCAAGCAGGACAAAGATGAAGAAGCTGAAGCAGATAACGTTCAGCATGCTTGTTATTCCACCTCCGATTGGACCGGATGCGGAGAACATCGTTTCCGGTGTGATGAGTCCCATAACCAAGCAGAGGATAAGTCCTGCCAGATCGCAGACGATGAGGGTTGAGATCAGATTCCATCCTTTCAACATGAGTATCACCATGATGACAGGTATGAGCAGCAGCACAAGCGATTTCGCATATGATGCATCAATAAGTTCAGTGACTGTGCCACCACTTGTTGTGCTGAATCCGATGATTACAAAGAGAATAGCGGAGACAATACCACCTATAAGAGAATAGGGAAGACGTGTGCGTACTACATCCCGGACCTCTGCTCCCTGTGTAAGAGCTGATGCTATTGTCGTATCTGAGATAGGTGCAAGGTTATCACCGAAGACAGAACCGCTTACAATGGCTCCGACCATTACAGCTGGTTCAGCTCCGAGACCTACTGATACCGGAAGAAGTACAGGAAGCACTGCGACGATAGCTCCGTTTGACGTGCCTGTTGCTGTTGATATCAGACAGCAGGTGAGAAATGCTATCAATGGAAGGAATCCCGCGTTGAGATTGACAGCAGTCATCAGCCATGTCAGCCCCTCGACGAGACCGCTCTGGCGGAGTTCCTGTGAAAGTACACCAGCCAGGATGAATGCAAATACGATCACGCAGAGAGTATCATTCTGGATGCTTTTGATTACAGCTTTTTCAAATTCTTCTTTGTTCTTTGCAAGAAGGAATGCTGTGCACATTCCTGCAAGGCCAGCCATACAGAAGAGAACCAGTGATACCCTGCCTGTTACTGCAATGACTATCATGATAGCAAGGAAGGCAAGAAGTGGTATGCAGGCACCAAAGGTTCCTCCATAGAACTCCATACGTTTTTCAGAGATGTCCATTTGAAAATCCTCCATTTCTAGGTGAGCAATACAGATAGCAAATACACAGTTTTTCTATCTTGGGTGTATTTTTAAAACGCATCCAATGGACGGTCAAGAGAGAAAGGCCGTATGTTTTTAAATTTTATTGTCAAAAATGCAATTTTATTTCATAATATTGTTGCCGCAACAATAGATGTTGTTGTGGCGCTGTTTTCATCTAAATTTGATATGCATGGAGGCTTATGGGATTGAATCTTGAGGATAGGATAAAGAATGCTCATCTTACCAAGATTGAGCGTCAGATCGCCGATTTCTTTCTAGATAATAGAGGCTCGCTGTATTTTATGACAGCAAAAGATATCGCGATGGCCCTGCATGTCAGTGATACATCGGTGATAAGGCTTTGCAGAACACTGGGGTACAGCGGTTTCAAGGAGCTTCAGCAGATATTGCAGAAGGATCTTTCTGAAACACTTGATAGTGACAGATACGTGCTTCCATACCAGCAGATTGCCGATAAGCCATCGGCCTCCGGAAGTTACCAGTTCCTCGAGGCTATCCAGCAGAATCTCATCAATACTTCATCCAGGAATCTTCCAAAGTCAATTGAGCATGCTGCTGAATTGCTTCGTACCAGCGAGCATATTTTCGTTGCAGGATTCAGAGGTTCGGCGCCTGCCGCCTGTTATCTTGGAGTATTACTTTCACAGTACATCGCGCATGTTGAATATGTTACGAAGGCTGATTCTAGTTGCATAGAATCGTTTCTTGGTTACGGAGAGGGGGATTGTGCTGTCCTGATAGGTACAGAACGTTATTCGAAGATGGCATGTATTCTGGCCGACATGGCCCGTAGTGCCGGTTGTCATCTTATCGCAATTGTCGATAAGCTCACATCTCCGTTAGCCTATCATGCTGATGAGGTTCTTGTTGCTGATGTCTCCAGTCCGACTGCCTTCAATTCATACATTGGAATTTTCTTCCTGATTGAAGAGCTCAGCAACGAACTGAGCCGTTATGCGGATGCAGCGACAGAAGAGCGACTCCAGCATCTCAATAACTATCTGACCAAGCTGGAACTTTATTGATAGTCGAAAACATATAGTGGTTCAGGATGTCATTTCGTAAAAAATAAGTCGCATCCAACTCCATAGGTATAGGAGTCAACTGAGACTTTTGCGTACCATTGTCCTTAAGATTATAGAGAAAGAGATGGAATGACCATCAGCAATGTACCGATGATAATAAGGAAAAGCCCGATCCGAGCCTTTCCTGTCAGGTGTTCACCAAAGACTATCCTAGAGAAAACAATTGTCACAAGTATGCTCATTTTATCGATGGGGACTACCACGCTTGCTTTTCCTTCCTGAAGTGCCCTGTAATAGCATAGCCAGGATGCCCTCGTTGAAAGTCCTGAAAGGATCAGGAAAAGCCAGGTCTTCGCATCTATGATATGGATCTCAGAAATCTGCCCGGTAATGTATGCCATGAGGAAAGAGAAAGCGAGAATCACGACCGTACGTATCGCGGTCGCGACAGCTGAGTCAGTTTCCCTGATCCCGCATTTTGCGAGAATTGCTGTTATCCCAGCGAAGAAGGCCGAGCCAAGAGCATAGAGTATCCACATACAGAAGAAAATAATAATCCTCACCACACTTTCTTCAAGTGAAAATTAACAGATATTCCAGCTTGGCATACACTTAGAAAATGGAGATGTTTTTTCCATTTCTATTATGGGGATGGCGACAAAACTGGATATGTAGCGGTATGTCCAGCGTGGTTCCTGTGTAGTTCCACTCAATGTTTGCAGTTAAAATACGGTTCTACTTTTCATCAATTGCGGCTATATTCACACCTGTGGAAAAGACAGCGACTGTAGAAAGGTATCACATATTTGTATTCCTTATGCTCTCAGGTGGTTTCATGGGGGCATATTCATATTTTCTGAAAGGCGGGGTGTTTGCAAATGCCGAGACTGCAAATCTCCTTCTTCTTGCTCTGCATCTGGCAGAAATGGACTGGGACGCTGTCCTTATGACGTTAGTTCCGATCCTCACGTTCTTCCTTGGTTCTTTCGTCTCAGAATTCTTCAGGAGCAAGATTTCCAGATCATGGCCGAAACTCCTTCTGCTTTTTGAGGTACTTCTCATCTCTTTGCTTTCATTTCTTCCAGAGAGCACACCTTTCCCGATCTTCCATTCCTCGATCGCTCTGATCAGCAGCATGCAGTACAATACATTCCAGAAAGCAAGAGGCGTACAACTCTCTACCTTGTTCTGTACTGCACATTTGCGCGGTGGGGCCTCGTCCTTCTTTCACGTTTACGTTGAAAAAGATACCAAAAGTCTAAAAAGGGGGCTCTATCACATCGGGATGATTTTCACTTTTGTCCTCGGTGCCTTCCTTTGTGCTGTTCTCAGTCCGTATCTGGAAACCCGCACGCTTATTTTCAGCGCCATACCCCTCCTTTTTGCCCTCAAGGAGATTTGGATGTCGGAATCTTAGTGAAATGTACTTTTGGGTCTGACCAGACATGTGTTCCATCACATCCTTGCTGATGTTGATTGCGCTGTATGTGAGCTTTCACTCTCCATTCTCAATCAGGCCAATGACATGATAGTCATGAAAATGAGGGGGGTGGAAAAAGGCAGGCAGTAAAATATATCAACCGCGAGATCTGCATCATGAAAAGCGATTCAGAGCACCTCTTTCACTTGATTCTTCCAAGTTATGGAAAGAGTGTCCGGAATGGAATCATGTCTTGCAAATATCGTCAAGGAGGAATTGTCAGTGATGGAATAGGCGAACAGATGTGAAGATTAGTGTCATACCATGTTCATCTGCAGCTTTTATTACATCGTCATCCCTCATTGATCCTCCTGGCTCTGATATGAATCTGACTCCGCTCCTGGCAGCCCTGTCTATGTTGTCACGGAACGGGAAGAACGCATCGCTTGCAAGTGAAATATCTTTTACACCGTTCAGATATTCCCTCTTTTCCTCTTTCCCGAACTTCTCCGGGCATGATGTGAAGTACTCCTCCCACGATGAAAACAGGTCAATTTCAGGATCTTCAGAGAGATACTGCTCTATGATGTTATCCTTCTCGTTTCTTGTCAGGCCTTTCCTGAATGGAAGATTCAGAACTTTCTCGCTCTTCCTGAGATTCCACATGTCTGCTTTCCCGCCAGCTAGCCGTGTGCAATGAATTCTCGACTGCTGTCCGGCTCCAACTCCGATTGTCTGTCCATTTGATGCATAACAGACAGAATTTGACTGTGTGTACTTGAGTGCGATGAGCGCGACAGTAAGATCTCTTCTGGCCTCTTCTGTAAGTTCCTTCTTTTCCGATACGATATTTAAAAAGTCCTTTTCAGATGGAATGTAATCATTGTGGTTCTGGGTGAAAGTAAGACCATATACAGTCTTTTTCTCGACCACCGGTGGCACGTATTCCGGATCTATCAAGAGTATGCAGTAACCGCCTTTTTTCTTCTTCTTTAGGATCTCCAGGGCCGCTTTGCTGTACCCTGGTGCAATAATGCCGTCTGACACTTCTTTTGAAATAACTCTTGCCGTTGCTTCATCGCAAGGCTCGGAAAGGGAGATGAAGTCTCCGAAACTGCTCATCCTGTCCGCTCCTCGTGCCCTGATGTAGCTGATAGCTAGTTCTGACAAATCCTCATCATCCCCGACAAAGTACATTTTCCTCTCTTTATCGCTCAGGGGGACATATACAGCAGCTCCTGCAGGAGACACATGCTTGAATGACGTTGCACTGGGAAGGCCTGTTGCCATCTTCAGTTCTTTTACTAGCTGGTAGCCATTGAGTGCATCAAGCAGGTTTATATAGCCAGGGCGGCCGTTCAATACTTTCAAAGGCAGGGGAAAACCGGCGGAGAGACTGCTGTCCTTCTGATTCGGATTGCACCCATATTTGAGTTTTATCTCCCTCTCATTCCTGTTTATGAGTCTTTCTACAGATCCATATCGGACATAGAGGCTTATCCTGTTCTCCCTGTCAAGGGCATTCCAGAGCTCGTTTACAAGCTCTTCACACGATGAAGGAAGATCAAGCATCTGGGGATCCTGATTGAAAGGGGGTAGAGGATTACCATCATCCAGATAAGTATGGATAACGTGGCATTTTCCTCTTATCCCCGGGTATCTGTAGATAATCATTTCTCTTTCATAAGACAACGCATTCTTTCTGACGATAAGGAGTGAATAACTATCGTTTTTCTTGTCAAATACAGCTGCTATACGCGGAGTATAGTTAGGTTCATCTGGTTCATATGTTATCTTCGTAAGTGCGCTTTCAAGGTCTTTTCCTTCAGAAAGTGCCTCCTTGATCGTTTCGGAGTGGTCACCATTGGCAAGGATAATAAAATCATCATTTTCCAGTTTTGATTCGTAGATTATGAGTGAAGGATCCTCGACTTTGCTTTCGTCAAAGGCTTTTGTTCTCAGAATACCATCTTCAAGTACCAATATTCTGTTCCTGCTATTGTCGCTTCTGCCCATTATCGCATAAGCCATCACGACTTCTCCGCCACTTCCGATTCCTGAAAGGATTACTCGTCCGGGATACCTTTTATTCTCAAAATATTCCTTGACCTTCATCTTGCCCCTCCTAGATATGTTTTGCCATATACTACACTTTCTTGTGAAGAAGCATCTTGATGTATCGCAAAGTTTTCTATTTGACGACCATACAGAGATATTGATATATTCAGATTTTATATATTCCTAAATTAGAATATTATATTGTATAATTATATTGCATTTAGCTTCAAAACCAATTTTAGTTCAATTTGTCTGTAAGTTTACTTGCAGTGAATTCACTGTAATGTCGGAAGTAGTGCATCAAGTTCATGAATAAGGTCTTTGGAAACAGTACCAGGATGAGATATCTGAGTCTGGGACATAATTTGTTTGTATGCTATTTGAAACGGCGTCAGTCTGATGTATATTCCCGGCAAGAAGCGGAAGCTGACATGAGGACTATTCCTTTCTGAATATCGACGGCTATCACGGTTATAATGCATATGCGAAAATACAATTAGTGTCGTATATGGCATGTTTTTTTGCCCTTATGAGCCCTTTATGACAGCATTTGGGATGTTGTGAAATGGGATGCAGGCTTTTAAACAGTTAAAAATTGAGAATTAATATTATGAATATTGCGTATATCGAAATTTTAATGGGGTAAAAAAATATTTTCACAAAATTTCCCTAATCATGCCTTTTTGCGCTGTTAATTATCTTTCTCACTTACTATAATGCGCAAAGATATTAATTGTTTGGTAAAGGATAAAGATTATTCGTTGTAATAGTCTCCAATGTTTTTTAGGGGAGTTCTTCGATGATTGAAATCAAACACTTACGCAAGGTATTTGATGATGATACCATCCCGCTGAAAGACATAGATATCACGATAAACGATGGAGATGTGATATCTATAATCGGACCTTCTGGTACAGGAAAATCAACCCTCCTCAGATGTATCAATATGCTTACTGAACCTACATCCGGCAGCATTATCGTAGACGGTCAGGACATTACAAAGAAAGGATGCAATCTCAATGAGATAAGAAAGAAGATGGGAATGGTTTTCCAGTCCTTCAACCTCTTTGGTCATTTGACGATTATTGAGAACATCATGAATCCGCAGATCACTCTTCTCGGGCGAAGCAGGCAAGAGGCATACGAAAGGGCCATGTATCTGCTCCAGCAGGTCGGTCTTGCCTCTAAGGTACTCAATTACCCAGAAGAGCTTTCCGGTGGTCAGCAGCAGAGAATTGCCATTGCACGTACCCTTGCCATGGATCCGGACATCATTCTCTTTGATGAACCGACAAGTGCGCTCGACCCATCGATGATAGGGGAGGTACAATCGGTAATCAAGATGCTTGCAAAGAGCGGAAGGACGATGATGATCGTCACCCATGAAATGGACTTTGCAAGGAAGATATCCAACAGGATCCTCTTCATGTACGACGGATATATTTACGAAGAGGGAACGCCAAAGCAGATTTTCGAACATCCGAAGAAAGAGATGACAAAGAGATTCATACAGCGTCTTTCATCCCTTACCTACAAGATCGACTCTTCTGATTTTGACATCGAGGCAATGAATGATGAGCTTACCGCATATGGTGAGAAGCTCCTCATCGAGGCAGAGAGATTGAGCAAGCTTTCGCTCGCAATCGAAGAAATATGTATCAACAACATCGTGCCAGAGTCAGATGTCCCGGATATCCTCGTGAAAGTAGAATACTCAGAGAAGATGGACATCCTTTCCACTGTCATCATCTATAAAGGTGCGAAGTTTGATGTCTACACATCTGCCAGCAAACTCTTCTTGGACCTTCTTGCAGAGCCCACGACGGAAGTCAGGCAGGATGAGGTCCCTGAAGTGGATGGTTATGACCACCAGATAACAATGAGATTCAAGTGGATGGAGGGTGAATGATGAAGAAGATACTTTCCGTTTTGCTTTTGGCAAGCTTTTTCCTCTGTCCTCTCTTTTCGGCACAGTTTGAGACTATCGAGGATCTCAATGGACATGATATCGGCGTACAGACGGCAGTTCTTTACGAGGAATTGATTCAGGACAGGGTACCGGATACTACTTTCCAGTACTATACAATGCCCAATGATATGATTCTTGCCCTCACCTCCGGCAAAGTGGATGCATACCTCATCGAGGAAGTAAGCTATGGAGTGCAGAAGAAGAATCATCCGGAGCTCACAGTTCTTGAAGAGCCTGCAGGATATATCAATGCGACCTGCATCATAGGAAACAACGAGCGTCAGGACAGGCTTCTGAGCGAACTCAATGCTTTCATCAAGGAGAGCCATGAGAATGGTCTTCTTGCTGAACTGTACGATTACTGGATAACGGATTTCGATCCGATCAACGATACATGCGATGTGACTGGCTTCACCGGGGAGAACGGTGTCATATCTGTTGCTGTCGAAGGTGGCTATGAACCTTTTTCCTTCATAAGCAACGGCCATATCTCCGGCTTCGATGCTGATTTCATATGCCGCTTTGCACGTGCATATGGCTATACCCCGGAGTTCTATGAAGTGCCTTTTGAGGCAATTGCTCCTGGTGTTGAAAGCGGACGATATGATATCGGAATGAACATCGTGGTAAGCGAGGAAAGAAACGAGACTGGAACTCTTTCCGATGTCTACTACACAACGCCAATCAGACTTGTGGTGCTTGGTGATGACGAATCCGGCCTTACTTTCTTTGAACAGCTTGGAGATAGTTTCTACAAGACATTCATAAGAGAGTCCAGGTGGCAGCTCTTCGTACAGGGTGCACTGGTGACGGTCATAATCAATGTGACGTCAATCATCGCTGGAACTATCCTCGGCTTTTTGGTTTATATGCTCTGCAGGAAAGGCAATCCTGTTGCAAACAGAGTGACTAACTTCTTCTTGTGGCTTATCCACGGAATGCCTACGGTCCTCTTGCTCATGATCCTCTATTACATCGTTTTTGGAGCAACTAGGATAAGCGGAATGTGGGTATCTGTAGTCGGATTCTCACTCATGTTCGCATGTTCGATGATCGATATGCTGCGCGTGGGATGCAATGCGATCGGGAAAGGGCAGTTTGAGGCATCGACTGCTCTCGGATATTCAGAGCATCAGAGTTTCTTCAAGATCATTCTCCCGCAGGCTGCTCAGCATTTCCTTCCTATTTATCGCAATGAGGTAGTGACACTGATCAAGGAGACTTCTGTCGTAGGTTATATAGCAGTTCTCGACCTAACGAAAATAAGCGACCTTGTGCGAAGCCGCACATATGAGGCGTTCTTCCCGCTTATCGTCACTGCAATAATGTACTTTGTGATCACAGCAATCTTCACAAGGGTCGTCACAAGGATAGAAAAAGCGATCAATCCAAGACTCCGGAAGAAGGAAAAGATCCTTGCTGGAATCAAAGAGGAAGAGTAGTTTATCTGAATCGATCCCCATGGCATGTGCCGTGGGGATTTCTTTTCTCTTTTCAGAAGAAACATCAGGTGACAACTGGAGAACAAAGTGAGACTACTTATCGCGTCTTCCTTGCCTTAAATTGTGACATTGGAGGAAACTGATGAAAAAGTGTCAGGAAAACAGGGTACATGACGCTATCATCTGGCGAGGCGCGATATGAAGAGATGTCTTCTGTTGTTTTTGATTCTTTTTTTTCTCTTTCCACTTTTTTCGGAGGATGATGTGTTTACTCAGGAAACGAAGATAAGCGATGTTGTTTCTTATCCTTCATTCCAGCCTTTCGGAAGACTTCTTTTTCCCCTTGAAAGCTGGTATTACTCCAGATCAACGCTGAAGGATCTGCGCCTTGTCTGGTACTCGAACATAGATCCGGACGAGACTGTGGAGATAGTGAATTACCTTAGAAGAAGCACAGAGGAAGGAATGCAAGTCTTCTATGATATCTATAGCGAAGAGGAGAAGAGGGAGGATCCGTGGAAGAGGGATACGGGATTGTTTTTCTTCCGTGGAAGAGAGGGAGCACCATTTGCAGTCTGCAACGCTGGTGGTGGGTTTGCCTATGTTGGTGCGATGCAAGATAGTTTTCCTCATGCCCTTGAACTTTCAGCATGGCTAGGCCGTTATGGCACCAGGTATTTTGGACAGGAGGAACTTCCCCGTCCTTCGTGCGTGATAATGCAGTACACAGGCCTTTCTGATGCATCTTTTGATGATCCCTCGACATTTGCATGCGTAGGAGAAAATGATGGCATTGCTCCGTGGCGTGTCATGGAGCACAGGCTCAGAGTACTTTCATCGTATGGAATACCTACTGAATTCCATCACTATCCTGGTCTTGTACATGGCTTTGGGCTCGGGACTGGAACTGTTGCAGAAGGGTGGCTTGATCAGGCCGTGGCTTTCTGGATGGAACAGAGTAGGTCTTTGTAAGGGTAGCTTCACCTTACTTTCTCTTCCTGACGACCTTTTCAAGCAGCAATAGGAATACTGTACTGAATAGTATGCAGATGACAGCCATGGCCATTCCCTTTCCGACACTTCCCTGTTCAAATTGCCTGTTGATATAAGTTGAGACTGTAAGGGTGTTCGTCGGAGCGATGAGGGATGGTGTGACAAGCTCCCTGAATGCAATTATGAATGTCATCATCCACCCGGAGAGGATTCCTTTTGAGATCAGAGGAAGGGTTATTCTGAGGAAAATAAAGCCACTCTTTGCCCCTGACATTCTTGCAGCTGCGATCAGAGATGGGCTGATTTGCGAATAAGAAGACGTGACATACTGCACTGTATATGGAAGGAAGAGGATCACGTAGGCCAGTACCATTATCCATATCGTTCCGTAAATGGGAACTATTTTGTAGATCGAGTTATAGAACAGCATTATTCCCAGTACAAGGACGATACTTGGAAGCATTTCCGGGATAAGGGAGAGTCCCTCGATGACTTTGCCCATTTTCCTTCCCTTGTTTGCCATAGTTGCACATATGGTTCCAATGATGGCGGCTATCGTCGCTGATGAGAGTGCAAGGAAGAGGGAGATTGAGAGCGCGTTAATCCCCTGAGTGTCTTCTGTGAAGACCTTGATATAGTTGTTTATGGTGAAATTGCCTGCTCTGAATCCATAACCGCGGAGATTTATCAGAGATGAGGAGATGATCGAGAAGAGAGGGATTATCATAGAGAAGAATACGATCAGGAATATGTAGGCTAGAATAATTGCAAATGCTTTTTTTGAGAGTTCTCCTACTTTTCCTGTTCCTCCCTTTCCCGAGACAAGATCGTATCGCGTCTTGTTGGTTATATAATTCTGCAGAAACCATATGAGAAGGCATATGCCTATGAGCAGGGAGGCAAGAGAGGCAGATTTCCCGAAGTCTATCGGACTTACAGTCGCATAGCGGTGTATGTCGGTTGTGAATACTGAAAAGCCGATCCTGCGACCAAGTGTTGCAGGAGTTCCGTATTCAGAGATTGTCTTTACAAAGACCAATAGGGCGCCGATTGCATAGTTCCCGGTAAGAAGGGGAAGAAAGAGTTTCCTGATCCTCTCTGGAAATGATGAACCTGCGACAGCACCAGCCTCATCGAGTGAGTAGGGCACTGTAAGCATTGCGTTCTTCATCATCGTCATCATGAAAGGAAAAACATGGAAGCTCATGACCAGCACAAGGCCGAAGAGCGAAAAGAAGTAATCGGAAACGATTGAGAGAGAAGGAAAAAGCTGTTGCAGCAGACCTCTTTTCTGCATGAAGAGTATCCATCCCATCGATGAAATGTAGGGAGGTGTCATGAATGGAATCATGAAAATGATGTCAAAGAAATGGTATCTCCTGAAATTTGTACGCGAAAAAATGTAAGCAAGAGGAAGTGCTATCAGCGAGGAGACAATTACTACCAGTACTCCCAACAGGAGGGAGGAAAGGATCATCGTCAGATTCTCCTCCTCCTGGATTGTATTGATGGCCATTGAAAGCGAGAAATGGCCATCAGGAAATATCGTCTGTCTGAAAATCGACAAGAGGGGAAGTATTATCAGAAAGATCAGGAATATGATCAGTATCAGATTTCCGTATTTTTTCCTATTCATCTTCCCCTCCGGCTTTTACCTTTCGCAGAGCTCGTTGATCTTTGCTGATGCGGAAGAGGAGATGCTCATCATTTCATCCCAATTTGTAGGAAGCTGCGGGATTTCAGCAAGGGTTGCTCTGTTGTCATATTCGACATCACTTCTTCCTGGAAGAAGGTATGCATCTGCAACCATCTGCTGAGCTTCCGGAGAGAACAGATAATCGATGAATGCCTCTGCATTCTCTTTTTCAGGAGCAGTCTTCATGATCATTGCAGGACGAGGATTGACGACAGTACCACTTGCAGGATAATAGATCGAGATCGGTTCGCCAGCTGCCATTGATGAGTATGCGTTATAGTCTACTCCTGCGATGAGGATACCGACTTCACCTGTCGTGACAGCGTCCAAGGCAGCACGGTTCGCACCTGGTACGATCATGCCGTTCTCTGCGAGTGCTGTGAATGTGTCCCATCCGAAATTTGTTACAAAACCAGCCACAAAGTCCTTGCATGCGCCAGAGAGTTCAGGATCAGGGATTGCAATGTCGTCCTTATACATGCTGTCCGCAAGTTCATTCCAGTCCGCATCGAGGTTTTCCCAGATCAATGTGTTGTAGATCACGCCGACTGCGGATGCGCTATATCCGAATAACATGTTGTCATCGTCAATCCATCCTTCCACGATCTTGTCCCTCTCTTTCGGAACATATGATGCCAGCTCGCCCTCGTTCTTTAGCGCAAGACCATCGGACCATGATGCGAGGATTACGACATCTGCAACAGGATTTGCCTTCTCTGTTTCTAGGCGGGCAAGTATTTCTCCTGTAGTTCCCTGGAATGTCTGTACTTCGATTCCGGTCTTTTCTTCGAAATCTGCAGCAAGCTTGTTTGCAAGTCCTGCCGGTGATGGCATATAAACAGTGACTACATCGGCAGAGAATGCCGATGATACGATGGCAAGAGCCAGAATGAGAACAAAAATTCCCTTTTTCATAGTTTCACCTTCCAAACTCTATAATCGAGTCTTTTTGTATATAGATTGGTAATTTAGTACCTTTCTCGACTTTCTGATTATTCCTTGCGCTCCATCGCCTGCCTTTGTAATCAAGAATCAGGCGGTAATAGGATCCCAGATATTCGTAATCTTCCACAGGCAATACGAATTCGATATCTCCGTCCCTTTTCTCATAATGGATGTTTTCCGGACGGAACATGTGACCGTCGTCGATCCAGTTCGAGGAGCCGATGAACTTTGCTGCGAATGGGGTTGTCGGGTAGTGATATATTCTCTCGGGATTGTCGTACTGCAAGACCTTTCCTTTTTCGATCACAGCTATCATGTCGGACATGCTCATCGCTTCGCTCTGGTCGTGGGTGACGAATATTGAAGTGAGGCCATACTCTTTGCACAGTCTCTTTATCTCCCCTCGCATCTCCTCTCGCAGAATTGCATCTAGGGCAGATAGGGGTTCGTCAAAGAGGATGCATTCCGGCTTCGTCGCAATTGCCCGTGCAAATGAGACGCGTTGCTGCTGTCCTCCTGAGAGTTCTCGCGGATAGCGTTCTTTGTATGAAGTCAGCCTCACTGAGGAGAGTGCTTTTTCTACTTCCTCTTCGAGGTTCTCGGTTCTTTTTTGTGCCCTCAGGCCAAAAGCGACATTGTCTTTCACTTTCATGTGTGGCCAGAGTGCAAAGTCCTGGAAGACAAAACCAAGGCCTCGCTTCTCTGGAGGAACGTTTATCTTCTCTTCTGAAGAGAAGACCGTTTTGCTGCCTAGCATGATCTTGCCTTCGTCCGGGGTTTCGAGACCACTTATCATCCTCAGAAGTGTGGTTTTGCCACACCCGGATGGACCAAGGAGGGTGGTGAAGCTGCCTGAAGGTATTTTCAGGGAGATCGAATCTATTACTTTCTCCTTCCCGAATGACTTAGATACGTTTTCAATCAAAATATCCACATCTGAATATATATTTACTTTTTGTTTGTTCTCTGCTCGCTTGCTGTTAAGCTTATGTAAAAAGAAATCCTGATTCAGACTGGATGCTTTCTATTTCCTTCTTTGTTCATTTGTTACGTGCATCAGCTACACGAAACTTCCTTTAACGGCTATATTCTTATAGATATGGAAGAGACAAAAAAAGAAATCAATCCTTCACTTGATGACAGGCTGTTCAAGGCGAGGATGGTGGTGCTATCAGGTGAGATTACCATGGAGAGCGCCAATAAGTTCATTCGTGAGATCCTGGCACTCGACTGTGAGAGCAATGAGCCGATAACTGTTCTGATCGATAGCCCTGGTGGGGATGTGTACTCTGGCTTCGCGATCTATGACATGATCAGGTTCGTGCGTTCTAGTGTGAAAGTAGTGGGAGTCGGTCTTGTAGCATCTGCTGCGGCACTCATATATCTTGCAGTCAGTAAGGACAGGCGTTATTCGCTCGAGAACGCGACTTACCTTATACATCAGCCACTTTCCGAGATGAAGGGAGTTGCGATCGATATGGCAATCCAGGCAGAGAAGATCGGAGAGCTGAGGAAAAAGCTTGACAAGATCATCGCCGAATCGACAGGGAAGGAGCTTGCTGAGGTTGAGAAGGATACAGAGCGCGACCACTGGCTTGCAAGCGAAGAGGCGGCCTCTTACGGCATTGTCGGCAAGATAGTCAGGAACATCGGAGAACTCAGTTAACAGATTTTTGCCTTATCGCATTATGGGATATATGAAGAAATTGTATATCCCATTTTTATTTGTCCTTTTTTCTCTAACTTCCTGCCAAGGAGACGGGGAGAGGATTTTCAGCATCCTTTCATACAATATGTATCTTTTCATGGATGACATTCCCGATGGAGATGAAATAGAACCGTTCAGAAGCAGTGACGGATATGGGAAAAATGAGTTTATTGAGAGGGTGGAGCTGTATTCATCACTTTTACAGAAGGATGAATTCATGTCAGACCTCTTTCTCTTTCAGGAGATAGAGTCCGCTGCAGTCCTATATGCTCTTGCTGAAAAACTTTATGACAAAGGGTATTACTATTATGGAATAGCAGACTCTGGGACACCTCTTTCCATAGGTTTCCTGTCGAGAATCAAGCCTGACCGGGTATCAGAGCACAGGCTATCAGGTTCGAGGACCATACTTGAGCTTGTTTTCAAACTGGCGGGGGAATACATATCTGTTTTCACTGTCCATTTCAGAAGCCAGATAGATGGCTCTGAGGAGATCAGGCAAAAGGAGTGGGATTATGTCTCTTCTCTCATAGCATCCCGCAGTCCATCTCCTGTTATTGTGATAGGTGATTTCAACGAAGATGTACTCTCATCCAGTCTCTTTCCCATCACTGGGAAACCATCTGAGGTGAAGGATGGAGTGTTGTATTCAGGTGCTTTGAGTTATGACTCAAGTCCAACTTATTATTTCATGGGCAAGGGTGAAAGGCTGGACGATGCTTTTTTTAACAGTGCAATAATAAATTCAGAAAGGCTGGAAGTACTGGATTCATCTGTCCTCTCAGCACAGATTCTCAAAGATGGTAAGGAAGCTGTCAGGTACACTGTCTCGTCGGGTACTGGTTATTCTGATCACTTTCCAATTAGAGTCGTGCTTTGTTATCATTGAAACCATGAACGAGAACATGGACGAGATTCTGCTCGGAGGACAGAGCTTCAGCTGGAGGAAGGAAGAAGATGGTACATTCTCATCTGTCCTTAACGAAAGGGTATATAGGATAAAGGGCATAGAAGATGCTGCAAAGGATCCTTATCTTCATGATTATTTCGATATGGACTATGACTATGAGAAGGCCAAGGAGAATATAGGCAAGAAGGATGAGATCCTTAAAAACGCGGTTGAGTCTGTAGGCACTCTCAGGATACTGAGGCAGGAGCATTTTCTCACCGCTTTTTCATTTATCCTGAGCCAGAACAATAATATAAAGAGGATAACCGGACTATATGACAGGATATCAAGGCGTTATGGCCACGAAATAGAGAAGGACAGGTTTTCTTTTCCTTCCCCTGATGAACTAAAAGGGGCAAATGAAGAGGAGCTGAGATCTCTCGGAGTCGGATTCCGCGCACCATTTCTGCTTGATCTGATCAGCAACACTTCCATTCTGGATGAGGTTGAAGAGATGGAATTCCCGCTTGCCATGGAGACATTGCAGAGGATAAAGGGAATAGGACCTAAGGTCGCCTCATGCATCCTCATATTCTCATATCACAGGATGGAGGCATTCCCGATTGATGTCTGGATGAAAAGGGTGATGGATAAATACTACCCGGGAAAGGACAAGAGTTATTTTGCTCCTTATGAGGCACTTTCCCAGCAATACCTATTCTCCTGGATCAGAAAATCGGGGACTACTATCCCCTGATATAGAAGAGCCGCAGATAACCCCTTATTCGCATATGGGCTGAATGCGTGAACTCGACTGATTTTCGTATAGCAAAGCTATACGAATCCCATATCCTGTGGTAGAATATAATCATGCAGAAGGCATACCGCTTCAGGCTTTATCCGACAGACGAGCAACGGGAGAAGATGACAAGGATCATCGGCTGTTGCCGCTTTGTCTGGAACCGCCTCCTGGAATATTCTTCCAAGTCTTATGAGAGGAGGAAGGAGAGCCATACTGCATTCGACCTCAACA
>CASFDA010000017.1 GCA_949293335.1 uncultured Spirochaetales bacterium
AATTGCTCTTACAATCTCTTTTGTTAACATTTTGAAGTGATCTCCTTTTGCATGCGGTAAGGCAAGCCTCTTAGTTTTTGACTATGGTATTGCCGAATCCACGATCCGGCAAATCCGAGGTCACTTCATATTGTTTAAAAGGATTCGTGTATTCTTCTCAAAAAAAGGAATACTTAGATGCCGAACGATAATTATTTGTAGCGATACCATTTCCCTATCTTTTTGGGAAGAAAAAAGCGCAAGCTATTTACTTTTCAGCAAACAACTTACGCTTATGGGACCGATTGGATTCGAACCAACGACTTCCACCGTGTGAAGGTGACACTCTCCCACTGAGTTACGATCCCAAGTATGTGCGTAGCTATACTAACCTTTTAAGCAATGAAAATCAACAATGTCAGGGAAGGAGGGTTTCCCCTCCTCTTCCCTGCCTGTTCTCTATCACTTGCTGATGAGCATTGTCTTAGGATCGAGAGTAACGCCCATTGGCTTTGCTACATTTTCATGATGCGCTCTCACGACTGTAAGAAGCACCTTGTCGATCTTCTCGTCATACTTGAGGGCAACAAGAACATCAATGAGGTCATAATACTTCAAGAGTGAGTTAGGAACTCCGTACTCATCGTACACTACATCCGAACGGATAGGAGATACACTGAACCACACTTCCAGATTCATGGATGCAGCAAATTCCTTGATCTTGATGATCTCTTCCTCATCCGCAACTGTCAGCTTATAACCGTCGAAAAGAACTGCATCGGCCTTGAAAGATCCCTGACTGATGAGAGATTCGAGACTCTGGAGTACCTTGTCAATAGGAACATGTTCCTGAGAGAAGTTCATGACCACTCTGTTTGCCAAGATCGAGTTGTAGACCATCGTCGCATCATCTAGCGACTGCAATTCACAGATTTCCCTGAAAACTTCCTTGTACCAGTTGATGACATGCTCAACATTGCCAGAGAAAGATACGTGAATAACATTCTCTCCCTTGAAGAGCTTATCTGTAGCAAGATGTACAAGGCAGGCTGTCTTCCCCACGCCATGGCGAGATACGATAACCCCGAGATTTCCCCGACCGAGGCCTCCGTTGATCGACTCCTCGAAAATGCGGAGAGGACTTACGCTGTTCAATTCCTTGATATCCATTCGTTCGCCTCCTAGTTGTTTGAACAATTATACAATCTGGAAAGGCAAAAACAAAGGAAAAAAGAAAAATGAAAGGCCCGCAAGAGAACTTTACATTCCTGCGAGCCCTTCTGAGATTCAGAATCTCATTATCTTACTTTCCAGCTTCCTTCTTTTTCTTCTCCTGATAAGCCTTCTTCAGCTCTTCAGAAACAGAGGAAGGAACGCGGCCGTACTTGGCAACTTCCATTGTGAACTCTGCCTTTCCCTGAGTGAGGGAACGGAGAACTGTGGAGTAGCCGAACATCTCGGAAAGAGGAACCTCTGCGATCACCTGACACTGATTGTTGTCCTCTGTGGAAGAGACGATCATACCCCTTCTCTGGTTGATCGAACCGAAGATGTTGCCCTGGAATTCGCTAGGACCTTCAACCTCAACCTTCATGATAGGCTCGAGGATAACCGGCTTTGCCTTCTCAAAAGCTTCCCTGAACGCGCCGATCGCAGCTGTCTGGAATGCCATATCGGAAGAGTCAACCGGATGCCATGCACCATCGTTGATGACAACGCGAACACCGATGACTGGGAATCCGATCTGGGATCCCTTCTTCATAGCTGCCTGGAAACCCTTGTCACAGGAAGGAATGTATTCGTTAGGAATAGCACCTCCCTTGATCTCATCTATGAAGTCATATTCCTTAGGTGGCTCATCTGGGTTCTCAGACTCTGTGATAGGCTCCATATATCCTGCAACACGAGCATACTGACCTGATCCACCAGTCTGCTTCTTGTGAGTATAGTTGAAGTCTGCCCTCTGGCTGATAGCCTCTCTGTAGGCAACCTCCGGCTTACCGACCTTCACTTCAGCCTTGTATTCCCTCTTCATTCTCTCGATGTATACGTCGAGGTGAAGCTCGCCCATACCCTTGATAATCGTCTGGTTGGACTCAGGATCAACATATGTCTGGAATGTCGGGTCTTCCTTCGTAAACCTGTTAAGAGCTTTCGCCATGTTGTCTGCTGCCTTCTTGTCTACTGGCTCGATGGCAAGAGAGATGACCGGAGTAGGAACAAACATACTTGTCATTGAGTAGTTGAGAGAAGGATCACAGAATGTATCGCCACTGGCGCAGTCAATTCCGAAAAGTGCAGCGATCTCTCCGCATCCGCACTCAGAGATATCCTCCATTTCAGATGCATGCATCTTTACAAGGCGGCCGACGTTGAACTTCTTCCTGGTCCTTGTATTGTAGAGAGTATCACCTTTCTTGATCTTGCCCTGATAGACACGGATATATGTAAGCTGACCAAACTGACCATCCTCAAGCTTGAATGCGAGGATTACAGAAGGCTTATCCGGATTGGACTCAAGGACAACTTCCTTCTCGTTGTTGTCGAGGTCAAGAGCTACGTTCTCTACCTCTGTCGGGTTCGGAAGATAATCAATGACTCCGTCGAGAAGTGGCTGGATACCCTTGTTCTTGTAAGCTGAACCCACAAATACAGGGCAAAGCTCAAGACCGATCGTTCCCTTCCTGACTGCTCTCTTGATGATCTCAGGGGTTACATTCTCCTCAAGCATAGCCTCCATCAGCTCATCTGAAACCATTGATACAGCATCGAGCATCTCTTCCCTCTTTGCCTGTGCCTCAGCCATGAGTTCCTCTGGAATCTCAGCTTCCCTTGCCTGATCATGATTCGGGCCGTCATCAAAGTAGATTGCCTTCATCTCCACAAGGTCCACTACGCCCTGAAGCCTGTCTTCAAGTCCGATTGGAATCTGCATCAGGACTGCATTGAGGTTGAGCTTGTCGATAAGCTGCTGCTTTACTCTGTACGGATTTGCACCGGTACGGTCACACTTGTTGACGAATGCGATACGGGGAACATGATAGCGCTTCATCTGCCTGTCGACAGTAATTGACTGGGACTGGACGCCTCCGACAGAACAGAGGACAAGGATAGCACCATCAAGAACGCGCAGGGATCTCTCAACTTCGATCGTGAAGTCAACATGGCCCGGAGTGTCGATGATGTTTATTTCATGACCCTTCCAGTTAACGTTTGTAGCTGCGGATGCGATCGTGATTCCCCTTTCTCTCTCGAGTTCCATGGAGTCCATCGTCGCACCTACTCCATCCTTGCCCCTTACTTCGTGGATAGCATGGATTTTATTGCAGTAGTAGAGGATTCGTTCGGACAGTGTGGTCTTACCCGAATCGATGTGGGCAGAAATACCAATATTTCGCATGCCCAATAGGTCATTGTTCATAATAATTCCCTCTCAAAAGAAAGCTCTGTTTATATGGAAATAGGAAAATATCCCTATAGTTCAACTTGTAGAAATCGACCGAGAACAAATCATATGGATTTTGTCATTCTTGTTCAAGCATCTCTCGTTGTTTCTTAAAAATATGATGTCCGTCATCTTCCTTATGAGAAAGTTTACGGCTATCATTCGACTAGGAGGATGATGATGCCTACAGTATTTGAACTGATCAGGGATGGGGAAATCCCATCGAGGAAGATATATGAAGATGATGTATGCTTTGCCATACTCGACATCAGCCCGAGAGCAAAGGGACATACCCTTGTGATCTCAAAAGAGGTTTATCCGACAGTCGCAGATGCGCCTGAGGAAGTCACTGGCCATATGATGGAGATCGTCAAGAAAATCGACAGGAAGATGAGGAAAGTGCTAAATGCGGATGGGACGAATGTGATCATAAACAACTCCCCTGCATCCGGACAGGAAGTGCCTCACCTCCACATACATGTGCTTCCACGCTTCAATGGCGACGGGCTTTCATTCTTTCCTCCTGTACAGAGCTACGAGGATGGGGAGGCGGACAAACTTCTGGAACTCCTCAAGATATGAAAAGAGCACTACTAGTTGCGATGGCGATTCTCCTTGTCCTCTCCTCATGTGCTGTCTACAGAGTAGGACAGGGAAAAAGCCAGATAAACGAACCTGAGAAAGTAACAGTCCCAGAGACGAGATACAGAGTGATCGTCGAACAAGGGCTAGATGTCAAGAAGTACCTCACGAATCCGACGTTCACTTCTTTTCCTTATTATTACGATATTGAAGACGGCAATGCTGTGAAGGGGGATAACGACATCCTTTCAGCTGTTTTCTTCCACCTTGAAGACAAGATGGATGAAAGCGAAGTTCGCAATGTCATTTCCTCGATCGGCAATCTCAATCCGGATTTCATGATCATCACAGGTCCGGCAGAAGATACTTTCGTCTTCGCACGCGTTCTGAAGAAAAATGCGCTCTTGTTCGAGAAAGGAGCTGTCATATCCTCATTCAACCTATCAGGAAGCGATAGCGACGAAGGACTCTTCGAGATAAACAGCAGAAAGAGTGTCTCAATAGCCGTAAATGATATCTCCTCGCCTCTTCCGGAAAACCCAGATGAATATCTTTCTTTCCTCGAAGGAAAGGAAAAGAGCATGGATGCACCGTCAAGGGGACTTTCCAGCGCAGCAATCTATGCACTCTCCTCCGATGAGCCAGGATTTGGAGACTGGACATCGTTTACCGGCTTTGGCTACCGCAATGCACGGACATTCCCACTTGCAAATGATTTTGTAACAAAGGGATGGAAGGACATATGGAGGGAAAGCCATTACAACGGGGATACAGACAGCGGCTGCACCAGGGAAAACGGAAAGATTGCAGAACGGCTTGAACAAGTATATTTCAAAGGTATGATGCCAGTAAAAAGCCTTACCTTCGATCTCGTAGGAAAGACAGGTAAGGCACTCTATTTCGAATTCATGCTTCCTTGATCAGATCAAGGCACCGATATCAAGCTCTGCAACAACGGTAGGCATCTCAACTCCCCATGACTCGAGAACCTGTGGGTGGACTTCTCCAAACACACCGATCTCCTTTCCGTCATAGATGATCTGAGCGGCACGGCCCGGGATGAATCTAGGATCATCCTCCAGACCTTTCAATGTATATTCCTTCCTGAGGAAATACATCAGCGTATATACATAGCTGGAAGCCTCGTTATACCCTACCCTGTTGTCGCTGACCATGAAGCCAAGACTGTTCTTCGTGACAGTCCCGCTCACATCCTCATCGGATCTGACACAGGTTTTTCCCACTTCGAAAATCTTGTGAGGGTATGGTGCGTGCGCAGAGACAGACTCGCTTTCAAGCAGGCTCGGGATTACAGAGGGACGGACGACCTCATAGTTCTCGCTCATCGGATTCATAATGAAGACAGCTTTCTCATCTGAGATATGCATCCTGTCTATGTACTCCTTCCTCGAGCCAAGATAATTGTAGATCATCTCCTGGAATCCAAGACCGATCATCAATGTCTTTGCCTTCCTGGCCATCTCCTCAGTCTTGGAAAGCCTTCCGATCGTAAACTCATCTGGCATTACAGGGGTAAAACGTCCGAGACCGTGACCGATCATGATGTCCTCAATGAGATCAACAGCATGGAGGAAATCATTTCTGTACGGAGGACATACTGCTTTGATAGTATTCCCGTCAAACGTTGCCTCCACATCCATTCTGTTGAGGGCCTCTACACATTCTTCTCCACTTAAAGCAAGGCCAAGTTTCTTCTCGACCTCTTCGAGAGTACATGACGCTCCACTCTGGAAATAGAAAGGCACTGTTATTTCGCTTCCGTACTTTGTCTCTTTCGCAAGCTTCACTTTGCATGGAAGGATCTCGAAACCCATGTCATACATATCACATGAAAGGATGGATGCAGTAAGAAGCAAATCCTCCAGTATCGGACCTGAAAGCTCGATGAATAGATCAGAATCCCCCACTTCAACAGCACCAATCCTTGCGCTGTTGATTACTGGCGGGAAAGAGAGAGTATCGCCATTATCATCATAGAGGTAAGGGAACAGAGGCTTGTCACTCACGATGTACCCGTAATCCCTTCCCTTCGGATGCTCTGTACAGATCTCGCGGAGAGAAAGCTCTTTATCCATTCCAAGTGGAACGAACTTCGTCTTGTCAGGATCCACAGCGCTGTAATGGACCGGATACTTGATAAGATCCGAGCGATAGATTCCAAGCGCGATCGTCTTCCTTTTGCGGCCGAAGTTGGTACAGAGTTTCTCCTGGCTCTGGATGAGTGTAAGGAGAAGTTCCTCCGTGACTTTCCTTCCTCTGGCAGCAAAACCAATCGAGTAATCCCTGATTCCGAGAGCTTCCTTGTGGTCTATCACCACACGCTCCCCGGTATCCTGACTCTTTTCCTTTGTGCTGAAGAAAGGATATGAGGTCCTCTTCCCGCTCTGATATGTCCTGAGCGCTCTCGCGACCCCTGCTGCAGACCAGAGATCAGGTCGGTTGGTATCATTGAGTTCTATCTTGATGACCTTTTCCTCTTCGTCATGGCCATCGAGTTCGGCCTTCGCTACAGGAAATATATCCTGAAGCTCATCATCTGTAAGCTTCTTTCCAAGAAGGTCAAAGAATAGTCCTTCGTATGTTTCGATCTTCGGCATCTCAGTTTCCCCTCCTCATCCTCACAGCTTCGATATCTGGGGTAAAGAGCTCCCTGATATCATCGAGACCCAGATGCATGAGGGCCATTCTGTCGATACCAAGTCCCCAAGCCAGTACAGGAACGTCGATTCCCAGTGACTTAGTGACTTCCGGACGGAAAATCCCAGATCCTCCGAGTTCGAACCATCCTAGACGAGGATGCTTGATATGAACCTCAATAGAGGGTTCTGTGAACGGGAAATAGCCTGGAACGTACTTTACTTCCTCTGCTCCGGCAATTTCTTCTGCGAACATCTTCAAGAGCCCGAGGAGATTGCGGAGATTCACATCCTCTCCAAGCACGATTCCCTCAGTCTGATAGAAATCAGCTCCATGAGTCGCATCGACCTGATCATATCTGAAACAGCGGACTATTCCGAAATACTTTCCAGGGATCTTCGCTTTTGTCAGCTGATGCGCTGAGAGGACGGTGCCCTGGCTTCTCAGGACCTGTCTCTTCGTGAACTCATGATCAAACGCATATCCCCATCCGCGGGAACCTGTCGTCCATCCGTCCTCATGGGTCTTGGCAACCTGGGAAAGCCATGGCTCATCGATATATTTCACATGACGTGGTTCCTTGACGTAATAGACATCGTGGATATCTCTGGCAGAATGGAACTGAGGCATGAAAAGGGCATCTCCGTTCCAGAATTCATTTTCCACAAGCGGGCCATCGAACTCCTCAAAACCAAGGCTGGTGAGCTTGTCCTTTACCCAAGAAAGATATTCTCCATATGCGTTTGTCCTTCCCGGAATAAGACGGGATGTGGGAGCATCTACACCGTATGGTCGGAAGATGCCACCTTTCCATGAACCACTCTGGAGCATCTCTGGCGTGACAATGCCAAGTTCCTCTCCCGTGATATTCGCATCTTCAAGAGCTTTTCTCACCACATCTGAAGATGGAAGCATCTCGTATTCGATCTCTTCTTTCTCGACGAGCTTGAAAGGACTTGAGAGAGCTCCCCGCTTCTTAGCCATCATCGACATGGTCTTCTTCTCGCTCGCACTGAGGCTCTCTTCATCGACAAAGCCATCTTTCTTGCTCTTTTCAAGGAGTTTCCTCTGGTCCTGAACAAGTGGAGGTACATCATCGCTTACACACTCAGCCTTCCTCTCATCGTTCAGCTTCACAGCTTTTCCGGACGACAGAGTGCCAAAGGCAGATCCGACATCACTCTGTTCAAGAGAGAGCGCTGCTGCTATCTCAGGAAGTGTATGGGCCCCGTTTTCCTTCAGATAGGAGAAGATCCTCTCTGCGGGAAGTCCCTCCTTCTCCATCTTCATTCCATACTCTGTCAATTCATATATGATCCGCTTTCTCCTGGAGACCTCCTTGACGAGATCCTTTGCCTCCAGCCAAGAGAAGGCCTGATTGCATTGGCCCATCTTGTAGCCCAGCTCTTTGATGATGTCCTCGTGGGAAAAGTGTTTTCCGGAGGGAACATGCCTCAAAAGCTTCACTTCCAGGGGATGAAGCTTCTTCACATCAATATCCATAATGAAGAATTCTCCTTATTTGTTATCATCAACGGGATTATAATGAGATACGGCTTACTTTGTCATCACGGAATGACTAAAGAATGTTTTCATTCGGTTTGATTTAGGATATCATTCAGAAGTAATCCACTTTTTGGAGAAAAGATGAATAACGCTAGCGAGAAACAGGCTTTGGGTAAGGATCTAAGAAAAATCCTCATCACTGAGGAAGAGATATCCGAGCGCATAGGTCAGCTCGCAGACGAGATCAATGAAAGATACAAGGATATTGAAGAGCCTTTGATACTCGTAGGAGTACTCAAAGGTTCTTTCATTTTCCTCTCTGATCTCTCACGCAGGCTGACTATTCCTCACGTTGTTGATTTCATCGCCATATCTTCATATGGCAGTGGCGGCAACAAACAGGGAGAGGTGCGCTTTTTAATGGATACCAGGGAGAACATCACAGATCGTGATGTCCTCATCGTCGAGGATATCCTTGACAGCGGGAACACGCTCTACTATCTGACAAAGATCTTCAAAAGCAGGGGTACTAAGAGTCTGGAAATGGCTGTTTTCCTGGACAAGAGCGAAAGGCACGAGAAAGAGGTCAATGTCAAATACATAGGCTTTGAAATTCCGGACGTCTGGGTTGTCGGATACGGCCTTGACTATAAAGAGAAGTACAGGACTCTACCGTATGTTGCGGAGATGGAACCGCAGAAGGACTGAATATGGCCGAAGAGAAACTTTATGTCAGTTATGAGACTGTTCACAAACTGATCAAAGGACTTGCAAAGAAACTCAAGGATACAGGATTTGATCCAGATGTCATCGTGGCAATCGGAAGTGGCGGATTTATTCCAGCCCGCATTATCAAGACTTTCATCAACAGGCCGATCTACGCTGTAGGCATTTCCTACTACGGGATAGATCACAAGCATCGCGAGCACCCGACAAAGATCCAGTGGATCGATGAGGTGCAGGAGCAGCTGAAAGGAAAGAAACTCCTCCTGATCGATGAAGTTGATGACACCAGGGCCACACTGGCCTACTGTGTCGGGGAACTTCTCAGCTATCAGCCGGAGGAGATCGCTGTCCTCATTCTCCACAACAAGCTCAAGCCAAAGGATGTGGAATTCCCGCCAGAGATAAAGAGATACTACCCTGCGATGGAAGTCGGCGACATGTGGATCAAATATCCATGGGATGCGGACGACATCGATGAGCATGACAGACTCGAGAAAGAGATGTTCGAGAGAATGAAGAAAGAAGGAAAGGAGTTGCCATTTTGAACACTAACGTCAATGCAGTTGTAGGAGTACAGTGGGGAGACGAGGGAAAAGGCAGGATCGTCGATTACCTTGCACAGGATGCAGAGATCGTAATCAGATTCCAGGGGGGCGACAACGCAGGTCATACTGTGGTAAATGAGCTCGGAAAATTCGGTCTGCATATCCTCCCAAGTGGTGTATTCAACAAAGACACAACCAATATCGTGTCAGCAGGCACCGTCGTCAACTTCGACACGATGGACGGTGAGCTTGAGAACATCAGGAAGACCGCAGGTTACAGACCAGATAATGTCTACATCGACGTCAGGGCACACCTCATCATGCCTTATCACATGGCACTTGATGGTGCTGAGGAGACCAAGAGGGCAGAAGGGGCAAAGATAGGAACTACAAAACGCGGCGTGGGGCCATGCTACACAGATAAGGCTGCGAGATCCGGAATAAGGGCAGGAGATCTTCTTGATGAAGAAATGCTCAAATCCCGTCTGGAGGCTCTTCTTCCTAAAAAGAACAGGGAACTGGAGTACTATGGTCTGAAGACATACACCCTAGAAGAGCTTCTTGAGGTCACCAAGAGATGGAAAGAGAAATTCGGTTCTCACATCATCGACTCTGTTCCTCTTGTGAGAAAGGCCCTTGAGGAAGGAAAGAAAATCCTTCTTGAAGGCCAGCTCGGAATAATGAGAGACAATGACTGGGGCATCTACCCATACACGACAAGCAGTAACCCGACAGCAGCGGGAGCATGCAACGGTGCAGGCATTCCTCCTCGTGCAATCAACAAAGTTTTCGGCGTTGTGAAGGCCTACTCTTCCAGCGTTGGTGGTGGTCCTTTCATGACAGAGCTCTTCGATGAAACCGGAGACAAACTCAGATCGATCGGAGCAGAGTACGGTGTTACTACTGGACGGCCAAGGAGAGTCGGCTGGTTCGATGCAGTCGCATCTGACTTCTCATGTTATATGAATGGAGTTACAGATATCGCGCTGACAAAGCTGGATATCCTGGACTCCTTCGAGAAGATCAAGATCTGCACAGGCTATATCATTGACGGCAAAGAATATCACTATCTCCCTGTGACAAGACTTCAGGAAAAGGCACAGCCAATCTATGAAGAGGTCGACGGATGGATGGAGGACACTACAAAAGCACGCAAATGGGAGGATCTCCCAAAGAAAGCACAGGACTATGTCCTGAGGATCGAGGAACTCCTGAAGACTCACATCACTTACGTATCTGTAGGACCTGAAAGGGATCAGCTGATCGTCAGATGAAGTGAGACAAGTAACTGAAAATAAAGAACAGCAGACTCCAGAACGAAACTGGAGTCTGTTTTTTCACATCAAATTCTCAGAAAGTATTCCAAGAGATTATTTTTTCTTTGCAACCTTTGCATTCGCCCTGATCTTACCCTTCTTGCTCTGTATCACAATAGAGCCGGGAAGGCCGGAATTCTTGATGTGGATCTTTGCCGCATCGATAGCTTCCTTCTGCGTGCGGTAATATTTGGTCACGCGCACATTGTCCCTCTCCTTTTCAAACCACCCCTTTTCAGGATCTTTGAAAATATAACGGACCTGCTTGACCTTTGCTTTCGCCTTTTCGGTTTTCTGACTCTCATCAACTGCCACTTCGATGGTCGCGCCATCTTCGAGTACTTTCTCTTCGTCTGCCATGTTCATCCTCCAATATAAAAATATTTTCCCCGCATTTTCACCTGTATGGAAGGTTTTTTTGAAATGAAAAGGTAAAATATGGTAACTTAGCAATGGGATAAGAAATATGGAATACGATCACAGTACATTCATCAGTCCTTTTACATGGCGTTACGGCTCGGAAGAGATGAGACATGTCTTTTCCGAAGAGCACAAGAGAAAGCTTTTGAGGAAAGTCTGGGTAGCGCTTGCCAGAGCTGAGATGAAAGCCGGCATCGTGAAAAAGGAACAGCTTGAGGATCTTGAGAAACATCAGGACGATATAGATATCGACAGGGCAGCTGAAATAGAGAGTGAAATCCACCACGACCTGATGGCCGAGATAAAGACATATGCCGAACAATGCCCCATAGGAGGAGGAATTATTCACCTGGGGGCTACTAGCATGGATGCCCTCGACAATGCAGATGCAGTTAGATTCAAGGAAGCACTTGAGATCATACAGAGAAGAATGAAGGATCTGATGGATGCTCTTGCCGAGAAGATTGAAGAGTACAAGGAAACTCCCACGATGGCCTTTACCCACATCCAGCCTGCAGAAATAACAACTATCGGATACCGCTTCAGCCAAAGCCTGATGGACCTGTTGGATGACTATGACGACCTTGTCCGTTTCACATCAGGCATCAGGGGAAAAGGGATGAAAGGTGCTGTAGGGACTGCTGCAAGTTACAAAGAACTGCTCTCTTCGTCAGAAATGGATGCCCTAGAACTTGAAGATGAGGTGATGAAAGAACTCGGAATCATGGCTTTTGACGCAAGTACTCAGACTTATTCAAGAAAGCAGGATCTTAAGATGATATCCATCCTTTCTTCAATTGCATCAACCCTGCACAAGTTCAGCCTGGATTTCCGAATCCTGCAGTCTCCCCCGATGGGAGAGCTGAGCGAACCGTTTGGAAAGAAGCAGGTAGGATCATCCGCAATGCCTTTCAAGCGGAACCCGATCAACAGCGAGAAGATAGATTCCCTCGCGCGTATTGTGACATCCGCGTATGTTCCAGCGTGGAACAATGCAGCACTAACAATACTTGAGAGGAGTCTGGATGACAGTGCAGACAGACGTATATTCATTCCAGAGTGTTTCCTCTCACTAGATGAGATGCTGATCACTGAGATAAAGATCGTGAAGAACATGGGAGTGCACAAGAGCGCCACAGACCGACTGATGAACAGCTACGGGATATTCAGCGCAACAGAACGACTGCTGATGGAAGCAGTGAAGAGAGGCGGAGACAGGCAGGCTTTGCATGAAGTCATCAGGGATGAGTCGATCAGATGCTGGCAGGATGTGCAGGAAGGGAGGGAAAACCCGCTCAGGAAAAGGCTGTCTGAGAACAAAGAGATCCTCTCATTCCTCACAAAAGAAGAGATACTCTCTTATCTCGATGCCTCCTCGTACATAGGAGAGGCTGTCAGATTCACAGATAAAGTGCTCTCACGCTACCATCAGGCCAAGTGAGAACATGGCATAGTAGATTGCCATCCTGATTATCCTCGTAAGGCTTATCAGAGCAACCTTTCCTGCATTGAGATGCATCATACCTGCAACCATGGCGACAGTCGAGAAAGGAAGCGGGAGCAGGGAGGAGAGGAGGACACACATCAGGCCGTATTTCCTGATGACGTTCCCCCACTTCTGATAAGCCTTATCTGTCATTCTCCTGATGAAGGGAAACTTCGAGAATACAAAACCAATGAAATATGCAGTCATTCCACCGAGGGCAGAGGAAAGCCCTGTAAAAGGTATCGCGAAGTACCATGGATATTCGACTATGAAAGGGAATACGAACATCGGGGAAAGGGGAAGTACGAACGTGTCTGTCGCCCATATGTATATGCACATCCCCAAAAACGAGACATTGCTGTTCGCAAGATCCACTATCTTCTGATATTCAGATCTGTCAACATGCGTGATCAGAATATAGAAACCGATGAAAATAAGGACAACGAGCAGCAATCCCCAGATGGCATAACGCCAGAACGGGAAGTGTCCGTCATTTCTTTCCAAGAAGGACCTCCTCGAGAGCTTTTCTATCCAAAGCTCCTGAAACTTTCCCCCTGTAGATTCCATCACGTCCACCACCTTTCAAATTGAAAGTTGAACGCAAAGCGGAAAATTCCTCCTCTTTTCCAACGAACGTGAAGCTCTCCTTTCCCTTGTCAGTCAAGAAGAAGGGTCCCCCATTGCTCTTCTTGAGCACCTTTCCGACCTCATCGGAAGGGAATGTGCACTCATGGAAGACAGAAGAAACAATACCAGCCTCCATGATAGCTCCCTTTTCTTCTATAGTACGTAGAGAACTCTTCAAACTATCAATTTCATCCAGTTTCAAGTTGAGGTCTGCAATAACTGAATCAGTCTTGCTCGACAAGAGGGAAGAGATTTCGGAAAGCACACGACGCTCCATGATGCATCTCATCTCATCATATTCCCCTACTCTCCAATATGTCCTCACATGTCCCCTGATATGCTCTTTCCTCAGATATGAAATATGCCTCAGTTCTCTTGTGTTTCTCACATGGACCCCGCCACAAGGCACCTCATCAGTATTTTCGATGACAACAACCTTCACCTCATCGCCATCAACCTTGATGCTGCGCCTCATGTGAAGATCAGAGGCATCCTTTCTGTCCATATCGCGGGAATAAACTCTCAAAGAGGACAAGATGTGTCCATTGGCTTCTAGTTCGAGCTTCTCAAGCTCCTCGTCGGACACATCTTCCTCTTTCAATTCGACAGTCAGATATTCTTCACCCAAATGAACCGCAACTGTATGAAGGGAAAAGAGGGTGTAGAAAAGCGCAGAAACCAGATGCTGTGCAGTATGCATCTGCATATAGTGATATCTATAGTCCCATGAAAGGCAAAGTTCGCCCCTATCTCCGGCTTTCAGATCGCACGGATGCCTGAGGATATGCACTACATCATCCCCATCCTTTAGTGTATCGATGATCTCTAAGTTCCTGAATGTGCCTTTATCTCCTGGAGGGCCACCACCTTCCGGGTAGAATATCGTCCTGTCCAGATATAGTCTGTTACCATCCAGTTTTCTGACTTCTGCCTCAATTTTCTTCAGATAGCCATCCTGATAATAAACCTTTTCAGTCATCATCACCCTTATCGAACTTCGCAACAGGAAGCCTAAAATGCATCTCGTATGCAATTATCCTCAGTGTCATCGTCACAGCTGCTGTGATAGTGATGACGGACTCAGGATCCACTTTGAGGTATTTTAGAAGAAAGACACCGAAAAGACCACCCAATATGGAGGCAGATGCATAGAAATCTGATGTGAATACGATGGGGATTTCTTTTAAAAAAACATCACGGAGCATGCCTCCTCCGACAGCAGAGAACGTTCCGCTCATGATCATGCCTACAATCCCCACACCATAGCTGCTAGCCTTTATCAGTCCAAGTCCAGTGAACACACCAAGACCAATTGCATCGAAATAGACAAGTGCTGGCCATTCATCATTGATCTTCCCCGCAAGGAAGAATACGAAAAGAGCAGTCAGGATGCATATGACAAAGTATGACGGATGATTGAACACAGCGACAGGAACAGCCCCGATGAGCACATCACGGAGCATGCCTCCACCACAGCCGACAGTTACGGCAAAGAAGAGGACTCCCAAGAGATCGAGCTTGTTCTTCACTGCCTTTACTGCTCCGGTGGCAGCAAAAATGAAAGTTCCGAACAAGTCGAAGAAGAAAATTACATTATCGTCATACATAGCCGAGAAAAGGCTACACCAAAGAGGGCAAAGTTCAAAGCCCTTCGAAGAAGTTCGCTATTGATATTATGCGAGGAATGAGCGCATTGAGATCCACATTTTCCATTCTCTCTCCATCCAAAGACAAAGTAAGTTCAATTGCGGAGAATAGAGACCCATGCGTGTAATAATGGAACACAAGCAATTCGAGAATATCATCAAGCTGCATATTCACAAGCCCCTCTTCCAGATCCCCTTCTAGAGGATAAGGCAGGAAGGATGAAATCTCGTCAATTGTTCCATCAAGTACAAATTCATTTAGCAATTCTTTTTCGAGAATATCCTTGTCCTGACCTGTCATTTCAAAATACTTCACCAAGAACTCCCTATCTAGATCAGCTTCCAGAGTGAGAACAGTATTATCTTCAAAAGGAACACCACAGATAAGGATATCACTCCCATCAACAGAGATTTCTACTAACGACGGGACAAGGTAATTAACATAAAGATGAAGAGAACCAGAAAGATCGATATAATCGGTGTCTGCACTTCCTCCCCAGTTATAAAGAACACTCACGTCGTTGTACTCGATATCAATCAGAATGCCTTTTTCTGTCATTTTCCTAGAAATATCCACAGAGCCCTCTGAAGAAATAATGAAAATATCTTGATAGCCAATGGCCAACATACCACATTCGACCAAAGCATACGACGTTGGCATGAACTTACCAGAGAGAAGATCAGAAAGGGCTAGAGAAGATTTGCTTATTTCTTTAGAAAGAGGAAGCTTTTCTGCAATGCGATAAGGTGTAATTACATATTGGGAAAGATCATAACTTTCACGCTCCTCTCCCTGATACTCCAATAAAGGGGAAGCAAGAGACAAAAGTACCAGGGGATCAAGTGCAGCAAGCGGCGCGAGGACAGAAAAACAAATAACTATGATACATATTGCTTTCTTCATACAAAAATTATATTACGCATTCTCTGAAAGGGATGTAAGGAATGACATGGCCTCCTCAGAAGAAGGAAGGAAAGCAAAAGAGCCGTTCTCTACGGGAACGATGATAATGTCCTTGTAGCTGACACACTTTCTCAAAGAGGAAACTGGAACGCTCCTCTCGAAGTGTCCGTAGATATCACTGAGATTATCCCCTTCCATCCTGAGAGTATGTGGAGAGAAGAAACTCTCATCGAATGCATTCTTATCCAGAAGGCGGGAAAGAATGTTCTTAGCTCTCAGAGATGTATTCGCTCTCTTTGAAAGCATCATCAGCCAAAGGACAATGGAAAAAACGGCAAGAAGAATTGAAAATGGCGAGAAAGCACTGGAAATTGCATAATAAAGAGAAAAAGAAGAGAAAATAGCAGGCCCCAGCAAATTTCTCACCATTGTGCTTTTCTTCCTGTCATGCATCTTCAGCTGCCACTCGAGCAGCTGAAGGTACAGATCCCTGTTTATCTCGTAGCGAAATTCTTTCATCCCCTTACCTTCAGGACCACCTTCTTGATCAGAGGATAAAGAAGGAACAAAAGAGCACCGATGAAACAGACAGTTGCAATCGGACGGGTGAATATCATGAGGAAGTGTCCGTTATCCGCAATCAGGGCCATACGGAAATAAGACTCGACAAGTGGTCCGAGAATGTAGCCAAGGATCACAGGAGCCAGATCGATCTTGAACTGAGTGAAGATGTACGCACCAACACCAGAGAAGATCAGTACCCAGATGTCAAACGTCCTGTTGTTGATCGCAAATGCACCAAGGATACAGAAAAGGAGTATTGCCGAGAAGAGGAACGAACGACGTACATTCACAGCCTTCACGAATACCTTCATCAGACCAAGTTCCATAATGTACATCACGATGTTGGATATAAAGTATGCCACCATGATGGCCCCTACAACATCCACATTCGTAGTGAAAAGAAGAGGACCTGGCTGGAGACCATGGATCATGAGGCCGCCAACAAGAGCAGCTGTTGTCATATCTCCAGGGATACCCAAAGTGACAAGCGGGATGAGAGCACCTCCGTTCACGGCATTGTTGCTCGTCTCGGAAGCACAGATACCCTCTGGAGAACCATGACCGAACCTCTCAGGGTGTTTAGACATCTTCTTCGCCTGATTGTATGTGATCAGTGTTGCTGCGTTCTGGCCTATTCCAGGAAGAATACCGATGCCTGTTCCGAAAAGACAGCCGAGGGCAATCGGGGTAAAGCATCCTTTCATCTCTTTGAATGGAGGTCTGAACGAGAGACCCTTGAGATTGATGTTGTACCTGAATGACCCGATAGTGTGGGACTGTATCATGATCTCGCAGATAGCGAACATTCCCATCATAAGGGCAGTCGACTGAAGCCCGCTCATCAGCTGCCAGTGTCCGAAAACAAGACGCTGCGCACCTGACACATCATCCATGCCTACACATCCCAGCACCATTCCGAATATAGCGCCGATAAGACCTTTGAGCATGTCATCGCTTGCCATGGTTATCACAACCGCAAGGCCAAGGAATGCCACACTGAAGTACTCCCAGCTTCCGAAGATCAGGGAGACCATTGAAAGAGGGGGAGCGATGAAGAAGAGGGCAAAGGCCGAGAAGGTTCCTCCGACAAGGGACGCGAATACCCCTATGGAGAGAGCCTCTCCAGGTTTTCCGCTCTTCGCCATCGGATAGCCATCATAGCAAGTGAAGATCGAACTCGGCGTTCCAGGAATGTTGATCAGCGTAGCCGTTATGAGTCCACCGCTTATTCCTCCGACATATATCGCGATCAGTAGCGTGAGACCTGCTATCGGTGTCATTGTGTAAGTGAAAGGAATCATCAGGGTGACGCCGAGTGTCGCCGTCAGTCCGGGGATACATCCGAAGACGATCCCCAGAAAGATTCCGAACACAAGTACAATCAGATTGACAGGATCGGAGAACAGTGAAGAAAAACCAATTAGAATGGCATCCATCCAGAACCTCCCGGTTACACGTTTCCATTCATCATGTCGTCAAATACCGGCGTGAGTTCCTCTACCCAGTTGTCTATCTTCTGCTGAAGTTCTTCTCCATCCTGATAATTGACCTCAAGACCGAGAGAGATGACCCTCTCCTGGAATTCCTCATTCATGCAGACCTTTTCGATTGCACTCTTGAGAATATCTATCTTCGCAGGATCGACTCCATTAGGCGCATAGAATCCCCTTGGCTTCGTAGTGACGACATCGATTCCGAGTTCTTCTGTGCAAGGAGTATCAGGAAGGGCCTTTGAGCGCCTGTCACTGATGACCACGAGAGGAACAAGATCCCCAGAAAGGACAGAAGACTGTATGTCCGCACCTGTATTGCATGTGATCTCAACATGTCCGCCCATGCATGCGACCTTGTTGTCAGCTCCGCTGTTGTATGGAACGATAGTGACCATGTCTTCAATGCCAAGGGCCCTGAGGACACGCAAGCACTCTGCCATGTTCGAGTTTAAGCTTCCTGTGTTTCCGATCCTGACTTTTCCAGGATTTGCCTTGACATACTCGACGAAATCATCCAGCGTTTTCCAGCCTGTAGCCTTGTTTGTAGCAAGAAAATTGAAGTCATCTGCAACTCCGCAGATCAGATCAAGGTCCTTGTAAAGTGGCTGGGTGGTGACTCCTCCGAGTGTGTATGAGACTACATCCATCGGATTGTGGGCAAGTATAGTATAGCCATCTGCTGGGGAATTGAATGCCTGCTGAGCTCCGATATAGCCAGATGCTCCATCTACATTGACAACCACGAAATTGGCGTTGTTAGGAAGTTCAAGGTAGTCCATCATCGAACGGGTGAGGACATCAGAACCACCACCTGGTGCAAATGGGACAATGACAGTAATCGGTTTTGATGGATAATTCTCAGCACTATCTGAAGATCCTCCTGCAAAGAGGGATAGCGCAGAAAGAAACACTAACATGACAGTAAAAAGCTTTTTCATGATTTTCCTCCTTTCTATTTACGGAAGCTGTACCTGAAGCAGCTTCACAAATACAAGATAAAGTGCAACAAACATCACCAGAGCGAACAACAGGCTCCTGATGATGACTGGTCCGAGAGTCTTCATCCCTGAACGGATGCTGATCGAATCCTCTTTGAGTGAATATGAAAAGCAAAGCAGGAATGCTAGGACAAACGTGGAGATCTCGAATCCGACAATAGGAAGGGCTATTGTGTAGATCACGAGAAAAAGGACTGTAAGGACAGCAAGAATACCAAGATCAAACTTGAATGGTTCCTTCTCTCCCGTCTTCCTGAAGTCGAGTGACCTGAAGAAAAGTATTACTGAAACGACAAGTAGAATCGCCGCTATGAATTTAAGGTATGTATCTGCCTGAGATAATATTCCCCCTTGGCTCAGCGAGCTTCCTCCTACTGTGACATTACCGAATATCAAGAAGAGCGAAAGCGCGATCATCAAGAGGGAAAGCACGAAATCATTGACTTTGCGTACCATTGATGAGGACCTCCCTTTTTCCCCGATTATCAGAGGACAAAAGGAGTGAAACAATTGACAGATTCATCTCTCTTTGGTGTCAATTTCGATTCTTTGAACATTTCAAATGGCAAAATCAGTGAAAAAAGATGACAATATCCGTGAAAAGAAAAGGGAGTAAAATGAAAAACTGCTTTACGGAGTTCTCTTGCGAGAAGGAACCGCTGAAATTCTTCACGACCACACTGCTGTTTCTGGTGGCACTCGTCGTAATGCCACTGATGGCCCTGTCCATATATTTCAATCAGAGCGCAGAAGAATTTTACAGAGACACCATGCTCAGAGAGGGGCAGAACTCATTCCTGCGTTATTCAACATCACTCGATTCGCGCATAGGAGAAATGAAGAGAGCACTTGAGTTTCTGTCCACACAGGACCCGATCGACTCATCATTTCCTGAAATGCAGGCATCATATCCCCTTTTCATCTCTTACAAAGTACTTTCGAAAGACGAAATATCACGCAACCAGTTGCTCATGAGCGCAATATACCAGAAAGACGACAGAATCTATCTCTCATCGCCAATGAAAGGGAAAGAGAGCGTTCTGGAAGTTGAAATTGCAAAGGAGCTTTTATTTCTTCCTGCATCCGATGCCCGTTTTGCAAACTTCGCCGTCCTCTCTCTAGATAATGATGTCATATTCACGAAGCAGAGGATGCCATTTCTGACATCAAGACGCTTTCTCGGAAAACTCTATATGAGCAACGGGACATTCGATTTCGAAGACGAAGAAGGAAATCGCTGGATAATAATGAACTACTTCTCTCCAAACAGCGGATGGGTCTACGTAGGAAGTACAAGTGTCCCCTATTTCTATTCTTCATACAAGAATCTCTCGGATATCCTTTTCAAAATCTCGATCCTCACCCTCTTGTTCTCTTTTCTCATCGCCATCTATGTCGCCTTAAAGCTCTCAGGGCCTCCAAGAAAGATACTCAAGTATATAAGAGAAGGTGAAGAAGGAAGTCAGATGAGGGGGATCTATGGAACAATACAGAAGACCCTTCTTGACCAAAATGAGAGGATCAGGGAACTCCGCCCGATGGCCATCAATGAATTCTACCGTTCGATATTGACAGAGAAGAAAGAAAAAAGCCAAAGAGAGACCGAGTATTTCTCGGTATTTGAGAAAAACTTGTTCACACTCATTTCATTCAACATCGAGAACAGTCAGGAAGAAGTCGACAAGAAACTACTTTGCCTCGGAAAAGCAGAAGACATGGCAAAAGATTACTTTGGAAAGAGAGGAATAATGACGCTTGCTGTACACATGAGCGCAGAGGAATCTGTAGTCATAGTCAATTCCCATCTCTCAGCAGAGGACAAGAAGGCAATCGAGACCTGGAGCGGGCACGAAGATGGCATGACAATAGCAATATCATCATCCTATGAAGACATAGCAGAACTTGATATTGCATACAGCGAGAACAGGGAAAAGCTCAGGCAGCTCGCATACGATATGGGAAATGAAAGCATTGAGATCGATGGAAAACTCCAGCATATGCTCATAAACACAGTGAAGACAGGAAACAGAGAGGATCTTGACTCAGTGTTCAAGCTGTATGATGCACAGATTAGGACAAAAAGCAGAAGCGAAATCCTAGAGATATCAAACATGCTGATAGCAGAGAGCCTGAACTGCCTTTTAGGCAACGGCCTCACATTCGATGGGAATGCCACGATAGAAGAAAATGAGAAGATCACGAAGGAAGAGATTTCAGTGCGCTTCAAAGAAACGATCACAGCAATGCTCGGCATCATGGAAAGCGAACACAGCAAGAACTCGTTCCTTATCATGGAGCAGATCAGGAAGTTCATAGAGGAGAACCTCCAGCAGAACATAGGGCTGCAGGAAGTCGCAAACCATATATCACTCTCCCCTTCGTACACAGGAAGGCTGATCAAAGAGAATTTCAATATGGGAATCGTCGAATATATAAGCACACTGCGGATCGACAGGGCGAAGAATCTGCTCAAATATACAGACGCGACGGTCGAGAAAATAGGCTATCAGGTGGGATTCTCAAATGTCAGGAGCTTCCTGCGCACTTTCAAGCAATACACATCCATGACTCCGGGACAATGGAGATCAAACGAGACTTAACTAATCTTCCTTCTGAGATTATATTTCTAGCATGGGAAAAATAAAAAGCGCATGGGAAATCGCATTGGAGAGGACAGAACACCTCGAAATTGACGAAGAGAGAATAAAGCATAAAGCGGAAATTGAGGCGATCAAGAGAATCGCAGGATCATACCTTGCAGCTGACGAGAAGAAGGATGATCTTCTTTCTGAACTGAAGGACAAAGACAAGGAGAGTGTGAAAGAGGCTTTGAAGGACACAATCCTTTCATCCCTTACACTGCCGAGTTACGAAGTCAAGGATGACAGGTATGAGCGCCTTTCAACACTCGCACACATCGTGCTCACTGAAGAAGGGATCAACCTTTTTGATCAGATAATAGCTTTCCTGAAGCAGTATCCACTCCACAAGAAAGACCTCATAGAGCGACTTGAAAAAGAACTTGAGCCTATGCTTGAGGAGAAAAGCAAGCAATTCAGGAAAGAGTACGGACGGGATATCAAGCTATCGCTGGAAGACGACAAGGAGGCAATGGAGATTGTCAACAAGCAGCTTGATGCTCTCGACAAGCAATATCAGAATACACTATCCGGGGCAAAGGCACAGCTCGAAGAGCTCTTCTGATCCTTATTGCCATTACATGCCCAATAAAAAAAGGGATGACCTCACGCTCACAAAGACTGAGGTAATCCCTTTTTCTTTACACCATAAGTATGGGAATTGAGGGCTCAATCCCAGTACTTTTCCATCCTTTCTCTCAGACTTTCGCGATACTTTCCGATATCATCGATCATCTTTCTTGCCACACCATCTTTCATTGCAGATTCTGCAACTGCGACAGCCTCATACTCTATTACCCTTGGATCGAATGGTTTTGGAACAATATATTCCCTTCCGAATGAGAAAGAAGCTCCGCCATATGCTCTTTTCACAATTTCAGGAACATCTTTCTTCGCAAGATCCCTGAGGGCGATTGCCGCAGCCATCTTCATGTTCTCAGTTATTTCAGAAGCCATGACGTCGAGAGCGCCACGGAAGATGAATGGGAAACCAAGCACATTATTGATCTGATTCGGATAATCACTTCGCCCAGTCGCCATGATAACATCCTTCCTCGCCTCCATCGCATCTGGATATGCAATCTCAGGATCAGGATTGGCCATGGCAAAAACGATCGGATTTTCTGCCATCGAGAGAAGCATTTCCTTCTTCAGCACCCCGGGTTTTGAAAGTCCCATGAACACATCAGAATCCTTCAGAGCATCGGACAAAGACCGCTTTGTCGTATCAATGGCAAATTCCTCTTTTTCCCTCGTGAGGTTTTCCCTACCCTTGTAGATTACACCTTTGCTGTCAAGCATGATGAGATTCTCTCTCTTCACCCCTGCTCTCACGAACATTCTCGCCGTCGAAATCCCAGCAGCGCCAGCACCATTGACTACAACACGTACCTGGGAGAGATCTTTTCCTGCTATCTCACAGGCATTCATCAGCCCTGCAGTCGCGATGATTGCAGTTCCATGCTGGTCGTCATGGAATACAGGGATATCAAGTTCCTTCTTCAGCTTCTCTTCAATATAGAAACACTCAGGTCCCTTTATGTCCTCAAGGTTAATTCCTCCAAATGTCGGAGCTATCCCCTTCACAATATCGATGAACTTATCCGGATCCTTCTCGCTCACCTCGATATCAAACACATCGACATCTGCGAACCTCTTGAAGAGCACACCTTTGCCTTCCATTACTGGCTTGCTGGCCAGAGCTCCCCTGTCACCGAGTCCCAGAATAGCAGTTCCGTTTGAAATCACTGCTACAAGATTGCCCTTGTTGGTGTACTTATATGCATCGTCCTTATTTTTTTCAATTTCCAGAACAGGTTTCGCCACACCAGGAGTGTATGCAAGCGACAGATCCTCTGCGCTCTTGCAAGGTTTTGAAGGGACAACCTCAAGCTTCCCGCTCTTTCCTCCCATCATGTGATATTCCAATGCTTTCTTCTTCAATTCATCCATATTTTGCTCCTAGTCAGCTCAGATTAAGGCATCCAAACGAGGAAAATCAATGAGATTATTAAGGGCCACCTCATTAAGTGGCCCCTTCTTCATGCACTCTTCTTCCTTGCTCTCTGAATAGCTTTCTGAACTTCAACGATCGGTATGATCATAAAGCCTATCAGAAGCGCGATCAGGAACTCGGCAAGCGAGATATGCGCAAAATGGAACGCGTTGCTCAAGAACGGGATGTAAAGGACAGCCACTGTAAGAAGGAATGCACCGCAAAGAGATGCATAGAGGATCTTGTTGTGTCCCTTGATCCTGAAGAGAGACTTATCCAGCGAACGCATATTGAAAGAATGGAACAACTCTGCCATGGAGAGTGTCAGGAACGCCATTGTCATTCCATCCGGGCTTGTCTCGAATGTGAATGCTCCCTTCTCGAATATCTCACCGACGACATAAGAAATGAGCGTTATGAAAGCAAGTGCGATGCCCTGAATAGCACAGTTAGTGCCAAGGCCACCTGCAAAAAGTCCGTCCTTGGAAGAACGAGGAGGTCGTTTCATGATATCAGGATCTCCCTGCTCCATTCCAAGTCCCACAGCCGGGAACGTATCTGTGATCAGATTGATCCAGAGAAGATGTACAGGCTGAAGCAACGTGAAACCGAGCATCGATGAGACGAAGACTGCAACTACCTCTGCAAGGTTCGAGGAAAGGAGGAACTGGATCGCTTTCCTGATATTGTCATATATCTTCCTTCCCTCTTCGACTGCAACGACGATAGTCGCAAAATTATCGTCTGCGAGAACCATGTCAGCAACGTTTTTCGTGACGTCCGTGCCTGTGATTCCCATTCCGACCCCGATGTCGGCATTCTTTATGGAAGGAGCGTCATTGACTCCGTCTCCAGTCATTGCGGTGATCATGCCCGCTTCCTGCCATGCCTTTACGATCCTTACTTTGTGTTCAGGCTGAACTCTTGCATAGATCGAGTATTTCCTGATCGTCTTCTGGAATTCCTCATCAGACAGCTTGTCCAGTTCAGATCCTGTGATCGCCTCAGCTGAAGAAGAGACAATTCCAAGTTCCTTTCCGATAGCAACTGCTGTATCGATATGGTCTCCAGTGATCATGATCGGACGGATTCCCGCAGAACGGCATTCCTTTATAGCTTCCTTGACTTCAGGTCTCACGGGATCGATCATCCCGGCAAGGCCGACGAATACAAGGTCACATTCGAGCGCAGCAGGGGTTGTATCCGACGGGACAGCGCTGTATTTTCTCTCTGCACACGCAAGAACTCTGAGAGCCTTGTCAGCAAACTCCTTGTTCTTCCTGAGGATGAGTTCCCTATCCTTATCAGTCATCTCCCTGATTCCGTCAGATGCCAGAATCTCTTTGCATCTTGCGAGAAGCACATCGGGAGCACCTTTTGTATATTGCACAAAGCCACCCTCGCGATCTGTGTGGATTGTGCTCATCATCTTCCTTTCAGAATCGAACGGAGCCTCTGCGACACGCTTGAATGGTCCATTTTCAAGCAGGTTCTTGTTGATGTCCATGGAGACAGCCCAGTTCACAAGCGCCGCTTCTGTAGGTTCTCCTTCTGCCTTCAGCTCATCGTTGAGCCTGGCATCAGAACAGAGCGCCATGGCCTGTGCCAAAAGAGGTTTGTCCGCTCCGAAAGAATCGACGACAGTCATCTTGTTCTGGGTAAGTGTTCCTGTCTTATCTGAACAGATCACCTCTGTGCACCCAAGTGTCTCAACGGCAGTAAGCTTTCTGATGATCGCATTTTTCCTGCTCATCTTGGTCACACCGATCGAGAGGACGATCGTGACGACCGCGGCAAGGCCTTCTGGAATCGCGGCAACAGCAAGCGATACTGCAATCATGAATGTATTGAGTATGCCATTGAGATGGATGTCACCTTCGAACGACATCCTTATCAGGTTGACGGCAAAGATGAACACACAGATACCAAGGACAAGCCATGTGAGGACCTTTGATAGCTGATTCAGCTTTCTCTGAAGAGGTGTAAGATTATCTTTCGCATCTGATAGCGCGGATGCGATTTTACCCATCTCGGTCTTCATTCCTGTCGAGGTGACAACAGCATCAGCCCTTCCATATACGATGGTAGAGCCCATATACACCATGTTTCTCCTGTCACCAAGAGGTATTTCTGTTCCTTCCAGTGTTGATGAATCCTTATCTACAGGAACAGACTCACCTGTCAAGGCAGCTTCTTCTGCCTTCAATGAGGCTGAGTATATTATCCTTGCATCTGCAGGTACGCTATCCCCTGCTTCCAATGCAATGATATCACCGGGAACAAGCCCTTCGCTCTCGACCATCACAAGTTTTCCATCGCGCATCACTTTCGACTTTGCCTTGGACATGTTCTGCAGGGCTTCAATAGCCTTCTCCGCCTTTGACTCCTGCACAACACCCAGGACAGCATTGATGAGTACGACAGCCAAAATGATGATCGCATCAGACCATTCCGGCTCATTTGCGGCATATGAAACAACAACAGAGAGAACAGCAGCGACCATCAGGATGATCAGCATTGGATCTGTGAGCTTCATCAAGAATTGCTTGAAGAGGCTGTCTTTTTCCTTCTCTTCAAGCTTGTTGTAGCCATATGTTTCCAGTCGTTTGGAAACCTCCGCCGACGACAGGCCATCTTTCGTAGTACCGAGTGAGGACATTACATTCTCACTCGATTCGAGATACTCCTTACCTGACATTTAAACAACCTTCCTTATTTAGTTTATACTTCTACGATATTTATCAACAAACAATTGTCAACGTGTACAAAGGGCAGAGACTGAAAACTCCATATTCTCATGGTAAGCTTAATACTAATTTAAACAATATGAAGTGACCTCGGATTTGCCAGATCGTGGATTCGGCAATACCATAGTCAAAAACTAAGAGGCTTGCCTTACCGCATGCAAAAGGAGATCACTTCAAAATGTTAACAAAAGAGATTGTAAGAGCAATTGGTATCGATGTCCATTCAGAAACGTACTCAATCAG
>CASFDA010000018.1 GCA_949293335.1 uncultured Spirochaetales bacterium
CTCCTTATCCGTATAGCCGAATGCCGCTGCGAACATAGGATCCATTGAGATGTCCCGGAGATTGTTCATCGCAGAGAATATCGAGAGATTCGCGAGTTTCACGATCCCTGTTATGAACAGCATCCTGATGGAGCCTGTCATGTCCTTGATCGTCTTGTACAGGGAATTGAATACCGCTCTGACCTCGCCGATGAATGCTCTGTCATCCGATTCCAGAAGCGATGTGAACGGTGAGTCATACTCATCGATTATTATGACAACTTTCTTCCCAGTCTTTCTGACAAGCACATCGATAAGATCCTCAAGCATGCTGGCAGGATCGCTGTTTTCTATAACCACACCGTTATGGCGGGCTTCCCTGGCAATCATGCGCTGCAGTCTTGAGAAATAAATATCCCTCAGCATTGTTATGCTGCTGAATGAGAAATGCAGGACAGGATACTTCTCGAAGCTGTAGTCTGTCTTCTCTGTTATATACAACCCTTCAAAAAGTTCCCTATTACCCTCAAACAACTCATGCAGCGTCGAGCAGAACAAGCTCTTTCCGAACCTTCTCGGGCGTGACAGGAAGAAGAAGCTCCCCTCAGGGCTGCTGACCAGCCTGTGGATATATTCCGTCTTATCAACATATACCATATCGCACTGCCTGATTGTACGGAAATCAGATGTGCTTACTGTCACGTCCTTCATGTCTTCAGTATACACTGTATCAAGAGTATTCGTCATAACTTCCCCCTGATATATATACGCAGGGAAATCATATTTCCGACAATCGATAAGGGCGTAAAGTTCTCAAAGTGATGATTCATTATTCATTACGGCCTCTGATCATCGCATATAGGAAACTCATGAAAGCCGGATGGGACGGGATGAGGGATGCAGACAACCATGCAGATGAACTGGAGAAATACTACTGGGGACATCTGAAAGACAAAGATAAGGAGAACCATAGGCTTTACCGGATCTTTTACTAGGATTGCAAGCCAATAGTCCGTAAGAGAGTCTATCATCCACTCACCAAGAAGAATGTTAATCTTGATAAGTCCGATACATTTGTGTGGACCAGCAAGTTTCTTGATGAACTGAAGCGAAGGCGCAAATTTGCATTACGGATGGGAGAACTGACTGACTGGACATATTATAGCCCGACGTTACGAAAAACGCTTACACCTAAAATTTTCGATAGAAGATGTGAGAAAGTGAGAAATATCAGATTTTACGAGAATTGCCTATTTCCTTTTCGTAAAGGGTTTTTAAATACTTTTTCTGCAACGTTCGTTCTGTCTCAAAAAACAGCATCTCAGTCTTTGCCAATTCATTGTGAGCATATTTCTCATCAAGAAGTTTCAAAGAGCATACAAGCTCCGCAACCTGAAACAATCGGTAATCAGAAGGAAAGACCCGTCTAAATTCCACATTATCCAGCAATGCATTGAAAACAAATGAAAGAAGTTTAGTCACTTCTATCTGGCCGTTATCTAATGTAAAGAAATTCTAATGGCAAGGATTCTTCCTAATTACTGATATTCAAACAAATTGATATTCACTTCTTTCCATTAAACTATACGAAAAAAGGAGAGAAGAAATGAAGGGACGAACATCAGTTTCTTTAGAAGAAGCGGTCTCAAGATTGCTTTTATCTTGTTCGGATCTGCCACTTTATAAGGTGCAGGCATGCAAAGATCTTGCAGAAGAGATAGTTTCATTCAGTGCTTTAGCTGGATCCTATGCAACAGATTCAGTCATCCAGTTCTACTGCGAGAGATTCAAAGTACCCGCTTTCGAGAAGCCCGAGAGCCTGGCAGCTGGGGCGATGTGGAAAGCGGGATTCGTAATAAACATCTACAGGATAATGATTGGAAAGGATTGTTCAAGGCATGCAGTGTACTTCAATGCAAATGAAACGAAATGGTATGAAGGCATTCTTGATGATTATCTTGCTTGGCTCAGGGATTACGGGAAGAGCGCTGGGACAATAAGGACAAGACAAGAGACGCTGCCTTATTTCCTCGACTTCCTTGGGGTGCGGAACATAAACCATATGGGAAATCTAAGAAATGAAGACTATGAAGGCTTCTTGTCATTCCTTTGTGAACAGCCCTATACGCAATGGACGAAGTCCACGATAATCGCAACGGTCAAGGATTTCACCAAGTTCCTGCAGGAAAAGAACCTGACAACCTGCAACCCGCTCATCATGCTCTCAGGGATCAAGACGCCAAGAAGAAAGGATCTGCCTAAATTCTATACTCCGGACGAGGTCAGAGAGCTTATTGCTATAATCGATAGGACAACAAACCGAGGCAAGACCACATATGCGATGCTGTTGCTTGTTACAGTTTATGGGATGAGAGGCGTAGATGTCACTCTTCTTACTCTTGATGACATCAGATGGGAAGAAGAACGAGTCGTGTTCACGCAGCAGAAGACTGGAAAGACAATTGAGCTTCCTCTGATAAGGGAAGTCCGCCTTGCGCTTCTAGATTACATCAGCAACGTCCGTCATGATTGCCAATACCGCAACGTATTCATACGTGAAACTCCTCCTTATGTACCTTACAGGCCTGGAGCCGCATCCGTAGGAAGGTTCATCTCCAATCTTTTCATCAAGGCTGGGATTGATACGAAAGGAAGGCCTGTAGGCCCCCATGCTCTCCGCTACAGCCTGGCAACACTGCTCAGCGGCATGGATACTCCGATAAACGAAATTGCATATATACTGGGGCATTCTTCCGTTCAGTCGTCACTTGCATATGTCTGGTCTGACATAGAGCATCTGCACATAGCTGCACAGGAGGTACTTCCATATGCTGAATGAACAGGACAGGAAGATATTCGAGCTTTTCGAGGACAGTCCATTCAAGGGCTATTTTGAAAGATACATCGAGTACAAAAGGGGCAAGGGTTACAAGATCGGGTGGAGCATGGTCTATATGATGAAAAGGATCAACAACCTGATGGCCGAGTTCGGAGGAGATGTCTTCACAAGAGAAATGGCTGATTACATCCTGACGAGCAAGATGGATGATGATGGCTGTGTTCTAACAAAGATGCTGACCACTCTACGGCAGTTCTCGCTCTTTCTTTCGATGTATGAGCCGGGAACTTTCATCATTCCAGCTGGGTATTGGGCACAAAACGGGAGAAAGTACGAACATTCGTGTTCACAGCTGACGAGCTGGTACGGATTACGAAAGCTGCAGATGAATACAGCAGAACATGTCCGTACCTTACAAAGCACGAATTCCCGCCACATCCGTTCATCGTCCGGATGCTTATTGGGACTGGCATGAGAATTGGCGAAATACTTGCGCTCAGAAGAAAGGATTTTGATTTCGATAACAATGTTGTCTCAGTACTCGATGGCAAAGGGGGCGTTTCGAGGTATGTCCCCATCTCTGGTACTCTCTCAGATTCAATGAGGTTGTACATCACAAAGACATCTGGAGAAGATTGCGAGCTTGTATTCCTGTCTTGGAGAACCGGAAAAGGAATTAGCCCGACGGGAGCACAGTTCCTCGTACATCGTTTCATCGACATGGCAGGCGTTACTTCTCATGGTGGAGATTCTCCGTCGGTCCATACATTCAGACATACCTTCATTACACATGCTCTCGACAAGATACTCCGTTCAGGAATGGATTTGTATACAGCATTGCCGATTGTAGGCGCATATGTCGGCCATACCAATCTCAGAGATCTTGAGAAGTATGTTCATATGACAGGAATCTCAATTGAGGAATTCAACAGAAGGCAGTCTCCTCTTGAAGGCCTTCTTCCGGAGGTGTGTGATGAAGATGAATGATCTGAAGAAACTCTCATTTTATGTGCAGAAATACTTCAAGGACTATATGGCTAAGCAGAATGGTTGCTCTAAGCATACGATTTCATCCTATTCGACAACATTCACGCTTTTCATCAGTTTCATAGGGAGCAAAACAGCGGAGAACATGGCGATAACAGACTTAAGTAAGAAGAGTGTCCTCGATTTCATCTCCTGGCTGAAGGAAGAAAGGAGCAATAGCGACAAGACATGCAACACA
>CASFDA010000019.1 GCA_949293335.1 uncultured Spirochaetales bacterium
AATTGCTCTTACAATCTCTTTTGTTAACATTTTGAAGTGATCTCCTTTTGCATGCGGTAAGGCAAGCCTCTTAGTTTTTGACTATGGTATTGCCGAATCCACGATCCGGCAAATCCGAGGTCACTTCATATTGTTTAAAAGATGGCAAAGTGCTCATACTTTCATTGCTTTAGAATCAGAAAAGGCATAGATTGGTGAGAGGCCAGAGTAATTTGCCTCTGTTTCACAATCTATGATATCCTAGGAGAAGTATGATTAATTCCATTAAGAAAAAAATGACAGCAGCCATCCTCTTCCTGCTTTTACTGGTTGTTCCTGCGAATATATATGCATCCGATGTTCCTGTAGGTTCCGTCAACTATTTTTCACCTATGATCGGGGATGAATATTATGGTGCTCTCTTGAAGCATATTTTCAATGGTGGAGACATCACAGAGGCTGTGAACCTCTATTCATCACTTGTCGCGTCTCTCCCTTCTTCGGGTTATGAACTCTGGTTGCAGGAGGCAGCCCTTGCCCGCGCTTGCCTGATACTGGCACGTGATGCAGCAGAAACGGGTCCTGAGTATGACCTCTGGGCAGAGACGTTCATGAATGAGGCCGACAAGCTCATCCGTGATGCAGAACGCGATGGAGCTCCAGAGTCTGTAGTGCAGGTTCTCGATGCGCTCTCGTTCTCGTTCTGGTATCTTGTTGATGGGTCCTTGTCGAAGGCAATGAAATTCCCTTCGATGGCCGATGACACATTTGAAGCACATCCGGAAGATCTCCATGCGCTCCTTCTCGATGCGGACAGGTATCTCCATTCACCTGGCATAGTCGGAGGAAACAAGAGGCGTGGTCTTGAGATGTTCCAGACTGCTGAGAACGTGATGAATGAATATGAGGTAGCTGAATGGGATCGCTTCACGATCCTCAGTGGCCTCGCTGTCGGCTATGACAAGAATAACGATAAGGAGAAAGCACGTACTTACGCAGAAGAGGCATACAAGATCTACACGGCAGATTCCAATGTCAACAGTATCCTTGGTCTGTGATTAAGAGGGAAAAGGGGGTACTTTCTGATGAAGATTCTTTTGGTCCTTGATGTTTACGACAAGACCATGAACGGAATAACTACTTCGGCAAGGAGGCTGAAGTGTGAGCTTGAGAAAAGGGGCCACGAGGTACGTGTATGTGCACGTGGAGAAGAGATGCCGGAAAAGTATCTTTTCAGGAACTTCAAGTTTCCTATCTTCGACAAGCTTGTCAGAAGCCAGGGGTTTGTGTTTGCAATCCCTGATTCTGAACTTATGGATAAAGCTGTCACATGGTCAGACATCGTACTTTTCATGATGCCATTTCCTCTTGAGAAATGTGCAGTGAAATCCTGCAAGAGGAATAATGTTCCTTATATCGGCGCCTTCCATGTACAGCCAGAGAACATACTCTTTTCTGTCCACCTTGGAAACTGCAAGATTCTCATCGATTTTCTTTATGCCCTTGCGCGTTCTTATATATTCAAGCACTGCAGCATCATACACTGTCCGAGCAATATGATTGCCAATCAGCTGAAGGATCATAAGTACAAGAGCGAATTGCGCGTGATCTCAAATGGCGTTGATCCGATGTTCCACTACACAAGAAGGGAGAAGGACGAAGAGTTCAAAGGGAAGTACCTTATAGTCATGTCCGGTCGCCTTTCTGGAGAAAAGAGGCAGGACCTCCTGATCGATGCTGTGATGAAATCCAAGCATGCAAATGAAATCCAGCTTCTCCTTGCCGGTGATGGCCCCAAGAGGGAAGAATATCAGAAAAAGGGAGCGAAGCTTCCAAATCCGATCAAGATGAAGTTCTTCCAGAGGCCGGACCTTCTGGATCTCTTTGCCCAGACAGATCTCTATGTGCATGCATCTGATGCGGAGATAGAGGGCATGAGCTGCATGGAGGCGTTCGCATCTGGCCTTGTGCCTGTTATTTCTGACAGCCCTAGGAGTGCTACAAGCCAGTTTGCCCTTGATGAGAGAAGCCTTTTCAAGGCAGGTGACAGTCAGGATCTTGCGAACAAGATTGACTGGTGGCTCGAACACCCAGAGGAGAGGGAAGCGATGGGGAAGAAATATGCTGAGTTCGCTGTGGAGAAATATGGGCTCGAGAGTGTAGTCACACAGATGGAGGATCTCTTCAGGGAAGTCATCGCGGGAAAAAGTGTTCAAGCATAGATAATTCATTACTTGTCAGCTATTTATCAGCCTCCAAATGGCCGATCATTTTGGCCATCTGGAGGTTTATTTATGAAGAGGTATATTTTTCTGGTTTTGTCCCTTGTTATCCTTTCTTCGTGCTCCATGGGCTCTGGTACAGAGGGCGGGGTAGAACGCCTTGTCGGAAGCAAATGGATCTCTGATGACTGTCTTGACAGCTCTTATGGTGTCATAACAGCAATCAGTTTTGATGAAGGTACTGTAACTCTCAGCAATGAGAGGACCATGGAAAGCGGCACGTATGACGGAGAAAAGCTGTATGTAAGTGGTCGAGAGATCTTTTACTCGACTGATTACGAAAGGACGTTGACCATCATTGATGGAGATACTGATTACATTTTCATCATTGATCGCAATTAGAAACGGTTTTCAATGTATCTGAAAAAGGCGCTTGCGGAAAACCCGAGCGCCCATATGAGTGAAACCACTGTCTGCAGATTGTGGTCTTTCCCCTGATCCCATCTGATGAAGAATTTGTTGACAGTATCTATCTCGCAGCCTGACGCCTTGCTTATCGAATAGGACGATGAATTGATATTGCAGCTTTTTATGTAGCATTTTGTCATGTACGAAAGTTCATGGATTTTCCTGTCAACATCCTTTATTTCGTCTTTGACTACAAGTGGTGAAGTGTCATCCTTTTCCCAGGCCTCGATGACATCGCTTGCATAGAGTCCGAGTCTGTGCACGAGGGAAAGAAATGATGTGAATCGAGGATTGAAGCTGTTCTGGTGTGTCTTGAGAATCTGCACAGCATCGAAGAATGCCCTTGGCTTTCCTGTATTCCTGATCGTCAAGTCAACGATCAGACGAAGATCATTAAAGTCATGCCTGTCCATTGTTTCCCCTTTTCACGCAAAAGGAGACAAAACCTCACCCCATATAAATATTCTGTTATGGGAATATTCATGATGCAATTGACAAATAGCGAACCAAAAGACTTTTCCCATTGATTTTCAGAGACCAAATGTATGAGATACAAGATCCTTCGAAAATAGGTTCACCTAAATAGAGAGACACCTTTTTCTTTCATTAAGTGAATCAAATCAACAAGAGAAAACATATTCATATTATCCATTTTCTCTCAATTCTTTCCATTGATTTGAGATGTGAAAAGTTTTGATTGACCGATTGTATAACTGTGATAAACTTCAAATAGAACGATTATCGATAATCGATCAAAAATCATCGAAAGGAGGGATTCGATGCGTAAAGTATTTACATTTACTTTGGTACTGGTAATCGCACTATCACTTTTTGCAGGAGGGCAGAGTGATACAACAGAAGGACCTATCGTCATTCGAGTGGGCCTTTCTGAAGCTATGGACAATCCTGTTGGGCTCTTTGCTCAGGAATGGAAGGAGAAAGTTGAGGAGAGGACAGGCGGACGGGTTGAAATGCAGATTTTTCCTTCCGGACAGCTTGGTGGTCCGAGGGAAATGCTTGAGTCTGTCGGCTTTGGCAATCAGGAAGTGACGATCTGCACACCGACCGATCTTTCTTCTTTTGTTCCTGAAATGGGAGTTTGTAATTTTGCGTTCCTGTTCCAAGATAAAGAGGTTGCTTATGAGTTCTTTGATGGTGAAATAGGAGAGGAGCTCAGTCTCGCGGCAGAAAAAGCAGGATTCAAGGTTTTGGGATATCCAGAGATTGGATTCAGGCAGGTTACAAACTCTGTCAGGCCGATTACTTGCCTTGAGGATTTTAATGGAATAAAGATAAGGACAAGAGGTGCTGCTGCACACCTTGATACATTCCGTACTCTAGGTGCCAATCCTGTCGCAGTAAATTTCTCAGAGCTTTATTCAGCTTTGCAGCAGGGAATAGTTGATGCTCAGGAGAATAGCACAACAAACATTCTTCAGAACAGTTTCTATGATGTTCAGAAATATCTTTCGATTACAAACGTCTTCTATGAAGCTTGGGCAGTTACCATGAATCTGGATTTCTTCAATGCTCTTCCAGATGACATACGGGAAATCATCATGACAGCATGTCAGGAAGCTGTTGTCAGCAATAGGGCAATTGTTTCCCAGATGAACGATGAATCCCTTTTGAAACTTTCTGAACTTATGGAAGTGAATGAGATTGCACCAGAAGAGATGGCTAGGATCGTTGAAGTCGCACGTTCTGTATATCCGGATTATGCGGATGAAGTGGGTGAGGACCTTTTCAACAAGGTTATGGCTGTGCTTGAGGAGTAAATTATGGAAAAGGAACTCATTGAAGATCTTGGTAGTCTTGAGGTCACCTGTCCTCTTCCGTTCTCACTTGGAACACGAGCGGGAAAACTAGTATTCCTCTCAGGCATGGTGTCAAAAGATATGCTTTCTGGAAAAGCTGACTACGGCGATGTTGCTTATGAGACGAAGAAGATATTTGAAAATATTGACAAGCTCTTGCAGATCGCAGGCAGCTCTTCAAAGAAAATTCTGAAGGCGACTGTCTATTTAAGAGATATGTCCTATTTTGATGAGATGAATAAGGTGTATGCATCTTATTTCGATACAAAGGAAAAAATGGCTGCCAGATCTACTGTCGAGGCAAAACTCGCAGGAGAATACAAGGTAGAAATTGAAGTAGTTGCTCTTGTGTGAGGTTATTGATGGAAAAAGGAAAACCAGTTTTTTACAAAGAGCTTTCCTGGCCTGAAGTATCTGCCATCTTTTCGGAAAAGCACACGGTACTCATTCCAATAGGAAGTACTGAACAGCATGGACATCATTTACCTTTAGGGGTAGATCTTTTCATTCCGGAAGAAATCGCAGCAAGAGCATCGGAAAAGACGGGAGTCTCAGTACTCCCGACAATTCCATTTGTTCCTTGTTCATGGCATGAATGTTTTCCGGGCGCGATAAATGTCTCTGCAGAAGTCGTGATCAAAGCTTTGGTGGATATTGCCGAAAGTCTGGAACAGTATGGTGTTTTGAATATTGTTCTGGTAAATGGACATACAGGTGGATGCGACTCGACTCTTGTCGTTGCGGCCGATGAGATAAAGAGAAAGACAAAATGTTCTCTCTACATTGCGTCTGTTGTTGATCTGGCACTAGATGACGTTCTCGAGATATCAACATCGCCAGTACTTGGACATGCGGATGAGGTTGAGACATCCAAGATGATGGCCATAAGGCCTGATCTGGTCCATATAGAAGGTGTGAAAGCCTCAAATATAGAACCTAGATCCAAATATCTGTCTGTAAATTATAGAAGAAGATCTAAGATCCTTTTCAGAACAGGCAAGGAAGACTGGAAGAGGTTGGCGCCTGATGGGTATATCGGGGATCCGAGTGTCGCAACAGCAGAAAAAGGGGAGAAGATGCTCAAGGCTATAAGCGATGAACTTGTCTGTTTCTTGAATGAACTGGAAAAAGGTTCGGTTATCTGAGGTGGTAAAGATGGAAGATTTTGAAAAAAGAATCATTGAAACAATCAACGGCATTGATGTGGCCTCCATCTTGCAGCGCCTTATTAAAGCTCCAAGCTGTTACCCCCCTGGGAATACAGTCAGAGTAGCTGATGTCTGTGAGACAATTCTCAGGGAAAATGGCATACCATCCAAGCGAGTTGCCTTGGATGAGACACTGCCTTCTGTAATAGGTGAGCTGGGATCTGCGGAAGGACCTGTTGTGGTAATGCATTCGCATATCGACACTGTTCCCACTGGCGAGGAGAAACGATGGACTTATCCTCCGTTTTCAGGAACGATCGCAAATGGCATGGTGTACGGACGAGGCGCAGGAGATTGCAAAGGAAGTACTGCCGTACAGCTTGCTGCAATGATTGCTCTGAAAAAGGCTGGCGTGAATCTTGGTGGAAAAGTTCAGATTGCTTGTGTCGCAGATGAGGAGAATTGTGGTAAAAAAGGGACCAAATGGCTGCGTGAAGAAAAGATTCTGAATCCTGATTTCCTAATTATAGGTGAACAGACAGAAGATAAGGTTGCAGTTGCCGAACGCCAGGCAATATGGGTGAAGCTCATTGTCGACGGAAAGGCAAGTCATGCAGCAATTCCATGGCGAGGTGAAAATGCGATTGTCCGGATGGCTTATGTGATCAAGGAACTAGAAGAATACCTCAAGCCACGTCTCCGGTCTGACCATCCGTACCTTCCACCGTCGACAATGAGTATCAATCTGATTGAGGGGGGCACGAAGGAGAATGTGGTTCCTGAAAGTTGCGCAATTTCAATTGATCGTCGTGTCTTGCCTGGAGAGAGCAAGGAAAGTGTCTTTCATGAACTTGAAGAGGTTTTGGATCGGGTGAAATCAAAGATCGGGCCGTTTCCTTCCCGACTTGAACTGATCATCGATCAAGGACCTTCAATTGATACAGATCCAGACTGTGAACTGGTAAAGATCATGCAAAAGGCTTTGAAAGATATTACTGGTCGAGAGGAGAAGATAATCTCTTATGCTCAGGGAAGTGATGCCCGTTATTTCAGCCAGGATGGCATTCCCGTTGTCATTTTTGGTCCTAGTGACCCTGATGTCGGGCATATGGTCGATGAATGTTGCAGCATTGCTCAACTTGAGGATGGTGCAAGGGTTTTGGCATTGACAGTTGTGAGATTACTTGGAGTATGATACTAGAAACATCCTGTATGGATTATATATATTTAACTCTTTGTCTGATAAATAGGTGAATATGAGTGATCTTTCCTTAACTCTTCCTGAGCGCGTTGCAGATGAGATAATTGAACTCATCGCAAATAATTCCATCAAGCTTGAATCCCGTCTTGTTGAGCGGGATCTGATGGAGCGCTTCAAAGTCAGTCAATCTGTAATCAGGGAGGCTCTTTTGCAGCTTGAGGCAAAAGGACTGGTCACGATTAAGCCACGAAGAGGTACTTATGTAAACAATCCTACCAGTGATGAGATCTACATGCTCTTTGAGGTGAGGAAGATTCTTGATGTGTTTGCAACCCGCAATGCGGCTTTTCATCACACCGAGGAGGATAAAAAGGAACTTAGAAAACTAAGTTCGGATGCAGAAAAGGCTTACCGTAATGGTGACTATATGCAGTTCTTCCGCATCTCAAGAAAGTTTCACATACGTGTCTATGAGTGTTCAGGGTTTTCCTGTCTGACGCGGGTCTATGAGGATATGACGACTTTGACCGATATATTCCATCATAATCTCCACGTCGCCAGGAAGATCAATCTGTATGACGACGTGAAGGGTCATGCCCAGATCTGTGAAGCTATTGAGTCTGGAGATCCTGATCTGTGCGAAAAGGTAGTAGTACAGCATCTTGAGAACATAAAGACCAGAGACTTGGCGATTTTGGCTGCCTCTCACTCGTCAAAAGGAGAGGAAAGCAATGAGGGACAAAAATAGGAAGTTCTCTCTGTTTGATAACTTCATCAATTGGATGATTTTCATCACATCTTTGGTTCTGATCGTAATAGGAGCTGTTCTGTCTGTTCTCCTGTTTGCAGAAGTCGTATGCCGCTATTTCTTCAATTACTCGATATTCTTTGCAGAAGAATTATCACGTGTGTTGTTCATATGGTTCGGCCTTCTTGGATCGGTTCTCGCTCTTCATGAGGGAAGTCATATCGGATTTGATTCCATCAAAAAGAAGTTCCAAGGTAACACTGCACATATTATTGCGATAATCACATATCTAGTGATCATCTTCTACTGTTCATATGTTTTCCTTGGGTGCATTTCGATCCTGCCACGCCAGCGTTTCCAGGTCTTCGCGAGTTTGGGAATCTCTCTTTTCTGGTCATATCTGTCTGTTGCAGTTGGTATGGCACTTATTGTAATAAGGTCTCTTTATTCGTTTGTGCATGAACTAGTCAGAAAACCTGACAATCTGCTTTCACTTGACGAGATGTTCCATTCGAAAGTGACAGAAGAGGAGGTGATCACATGTTAGTAATGTTGTTTGCCTTCATAGCTGCATTCATTATAGGCATTCCTGTTGCATTCGGTTTGGGTCTCGCAGGTGTTATCGGTCTTGAGTTCTTTACAAATGCCACTTCAAGCGTATCTGCCGTAAGAATGTATACATCACTTGATTCGTTTGCTCTCCTGGCAATTCCCCTTTTTGCGATAATGGGGCATTTGATGGAGAAAGGTGGAACTTTGCAGCGTCTTGTAGGTTTTTTGAAGATTCTTCTTGGCCCTATAAAAGGCGGAATGGCATATGTGAATGTCCTTAACAGCATGGTTTTCGCAAGCGTTTCAGGAACTGCAGTGTCAGATGTTTCTTCGATGGGGTACCTTGAGATGAAAATGATGAGGGAAACGGGACTTCCAAAAGCCTTTTCCGGGGCACTTACTGCTGCTAGCGCTGTTGCTGGTCCTACCATTCCGCCATCTGTCGCCATGGTTGTATTTGCCCAGGCGGTAGGAAGCGGCATTTCAATCAGCGGACTGTTCATGTCTGGCATAATCCCTGGAATCCTTCTTGGCCTTGTCCTGATCATACTTTCTTTCTTCTATGTCCATCGCAAAGACGTCGCACCTTATGTCACTGTGATGCCAAGGGCAAGTTTGTCCGAGATCGCAAAAGCTTTCTGGAGAGCCCTTCCGATACTCCTTCTTCCATTGATAGTCATCGGAGGAATTCTTTTTGGTGTATTCACCGTTACAGAGGCTGCCTCTGTAGGAATCATGTACTCTCTCTTCGTCGGTTTTTTCGTCACAAAGGAACTGAAGGTAAAAGATCTTCCTGCCGTCTTGGTCTCTGCAGCTCTGACTACAGGAACAGTTGCCCTCATCTTTGGAACAAGCAGTCTTCTTTCATGGCTTCTGACAATCAATCAGATTCCACAGATGATTGCCGATGCGCTGATCGCGTTCACGACAAATCAGCAGATATACATGTTGATTGTAGTCGGTGTACTTCTGCTTGTAGGGTGCGCACTTGAACCTAATGCGGCCATCATCATGCTAGCTCCGATCCTTTTCCCTATTGCTATGACACTTGGTATCCATCCTTTCCAGTTTGGACTTGTATTCGTGATGGCGATAGAGATCGGACTATTGACGCCACCTGTCGGAGTTCTTTTATTTGTCACAAGCAGTGTTGGGGATATTGAACTGAGCGATTTGATCAGAAGTGTCTGGCCTTTTGTTCTTGGTGAAATTTTTGTTGTACTCCTTGCTGTATTCATACCTCAGATCCCGCTTTTGATTCCGACTATGCTCGGACTAGTGTGAGTTTTTGTTTTCCAGGTCATTTGACCTGGAAACTTTCTTTTGTGGCATATTCTTTCTTTTCTTCCCTTCCCCTTTTCTTTAAAATTCCCTGATATGGATAATCTCTATGCAAATATTCTTTCCTGTCTTTCTTCTTCCGGAAAAGGAGTTGTAGCGCTTACAGGTGGCGGAGGAAAGACTACATTCATGATCAGTTTCTCCTCTTTTCTGAAAAAACAGGGAAAGAGCGTTCTGATGACCACCACAACCAAGATAGAAAGCCCGAGATACAGAGATTACGGGGCAGACAAGGTCCTGCTAAATGAGCTTGACGCCCTTACTCTTGAGGTTGAGACGGGGAAAAGTTATCTCTATGCGGAATATACAGATCTTGATGTGAAGAAGGTACTTTCGCCACGGAAAGAGGTCCTCTCTTCGCTCTTTTGTCGTTTTGACTGGGTAATTGTAGAAGCAGATGGCTCAAGGCAACTGCCGATGAAGATACACACAGAAAGGGATCCGGTGATCCCATCTTTCGCGACAGATGTGATTTCATTCTTCGGTACAGAAGGAATAGGGGAAAAGGCATATAGCTACGTATTCGGAGAAGATAGGGAGATCTTGATTGACAGCACGTATCTTTCGTCATACTTCTCTTCTCCTGAAGGTGCTATGAAAGGATGTGCGGGCAAGAATGCGGTATATATCGCGAATTTCAAAGGAAAATTTGACTCTTCAAAGAAAAGGACGATAGAAGAATCTGATCATCCAAGCCCGCTGTTCCTCCTTTCCCTGAAAGAGGAAGAACTCTATGGAATCCTCTGAGAAAAGTATCGCAACTTGCAATTGCATATGCACGATTATTGTGGATTAAGAGTTTCTCTTCTGCGATAATACGTCTTAGTTTGAGGTCGATCATGGACAGGGCAGAATTCTTTCATGAACTAGATAAATTGAAGAGGAGCAGAGTTGCCCTCTCTTCTTCCAGCACAGAAGAGAGGAATGAAGCATTGAACCTTATTTCAGAAGGACTACTCAGAGATAAGGAAGGAATATTCTCTCAAAATAGAAAGGATCTTGAGAATGCAAGGGGAAAGCTTGCCGAGAGTGTGATGAAGCGTCTTTTGTTCGATGAGAAGAAACTTGAATCATCGATCAAGGGAATCAGGGATGTGATGAGGCTTCCTGATCCCATTGGCAAGGTACTTGAGAAAAGAGAACTCAACAAGAATCTCGTGCTTTCAAGAATTTCCTTCCCCATCGGGACGATAGGAATGATATTTGAAAGTAGACCCGATGCACTCATCCAGATCGTATCTCTGGCGATCAAGAGCGGAAATGCTCTTGTCCTGAAGGGGGGAAAGGAGGCTGAGTGTACAAATAGGGCGCTCTTTGCATCAATAAAGAATGCCCTCTCCACATCTTCCCTCGGTTCAGACTACCTTATCCAGATCGAAAGCCATGAGGATGTGGATAGGATCCTCAAATTGGACAGGGACATAGATCTTCTCATTCCGCGTGGATCGAATGCATTTGTGAAGAGAATCATGGAGAATTCCAATATTCCTGTCCTCGGACATGCTGACGGTGTCTGTACAGTGTATGTCGATAAAGATGCAGATTTGGATAAGGCACTTGAGATTGCGATCGATTCCAAGGTTGACTATCCTGCTGCCTGCAATGCCGCAGAATGCCTTCTCGTTTGCTGGGATGTTGCACCTGAATTCCTCCCTGCGTTCAAGAAGCGGGCAGATGCGGAGGGTATTGTCCTCCATGTCGATGATGAATGCAGGAAGTACATTGATGGCATTCCTCTGAAGAAAGAGGATGAGGGGAGGGAATATCTTTCTCTAGAGATGAATGTGCTTGTCGTGAATGACGTCATGGAAGCTGTCAGGTATATAACAGAATATGGCTCGGGCCATACGGATTCGATAGTGACGGAAAACGACAATACTTGGCATTATTTCGAAAAGAGTACCGACAGTGCAGATGTTTTCAGAAATGCCTCAACCCGCTTTGCAGATGGCTTCAGGTTCGGCCTTGGCGCAGAGGTTGGTATTTCCACAGGAAAGATTCATGCCAGAGGGCCTGTCGGCCTGATGGGACTGACAAGCTACAAATGGATACTGGAAGGAGACGGTGATACAGTTGGTCCGTATTCGAGAGGCGAGAAAGAGTTTCATCACAGGGAGCTTGTCTGATGCGTGATTTCTCTGCTGTCAGGAAACTTGTAGTAAAGGTTGGCACCAATCTCCTTTCATCAAAGGATGGGATCGATGAAAAGAGGATCGAAAGTTTTGTTCGGCAGATCTTCAGGATAAAGGAAAGGGGAGTTCAGGTGCTTCTGGTATCCTCTGGTGCCGTAGGAATGGGTGCAAAGAAGATGGGGCATGTGACGCCAGTTGTGCATACACCGCTGAGGCAGGCATATGCGGCCATCGGAATGCCTCTTTTGATGAGTACTTACGAGCGTGAATTCGGGAAATATGATCTCATCACAGCGCAGGTCCTGATCACACGTTCTGTCCTGAATAACAGGAAAAGCTATATCAATCTGCGATCTAGCGTTGCAACGCTCCTTGCTCTTGGTGTTGTACCTATCTTCAACGAGAATGACGTGGTATCGACTGCGGAAATCGAGAGCAATAACTTCGGGGACAACGATCGCCTCAGCGCATTTGTCGCATCAAAAATAGACGCTGATCTCCTCGTGCTCCTGACAGACATAGACGGTCTTTATGACAAGAACCCGAAGAAGGAAGAGGGTGCGAGGCTGATTGACGAAATAAGTGACATCGACGAAGGTGTGATGTCCTATGCAAGAGGCAAGGGAAGTGCATTCAGCACAGGCGGAATGAAGACTAAGCTGATTGCTGCGAAAATTGCACAGGAAGGTGGATGCGGGACTGTCATTGCCTCAGGATATGAGGAGGATGTCCTCATCAAGATCCTGGATGGGGAGAATATAGGTACATACATAAAGCCACATGAACGCCTGAGCCAGAAAGCGCGCTGGATTCGAAATACAAGTGCAGTCGGCACTCTCGTTGTTGATGATGGTGCATCAAGGGCACTCCTGATGCACTCTTCGCTCCTTACTGGAGGCATAAAGGAAATCAAGGGAATATTCGCAAAGGGAGATGTCGTGAAAGTTGAGGACCTGAGAGGTAAGGAACTGATGAAAGCAATCACGAAGTATGATTCGACAGAGCTTGAAAGCCTCATCGGGGAGAAGAACGTGATCGTTTTCCGGCCAGAAGACTCTTATGGAGGAGAAAATGCCTGAATACAAAGTCATTCACCGCAAGCAGGATCTGGAGATGAAGATCTCGTCTTTATACAGGCAAGAGCAACTTGCAGTGGGAATACTGGATCTTTCGAGTCCGGAAATGCTCAAGGGTACATTGGATTGGTTCCTCTCTTCATTCAATTTCTGCCTTCACGTGATAACGACGCAGGAGAGGGCAGAAGAATTTGATCTTGTGCAGACCTATCCTGGGGTAACGTTCATCCTCTTCAAGAACAAGATGACCACAGGGGATTATATCAATGCCCTTTCAGATGTCTGCTATACAACATATTTCCTTGTCTTCCGCAGTGACAGCGTAATGATCGAGTATGACGGGGAATATCTGATGAACATACTTTCGGATCGTACGCATCCCTCCCTGATCACACCTGTCATGCTTTCGGAGGAAGGGGAGGTGCTCCCGACTGTCAGGGGACCATTTCTGCGCGGAAGGGATTTCGATCCTATTTCATTTACTCCGACTGTCGATGAACTGACGCTTGAGCCGAATCTTTATCCGATCATGGGGCTTGGGCTGTATGACAGGGCACTTTTCCAGCGCCTGAGGGCATATGACAGTGAGATTTCAGGGGAGTTTTACCAGATGGCAGATTACGGGGTGCGTTCGCATCTTCTCGGACACCCGATCTACACATCGCGTGCTTTCACTGTGCAGTTTCCGACCAGAAAGTCGATAATAGAGGACAGGAGCCCTTGCAATGGCATGAACCGCTTCTATACCAAGGCCCTTTCAGTGCATCGCATCGCAGGAAAGAACGTGGTCGAGAAATGGAAGCCATATGTGGATAAGGAACTTCTGAATACAGAGATAAAGAAGAAGCAGATCATTATCCAGAAGACCGATTTCTTCACGCTCATGAACAACTGGAAGGAGAAGAGTGATGACTGACATCACCTTTCTTTCCCCGTATCCGGAACTGCAGGATGTAATTGACAGCGTGATCTGCCACAGGAGTGACAGAGGGGAGATAAGGTACCATATAATCAACTGGCATTCCGGACACCTTGAAGAACTGATCGAGAACTCCCGTGATGATACGATATTCATTTCACGTGGCTTTACCTGGGAACTTCTGAAGGATTACAAGGTAATGAGTGTCGAGCTGACTGTGACCGGATATGATGTCCTGAAGTCTGTCAGGAAGGCCTACTCGGATTATGGGGCAAGGAAGATCGCAATGATAGGAAATCCTTCCATGGTGAGGGGATCTGTCGCAGTTCGCGATGTCTTTCCAGATGTGACTTTCGTCACTTACTCCATTGAGCGGCCTGACTTTCTTGAGAAGATCATATCAGATGCGATAGAGCGCGATACAGTGGACATTATCCTCGGTGGCCATTCTGTGTTCGATGCATCCACACGGTTCGGTTTTCCATGCATCCTGCTAGAAAGCGGGAAAGAGGCTGTCGAGCTCGCTGTCGATGAGGCAATGAGGGCGAATGCCATGATGCTTAGGGAAAAGAGCAGGAGGGAAAACCTCGAGCTTGTGCTCAAGTATTCAAGACAGGGGATACTCATCTCAACAAAAACCGGCAGGATAATAATGGCGAACGAGTATAGCGAGACTATCCTGGGGCGTTCTGTAGTTGGGGAAATGCTTCAGGATGTGCTCACTCCTCTAGATATGGATAAGATCATCTCCCTTCCCGAAGGTCTGATCGGCGATGTGTTCTTCATCAACGACCAGCTGATGAGCCTGAATGTCATACCTACCGAGAATGCATCAAGCTCAGGGGAAGTTATTGTCTCTTTCGAACCTATAGAGACGCTAAGGGAGATGAGCGACAAGATAAGGATGCGCTTGAATCCCAAGGGGTTCTCTGTCCGTTATTGTTTCAATGATATTCTTGGCCGCAGCGAGAAGATGAGACGTACGATCCGGCTTGCGAAGCGCTTCGCGAAGGCAGACGAGAATATACTGATCGAAGCTGAGACCGGATCTGGAAAAGAGCTGTTTGCCCAGAGCATACACGGAGAAAGCAGGAGGAAGGATGGCCCGTTTGTCGCGATAAACTGCGCATCAATTCCCGAAAGCCTTCTTGAAAGCGAGCTGTTCGGTTATGTCGAAGGTGCGTTCACAGGTGCAAGGAAAGGCGGGAAGATAGGGCTGTTCGAACTTGCAGACGGAGGCACTATCTTTCTGGATGAAATAGGGGATATCCCGTTTTTCCTTCAGGCAAGACTACTTCGCGTGTTGCAGGAACGTGAAATCATGAGGCTCGGAAGCGACAGTGTCACACCTCTGGATGTGCGCGTGATCGCAGCTACTAACAAGAACCTCTCAAAAGAGGTAGAGGCCGGACGCTTCAGGGCAGATCTTCTCTATCGTCTGGAGGTCTTGAAGATTGTCATTCCTCCTGTACGCGAAAGGCTGGAAGATGTTCCTGTCTACTTTGATTATTTTCTAAGGCACAATCACATAGAGAAAGGAACCATTGTCACAATGCTGGACGAGAAAGCGATGAATTACCTCATATCGATTCCATGGAAAGGGAATGTGAGGGAGATAGAGAATTTCGCGAATCGTCTTTCTGTTCTCACTGACAGGAGGACAGCGAGACTGGAAGACTGTCTTGAAGCATCTTCGTTCTCCGCGTCAGAGGAAAAGGACCCAGTGATTGAGACAAGCGAAAAAGAGAAGATCATCAGAGCGCTCGGACGCTATGATGGCTCGAGGAAACTTACCGCTAAGGCCCTTGGCATAGATGTGTCCACACTCTACAGAAAGATGAAGAAATATGGCATTTGATATTGCAAGTGCAATGTCATGCAATGCAAATGCACTGTCTTAAATTACAAGAAGTCATACCCAAAAATTTAATATTCTTTTATTAACTCTTTTATAATAAATGAAATAAGACGAATAAAACGAAAATATCAAAAAGTTGGCATTTTATTTGCAACAATAAAATCAAAAGGAGGATAGTATGCTCGCCGAAGATTGTAGCGAAAGTGACCGGAATTCTAAGTGTGTTGTTCTTGTCATTTCAAAAAACGCTATGTCTTCACGTTATTTCCTTTCGTTCATTTCCGGATGCTTTGATGGAGATGTTGCCATCTCGATAGGAAGAGTCGGGCTTATCCTTGTTTTTGAGGGGAGGAAAGATCTTCTCTCTACGGTCATATCAGCCGTTGTACTCTCTCTTTATTCCGATTTTGATTTGCATCAGGAGACGGAAGGTACGGACACTATGGAGATTTGTTCTTCATGTGGAAGTGTTGCTGATGCAGTCAGAAACCTCCATTTTGTGCATGAAGGAGAGTCCGGCTGTGTTTTGTTTGCTTTTTGCGATGGAGGACTCTTCGCACTCATGCTTGTGACAACTAGGAAGAGTCTTTCATCGTCCTTCCATGACGTGGTTTCATCAAGCGTCTGGAAGCTCAGTGAAGAAAGAGATTTCTTCAGGATTTTTGGCTTAACACCTTTTATCGGATGTTCCCGTAAAAGGTATAACGCATTGATTGACGCTATGGGCAGTAGCGCTAATTGATTTTCACTCCCTTTTGCTCTCCGGAAGTAGCGGTTCCGGAGAGCGTTATAAAGGAAGTTTTTTCAGGTTTTATTGGCGTCTATGGCGAACAGGTCCTGAGTATCGGTGTTATCTGACCCCCAGTTCGTCGGTCTTGTGATCCCAGTTCGTCTGGCGCCTTAATTAATATAGAAACTTCTGGGCCCCATCCTCCGGGGCTCTTTTAATTTAAAAAAAAGACGCTCCTTTCTGGAGCGCTTTCATCTTATAGCTCTTCGAGCATCTTCATGATGTCACTTGCTGATGGCGGACATTTGACGACGCCATGCTTTGCTTTTGCGCAGCACGCACCAACTCCGATTTCCATCTCTTTTCCCTTGTACCCCTGACCGATTGCGATTTTCTTCCCTCTGATGTGTGAAAGCATTCCATTGTCTTCCATTCTCTTGAGGGCATGGATCAGGTTTGCATAACAGCAGGAACATGCAGAATCCGGAGCTGTATATTCTCTCAGTCTCTTTGCAAAATGGGTGGGAATTGCGTTCTCAGAACTCTCTGGCTCGTTGAGTGCTATTATCTTGGCGTTATTTATGTCAGCATCTCCGACTCCGAATTCCTCTGCAAGCGGAATGTACTCGACATCGTCCTGCGAGAAACCGAGCAGGTACGCCCCATATGCATCGATAAGTACAGGATCTTCACCAAGAAGGAGCCTGCCTGTCTCGACCGGATTTCCTCCTTCCTCGAAATCAAGATCTCCCGAGATGCTGTCGACAAGTGTGAGGTCTGGCCGTACGATCTCGTTGAGTGCCGCGATAGGGCGCATCAGGCCCAGAGAGTGGAAGGCCCTCTTTGATCTGTCGCTGAGACAACCCTTCATATTCTTGAGTGCACATGTCATTGAAGTCTGGCAGTGTCCTTTCAGCACAGGAAGATTGATCATATAGTCAAGGTCGAGAACCCTTTTCGAGATCTCCATGGAAATGCCTTCTGCATTCTTTGTCACGTATCTGTCATCCTTGGTGTCATAAAGAGGCACGGAATATTTTTCGCCGATCCTGTCGTATCCGGTGACTCTGAAACCACGCTTCGTGCTGTCGCCGACCCATGCACCCTCAATGATCGAAATATTGTTAAATCCATGGTCCTGGAGGTATTCGATTATCCCTTCAAGTATTTCGCTGTGCGTTGTTGCCCCTGTTTCCGGACGTGCGGCCACTACGAGATTTGGCTTCAGGCCGATCTTTGCGTCCCTGGAAGGTATCTTCTCTTCAAGCTTATAGCTCTCGAGAAGCTTCTTTGTCATATTGCAGATGTCCTTGCCGTATATGATCCTTATTTCTTTGGAGGCTTTGCTTACATCTCTCATGGTCTTTTTCCTTTTCAAGATAAAATTAATTTTCTGATCAACTGATATTTTGCCCAGAGCGGGGTTCGAACCCGCATGGCCGCAATGGCCAAAGGATTTTAAGTCCTTTGTGTCTACCGGTTTCACCATCTGGGCAACAAGGAAATATTACTCTCTGTTTGATATAATTGGAAGTAGTGAACTTTTTCCCATTCTGATAATATTTGAAACATGAATGCAACTTTATTGGGATTTATTATAGGTATCTCCATCGGCCTTGTCATATTGCTATATGCCGCATTCAGGTTCCACCTCTCAAAGAGGAGTCTTGAGGAGAAAGTGGCTGAGAGCGAGAAGAAAGCCCAGGACTTGAGGAAGATGCTTCAGGATAGGATGGAACTTGAGAACGAAGGACTTGCTAAACTAAAGGCAGAGTGTGAGGATCTCAAGAAAAGGAACGACAATTTGCGCATATCCCTTGAGGTTCTTGCCCAGAAGCCTGGCCGGAAGGAACTCCAGCGCCTGGATGTGATGAGTCGTGCAGTAGAGCGCCTGACAGTAGAAAATCCCGGTTTTGCAACTGCATGGCAGATTGCGATGAATAAGAGTGAAGAAGAGATGCGTCTGTCGTTCTTCGGAAATGTACCTCTCCTGAGAAGATTCGTGAAAGGATCCAAGAACTCATCATATACTGATGTTGAGGTAAACGATGGAGGAGAGGATTGACTAATTGTAGTCTCTCAGAAGGAACATTGGCTTTATTGCCACTATTTCCTCATATTCCTCTTCTGACACGGTGACCGAACTGTCGATTTTCTTCAGTTCATCTTTCATGATTGAAAATGCTGTGTCTATGTCCTCAGCTTTTCCCTCCCTTATCACCCTCTTGATCCTCTCGAGGACAGCCGGATGGGCATAGTAGTAGGGGACTGAGAATGAAGGAAAGGCCTTTGTGTATTCTTCAAGTGCCTTTTCTGCCTCACTCAGGCTTTTTTCAAGCACCCGCGTATTGTTCCTGCCTGTCGGGATTACAGAGAGGCCGGAGAAGAGAAACACTGCGGCAAGGCCGAATAACGTGAAGTAGATCGCATCCGAAAAGCCATTCTCCAGAAGAGAACTGATACCATAGAGAAGTGAAACCAGTCCCAGTACGACAATCACTGTTGCAACGAACTTGAGGGATTTTTTTGAAAGCCTCGCAGCTCTCAGTCTTTTTGCCGCTGCTGAGAGGGCTATAGACAGTTCCTCCCTTTTTTGAAGGTAGGAGATTTCATTATCGATCTCTTTGATTGAGTTTTCAGCTTCGAGAGAAAGGGTCTTCAGATATCTTTTCTCCTCTTCCTTCCTTCTCTTTTCAAGCCTTCTTTCTCCATTGAGGCTCAGCGTCCTGATTTCCGGGTGCTTCTTGCTGATATGGAGAAGCATCCTGTCCACATCTTCTTCTCTTTTGAACAGTGCTTTTCTCTCTTCGCCGTCATCGTATTCAACTACGATATATGCCTGGGATGCGAATACACCTTTCCCGGTAAAGCCACCTTTCGACATGGCAACACGCTTGTAGATCCTTGAGACTGCGGAGAATGGAATATAGTACTTCCTGTCACGGAAATAGCTGTTGATGTAGACAGCCTCGTCAGAGACACCTGAGGGACCGAACTTGACAAGGCTCTCCATGTCTTTCTCCAGATGAATTCTGTCAAACTGCTCGCGCGAGAGAGGCGTTGGTGTGAAAAGGCGCATAATACCCCCTGAAAGAGAGCCACCCGAAGGTGGCCCTGAAGAAATTTTACTTCTTTATCTTGTTTGCTTCCAGCGTCGAGTAATCGGGCTTGGGGTTCCTTGTGTGTATCACGAAAAGGAAGAATCCGAGGAAGGCAATCGCGAGGATTATGCCCGCCGGATATGCGATCGCTGTCGAGAGGTGCAGGCATTCAGGAGCAGAGAAGAAGTAAGTCATTGAGACTGCTGACATGAATGTTGCAGGAACAGCTGTGAGCCAGTAGCACTTCTTTTCCATGTAGAGGTACATGGAAGCTGTCCAGAGGACGATCATTGCAAGAGTCTGGTTTGTCCAGCTGAAGTATCTCCATACGACAGAGTAGTCGAGGAAAGAAATGACAGCGCCACAAAGAAGGAGAGGAACACAGAGGTAAAGCCTCTTTGAATATGGCTTCTGGTCGAGACCGATCCAGTCTGCGAGTGTAAGGCGTGCAGAACGGAATGCAGTATCACCAGATGTGATCGGACATACGATGACACCGATCATTGCGAGAGCGACACCGACAGGGCCCATTGTCTGGAGGCATACGTCATAGATTGCCGCACTCTGTCCGTTTGCGAGTATCGCCTTGAGGCCTGTCGAGAGTCCTCCGACCTTCTCATAGAGTGCGCATCCTGCAGCTGCCCAAATAAGTGCGATGACACCTTCTGCTGTCATTGCTCCATAGAATACGAATCTGCCCTGCTTCTCGCTCTTCATACATCTTGCCATGAGAGGAGACTGTGTCGAATGGAAGCCGGAGATAGCACCACAGGCAACTGTGATGAACATGAATGCCCATACTGGGGTTCCGTCCGGATGCAGGCTTCTGAAGTTGTCCCAGAGCTCCGGGATCGTGAATGCTGGATTCGTGTAGATTCCGAAGATGACTCCGACTGCCATGATGATGAGACAGATACCAAAGACCGGGTAGATTCTTCCGATGATCTTGTCAATTGAAATGAATGTGGCGAGGAAGTAATAGGCAAGTATGATGAACGTCCACATTCTCGTGTTTGTCCATATGCCCGCTGTTCCGGTGGAGTTGCCGATCAGTGTCGTGATAAGTCCTGCCGGACCTACTGCGAATACTGTTCCTACCATAACGAGGAGGACAACAGAGAAAAGGCGCATTACATTCTTCATTATCCTTCCCATGTAGATTCCGCTCACTTCGCTGATGGAGTAGCCATCGTTTCTTTCACTGAGCATACCGGAAAAATAGTCGTGGACACCACCTGCGAAGATAGTGCCGAATGTAATCCAGAGGAACACGATCGGTCCCCAGAGAGCTCCCTGCATTGCACCGAAGATAGGGCCTAGGCCTGCAATGTTCAGAAGCTGAACGAGAAAGAGTTTCCACTCAGGCATGACAACATAGTCAACACCATCATTGATCCTTACAGCAGGAGTCTCTCTGTCATCTGGTGCGAAGACATTTTCAACTAGCTTGCCATAGAGGAAGTATCCAGCAATGAGGATTGCCAGACAAATGAAGAACGTAATCATTTTCACCTCCCAATGAAAACATCCATATTCTTTATTAGAATTATCTCATCCAAGTTGTACTGACAGCAAGAAAAATATAGTTAAAACAATATCGAAAGAATATATTTTATTTGATATTGCCATTATGCTTATTTCAATAAATCTTTATTGTAAAAAGACATAATCAAACGAAAAAAGATGTTTTTCATATGAAGTTGATGTGTGAAATATGGAGAAAAAAGTCATGCCCAGAGGCCATATATCCTCTCATTGCACCTTTTGCAGTACCCTTTGCCGTCTTTTTCGATCCTCAATCCATCTGATTTCTCTTTGCATCGAGGGCAGATCAGGGGAGTGGGAAGACTGCTGTTTCCGGGATAGATATGGAAGATGCCGGAGTGTGAAGCAGCTTCAAGCATCTGGAGAAGGTATTCTTCGCTTGTCTCTTTTCTCCTTGCCATCCTGTATGCGGGGAAAAAGCGTGTAAGGTGCCAGACATTCACACCTCTTTCTTTTAATTCTCTTCCAAGTCCTCTGATCATCTTCTCATCGTGAATGCCTTCGATTATGAGCGTTGTGACTTCAAGATGCTTTCCTTCCCTTGCTATCCTCTCGATCCCATCAAGGACAGGACGCATCCTTCCTTTTGAATAATTGATGTAGAATTCGTCATCACCTTTCAGATCGATGTTGTACGCATCAATGAAAGGAAGGATCCTTGAAAGTGAAGTGGATGAAAACACTCCACTTGTGACCATTACTGTCTTTATTCCCTCTTCCTTTGCATGGCAGGCAACATCAAGCATATAGTCCTGCCAGACCAGAGGCTCTGAGTAAGTGAAGCTGATTGATGGAATATTCTTAGCCTTTGCAAAGATCGTGAATTCCTCTGGTCTTACAAATGGTCCGTCCGGTTGTTGCTGTGACAGTTCCCAGTTCTGGCAGAATGAACAAGAGAGTGAGCACCCGGCAAGGCCGAATGAGAGAGTCTTTGTCCCTGGCATGAAATGGTAGAGAGGTTTTTTCTCAATAGGGTCTATGGCTATCGAGGGAACATGGGCATAGCTTGGGCTGACAATGATGCCATTTTCCTCTTTCCTCATTTTGCAGTATCCTGTCCCGCCTTTTCCGATATCGCATTTCCGGAAGCAGAAGTCACATCTCATCTTCAGAGAACTCCTCGCTCTGGAAAGTTGAAAAGACAGCAGCCTTGTTCTTCCATGCATCAAGTGGCAGTCCTGCTTTCCGGGAAAGTTCAGCAAGAAGAGTTTCCCTGTCCCATCCTGTTTCCTTTGCAACAGAAGGAAGGAATAGTGCTCTCCTTGAATCAAGTGTCATCATGATTCCATCTCTTGAAATGTCGAATGAGTCGATGGTGGGTATCGCTTCTAGTTCTGTCAGGAGTGAAATCGAGATCCTTATCTCATCCAGTTCATCTTTTTCTACAGGTGGAAAACGATAGTCAGAGAAAGCTGCCTCTCTGGAAAGGATATATATCTGTCTGTAGAGTGGAAGATAGCCGGAAATGTATCCTATACATCCCCTTAAGGTTCCGTGTTTCTTCAGCGTTACGAAAGATCCCATCTTCACATCGCTATCTCTGATTTCAACGTCGCTTCCATCGAAATAGGAAATGAGTGATGCTCTGGCAAGTTCGAGCAGCTCCTTCTTGATGTTTTTTTCCATAGTCACTCCCAGATTATACTTTGGTATGATACGAATGAACTGTCATGATCCCGAAGCACATCATTTGATGTATAGCCTTTGCCTACATGCCCAGAAAGCCCCTTTCTCTCTGATAGCCTGGAAACTATCAGCGCAGGAACAAGGCCGCAGATAGTGCCTCCTCTGGCTTTTTCATAAGCATCCTTTATATTGAAAGAGGAAATAAGGGAAGCTATCATCCTGTCAAATTCCTTCACCTTCACGTCTCCTTCTTTTCCAAATGGCATGTAACCAAAACGATCTCCGTAATGGGTGAAATCAGAGGATGCTATGACTCCTGTATCCTCTGTTATGACATCTTCCAGTTCATCTGTGAGCTTATCTATCGCGTTAAGTTCGCTTATATGGCTTATGATTAAAAACGAAGCATCTAGCCCTTTTTTCTTGATGAATGGAAGGAACATCTCTATGCCATGTTCCCGCGCAATCACTTTATCGTTTTCAAGTGAGGATCTGGTCTTTATCGGGAGGATGTCGATGTTTCCATATGGGGTAGCTGCGCTTTCAAATGATGAGACTGTGAACCGATCATCCAAAGTCATGAAATAATGGGAAGGTGATATGATGACTATTCTTTTTATAGAAGAAGAAAGGGTATTGAAGAAAGTCCTTATGATCTCTGCGCTGAAGAACAGACCTGCGTGAGGAAGGACTGCATTACGTGCTTTCCCCACCTCGCAGATTTTCCCGACAGTCTCATCGAGTTCTTTCGTGCAATCCGGATACCAGAGGCCTTTGAAGATGTCTCTCCTTATCATATTTGCAATGATACTATCCAAAGCCTCTTTTCGCACAGCGAAAGTGTAAATATCATCAGAAGCATGGAAAAGAAATACAGGATGCTTGTCATCAATCCCGGATCTACTTCCACTAAGGTTAGTGTATTCGAGAATAAGGAGAATATCTTCACGGAGAGCATCTTCCACGATGCTCCTGAACTGCTGAAATATGAGAGTGTGAACGATCAGATCGATATGAGGAAGGATGTGATACTCTCACTTCTTTCCAGGCATGGCATCTGCATGAATGATATAGATGTCTTCGTCGGACGTGGCGGTTCTGCATATTCCCAGGCCTCTGGCGTCATGGAGATAGATGAACTTCTTTTTTCAGATACGAAAGAAGGGAAGGGCGGAAGCGAGCATCCTGCGAAACTCGGGGTGATGATCGCATATGAGTTTGCCACTGAATACAAGAAGAGGGCATTCACGGTCGATCCCACGAACGTTGACGAACTTGATGATGTTGCGCGTATCACTGGAATAAAGGGACTTTACAGAAAAGCGCAGAGCCATGTGCTCAATCAGAAGGGGATAGCGAGGCTTCATTCAGAGAAGATCGGGAAGAAGTATGAAGAATCATCATATATTGTTTCCCATATCGATGGCGGAATAACTGTCAATGCGCACAAGAATGGCCGTATGATCGATGGCAATGTGGGGGCAGGAGGGGACGGGCCTTTTTCTCCGACGAGGACGGGGAGCATCCCACTTCTTGAACTCATGCCATATCTTGAAACGCATAGCCCAGCTGAGCTTGATGTGATATGTTCCAGAGCAGGTGGCTTTGTGAGCCATTTCGGTACATCGAGTGCGAAGAAGGTGCACGACATGATGGAAAACGGGGACAAGATGGCAAAGCTGGTCTGGGATGCGATGGTTTATCAGGTGTCGAAGATGATCGGCGCGATGGCAGCTGTCCTCTCTGGTAATGTTGATGCCATACTTCTCACAGGAGGTCTGGTCCGCTATACCGATCTTGTTGATGCGATAAGGGAGAGGACTTCGTTCATCGCACCTGTCTATGCATATCCTGGAGAGGTTGAGCAGGAAGCGATGGCCTATTCGGTCCTCGATGTCCTCACTGGCATGCGAAAGGCCCACAAGTACACAGGAAAACCTGTCTTCGAGGGGTTTGATTTTTGACTTTCCGTACAGAAAATGAAACGAGCAGGTTTAAAAGTTTTATAACAATTTCAACTTAACCTTGCCTTTACATCCCGTTAACAGACACTTTACTCTAAAGTCAAGGTAATCCAGGATGGATGTTTCGTTTGCAAATTTCTTTGCTCAAGTGTTCTCGTCGCCAGCTTTGATGGTTACGACAGTACTTACTTTGAGTGTAATATTCGTCAACGGCTGGACCGATGCTCCAAATGCGATCGCAACCTGCATAACCACTCGATGCATGTATCCCCGTCCGGCAATCATGATGAGCGCTCTTTTCAATTTCCTCGGGGTGCTCGTCATGACGAAGATGAACGCTTCTGTAGCTTCGACGATCAGCAACATAGTTGATTTCGGAAATGACACCACAACTGCGCTGATTGCACTTTCCGCTGCGCTGTTCTCAATCGTCGTCTATAGTACGGCAGCTTCTTTCTTCGGCATTCCTACAAGTGAAAGCCACAGCCTGATTGCAGGGCTTACTGGGGCGGCTATCGCCACAGGAGAGGGGCTTTCTTCTGTCAATGGAAATGAATGGATCAAAGTCATATATGGTCTTGTCCTTTCGCTGTTCCTTGGTTTCGTGATGGGATATCTCGTCTGCCGGCTCATACCCTTCCTCTTCAGGAGAAAAGACAGGATCAAGATGAATATCTTCTTCCGTTACGCACAGATATTTGGCGCAGCCGGCATGAGTTTCATGCACGGGGCTCAGGACGGACAGAAATTCATAGGTGTGCTGTTTCTGGGCGTTGCTTTCGCAAACGGGGAAAATAGTGTGCACGGCATCATGATACCGCTCTGGCTGATGATCCTTTGTTCGGTTGTCATGGGTGCAGGAACAAGTGTTGGCGGAGAGAAGATCATCCGTTCTGTCGGAATGGATATGGTGAAGCTTGAGAAATATCAGGGGTTCAGCGCTGATCTTGCCGCTTCCCTCTGTCTGCTTCTCTCGTCTATTTTCGGCATTCCAGTCTCAACGACACATACAAAGACTAGTGCGATCATGGGAGTTGGAGCTTCCCGCCGCCTGAGTGCGATAAACTTCTCTGTAGTCAGGGATATGATGCTCACATGGGTCTTCACATTCCCTGGCTGTGGTCTGATAAGTTTCCTGATGGCCAAGCTTTTCTTGGCGATCTTCTGATAAGGAGTCAATATGGCAAAGAAACAGGACATGTTCTATTTTGATACATTCACCTCATGCGCGTATTGCGCAGTCAAGGCATCTGAAATTCTCCGCAGGTGCATTGATTCCTACAATCCTGATGATCTGGATGATATCCTTGCAGAGATCCATGAGGTCGAGCATGAGGCAGATGTCTACAAGCATGATATGATCAATGTGCTTGCAAAAGCGTTCATCACTCCGATCGAGAGGGAGGACATCATATTGATGAGTCAGTGCCTTGATGAGGTCGTGGATAAGCTGGAGGATGTGGTCCTGCGGCTCTACTGTGACAATATCAGGGTGATAAAGCCTGAAATGATTGAAGTTGTCACTGTCGTCGAGAGATGCTGCGTTGAGATGCATGAAATGATGAAAGAATTCAGCCAGTTCAGGCATTCGAAGACACTGAAGGACAAGATCATCAATATCAACACGATGGAAGAAGAGGCTGACAGGATATTCATCAAGAATATGAGGGCTCTCCATACAAGCGAGACCAACCCTCTTGAGATTATTGTCTGGCGTGATGTCTACAGATATCTTGAGCAGTGTGCCGATGCGTGCGAGCACGTTGCAGATGCATGCGAACGTGTCCTCATGAACAATACTTAATTCAGTCTGCTCTTCACAAAATTGTCTGCCAGGTATCCCGTGAGAAGGCCGAGGGCCATTCCCGCGATCACGTCTGTAGGGTAGTGCATGTATAGATAAATCCTTGACAGTCCTACGAGGAGAGCGAATGCCAGGGAGAAGAATCTCAGCTTCCTGTATTCCTTGAAAACTGCGCCTGCTGCTGCGAAAGACAATCCTGTGTGCCCTGAGGGGAATGAATAGTCTGATGGTGGAGTGGCCAGTAATTGTACTTCTGGATTTAACGTGAACGGACGTATGCGGGCAAAGAGGGGTTTGAGGATAAGAAGATTGAGAATCAGCTGGAGGAGGATAGAGATCACGACAGCTATTCCCATCTTCCTCGTCTTCTTGTTTGCTAGGAGTATTATTGCGAGAAGTGCCCACACCGGTCCTACCCCGAGATTCGTTATGATTGGAAACAGAAAATCAAGAAAGGAACAGCGCAGATGTTCCTGTACGAAATTCAATACTTGTATTTCTATTCCGTTAAGTGCATTCATATTGCTTTCTCCAAATATGCATCTGTACGTACTTGCACATTCTCTTCAAGATTCCTGAAGAAGAACTGGTAGTCGTAAAGGTGGTAGACACCATTGGGAAACAATGGACTCTGGTATCTCTGATCATCTGTACTTATATCTGTTATCTTCAAAGTTCCCCTCTCTTTGTCGAGATAGCATCCTGTAAGTTCAGCTACATCCAGGATCACATTCCCGCTGTAGTCTGTAAAGCATGCTCCTTTATTCAGGGCCTTCTCTGCTACTGTGCTGTCAGTCTGCCAGCTAAGCGGGTTTATTCCGAATGTCTTCGTGCCTTCCAGGACGATGATCGAATCTTCTGTTTCAACCGATTCAGAATTGAACGATATGATCACCCCTGTATCATCTTCTTTTTCTGCCATCCTGAGGTGAGGATAGTTTATCAGATCATCTTCCGTCACTTTCCATCCGATGAGGTATGCGGCAACAAGGTTCTGCCTGATTTCCTCATCATCAAAATGATTCTCCAGAAGCATGAGGGCAAGTTCTGCACCCTGCGAGAAACCGGCAAGGATGAACGGTCTGTCGTCATTGAGGTTTTCAATGTAATAGCAGAAGGCATCTTCTATATCACCGTATGCGAGAGCAAGGCTCTCACCGCTTTCTGCCTTCCTCTCCTGATAGATGGGGAATGTCATCTGCCTGTAGAATGGTGAGTACATTGTGGCAACATCATCATATATCCCCCTTTCCATATTGAGAGCTCCGACAAAGTTACTTTTCGTCCTCTCATCATCCATATCCATATTGGAATTTCCTTTCATCCCCATATCGACAGTAGGGGCAATTATGAAAAGGTCCACAGGTTTTTCTTCACCTTCTTTGAAATATGCCCAGTTCCTGACATCTGAATAATCTATCTCGTTCCCGCTTTTTGCTGATGATGCACATGAAAGAAACAGCAAAGATATAATTGAAGATAGAATGAACCATCTGACGATTTTGTTTTTCATATAGATGATTTTGCCAAGAAAAGAGTAGCTGTGGAAGCATAGAGTACTTTCAGATGTGAAACTGATCTCATCTCTGCAAAATTGAAACATTTGGAGAGAAACCACTAGACATTATCATGACAAGATGGTAAAGTCGTTCCCGTGCTTGGGAAAAGCGATGATGCGCATTGCGTGTTTGTCAAAAAGAAGTTGACACAAAGTGTGCTGTTATTGTTTGCCAAGTGTAAACAGCATAAGGATGCTTGAATACAGAACATAGGAAGTTGTGTTTAAGTACTTATGATAAGAATTCTCCTGTAGCTCAGTCGGTAGAGCAGGTGGCTGTTAACCACCCTGTCGGGGGTTCGAATCCCTCCGGGGGAGCTAGCGCAATTCCTTTTATGAAAAGGAGTTGCGCTTTGTTTTTAATAGTGGTGTTACCAGATTGTAACCAATTGAAAAATCGGAAGCTGTATCAGCTGATACACTTCTTTACGCTTTGTTACATCCAGTTTTATTGCAAAATTATGGAAAATTGCAGGCAGGATAAATTATGAAATTCCGTATGCCATATACATCTACCAGATTGGAATCCAGTTCAGGGAAAAGGCTGGAATTGCAGAAATCCTCCCGAAGGAAAGCAGGCAAGACGGCCATCTCCATATACACTGTGGAACTGATGGAAATCAAAGAGCAGTTGCCTGAAAAAGATAAGAGTCCAACGGCATCTGTTGAGGGATCGGAAAGACGACCCGCTCGCCCTGAGGACTCTTCTATAATCATGTTACCAGTGTCATGAGATTGTGTCAAATTCACTCTGATGTTTTCATTGCTTTTATTCAAATAGGTTAATTGAAAAAGTAAATGCAGAACAAAAGGGGTAATGACCTGCGCTAACTTTTTCAAACCTGAAGTATCACCACAAACAGCATTTACTTTTTCAAAAAATGAAGGTGTTCCTAACGCTCATTCTTTTCTTCAGTACTGTGTTACCATGCTTGCAAGCCCTGGC
>CASFDA010000020.1 GCA_949293335.1 uncultured Spirochaetales bacterium
AGTAACAAAGAGCGCTTACATATTAAGATCTTCTTAAAAACCTTGTACTCCAAGGTTCACTTCTTCATGCCCTTTTGTCAACCATCTTGAGTGGAAATCAATGCCTTCATTTTCTTCTTGACTTACGGGCTCAAATAAAAATATCTCCCTTTGCAGATTATTGTGGGCAGGCTCTGCATTATCGTGGTATTGTTGAGTGGAAATATTTTGTTTGTGTCAGTTTTTATCCAGTATTTTTATAATTAATACATTGCTGTGTTTCTCTTTTTCAGTCTTGATCATAGATGTGGCTTTGTGCTGAGATAGTCATTCTTGTTACATGAATTAACTATGATAAAATATAGCTGTTGAGAGGTTAGTTATTGGAACAGAACTGTGCAATTGAAATGAGAGGGATTACCAAACGCTTCGGGCAGGTTGTTGCTAATGACAGCATCAATCTCAAGATCAACCGGGGTGAGATATTGGCACTTCTCGGAGAGAACGGAAGCGGCAAAACCACTTTGATGAATATGCTTTCCGGAATTTACCAGCCGGATGAGGGGGAGATATACAAGGACGGAAAAGAAATCTATATCCGCTCCCCGCGCGAGGCCTATTCATATGGAATAGGCATGATCCATCAGCATTATAAGCTCATAGAAGTGTTTACTGCAGCAGAGAACATCGTGCTCGGTCTGAATGAGGAGAAACTCAATCTGAAGGAGACAAATCGCAAAGTGCAGGAGATCTGTAATCGTTATGGCTTTGTGGTCGACACAGATAAGAAGGTTTACGATATGTCAGTCTCCCAGAAGCAGACGATAGAGATCGTGAAGGTGCTCTATCGTGGAGCAGAAGTCCTGATCCTTGATGAGCCAACAGCTGTTCTCACACCTCAGGAGACACAGAAACTCTTCAATGTGCTCAGAAACATGAAAGAGGATGGTAAGGCCATTATCATCATCACACACAAACTTCATGAAGTTATGGAGGTCTCTGATAAAGTAGCTGTCCTCAGGAAGGGGCAGTATGTAGGCACAGTGAATACTTCAGAGACCAGTCCGCAGGCACTTACAGATATGATGGTTGGGCATGCTGTATCGCTGAATATAAACAGACCGAAATATGAAAATCCTCAAGACAAGCTGATAGTCAGGGATCTTACTGTCATAGATGAAGAAGGCATCAAAAAACTCGATGGAGTATCATTTACTGCAAAGACCGGAGAGATTCTTGGTGTTGCAGGAATTTCCGGTTCAGGGCAGAAAGAACTGCTGGAGGCAATCGTCGGATTATATCCGGTAAAAGAGGGAAGCGTCGGATTTGTCAAAGCAGATGGCCAGATTACCGAACTCGTCGGAAAGAGTCCGAAGAAAATAAGGGAAGAGGGAGTGGGCATGGCTTTCGTCCCAGAGGACAGGCTTGGCATGGGGCTTGTCGGGTCGATGGGCATGACGGGAAACATGCTTCTCAGAAGCTGGAGAAAAGGAAAAGGTGCGCTTGTGCAGCGCAAGGAGCCTGAGGCTCTTGCAACTCGGATATGGAAGGAACTTGATGTAGTTACCCCCGGTATCAACTATGCTGTCCGTCGTCTTTCCGGAGGAAATGTCCAGAAGGTTCTTGTAGGAAGGGAGATCGCGAGTGAGCCTGCTGTCCTGATGACAGCATATGCAGTGCGCGGACTGGATATAAATACATCATATACGATTTATAATCTTCTGACTGAGCAGAAGATGAAAGGTGTTGCCGTTGTATATGTAGGAGAGGATCTCGATGTTCTGCTTGAACTATCTGACAGGATCCTCGTTTTATGCGGCGGACAGGTTGCCGGCCTTGTCGATGCCCGGGTGGCGACAAAAGAGGAGATCGGCCTGATGATGACTCAGTTCAATACCAGGGGGAAGTGAGATGAGTGGAGAGAAGAAAGTACCATTGTTCCGGCTTGCAAAGCGCACGGATATAAATCCGAGGATGGCTTGGGGCATTCGCGTCTCATCGATACTCATTGCCCTTGTTCTCGGATGTCTGCCGATAATGCTCACTGGTGCAAATCCCATTGAGGCTTATGGTGTCATCATCCAGGGCTCTCTTTCACGTCCGATCTATGTCCGGCAGACGATAAGGATCGCTATTCCTCTCCTCGGCTGTGCCCTTGCAATTGCACCGTGCTTCAAGATGAGGTTCTGGAATATCGGGGCAGAGGGACAGATCACAATGGGTGCGATGATCGCAACTTATTTCGCACTTTTTTGGACAGATAAGCTTCCTCATGGACCTCTTCTTGTTGTTATGGGATTGTCAGCTGCCATCTTTGGTGGACTTTGGGGACTGATTCCCGCCTTCTTCAAGGCAAAGTGGAACACAAACGAGACATTGTTCACATTGATGATGAATTATATCGCGATCGGAATAGTTGCCTGGCTCCAGGGCGGGCCTTGGGAAGGCCGTAAAGGTTCCCAGTTGATTCCTATGTTCTCAGCTGAGGCTCGGCTTCCTCAGGTTTTCGGGGTGCACTGTGGCTGGATAATAGTTCTTGTCCTTGTCTTCCTGATGTACATCTACATGAACAAGACAAAGCAGGGATATGAAATCGCGGTCATAGGTGATTCTGTGAACACGGCACGATATGCGGGAATGAATGTCGGTTACATTATAATGCGGACGATGTTCATATCAGGTGCGATCAGTGGCCTTGTCGGCTTCCTGATTGTCTCGGGCGCGAACTTCACGCTCTACAAGGGCGTTGCAAATGGAGTAGGTTTTACTTCCATTACAGTTGCCTGGCTATCTCAGCTCAATTCGTTCGCGATGATTGCGATATCTTTCATGCTGGCAATCCTTGAAAAGGGTTCAAATACGCTCCAGACCAGGATGTCTGTTCCTGCATCAATTGCAGATATCATCACGGGAATCCTTCTCTTCGCAATGCTCAGCAGTGAATTCTTCATCAACTATAAGTTGATCTTCCGCCATAAGGAGAAGAAGGAGGTGCAGAAATGATTGCAACTCTGATTACCTTGGTAGTGGCAGCAGTCACATTCGGTACAGTTTTGATGTATGGAACTCTTGGAGAGATCCTTACAGAGAAATCAGGAAACCTCAACCTTGGAGTTGAGGGAATAATGTATATGGGAGGCGCTTTCGGACTTGCTGGCGCATTCTATTATGAAAAGGCTGTAGGGGCAGCGGCCAGTGGGCCTATGGCGATTGCACTTGCACTGCTTGCCGCATTTTCCGCTGGTTGCGTCGCATCATTGATATACAGTTTCCTTACAATCACGCTGAGAGCTAATCAGAATGTGACGGGTCTTGCTCTTTCGATCTTCGGAACAGGAGTAGGGCAGTTCGTCGGTGAGTTCATGAGAGTAAGCGAGAATGGATATGTGGCATTGAGCAATCATCTCAAGGATGCTTTTTCACAGGCAATATTTCCTTCATTCTTCGTGAATATTCCTGTTATTGGAAGAATCCTCTTTTCCCATACGTTCTTCTTCTATCTTGCCGTTGTTCTGGCTGTCCTGATGTACCTTTTTTTGAAAAAGACAAGGTATGGCATGTATCTTACTGCTGTCGGGGAATCCCCATCGACATCTGATGCTGCGGGAATCAATATAACTAAATACAAATATCTCGCTACTGTCATAGGTGGTGGCATATCTGCTATTGGAGGAATGGTGTACATCATGACCACAGCAGGATGTGTATGGAATCACGAAGGTCTTTCTGGCGTTGGCTGGTTGGCCGTTGCTCTGGTTATATTCTGTATGTGGAGACCATTGAATGCTATTTGGGGATCTGTTCTCTTTGGCGCAATGATGATCATGTATCTGCGTGTCTCTCTGCCATTTGTCCCTACAGAAATATACAAGATCCTGCCATATGTCGTTACTGTCATCGTGCTTATCCTGACAAGTATGCGCAACAGCAGGAGCAAGCAGCCACCTGCATCATTGGGTCTGAACTATTTCAGGGAAGAACGTTAGCAGATATCTTTGTAGTAAACATGAAATGGTTTTCTAAAATAATAGAAGAAGGATGGGGCCGATGCCACATCCTTCTTGTTGTTTCCATAAATCGTGTTTTCGCATAGAATTGAAATTATTGGAGGAAATAAATGAGCGGAAACAAACGCCCGGAGTCAATGGAAAGAATAACGACAGAGGTACTTGCCAATGCGTTTATCGAAGAAGAAATAAGCAAGGTCAAGGCCCAGGTCGGCGACAAGAAAGTACTTCTTGCCCTTTCAGGTGGAGTTGATTCCTCTGTTGTTGCGGCCCTTCTGATCAAGGCGATAGGCAAGAATCTTGTCTGCGTGCATGTTAATCACGGGCTTCTGAGAAAAGGTGAACCAGAACAGGTTATTGACGTATTCAAGCATCAGATGGATGCAAATCTTATCTATGTGGATGCTGTGGATCGATTTCTGGATAAGCTTGCTGGTGTGACAGATCCTGAACAGAAGAGAAAGATCATTGGCGCTGAGTTTATAAGAGTATTTGAAGAAGAGGCAAGAAAGCTTCAGGGGATTGAGTTCCTTGCTCAGGGAACAATTTATCCGGATATTCTTGAAAGCGGTCCTGTGAAAGCCCATCATAATGTCGGAGGTCTTCCTGAAGATCTCAAGTTCGAACTTGTCGAACCCCTCAAGTTCCTCTTTAAGGATGAAGTCAGGGTTGTCGGAAAGGCACTTGGCCTCCCAGATAACATGGTATACAGGCAGCCATTCCCTGGTCCTGGCCTTGGTGTCAGATGTCTGGGTGCTATAACTCGTGATCGTCTTGAGGCAGTGAGGGAATCTGATGCGATTCTTCGTGAAGAGTTTGCTCTCAATGGTCTTGAAGGCAAAGTATGGCAGTATTTCACTATCGTTCCTGATTTCAGATCTGTTGGCATCAGGGATGGCAAGAGGACATTTGAGTATGTTGTAATCATTAGAGCGGTGAATACTGTTGATGCAATGGAAGCAACTGTCGAGAATGTTCCTTTCGTTCTTATGGAACACATCACGGACCGAATCACTCATGAGGTAAAAGGTGTCAACAGAGTTCTCTATGACATGACACCCAAGCCGACGGGCACTATAGAGTGGGAATAAATTAGATTGTTATTAACTCCTTACTTAGTAGGGAGTTAATTTTTAATATTACCCAGATTGAATACCAAAAATTCCTGAAACGTCTGAGACATGTGAGATATATAGCGGTTATTTGCTGCTTGGTGACACCATAAATCATGATATTATCTCCTGGATTCGTATCATCGATGAATGGGGATCTGATAGCTGGACTATACTCTAAATTCTTAAAAACGTGATAGCTTGACACTTTGAAAATTCTAAAAACGTGATAAAATGATTAGTGTAAATTCTTAAAAACGTGAGACAGGTATCATGAGAAGAAAGATTACAGAAGAATTACTTAAGTGGAAACAAGAAGATCAGGGGTGTACGGCCCTTCTTGTGGAAGGAGCCCGCCGCGTAGGTAAGAGCTATATCGTGGAAGAGTTTGGTAAAGAGTACTACAAAAGCTGCATACTCATCGATTTCATGGCGGCAGGCCCCCAGATTAGGCAGCTTTTTGAAGATTATCTTGACGACCTTGATTCTTTTTTCTCACGTCTTTCCCTCATCTTCCGTACTGAGTTGATTGAACGTGATACGCTCATCATTTTCGATGAGGTCCAGATGTATCCAAGGGCAAGAGCTGCAATAAAATACCTGGTTAAGGACGGTCGTTATGATTACATTGAAACAGGTTCGCTGCTCTCAATCAGAAAAAACATCCAAGGTATTGTAATCCCTTCCGAAGAAAAGCACATAAGGCTTAATCCTATGGACTTTGAGGAGTATCTCTGGGCCCGCAACGATAATGTTACGATGAACATCATCCGGTCATGTTTTGAAAAAAGAAAACCTCTCGGGCAGATCGCACACAGGGAGATAATGAAAAGATTCAGGGAATACCTTCTTATAGGAGGGATGCCTCAGGTAGTCGAGACTTTCAACAGAACCAATGATTTTCTCAAGGCAGAAGAAACCAAGAGAATGATCATCGATCTCTATCGCGATGATATCGCTAAATATGCAGAAGGGTATCAGGAGAAGGTTATGGCAATCTTTGATGAGATTCCTTTTTCACTTTCAAGGCATGAAATCTCTTTCAAGCTTTCCTCTATCAGTGATAAGGCTCGTATGAGGGAATATGAGAAGGCGTTTTTCTGGCTGAATGATTCCAGAATCTGTAATATGTGTTATCTCAGTACGGATCCGAATATAGGCTTGAATATGAATGCTGAACGTTTAAGGTTCAAGCCCTATGTGGCTGATACCGGCCTGCTGGTGAGCATGATATTCGATGAAAACGGACTGGCTGACCGACAGATTTATGAAAAGATACTATCGGATAAACTTGAAGTGAATCTGGGCATTGTCATTGAGAATGTCGTAGCGCAGATGCTGACTGCGTCAGGACGCAGACTGTTCTATTATTCCTCATATGATACTGCAGACAAAGAAAACCGTATGGAGATAGATTTCCTTATAAGAAAAAGGAATGTAACCAGCCGTCATAATATCGTCCCTGTTGAGGTCAAATCAACAACGCATTACAAAACTATATCGCTGAAGAAGTTTGCCAGAAAGTTTCAGAACTATTCAGCTGAACCGATTATCATACATGCTGGAGACTACATGGTCAGAGACGGGATTGAATGTTTCCCTGTCTATATGACACAGCTTGTATGATCTATTCTTCCTCTTTCCCATGGTGCAAGAAGGACCTGAGAAATGCTATGGCTGACGTCTCCCAGAGTCTTGCCTATGGGGATCAAATGTATTAATGCTATGACTCAGTTTTTGCCACAAAAATTCCTGAGACGTATGAGACGAGAGATTAGAGAGATATATAGCGTCATTTTGATACGAGGTAACCAATATATAATCTTGCCATCGATGAGATCTCCTACCTGTGTGAGAGCTGCCCGGAGATGGTCGGCCTTCTGCAGCATTATGTCGATGTCGTATTCAGGAATACGAAGCTTGTGCTGATTCTCTCTGGTTCATCGCGCAGGTTCATTGAGG
>CASFDA010000021.1 GCA_949293335.1 uncultured Spirochaetales bacterium
ACATGTCATAACTGCGGCTGGCGCAATGGAGGGCTCACGCTTGGTGACAGACAGTGGGAGTGTCCCGTGTGCCATACCAAACATGATCGGGACAGGAATGCTGCCCTGAATCTGGAATCCTTTGGCCTGAAGGCCCTAGCCGGGGACGCTGGCGAAGTCAGGCCTCCGGAGATGCTCTCTGTGGACGACCGTGCGGCAACGCACCTAAGAAGCATGGCATCAGTGAACGAGGAAAAAGACCATGGATACTCCATGGAAGCCCCTAAGCTTGCTTAGATGGTACTGTCACTTGATAATGGATGGCGAAAGCATCAGTTTTCTTTCCGTTATTGTCCTCTATTTTGACAGCTTCGGCCTTGCCATAGGCTTCTATTTTTCCAAGGAAATAGAATTCCTTTCTTTCATCAACAGTGTTCTTTCGAACGAATAGAAGGATCATATTGTCCATATCGCTTTTCTGTGTTTTGTAAATGTGATTGTAATCGGGGCATCCGATCCTTCTATTCTTTTTTGAGAATGTGATTATGTTGTTTTCATTAAGGAATTTATCAGGGTAGGGGATCGCAGAGTCTTCTTTTTCATAATTTACAAAGACCGGAAGAGTCTTTGTTTTGTTGTGTAATGAAAACCTCCGCATGGTGCGGAGGTTCAGGAAAGCTTTTAGCTATACATAAATAAAAGCCCATTCTACTATCAAAGGTGCGACTGCCAAGAAGCACCGAAGATAAGGAGAATGGGAATGGATAGTGAGAGTCTAGCTCATACGGAATGGAACTGCAAATACCATACAGGCGGCAGGTAATCTACGGCCGGCTTAGGACGGAGATAGGCAAGATACTGAGGGAGCTGTGCAGGAGGAAGGAAATCGAGATCCTGGAAGCAGAGGCGTGTCCCGACCATATACATATGCTGCTGTCGATACCGCCGAAGTACAGCGTGGCGAGCGTGATGGGGTATCTGAAAGGGAAGAGCAGCCTGATGATATTCGACAGGTTTGCGAATCTGAAGTACAAATACGGGAACAGGGAATTCTGGTGCCGCGGGTATTATGTCGATACGGTGGGACGGAATAAGGCTGCGATAGAGAAATACATCAGGAACCAGCTGATGGAGGACAGGAATGAGGAGCAACTGGTGATGAAGGAGCTGTTCGACCCGTTTACGGGTGAGCCAGCGAAGAAGGACAGATGACAGCTGAGAGGGATCGGCAGACAGGAAGAGGTGCCGGATAAAGCAATAGACGGGAAGCTGCTTCATCAGCGGTCCGGAAAAGTATGCAACTGGCAGTCGGCTTCAGGGCACGTACCAGCGCTTGCCGGTAATAGGCCCTTATAGGGCTTGGTCAAACCACTGGCTAGGCCGGTGGTCCTGATTGCGCATAGAGGATTTGGTTTCTCCATTTGGCATCTTGCTGTGTTTTTCCTAAAATGAAAGTGAGGAAAGAAATGAAAATACTTGTTTTAGGGGCTGTTGCAGCAGGAACAAAAGTTGCTGCCAAGATAAAGAGGGCAGATCGTTCTATCGAAGTAAAGATACTTACCAAAGGTAATGATATCTCATATGCAGGATGTGGGCTTCCATATTATGTGAGCGGGGTGATAGAAGATAGGAGTGACATCATAGTCAATACTCCTGAGAAATTTGAAGCGCTCACCGGGGTTGATGTCCTGACAGGGGCATCTGTTGATGGCGTTGATTTTCTGAAAAAGAGCGTGCGGTATGTCAAAGAAGGCAAAGAGTATCAGGAAAGTTATGACAAACTCGTGATCGCAACTGGCGCCGAAAGCATCGTGCCTCCTGTTCCTGGGGTTGACCTTGAAGGGGTATTTACCCTCAGGACACCAGAGGATGCGGAAAGAATCCGGGAGTATGCAAGAAAATGCACGACAAAGCGCGCCGTGGTCGTTGGGGCCGGTTTTATCGGACTGGAGATGGCTGAAAACCTGAGAAAGTCAAACTTCTCTGTCACAGTGATGGATATGGCAGACTCGATCATGCCAAACGCATTTGACAAAGAAATGGCGCGGTGGGCATCCCGAGAGATTGAAAAAGAGGGAATCAGGATACTCACATCTACAAAGCTTGCGGGAATCAGGGGTTCAGGCAAAGTCGAGTGTGTAGATACTGGAAATGAAGTGACTCCCGCAGATCTTGTCATCCTCGCACTCGGCGTCCGTCCATCCACTTCGTTTTTGAATGGTACAGGAATAGAGATGGAAAAGGGAGCTATCGTCGTTGATGAGAAAATGAAGAGCAACATTGATGACGTTTATGCTGCAGGAGATTGTGCGCTTGTAAGAAACCGGATTACAGGAAAGAGGTTTTATTCGGCGATGGGTTCAACTGCAAATATCACTGCTCGCATCCTTGCCGAGAATATCACGTCTTCCGACGTTTCTTATCCCGGTGCTCTGGGAACTGGAGTTGTCAGGATTTTGGATAACCTTAACGCAGGAAGGACCGGGCTGACTGAAGAAGCGGCATTGAAGGAAGGTTTTAATGCCGTTTCTGTGGTTGCGGTAACAGATGACAAGGCTCATTACTATCCGGGATCGTCGTCGTTCATAATGAAGCTTGTCGCAGAAGAAAAGACACATCGCATCCTTGGTTTCCAGGTTCTTGGTGGTGGAAATGTTGACAAGGTGACAGATATTGCAGTCCTTGCCATTTCCAAGGGTATGAAGCTAGAAGAGTTCAACTCGATGGATTTTGCATATGCACCTCCTTTTTCGACTGCAATCTCACCGTTTGTACAAATCGCGATGATTCTTGAGAACAAGATCAAGGGAGAATTCGAGACGATGAGCCCCGTTGAATACCAGAAAACCCATGCCTCGGGTTACAAGGTCATTGACGTGTTGCCTGAAAAAGGTATTGCCGGAGCAACTTGGGTGGATTTGGAAAAAGGAGAATTCCCGATTAAGGGGCTGGGGAAGGACGAGAAGCTTCTTTTGGTTTGTGCAAGGGGAAAGCGTGGATATTTCCTCCAGAACAGGTTGAAATCTTGCGGGTATGTGAACACGAAAGTCCTCGAGGGCGGAGTGACGTTTAATGAGGTTAAGATTGATTAGTTCCTTTTGCAGGCTTTCCTGTAATTGATTAAAATTAATAAGGTTTTACGTTCATGGGACTATTCAGAAGATTCTTTTCATATTACAGGCCCCATATGGGGCTTTTCATGCTCGACACTGTCGTTGCAATCATTTCTTCTCTTCTTTCCGTGCTTTTCCCGCTTCTCACCAATTACCTTCTCAGGGGACCGGTGGCGGAAAAAGATGTCGGGGGAATGGTTTTGATTTTCCTTGTAATGCTATGTGTGTACATTTTTCAGGCGTGCAGCACATACATCAGGATCCGGTGGGGACACTTTTTGGGAGTCAGGATAGAAAACGAGATGAGGCAGGACCTTTTTGATCATCTCCAGGGTCTTTCTTTCTCATATTTTGACAAGACAAAAACTGGAAGCATCATGAGCAGGATCACTAATGATCTTTTTCAGATAGCAGAGATCGCTCATCATGGTCCTGAGGATTTCATCATCAGCATACTGACTATTGTCACATCATATATCTTCATGTTCTCCATATCAGTTCCCTTGGCCATGATTTCATTCATTCCCCTTCCTCTGATGCTTTTATATGGGATATTTTTCGGACACAGGCTGAAGGTGAAGAACAGGGAAGTGAGGAAGACAATAGCGGATGTGAATGTAGATGCAGAAAACTCGATCCAGGGGATAAGGGAAGTGAAGTCCTTTGCTCAGGAGGATTTCCAAAAGAAGAAGTTCAACAGGTCAAATACGAAGCTGAAGGAATCTAGGGAAGGTATGTACATACAGATGGCAAACTACCAGACCGGAATAGGTTTCATGAGGGAACTGTATTATCTTGTCACGGTGATAGGTGGAGCTGTCTTGATCTATTTCGACCTTTCTGACGTTTCAACCCTGATTACCTTCACCCTTTTCGTGTCAGTAGTGCTTTCGCCCGTCGACAGGCTCATAAATTTCACCGAGCAACTCCAGCAGGGAATTGCAAGTTTCGAGCGCTTTACCGAAGTTATGGATACAGAACCTTCAATCAAGGATGTCCCTGGTGCAGAAGAGATTTGTGTCAGAAATGGAGATGTGGAATTTTCTGACGTTTCCTTCTCTTACGAAGGGGATGATGGGAAAGTCCTTGATCATCTGGATCTTTCGATCAGGGGAGGGGAGAATGTCGCACTTGTCGGGGAAAGTGGTGCCGGGAAGACGACGATAGTTAACCTTCTATCGAGGTTCTATGAACCTACAGGCGGAAAGATATTGATTGACGGGATCGATATAAGCCTGGTTACTCAATCTTCCCTTCATAAAGCGATCGGATTTGTACAGCAGAACGTTTTCCTCTTCGACGCATCGATACGGGAAAACCTCAGGTATGGAAAGGGAAATGCAAGTGATGAGGAACTCTGGGAAGCTCTGAGAATGGCAAATTTGTATGATTTTGTATCATCTCTTCCTCAGGGGCTGGACACCGATGTCGGAGAGAGAGGCGCCAGGCTTTCAGGTGGACAGAGGCAACGTCTTTCGATTGCGCGCGTATTTCTCAAAAACCCTCCGATAATAGTTTTCGATGAGGCCACGAGCAGTCTTGATACAGAAAGTGAGGCGTCGATCCAGGAAGCTTTCTCACGGGTAGCAAAGGGACGTACGGCGATTGTAATTGCCCATCGTCTATCTACGATCGTTGGAAGTGACAAGATATTCGTTCTTGAGAATGGATGCATAGTGGAAGAGGGGGATCATGAAACCCTTTTGAAAAAAGGCGGGACATACTCCAGACTCTATTCGAGGAAATGTGATTCGCTCTGAGTTTTCCAATAGAGTGATTCCTGTTTCCCCTCATCCAAGCTCCCGCGTGAATGAAGCTCTCAGACTTAACCAACCAATAGGGATTGAAAGGGAACTGGGACAGACTTCTTATGAAGCTCTTGGCTTAGGAAGCATGTCGAATTATATCGTTTATGACTCCATGTTATGGGATTTATTGTTAGGAGAAAAATTATGACATATAGGTTTGTGAGGGAAGAAGATGCCGCTATGTATCTTGAATTCTTCAAAACTATTGTCGGCGAGACAGATAATCTTGCATGTTCTAAGGCAGAAGCGGAAGAGATGACGATAGAAGAAGAGAAGTCTTTTTTAAAAAACATGAATGATTCAGGTTCTTTCTCAATTGTGGCAATCTCTGAAAAATGCATATGTGGTTCATGTGACATCAGGATACAGAATAGAGAACGTTTAAGACATCGGGCTGAGATGGGCATTGCTGTGCAAAAAGAATACTGGGGAACTGGAGTTGCGCAGCGCATTCTAGAGGAATCAATTTCTGAAGCAAGAAATCGAGGAGTCAAGAAAATTTCTTTGACCGTCCGAGCTGATAACGAAAGAGCCAAAGCATTCTACAGAAGAAATGGATTTGAACTTTCAGGTATAGCCAGAATGCTTTTCTGCATCGCAGGCATTTACATAGATGGCGAACAGTATGAACTTCTTTTAAAATAGTAATTTGTGAATTAATGTATCTGATGTCATCTATTTTCACATAATAAGAAAAAGGAGCGGTTCCTTGGTTTACCGCTCCTTGTTTAAAAGATGGGCCCTGTGAGGTTTGAACTCACGACCCAAGGATTATGAGTCCTTTGCTCTAACCGCTGAGCTAAAGGCCCGTCTGCTAATTCAGCTTGATAAGTTTAGCTGAAATGAGGGAAAAACCTCAAGAGGTAATATTCATATTGTCTTCAAATGGGAGGGAATCGTTATTTTTCAATTAAATGTAGGCTAATTGACTGTAATATTTTGCTTAGTTGCTGATTTGAACTTCAATTAACTCTTTATGTTGTTATGAATTGTACTGACAGATCGTGAAGGCGTGATATTTTTGTCTATTTTGTTTCTTACAAACTTTCGTCGATTGTAAAGAAATAAACTTCCCATTTATAATCCGAAGTGGAGTTTATATGAAGAAAATTATCCTGCTGATTGTATCTTTTGTGTGTTTTTCGCTTTCTGTTTTTGCGGAAGACGGGAAAGGCTGGAGGTTCATATTTTCCGATATGGATCAGCATACAGATATTCTGATGGGTTTCTGTCCGTCTTATGTGCTTTTGGGCGCTGGATATGATTTCAACCCAACAGAAAACACCAGCGAACTCTCTTTTGAAGTCGGTGGCGGCTATATGCAGCGCAGACTCTGGCAGAATCCAGGAAATGGAACTGCCTATGCTTCTACAGATTGGGCAAAAGAAGAAGTGAACTCTTTTCTTACTTATGACTTTGCCGAAGTAGATCTCAATTTGAAATATATCCAGGGCTTCTTTGGAGATGTGTTGCAGCTTAAAGCTGGTATAGATCTCAGATATGAAATGGCATTGGATAATATAAATGCGGGAAAGGTCACGAGCTATGGACCGGTAAATACACTGGATGGTTATCTCGGCCCAAACTACAACGGAGCAGTCTATCCGGATCTTGCAGGCAATCATCAGTTCTTCGGTACCGCATTTGATCTTGAGCTGGTCTTAGACATGATGGAGGATACGATAGTACGCAACGACGGCTTCAAGATCAGTCTGTATGCCGCATATGCCCCGCTTGCCTTGAATAACGGTCTTGATGGATATGCAGATTATTACACTCTCCAGTTCAATGCAGTAGGAGCTGTAACGCTCTATGAGTATCGTACCGCACATCACAGCTGGTTCAGCATTGTCCTTATCGATCGGTTCAATGCATCATGGACAGATGGAAGCGCAGTTCCTGTATATGCCCAGGAACTTGTCTCCTTGGGACGCAGAGTCCGTGGCTACAGCAAGTTCTCATATAACACTGAATTTACTATGGTGAATAACCTCGACATCAGATTTTCCGGACCTGGCTTCGGTGTCGAATGGCTCAGGCCGAGAATCAACCTCTTTTTTGATATCGGTTTGGGTGCTGGGGATTATTTCAACATGAATGGCGGTTCGCAGAGCTATACGAATGGTAATGTGAACCTGCTCATGAGTACTGGCGCACAGTTCACTGTTACACTTTATGATGTCCTTGATCTGGGTTGTGAGATTGCATATCTGATCGGAAACGGCGAGAAATTCCAAGATCCTGGCAGCCGCTTCGTCTGGACATTCACATTTTTCCTGGATTTCTAAAGATAGGGATTGATCTCCCTTTCTTCCTGATAGGCAATATGCCTGCTATCCAGAACACGACGTATCCTCTGACGTTCAAGAAGGGGGATGTATCTGACTTTGAGATATATGCCATCGTCTTTCAAGGCGGTGGCTTTTATACTGTTTTCTGAAAGGAGGGTATAAGTTCTGTAAGCTTCGCTTGCACTCTGGAAAGGGCCGATCAGGAATGAGGACCATGCGCTGTCGTATCGTGTGTCAACAACACTTTCCCTTACCATTGAGACGTTCAGATCCCTGAATCCCGTCTCCTCTATGCCGAGTGCTCTTGCGGCATCATTGTTCAATAGCAGCGTCCTGTCTGGCGGGAGCTCTGCATTCTCAGATACAAGTACGTCAACCACATTGCCACTTTCTTCATCTGTTATCTCAAGGACCGACCCGATTGTGTATATTTCACTCTGTGCAAGATATCCCTCTGTGTCGTCGTTGTAGATTCCAACGCCTTCCCCGAAAGCAAATAGGGCAGGAACCAATATGATAAATGGGAGAAGAAAGCTCTTTTTCATATGTCCATGATAAATTACAATCGGGAAGAAGGGAAAGGTATGCTGAAATTAAGATTTCTTCCAGTTCTCTTGGCGCTGTTTTTATTCTCATGTGCATCCGGAGATGCACAGGCTGAGAATGTCTGGAGGACCCTTGGGGCTTCATTTGATCCTTTTTCAGGAACAATAACATACTATACAAGACCTGCGGGAGGAGGTGATCTTTATCCCGAGATGGATATTTTCTTCTCTCTTTCGTTTTCAGATGATGGAGCAAGGGATTACAGGATATATTTTGATTATCCTTCAGAGCCTCTTGCCCTCTATTCTGATGGCAATCCTGTCGTGTCGTTCTCTTCTGCAATAGAAGATACATATGCCAGATCCTATATCCCTCTGAGTGAGGACGAAATGAGGCTAATCCTCCATCTGCCTGCTCTAGGAGAAAAGAGTATTCTTCTTGGAAACGGGGATGTCGTTACGCTCTCCGATGCTGAGATATATTCCTTCTCCTCTCTTGTGGAGAGAGTCAGAACTGATGGACTTTCCTTTTGAGGCTTGAAGGGAACGTTTGATCTATTTTAAGCTTTGACTTATGAGTGAAGACAAGAAAGCAGAGGCTTTTCATTGGGCCGATCAGATTGCAGAGAGAATCATCCGGGAAAAGGGTGATAAAGAGATATACACATGTGCTTCTGGGATTACCCCTTCCGGTACTGTGCACATCGGGAACTTCAGGGAAATAATTACTGTTGATCTTGTAGTAAGAGCGCTGAAGAGAAGAGGAAAGAAAGTCAGGTTCATTTATTCCTGGGATGACTATGATGTTTTCAGGAAGGTCCCGAAGAACATGCCAAAGCAGGACGAACTTGCTACATACCTGCGTAAGCCAATCACAATGGTTCCTGATACAACAGGGTGTGCTGAAAGCTATGCCCGTGCGAATGAGATAAAGGTGGAAGAATCGCTTCCGCGAGTTGGAATCTATCCTGAGTATATCTATCAGGCCTCAAGATACAGGAGCAATGTCTATAAGGATGGAATCCGGAGAGCACTTGAGATGCGCTCGGAAATCAGGGATATCCTCAACGAGTACCGTACTGAACCTCTTGATGAGAACTGGTTTCCTGTCTCTGTATTCTCATCTTTCACAGACCGGGACAACACTGAAGTCCTCTCTTGGGACGGAGAGTGGGCAATCACATACCGCGACAAGGATCTGGACAAGGTTGAGACAATAGATATCCGGAATACTCCGAACACGAAGCTTCCATGGCGTATCGACTGGCCTATGCGCTGGGCGCATGAAGGGGTTGATTTCGAGCCGGGTGGAAAGGATCATCTTACAGAGGGCGGGTCTTACGATACTTCCAAGAAGATCGTCAAACTCTTTGGAGGAGAGCCTCCTGTGACACTTCGCTATGACTTCATAAAGCTCAAGGGAATGGGAGGAAAAATGAGTTCCTCCAGCGGAGAAGTCGCTTCTCTTACAGATGTGCTTGAAATCTATACGCCTGAAATTGCCAGATATCTTTTTGCCGGGACAAGGCCAGGCAGTGAGTTTGCCATATCTTTTGATCTTGATGTCCTGAAGATCTATGAGGATTATGACACGACTGAACGCATTTACTATGGCCTCGTGGATGTCAAGGAACAGAGAAGGGAGAAGGAGAAGAGGATCTATGAGCTGTCGCAGGTCGATGAAGCGAATATCGAGAGCGATGTAAGCTATCAGGTGCCGTTCAGACATCTCTGCAATCTTCTGCAGGTACACTCCGGAGATATTGATGCGGTAGTTGCCTCTCTTCCTGATCTGAAGGAAAGTCAGGTCACAAGACTGCGCAAGAAGCTTTCATGCGCATGGCGATGGATCGAGAACTATGCTCCTGAAGACTTCAGATTCTCTTTGAGTGATGAGAAAACCTGTTCTGAGATGTCCGAAAATGAACTGGCTGCGATCAGGTCTCTGAAAAATTATGTTGATGAGTATCTTGATGTGACAGATGAGAAGGCTTTCAGTGAATACATCTACAAGGCGGCAGAGGAAAACGGACTTGATAACGCTATGTTCTTCAAAGTTGTCTACAAGGTCCTGATAAATAAGGAAAGGGGACCGAAACTTGCTCAGTTCATGAAGATTGTCGGCAAAGAAAGGCTTTTGAAGATCTTCTCACTTTATTGATGGAAAAATATCGTTCTCATAAGGCATTGAGAGGGATGCGTTGAAGCGGGAGGCGGAAAGGCCTTCCGCTTTTTCTGCAATGAAAAGTGCATTTTCCTCATCAAGGCCATGTATCAGGGAAGAGGCAAAGTATGAGATGAATGCATCTTTCTTTGCTCGTCCATCCACTTCAAATGTCTTGAATCGCGGTGCATAGAACAGCTCCATTTTGTGTTGGTAATATGCACCACTGTCGAGGGTAAGTATTATTCTCTTGCCCCAGAGACGTTCTGTAAGCTTTGACAAGAGGGAAAGTATTTCATCTTCATTGTTTGCTTCTGTCTCAACTCCTGCCAGCTTTTTTGCATTTTCCAGTGACAGGAATGCGTAATCGCTCTCCCTGATATCAATTTCTTCAGGAAATATATCTGTATAGTCAAGGAAGGAAACTTTCCCAAGTGCAATCCCGTCTGTAATGAATATATCGCTATCTGAATCACAAATCGATGGAAGAGAGTATTCTTCTCTATATGGATTGTTGTCGAATACAAGTTCCATTGGCATAAAGCTATCCATTGCATGGGATTGGATTTTCTCTCTTTCAAATAGAACTCTGAGTCCATCATCTATGTTCGTGTATATCTCCACGTCAAGGCCTGAACGTTTTGACGCAATTGCCTTTGCCGCACTTGATGTATAGTCCTCTAGTTTTTTTACGATCGTGTTTCCTTTATGCTCTATGCGGAGCGACCTGTATGTTTTTCCAACGACTGCTAATTTCATCTTGCGTTCAATTCATTGAATATCTTATCGAGGATGACCTTGTCGCTCCTCCAGTTCTTCACTGCTTTCACCCTCAAATCAAGATTGAGTCTTGATGAAGGGAAGATACGTTTTATTTCTTTGAATGATTCTTTCCTGATCCTTCTTATGTTCTCTCCTCCTTTGCCGACAACAATTCCCTTCTGACTATCTCTTTCCACGTTGATGAAAGCCCTGATCCATACTTCGTTTTCCTCTTCGCTATACTCTATGTCCGAAACTTCGACGAAGATCACATGTGGCATCTCGTCTTTAAGCTCAGAGATTGTTTTCTCCCTGATTATTTCTGAAATGCGGAATTCTAGTGGCTGATCCGTATATGCGTTGTCATCGTAGAGAAGTTCACCTTCATCTGATAGGGCAAAGAGTTTTATGAGAAGCTCATCAACGCCTTCATCCTCTTTTGCTGATATTTCAAGCACTTCTGCGGACGGGAGGTTCTCTTCGATAAAGGAGATTGTCTCTTTTATTCTATCTGGCTCTGCAATGTCGCATTTGTTGATTGCCACAACGCATTTTCCTCCAGTTGCATTGATTATTGAGGAAATTTCCTTTTCCTCAAGTTCGCCTTTTCTCGTTCCGTCAATGACATAGAGGATTATGTCTGTTTCTTTGAGAGCCTCAAGAGTCTCGTTCTGTAGCCTTTTGTTCATCTCTTTGCCAGATATGTGATATCCGGGTGTGTCAACAAAGACAAGCTGGCCACGCTGATCTGTATATATTCCCTTTATTCTATTTCGTGTGGTCTGGGGTGTTTTTGCGGTAATAGATACTTTCATGCCGCAAATCGTATTCAGCAGTGTACTCTTTCCTGCGCTCGGGCGTCCTATGACTGTTACGGTTGCACTCTTCATATCGTGAGAGAATTCCTCCAAGTAAGGATACAGTAGCATTTGGAGTAAGTAAAAACTAGTGTTCTCTTGATTAAGTTCTTTCCCCAAATAAAAAATATTTATGATTGCAATGCTAAAAATTTTTACAGGAAATTGAAAAATCTTACTGTCATAGAAGAAGGAAAAGTATGTACCCCATATAATCTTCACTAGAAGGCCGAGAGTTAGTATTCAGCAAGTAGAGATGTACTTATTTTATAAAAAGATGTGTGCATAGTGAAATAGAAACTGTTGCTAATTGAAAATAAAGCAAATAGCATTTGGTTATGGCTACTATCAAGGATGTTGCAAAACGTGCAGGTGTATCGATCTCTACTGTCTCCCGCGTGGTGAATGGAGCCCCTAATGTCGACAAGGCATTAGCTGATGCTGTCAACATGGCAATTAAAGAACTTGATTATCAGCCCAACTTTGCAGCACGTACGATGAAAAAGCACAATACGGAGACCATCGGCTTCGTAATGCCTGATTTCTCAACCCCGTTTTTCGAAGGTGTGATCAAGATGATCGAGAAAGAGTTCAGGGGGCGTCTGCTTGTACTTTTTGTAAATACCTATGATGATCCAGAGACAGAAAAAATGGGTATAATGCACATGGTCGCCAGGCAAGTGGATGTGCTGGTAATTTCATCAACAGGTCACAATGAAGAATTTCTCTATCAGCTATATCAGAAAGGACAACATATCATTTTTGTAGATAGGCATCCGATATATAGAAAGATGCCATCTGTTTTGGTTGATAAAAGAGATGGTATTGTAAAAGCTCTCAATTATTTTAAGTCAATAGGCCATAGACGTATATCAATCGTAACTGGTCCAAAAGAGTTTGCATCAAACATTGATAGGACAAAAGGACTTGGAGAATTTCTGGAGGAGAACCCAGATTTTCAAAACAGCGTAGAGATCCATTTTGGAAATTTTACAGAGGATTACGGTTTTATCATGGCTGAAAAACTATTGTCCTTGCCAGAACCTCCGACTGCGATAATCACAGGAAGCATAGTGATTGCAAGTGGCATACTTCTGTATTGCAAGAGGAAGAATATAGCCATTCCTGGAGATGTGTCGATCATTTCCACCGGGGATTTTTCCCAAGGCGAGTTAATAAGTCCAAGGTTGTCATATATTGTTGATGAACATGAACGGATCGCACGTATCGTGACGATGATGATAAAGGACATTTTCAATAACAGGCTTGAAAATGATTCGATTCTCCTTCCTTCTCGTCTTTGTATTAGTGAATCTGTGCAACCTTTAGTAGCGAAATGATTTTAACAGAATGCAGGAAGTAGAATAATCTTTTTTTTTGAGTGAATAAGAAAACGATTTATTAATATTTAAGCAAGTGATGTAAAAACCATATATATTTTATAGATACATTTGTTATGCATTTGTCATATAAGTTTGGGTGCTTAAATGGTTTTTTAATGCTTGATTCTAGGTGGTTAAAGATTTTTATTGCAAGAATAATTTGTTTATTTTAAAATAAATAAACTATATAGTGTTTTCTCCTATGCTTTCTGAAATTCTAATGTGTTATTTTTAAGAAAAAGCTTGACAGAGTCATAAAGACATTTATTCTGAATTTAAGAAAACGTTTTTTCATATAGCAGTTAAGTTGTTCTTATAGACAAAAGGAGGTTTATTGATGGACAACATCTTCAGTAAATTTAGCCTTGCAGGAAAAGTGGCTATCGTCACAGGGTCGACAAGGGGAATTGGGCAGGGAATCGCAATAGGCCTTGCTCAGGCTGGCGCTGATATATTTGGAGTAGGGCGTTCAGATCATGAAGAGACAAAGAAGGAGATTGAAGCTCTTGGACGCAGGTATGAATATCTCCAAATAAGTGTAGCTGCAGAAGGTGCGGATGATCTGATTGTTGAAAAGGCATTAGAGGCCTATGGAAAGATCGATATTCTCGTCAATGCTGCAGGAATCACAAGACGTTACATGGCGATCGATGTGGAAAAGAAAGATTGGCAGGATGTCCTTGATGTTAACCTTACTGCGCTCTTCTTCCTCTGCCAGAAGGTTGCCAGGGTATTCATTAAGCAAGGTGGTGGTGGAAAGATCATCAACATTGGTTCAATGACATCTTTCCAGGGAGGAATCAAAGTCATTCCATACACAGCAAGTAAAGCTGCCGTAAGAATGATATCCATGCATATGTGTAATGAATGGGCACAGTATGGAATACATGTTAACTGTATTGCTCCTGGCTATATCGAGACAGATATGACAGCAGCAATGCGTTCAGAACCACACAGAATGGCTGAGACCGCTCCTAGAATTCCGATGACAAGGTGGGGAAAACCACAGGACTTGGCTGGTGCTGCTATTTTCCTTGCATCTGATGCATCTGACTATGTTAACGGTTTTACCATCGCAGTAGACGGTGGGTTCTTGGCTAAATCTTAAAAAAAAGGAAGGAATAAATGAAAAAGTTTTTGTCGATTGCTATAATACTTGTTATCAGTGCTGCATTCTTATTTGCAGGAGGAGCCTCCGATCAGTCATATCCTAATCGGAATATCAGTGTAATAGTACAGTTCTCAGCTGGTGGCCCTACAGATCTTTCTGTACGAGGACTACTTGATTCTTCAAAAGGTGCAACATTTGCTGTTGAGAACGTAACTGGAGGTGCTGGCCTCATTGGACTTACTCGTGTTGCTACTTCTCCTACAGATGGATACACCCTTGGATGTATCAACGTTGACCTTGCAATCAACTATGCAATGGGGCGGACGGATCTTTCTCCTACGGATTTTGTACCTCTTGCATGTTCTATCTTTGATCCCTATACACTGGTAGTAAGAGCAGATGCTCCATATGACAACATTCAGGAATTTGTCGAATACTGCAAGGCACATCCTGGTGAAGTCATTATTGGCGACAGTGGAGTTGGTGCTGCTCCTAATCTTTGTGCTGCAGCAATTGCTGATTTCTTTGATATTGAGTATAGGCTTGTATCTTATGATGGATCTGCAGATTGTGTTACTGCTACGGTAGGCGGACACATTGACGGAACATTCACTCAGCTTTCACCAGCAAAGGGACAGCTTGAAGCTGGCGGACTTAAGGCTATCGCATGCGTAGCTAACAACAGAATGTCATCTTGGCCTGATATTCCTACAATCAAGGAAACATATCCAGACATCGATTTCGAGTTTGTTGGTTGGGTTTTTGTAAGTGCATATAAGGGAACTGATCCAGCTATCTGTGAATATCTTGAAAAGTCGCTTGGCGAGGCTTCGGCATCTGAAGAATTCCAGGCTAAGCTTGAAAGCCTTTCAATGGTTAATCAGGTCATGACTACAGAAGAGGCCTCACAGTTCTGTAAGGATCAGATTGATCTCTATAAAGACATTCTTACAAATCTTGGTTTGGTTTAAATCACCTCCCGATTTTCTCTTGCAGGGGAAGGGGGATGCTTCCCCTGCATTTAAGGATCCAAAATGAAAAAATATGACTATGCTATATCTGCAATTGCAATTATCTTCGGATTTTCCATTTACTTCATCACACGGGATGTTCCGAAATTCTATAATGGATCGCCAGGATCTGCCTTCTTTCCACGTATCATTGCGACAGTAATGATAATTGTTGGAATTGGCATGGCTATCAACACATACGTAAAACGAACATCTTACAAAAATGAGGTTATTTTCAATTTTGCTTCCGCAGGATTACGAAGAGTTCTATGGATGTTCCTTGCGATTATAGTAGCGGGAATCAGTATCTATCTGTTTGGTTTCATACTTACATCGCTTTGGTTTACTGCAGCAGTGATATTCATCATGGAAGAGAGAAGGCCGCTTGTGCTAATTATTTCTAGCATTGTTCTTACTCTTTCTGTTTATCTGATCTTCACGGTAGGTCTCCAGATGTATCTGCCACGCGGAAGAATAATTTAAGGAGGTTATGAATGGATTTGTTTTTCACTGTACTTTCAGATTTGTTCACATTTCATAATATCCTCTTGACCTTCGGAGGCGCATTTTTCGGCATTCTTGTTGGTGCAATGCCTGGACTTTCTTCCGTGATGGGACTTTCTATCATGCTCCCATTTGCGATTCGTGTTGGTGGAGTCGGAAGTATTCTTATGCTTCTTGGCATTTACTGTGGTGCTGTGTATGGAGGGTCGATTACTGCAATATTGATCAATACACCAGGAACTGCGAATTCTGCAGCGACATGCCTCGATGGACATCCCATGGCTCTTCGCGGAGAAGCGGGTAGGGCAATAAGCCTTTCGACGACGTCCTCACTTATAGGAGGTCTTCTATCTGCAGTTGTTCTTCTTTTCACGGCCCCTCTTCTCTCTCGGTTTGCACTTAAATTTGGATCAGCTGAATATTTTGCACTTGGAATATTTGGACTTAGTATCGTGACGAGTGTGTCTTCAACAGAGAACGTTCTTAAGGGAATATTGGGAGCGCTTCTGGGTCTCTTCCTTGCAACAATTGGTATGGATGCGATAAACGGGGAACCACGATTTACAGCAGGTTCAGTCTTCCTGTTGGGTGGAATAAACTTTGTTCCTGTCCTCATCGGTTTGTTTGCCTTTTCCCAGGGGCTTATAAGCATTGAAGAATATAATAAGAATCTCAAACATCAGAGGACAACTACACAGAAAATTAAAGGCGTTTTCCCCAGCAAGGAAGATATGAAGCTCTGCTTGCCGACATTTATACGCTCATCAATCATAGGTATTGTAATTGGTATTATCCCAGGAACAGGTGGCGATATTGCATCTTGGGTTGCCTATAATGAAGCAAAGAGATGGTCAAAACACCCAGAAGAGTTCGGAAAAGGTGCTCCTGAAGGTATTGCCGCACCTGAAGCTGGCAACAATGCTGTTACTGGAGGTGCATTAGTTCCTCTCCTTACCCTTGGTATTCCTGGGGACAGCGCAACTGCAATTATGCTTGGTGCATTGATGATGGTTGGTATTACTCCTGGACCATTATTGTTCGTAGAACAGACAGAAAGTGTATTCACAATCATTATCGGACTATTTCTCGCAAACTTTTTTATGGGGCTTATTGGATATGCCGGAGTAAGATTGTTTGCAAAGATTGCAGATGTTCCAAAGTGGATCATGACTCCGATTGTGTTCCTCTTCTGTATTGTTGGTACTTATGCACTTAACCATACTTTTGGCGATATTGTGGTAATGTTTGTTGCTGGTATTGCAGGATTCGTGCTTCTTAAAGTGGGATTTTCCGTGCCTCCGATCATTCTTGGAATGATATTGGGAAAGACAATAGAGAACAACTTCAGACGTACGTATGTGATTTACAACGCAGATTTCAGCGTGTTCTTCACACGCCCGATTTCCTGTGTGCTGCTTATCATTGCAGTTTTGTCATTGGTCTATCCTCTCATCATGCCAATGATCATGAAGAAAAGGAAAGAGAAGAAGGAAGCATGACATGGCAGAGTGCAAGTTTTGTGGAAATGAAAATCTTCGTAGCGCAATCATGCTGCAGGTGAGGGTGATGCAATCAGGTACTTTATATCTGATGAAAGATCAGACTCTTCCGGGACGATGTCTCATTGCATACAAGGATCACATTAGAAAACTTTCGGAGCTTCCTATCGATGGTTATCGGGCTTTCTTTGATGATGTTTATGCCGTTGCAAATGCGATCAACGAAGTATTTTCTCCAGATAAGATAAACTATTTTGTTTTCGGGGATAAGTCAGAACATCTTCATATTCATATCGTACCAAAGTATGAAAATAGACCGGAGTGGGGTGCTTTCTTTACTATGGACAGAGTTGGGTGGACTGAACTTTCAGAAAATGAATACAAAGATATAGTTGATAATCTGAACAACGCTCTTGACAGGAGAACTATATGAAGAATGCAAGAGTTGCTATTTGTGAATGGTCTCTTCCTATAAAAGGACCGGCAATGTTCCCTCTTTGTAAAGAGGTAGGACTAGACGGAGTTCAGATTGATGACTGGAGTAGTTGGGAGCATAGTTTTCCTCTTTCTGATAAGAAGGTCCAAGATCTCTATCTCGAAATGGTCAAGAGAACAGGAGTTTCTATTCCTTCAATGGGATGCAATGGATTTTCCCGTCTTGGTGGATTTACCAATAGAGTAGGTACAGAGGAAGGACAGCAATCAATAAATGCAATATTACAGAGCAGGAAAATATGTGAGGAGATGAGTATTCCTCTTGTAATGTTTCCTTGTTGCTGGAGTGGTTTTATAAAAACAGAGGAAGATCTTGAGAACATGGCAAAAATGTTACGTCTTGTTGCCCCTGCTTTTGAGTCGTCTCCAGTTGAGCTTGCGATAGAATCTGTTTTGTCCCCCCAACAGTATGCAGATCTCTTTTCGTATGTCGGATCTAACAAGATGAAGATTTACTATGATACGCAGAATCCTCAGTATTTTGCTTCGGTATATCCTCCAGATGAAATGCGGGAACTTGATATTTCTACAGTAGCAGAGATTCATTTCAAAGACGGACTTAGGAAAAGTCAAGGTTCTGTATATTACGGTGAAGGTGAAACAGGATTTGCTGATATGGTATCTGTCCTTAAAGAGAAAGGATACGAAGGTTATCTTGTGATAGAGAATTTTTATAACAAGGTTACTTGGAGCCATAAAGAAGAATCTGTTTGGGTTTCGATCAAAGAGGATGTAAGGCGACTTAAACAAGCTTTCAGGGATTGAATAAGGAGATAGAAAAATGGGCAGAATACTTATCTCTGCTTCGCATTACGATACATTATGTACTAAGGCATATGATTTTCTCAAAGAAAAAGGACATGAGATTATCTATGACTCCAAAAGAGCTTTTCCTGCATATTCAAGTGAGGAGCTTAAAGAAATCCTCCCTTCTGTGGATGCGGCGATCATTGGATTGGATACGTACACAAAAGAAGTGTTCTCATATTCAGACCGTCTCAAAGCTGTTGCCAAGTTCGGTGTTGGAGTAGATAACATCGACTTGAAAGCTGCAAGTGAACATGGAGTTAAAGTAATCAATGCGCCTGGGCAGAACGCAAACGCTGTTTCTGAACTTGCTGTCTCTTTCATGATAGATCTTGCTCGTGAGATAGTACCTCTATTTAACAAAATAAAAGAAGGGGAATGGGTAAGAGGGATAGGTGATGAGCTTAATGGCAAGACTGTTGGATTATTGGGTTTTGGATCTGTTGCAAGGCTTGTGGCAAAAAAGCTAAAAGCTTTTGACATGGATATCATTGCCTATGATCTGTATCCAAATAAAGAAGCTGCTGAAAACCTCGGTGTAAGGATGACAACATTTGATGAGGTTGTTGAAAAGAGTGATTTCTTATCACTGCACATTCCTGCAACGAAGGAAAATTATCATCTTTTTGATAAGAAAATGTTTCATAGGATGAAGAGGGGTGCTTACTTCATAAACACAGCACGTGGAAGCCTTGTTGATTTGGATGATCTTGCAGCCGTTCTTGACGAAGGATATTTAAAAGGAGCTGGCCTTGATGCATATGAGAAAGAACCTCTTCCTTCTTCGTCTAAGATCCTTTCATGTCGGAATGTAATATGCATGCCACATTCTGGGGCAGAGACAAAAGAAGCTTATGAGAATGTGAGCATGTCAACTGCTAGGGATGTGGATCTTGTTTTGAATGGAAAAGATCCGATTTGTTGGGTCAATCGTAATAAGTGAGTTGCGAGTGGGTAATAAAAATGGAGAAAGTACTTGCAAGAGGGATTTGTATGGGCTATGATCAAGTTAGCTTGAACAAACATTATTACTCCCTCTTTAACCAATATTTGGTTCGAGCTTCATTGTGGCAGGGGAGACTCCTTTTAGCCATTTTGCCCCTGCCACAATTTATTACCCATCACATTGGAATTAAGATAGCAAGTGCTAACAAAGCAATTGCATGATCTGATGTTTCTGCATTAGAAAAGGAGGTTTTTATGCAGAGAATGTATGGTGTTATAACAGCTATGGTTACACCTTTCACCCAGGATGACAAGGTCGATGTCGAGACTCTCAAGTCATACACGAACTATCTTATCGAGAAAGGCGTTCATTGCCTCTATCCATGTGGAACGACCGGTGAGATGCTCAAGATGACAATTGCAGAGCGTGAACTTGTGGCTGAGACGGTTATCGGGGAAGCAAGGGGGAGAGTGCCTGTATTCATGCATGTGGGAGCCCCTACAACAAAAGAGACTATAGAGCTTGCAATGCATGCATATAAGGCGGGAGCTGCCGGTGTAGGTGTGGTCACTCCCCAGTTCTTTTCTGTAAATGACAGGGAGATGGAAGAGTTCTTCGTTACAGTTTCAAACAGCCTTCCTGAAGACTTTTCCGTCTACCTGTATAATATTCCACAGTGTTCAGGCAATGATTTGAAGCCGGCAGTAGTCGATAGGATTGTAAAGAGAACCAAAAATGTAGTTGGCATAAAGTACAGTTACCCGGATTTCATTCGATTCAAGGATTACCTTTTGTGCAATGATGGAAATTTCGACGTGGTGGCCGGCCCGGATCGACTTTTCCTTCCTGCTCTCAGCATGGGTTGCGTAGGGACTGTAACGGGGTGCTCCAACTGTGGGCCGGAACCTTTTGTTGAAGTATATGAGCGCTATCTTGCTGGTGATATAAAGGGTGCCCGCATTGCCCAGAAGAAGGCCAACGAGCTTTGCGAAATCACTCTTTCCGGTGCGAATATGGCTTATTTCAAGTCAGCAATGGCACACAATGGTCTTCCTATGGGACATATGAGGGCTCCTCAGCTGGATCTCACAACAGAAGAGGAGAATGCTCTTTTCGAAAAGCTTGACGATTACCAGAGAAGATGGAAATAGGAGAACAAAATGCTTAGCCATGCAGATTTGCTGACACTCAAGAGATGGAATACACCTACGATATATAATGCACTTGAAGCTGTAAGCCGGAAAGACCGACTGGATATGAGGACCAATCGCGATGAAGTGAGGGATTTCATGCCGCAGATGGGAAGCATGATAGGTTATGCTGTGACTCTTACTTTCGAGCCGAGCAACAAGGAACACTTCGTAGATACCCAGAAAGTATGGAACGACTACAGGAAATATGTTGCATCTGTCCCGGGACCGAAGATTGTCGTTTTGCAGGATTTTGATTCTCCAGATGGAATACGGGGCTCTTTCTGGGGAGAAGTGTGTTCGAACATGCATAGGGCACTCGGGTGCATCGGAACGATCACTGATGGAGCGATCAGGGATGTCGATGAGATGACTAACGCGGGATTCAAGGCCATTGCGAGAAGATTGTGTGTCGGTCATGCTTATTCGATCCCGGTGAAATGGAATTTGCCCGTGAAGGTATTCGGGTGTGAAATTAATCCAGGAGATCTCATCCATGCAGACAAACACGGCTTTGTTGTCATCCCTCCAGAGGAGCAGGAACATTTGATAGAAGCGGCTATCTATATGGATCAGAATGAATGCCAGACAACTATCAGGGCTGCTCGCGAGAGTTCGGGCAAGACGATGGATGAAGTTCTCCAGATGCTCAAGGATGCGAACGTTGAGTTTGCGGAAAACACGACCAAGTTCAGGAGAAGCATCGGTATAGTAGATTGAAGATTTCCTGCTCTTGATATAGTTATTTCCTTTTTCAACCGTGGGGGCCGTCGCAAAAATGTGGCGGCCTTCTGTTATCTGAAAACAAAAGCGTAATTTCTTCCAATAAAATGAATTAACTCAGGAATTAAGGTGCTTGGGGAATAGAAAAAGTAAGCCTTTTTTTGTTATAATTTCAGATACCACAAAGAAAAAACTGGGAGGAGTTTGCTTAAGCTATACGGGATAATATCCTGAATCTTGGGGACGGTCATATTGCCTTCATTCATTTGTTTTAATACACAAAGCAGGACCGAAGTCCCGCGCTGTGGTTGATTAATGGTTGTTGTCAATTCTCAAAAAATGTTTTTTGCGACAGCTCCAATGTGGTGATCCTGATAAATAACAGGATTTCAGATCCAGATAACATTTCACGGTTCGTTGGACAAGGACTTCTTGTTCATGAGTTTTTTGTCGAAAGAGAAGAAATCTTCTCCTGATAATGAATATCCTGCCAGGTGGAGGCAGTCGATGTAATCCAGTTTCGTTTCCCTGAATAGTTCGAGTGTTTTCCTTATCTGTTCCTTTCTTTCGACCGAGATATCATCGAGGATTGCGATAAGCGTATCGGATACCGTTTTCCGTGGTATTCCATATATTTTGGAAAGGACAGAGCTTCAGGTATTACTTCTGGATATATCTGGGCTCCGCCAGCAATTATTTCTGCCGCCATGTCAGTCTGTTCTGGAATGTCGTTGAGCAGATAACGCATCAGGATGTTTGTGTCAATGTACACCCGTTGTCTCCTTGCTGTATTTTTCTTTCATCGCGAGAGCGAACGCATCCTTTTCCAAAGGTATGAGGTCAGGATTGGCATATTCATGCAGCATTCCGAGCGTTTTTAACTGGGATTTTTCTTTTTTCCTTTTCCTGATCATGATGCTTCCGTCTGCTGTTTCAGTCACTTCCACCTTGTCGCCATATGATATTCCAGACGAAGCAGCAATTCCTGCTGGAATCCTGACACCAAGGGAGTTCCCCCATTTGAGACTGTGATGATCATATGCCCTCCTGTAAATAATGTATATCTACATTGGATATACGTCAGCACGTACGGAACATCAGGAAATGTCCCGTACTTGTCAGGATGATGGTGAAGGCATCCCAGTCAGCGATGCCTTTTCCGTCCGAACGGGTCACACCATATAGCCGTGTCAGAATCCGTCATGGATTTCCTAAAATTCATCGGATACCTCTTTTCATGTATCGGACGATGGCTTCAAGCCTGTTAGCGTCGATGTAGACGGATGGACCCGTCTCGATCTCCTTCATGATCGTCAGATTGTTCACCTTGTCGAAGTATGAACTGACACGCGAGAGCAATGACGAACCGTAGAGCGTCCCGGAGACGGTGTGTCATCCATCCTCGTCTGGAATTTGGCCCTTTTCATTCAGGACTTCGAACAATTTTGCCAATGCCTCTGATTTTCAAGCATCAGTCATGTCAAATCATTGAGCACTGAACTACGGACCTCATCAAGTGTCATGGAGTTATCATCTGCAATTTTCCCAATATCCTCATACTCTGCTTTCATGCGTTTCACTCCATAGCCCTCAGAGACTTTGATGCGCACCTTCCCATACTTTGTTTCCACTTCCTTGTTAATGCGGTCGAGCACAAACCTTTCATAAACGGTCTTGCGGATGCCTATTGTCGTCGTATACCGGAAGATCAGGTCTGTCATGTTTTTCATTTTCTGTTCTGAACATATTACGCATAGCATTATTCCTGGACGGGATTTCTTCATCCCGATCGGAATTGTAAAGACATCTTTTGCCCCTGCGGCAAAGAGTCTTTCAATTGCAAATCCTATATCCTCTCCAGTCATATCATCGACATTGCAGGCAAGTCCTATGACTTTGTCACTGGAATCTTCTTTATTTCCCAGCATGGCCCTGACACAGTTTGCTGCTTTGAAATCCTTCTTTCCCATCCCATAACCTATGCCGGTAACGCTCATCAATGGCATTTGGCCGAATGATGTGGCAAAGTGTTTGAGGAGAGCGGCTCCTGTGGGAGTACATAATTCCCCCTCGATGTCTCCAGAATATATCGGAAGCCCCGATAGTATGTATGCTGTCGCAGGGGCAGGAACTGGAAGTATTCCGTGTGCACAGTGCACATGTCCGTATCCGACGTGTATTGGAGATACGACAACTTCATCCGGGTGGATCATATCCATGAGCATGGAGACAGCAGTAATATCGGCAACTGCATCCATTGTACCAACTTCATGGAAGTGTATGTCTGTTATCGGCATACCGTGAACGTGGCTTTCTGCCTCTGCAATGATACTGAAAACGGACATTATATCTTTCCTGATGTTCTCTGGAAGATTCAGGTGGTGGCGAACTATGTGTTCTATATCGGATAGCGAGTGATGTTCGTGATGATGCTCGTGTCCGTCTCTATGATGGTGTTCATGCAGATCACCTTCTTCTGAGCCATTTATAAAGATAGAGACATGAGTGCCGGAGATTCCGCATTTTTCTGCTTTTTCTACTACCATTTTCACGCCTGGAATACCAAGCGCATTGAAATCCTCTATGAATCTGCGTTTGTCATCGAGAAGTTCCAGCAAAGCTGATGTCAGCATATCGCCAGATGCGCCCATTCCGCAATCAATGTAAAGTGTTTTCATTTTTATTCCTCCCTTATGTGTACGTGGTTGATCATGCTGGCGAGATATCCAGCTCCGAATCCGTTATCTATGTTTACGACACAAACTCCGCTTGCGCATGAATTGAGCATTGAAAGGAGAGCTGCAAGGCCCCCGAAAGATGCTCCGTATCCGACACTCGTCGGAACTGCGATGACAGGACAGCTTGCAAGGCCTCCAAGGACACTTGCCAGAGCTCCTTCCATACCTGCTATGGCGATTATCGCATTGGCGCTCATTATTTCATCCAGATGGCTGAGCGTGCGATGGAGTCCAGCGACTCCGACATCGTAGAGTCTGATGACATTATTGCCAAGGACCTCAGCCGTCAGAGCAGCTTCCTCTGCTACAGGAATGTCACTGGTCCCGCCAGTTGCCACTACAACGGTTCCGCTTCCATCTGACTCAGGTATCGGTCCCACAATGCCGATTCTTGCGTCTTCATGATAATCCAGCGGGTGCTTGCGTCTTATTATTTCCGCTGCCTCTTTCGATAACCTTGTGATAAGGACAGTATCCTGTCCGTTATTTTTCATGACATCGAGAATACCAATGATCTGCATGGGTGTTTTTCCCTGTCCGTATATTACTTCAGCCGCGCCCTGCCTCAGCTGGCGATGCAGGTCCACTTTTGCAAAGCCTATGTCCTCAAAAGGTTTCTCCCTGAGCTTGAGAAGAGCTTCATTTATACTCATCTTTCCTTCACGCACATTCTCGAGCAGTGTTCTCGTGTCAATCATTTCTTGCCTCCAGATCCAGCAGGACCGCTTCATAGAGTCCACCTAACGCATCAACTACTTTTTTCCTGTTTTCCAGCATCAGGCTGAACTGCTCGCTTTTGATTTGTATGCGAGCTTTTTTCTCTGATAACCTGATGCGAAAATCGCAAAACCCTAGTGAGTGCAGAAAATCCTCAGCCTGTTCTGTCACTTCAAGTTTCTTTTTTGTTATTTCCTCTCCTGCAGGAATTCGGGTTGCAAGGCATGCATAAGCAGGCTTGTCCCAAGTGAAGAGTCCAGCTTCCAGAGACTTTTTCCTGACATCTTCTTTGGAGATGCCGCACTCTCTCAGAGGAGAGCGTATAGCGTATTCATCCAGAGCTTTCATTCCCGGTCGCTCTGAAAAATCATCACTTGCATTTGTTCCGTCTGCCACCACATGATAGCCATCTTCGCGTGCGGCATTCCGTATGGCGTTCATGATCATAGCCTTGCAGTGATAACATCTGTCTGGAGGATTTGAAGTTATGGAAGGGGAAAGGACATCCAGATCGATGATCCTTAACCGGGCATTGAGCTGTGATGCCAGCTTTACAGCGTCATTGAATTCAAACTGCGGCTGGAATGCTGTCCTGACAAAATATGCAGAGACATCAGATCCAGATCTGACTGCAAAGTACAATAGATAGGCAGAATCTGCACCTCCTGAGAAAGCGATTGCAACTTTCCTGTTTTCTGCGAAAAATCTTTCCAGTGTCACATTTACCTCCATCAGATATTGAATCTGTCGTACGCCACATAACAATCGCCACAAAGCATCTTCCCGTCTTGTATGTGTACCCAGTTTGCACCTGTTTTCTCCCCGCATTTTTCACAGATATATGTGTCAAAGATACGCGCCTTCTCTGGAATTGGAATCGTTGCCTTCTTGGCAGTGAAAATCTCATTAAAATGACATTGTCCAATGTATTTTCCGACATTTATGGTTCCCGGATCTGGAATGTCACCGGTCCGGACAAGCCGCACAGATTTCCATGTATCCCTGTTGTAGAATGAGAATGCAGGTTTACCTGTCATATGGAACAGTAGATTGCCTCTCCCGACAGTACAGCCCAGTACTGTTTGAATGGCATCAACAGCGCAAGTATCATTTTCGCTGATGCATAAAATCCCTTCATCCTGAGATAACTCAAGATCTAATAGCTCATATGCATAAAGAGATGCGAGAAAACCGGTAAATAAACCACCGCAGGCATGCCCATGAAAGCTTTGGCAACGCTGCCATAAAAATTCTATATCCAGTCTATCCATTCAGGACTCCTTGTCGAACAAAATGATGCGTCGACCTTTTATCTCAGCAATCTCTACATTCATGTCGTATACTTTCCTGATCAGATCGGGATCTATTTCATCGAGATTGCAGTATTTCAATCCACGTCCGTCTTTCATGAAGAAGAATTTATCGCAATATGCCATCGCGAGATTGAGATCATGAAGCACAGCAAGGACTGTCATCCCACTTTCAGTGGCCATCTGTCTTACTTCTGCCATCATGCTGTATTGGTTGTGTGGATCAAGATTGTTCGTTGGTTCATCCAGGAGCATCACCCTCGGTTTCTGTACAAAAGCTCTGGCAAACATGACTTTCTGCCGTTCTCCTCCGGAAAGTTCGTCTATGTTCCTGAGCTGAAATGCATCAAGGCCCATTTTGTGTATAATGTCCCGGCACGCTTCTATATCTTTGCTTCTGGCACCCCATCTCATATAAGGTCTTCTTCCTAGAAGTATGCTGTCAAAGACAGAGAGTGCTGCAGTTTCGTTCCGTTGCGGAACATATGCAATCAGTCTGGCAATGCTGTTCCTCCCGAGAACACTTACAGGATTTCCATCAATAAAAACTTCACCGGATTTTGGCGTTCTTATCCTATTTATGCATGTGATGAGTGTGCTCTTTCCTGTCCCATTTGTCCCAAGTATTCCTACGATCTCTCCATCTTTGGCAGAAAACGAAATGTCTTGAAGAATATTCCTCGTCCCATACGAGAAAGATATGTTTGAAATCTTTATCATCTGGATTTCTCCTGATGCAGGATGAGGTACAGGAAAAGGGGAGCTCCCATGAATGATGTCAGCGCGCCTATTGGCAGGACTATAGGGGAGACGATCATCCTGCATCCTATATCGGCTGCAAGCAGAATGATGACTCCAGCTATTGAGGAACATGGAATGAGGAATCTGAAATCATTTCCGACAAACCGCCTCATAATATGAGACGCGATCAGGCCGATAAAACTTATGCACCCTGTGAATGCAACCGAGACCGAGGTTATCAGAGCGCAGACTGCAAGGCTTGATGGGACAAGGATGTCGGTATTCACGCCAAGACTCTTTGCCGTATCATGTCCACTTTCCAAAGCATTGTAATTCCAGCTGTTCAATGCAAAGAATACAAATGCGAAGAGATCAAGGGTTCCGATGATGCCTATTTCTCTCAATCCAGCCCTGCCAAGATTGCCGAATGTCCAGTAGACAATTGTGGCAACCATGACATCGTCAGCGAAGTACTGTATCAATGTCAATGCGCCACTGAACATAGCACTCAGCGCCACTCCTGCAAGGACCAGGACAACGGGACTTGAATTACGTTTCCTTGAAAGGGTGAGGATTGCCAATGTTGTTGCCATCCCACCAGCAAAGGCAGAGAGAGATACCATATATGGTTGTGTTATCGTGAGCGCTGTTGCATTGCCTGTGTAGTTCTGGGTCCCGGCTCCAAGAAAGATTATTGCGGCGGCCGCACCGAATGAAGCTCCCTGAGATACTCCGAGGGTTGATGCAGATGCCAATGGATTGCGAAGCACGTTCTGCATTATGCATCCGCTCATTGAAAGCGCTATACCGACGACAGCTGCTGCGGCAAGTCTTGGCATCCTCACATTCCAGATTATGGTGCTTGCCCTCATGTCTCCTCTGCCTGTAATGGCCCAGAGAACATCAGAAAGCGACATGCTTGCAGAACCTGACATTAGGGAAAATATACCTATTGAAATAGCAAGGAGGATAAGGAGAGACAAGATGAGCCATTTATGCCTGATATATTGATGATAGCTTTCCTCTTTTGCCTTCTTCATACAGTTTTTCCTATTGTGATTTTCCCATAGTACAAACCATCTTCTTCCATTTCAGAAAGGAAGCTCTTTCTAAGCATTGTTTCCATGATCTCTTTGCACTTTGAACTGAAAACAATGTCATCAAATCTTTCTGGAAAGAGTATTTTCCCCGCATAATATGCGTTCATGAGCAGGTATGTGATGTTCGGTCCTGCAGAATTGGATGACGGCATGGTGTATACATTGCCTTCCTGGATGGCCCTTAATGAATCGAAATAATCAGGATTGGCATCATATTCAGCATTGACGATATCCATGTTCCCTGGGTCAAGAAATATGATATCTGGATCCCAGCTGAGTATCTTTTCAAGATCAACTTCGAAACCATTATTACCTAGATATGCAACATTTTCGGCATCCGCTACAGCAGATGCTTCTCCTATCTGATCAGTAGTAAGTTCGTCTGCGACATTAAATGCACCTACAGCATCAAATGGCGGGAAATTCACATATGTGAATGAAAAACCGTGGCGGCCATTATAGGTTACTGCCCCTGTGTATGCTCTCAGTTTGGACTCTTCAGGGATGCCGGAAGTTCTCTCAGATAGATCCGCCTTGCAGTAATCAATGTATGACAGAATCTCTTCACATCGCTCTTCTGCTCCTACAACATCAGCGAAAATGCGCAGTGAACGATAGAAACCTTCGTCGATGAAACCTTGAGTGCGATATCTTATGCTTACTACAGGAATACCTGTCTGTCTCTGAAGCTCATTGCAGGCATCTTCATTGAAACCGGTGAGGATGACATCAGGTTCGAGCATGATGATCTCTTCTGCGTATGCATTGTTCTCTCCGCTTCCTCCTCCTGTTCCAACGCATGGAAGGACCTTGAGGGCATTATGATACACCGGGCTGTAATCATAGCGTGCGGACATTGTCCTGATATCGCTCTCTTCTGCTCCGGCAAGCATATTTACAACATCCAGATAAGCAGCCATTCTGGGGCCCATAGATCCAAGAGCCAGTATAGAATCCACGTTCTCCGGGATCTCCACATTGCGGTTCCACACATCTGTTACAATTCTTGTTCCGTTATTTGCCGATACAGATATGGCGATAATGAAAAAAAGGCAGATTGAAATAATAAATCGTCTCATGCAGCAAGTCTCCTGAGCTCATAGGAATATGCCTCTTTTCAAAAAGGCTCAGTCGAATATGCTGTTCCTTATAAGCTTGATTGAATAGGTTCTCTCAATTCTGAAGCTCCGGCTTCAATGACTTGCTTCATGCAAAATCTAAAGCGAATAGTACAGTTATGAGGACTTGCTGTCAATTTGCATTTTAATTTTTCTTTTTCTAGCTGCTTTTCTTCCTGTATTTTAATTTCCTAGACTTGTCAGTTTTCCTTGGAGATCCCGGATACGTTCGATCACCTCTTGTATCAGCTTTGCAAGACTGAGGTCAGAAACACCCACAACGATATTGTCACAATGATTTACAGGGATAAGTATCCGTTTTGCTTTGCTCTGGCATATGGCGAGCGCCATTTGGGGGGACACTTCTCCTATCATCGAGTCCGCGATGACTATTCCTATCGGACCAATTATCACATCAGCATTTCTAGATGCGACAATGACTGGATTTTCTCCTGTGGCACCATGACTGGCTCCAGCCTTCAGCATTGCTGCAGTTGCCTGTGCATTTGTTCCTATGGCGGTGATGTTCTCATCGGGAAAAGCTGCTCTTATAGAGGAGACAACCTGCCGGCCTATGCCCCCTCCTTGTGAGTCGATTACAACTATGTTCATGACTACTCCAGATACTGGATACTTTAGCACATCACTGTATAGAGAAAATAGGGGAGAATATTAAACACAGATAGAATGTAAATTTGTTCCCTCAGAAATTTAATTGCGGGAATTCTCCCGTCTTCAGACGTGAGAATTGTCACAGAATCCTGCTAAGTTCTTTTGTTCTGTGTGATCCTGAGAGAAACAGATCTTTTGGAAAAAATACATTTCGATTGAGAAAAGTAGGGTAGAATCAGATTTATGAAACGTATTGTTTTTATCTCAGGCTCACTGAGGAAAAAAAGTTACAATAGGGCAATATTGGAGGAGGCGGAGAAGATACTTGGAAAGAAATTCGAATGTCATTTTCTCTCGTATTCAAATCTGCCGCTGCTATCTCAGGACATTGAGTTTCCAGAGAACGAATATGTATCGGAAGTGAGAAAGGAAATCAGGAATGCAGATGCTATATTCATTGCGTCCCCTGAGTATAACCATAGCTATTCCGGCGTTTTGAAGAACCTCCTTGACTGGTTGTCCCGCCCGACAGTCAGAAATGATTATTCTACAGCTGTAATCAGGGGAAAGATTGTTGCAATTGCATCTGCAGCAGGCTCTTCAGGTGGATCTTATTCGATTGACAAACTTAAGGAGCTCCTGACTCTTCTTTCTTGCAGAATCTGTCCTGTCGTGACCCAAGTTGCCCTCGGGTCCAGGTTCTCATCTGATGAGCTTGTTCTTGATGACGAGGAAAAAGCAATCCTCGAGAAGGAATGCAACGAACTTTCCCTTATGCTGGAGGAGATATGAAGATAACATGGATAGGACATTCGTGCTTCAGATTGGAAAGCGCAGGCTTTTCCATCATCATCGATCCGTATTCAGACAAAAGCGTTCCTGGGCTTGAGAATGTGAGAGAGTGTGCAAACAGTGTGTTCCTCACTCATTTTCATAGTGACCACAATTTCACAGATGGAGTTAAGCTGACTCCTCCCGAAGGGGATGGGATCTTCACTGTAAAGAAGGTAAGAAGCTTCCATGATGAAGAAAGAGGAAAAAAGAGGGGAGAGAACAGCATATTGATAATTAGTGACGGGAAATACAAGATCGCGCATCTTGGTGACTTGGGATCAATTCCGGAAGATATTTCTCCTCTTTTTTCATTGGATGCTGTACTTGTTCCGGTAGGCGGATTCTATACGATTGATGGGAACACTGCAGCAAAGTTGGTTGAGATGATAAGGCCACGATGTGCTGTCCCCATGCATTTCAGGGATGACTCTCTTGACTTTGGCCTTGATGAGATAAGTACTTCCCGTGATTTCCTGTCGCATTTTGATGAAATTGACTATAAGGGGAGTTCCTCTTTCTCATTAGATGAAGTGGAGGATGGCCACATAGTTGTCTTGAAACCAAAGAACCTGAAGAGATAAGAAAAGCACCACGAAAACGTGGTGCTTCATATCAGACTCTAGATCTGTCAGGCCCTTTCTGGTGCCTTCTTTGAAATCAGTTCCTTTACGGAAGTTACCACGATAGTAACGCCGAGGATCATCAGAAGTACAGCCACTATGAGCTGGAGACCTTCCATCATGAATGTACCTGTTCCTGCAGAGAATGCACCACAGAGTGCGATGAATCTCTGTACGAGAGCAGTTCCTGTCACAATGAACATGATCACGAATGGAGGTACAAGAGTCCAGAGCTTTCTTCCTGTCACTTTCAAGAATACACAGAGCGTGATCAGGACAAGAGCACTGAGAAGCTGGTTTGCACTTCCAAAGAGCGGCCAGATGTTGTTATAGCCTACACGTGTGAGCACGAAACCAAGGAAGAGTGTGATGAGGGTTGCGAAATACTTATTGCAGAGAACCTTTCTCCAAACTGGAGCACTCTTCATGTCATCTACAGTAAAGAGTTCCTGGAAGGACATTCTTCCGATACGAGCAACAGAGTCAAGTGTTGTGAACGCCAGAGCAGATACACACATGGTCATGAAACATGCTGCAACGTAATTTGGAATGCCAAACATCTCAAGGAAACCTGCAACTCCGTTTGAGAAGATCTGGAAAGGTGTTCCGACTGCTGCAGTTCCATCTGCTGCTGCGGCAGCTCCTGCTACACAGAGCGCGATGATAGCGAGAAGGCTTTCGAGGATCATTGCACCATATCCGACTTTGAGCATATCCTTCTCGTTCTCGATTGTCTTCGATGAAGTACCTGAAGACACAAGGCTATGGAAGCCTGAAACAGCACCACAAGCGACAGTAACGAACAGAATCGGGAAAAGATCTCCGAGTCCGGCAACTGAGAAGCTTGTGAAAGCTGGAAGATTCATTGAAGGGTGTGCGAAAATCAGGCCCAGAACTGCTCCGAGGATCATGCCGACAAACATGAATGTTGACATGAAGTCTCTTGGCTGCATCAATAGCCACATCGGGACAACAGCTGCGACAAAGATGAAGCAGAATGCGAAGTATACCCAGAAGTCCCTTCCTGCAAGCATCGGGAGGTTCATTCCGCATACGAATGAAAGGATAGTAAAGAGAAGACCTGCTACGAATTCCTTCCATCCCTCGAGCTTGAAATACTTTTTGCAAAGTCCGAATACAACAGCGAAGATGATGAAGAATACGGAAATACTTGCTGCTGCACCGTTTACGACTGCATTGGCAACTTCAGTTCTAACTCCATCCACTACTGTGTATGCATTGAATGTTCCAGCAACCATGTCTGCAAAAGCAGCTAGAACAATAAGACAGAAGAGCCAGCAGAAACCGAGAAACAATTTACGTCCAGTCTTTCCGATATACTTTTCAATCAGAAGCCCCATGGATTTTCCGTCGTTCTTGACACTGGCATATAGTGCTCCGAAGTCGGTCACAGCTCCGAAGAAGATGCCTCCGAGAACAACCCATAGGAATACAGGAACCCATCCGAAAGCGGAAGCCAGGATCGCTCCTGTTACAGGACCTGCTCCTGCAATCGATGAGAACTGATGGGCGAATACGGTCCACCCATCAGTGGGTACGTAGTCCTGTCCGTCGTTATGCACAACAGCAGGAGTTTTTGCTTTGGGGTCTATTCCCCAGCTCTTCGCCAGCCACCGGCCATAAAGCATGTATGCCACAACAAGACATACGGCGGCTATCAGTACGATAACAAGTGTGTTCATGTTCGGTACTATACTTCTTTTTTTTGGAAATAAGAAAGAGCCTTAACGAAAAAAAAAGCAAAAAAAATTATATTTTTGTCGCAATCCACTACTGAAGAAAGACTTATGATGTAAAAAACTTGACATTTTACAAAACAAAAAGCCGGTTTCTGACTTTGAATTGACCTAGCGGATATAGCAATTTGCATCCACTTTTCTTACGGTTTTCAAAACCATGATAGCCGGCTTTTTATTTTTCCTTTGCAATTATCTGTCAGAGTTCTCCTTGTCAAGAGGCCTGATCATCTTCTTGTAGACGGTTATATAGAAAATTATCGAAAGTGTGAGGCCAACGATCTCCGCAAGTGGAAATGCGATCCAGGCGCCGAGGACACTGTCCATTGCTCGACTGAGGAAGAATGCAATTGGCACAAGGGCAGCAAGCTGACGGGAAATAGAGATTATCATTGTGAAAATACCTTTTCCGACAGCCTGGAACGTAGAGCCGAGTGCGATTGCAATTGCAGCTGGAATGAAACAGATCGAGATGATCCTGAGTGCAGGTATTCCATATCTGAGCATCTCTTCATTCGCATTGAACATTCCAAGGAGGAATTCAGGGAAAAACTGGAAGACAAGGAAACCGGCAGTCATGATGATAAGCGCGATTATCACACCCTTTCTCACTGCTTCAGTGATCCTGTGCCTATTCTTTGCTCCATAATTGAAGCCCTCGATAGGAATGAGGCCAGAGGAAAGGCCGAATACAGGCATGAAAATAAAGCTCTGGAGCTTGAAATAGACACCGAATACGCTCACTGCAGTTGTGCTGAAGGCAATCAGTATGCCATTCAGGGCACTTACCATCACAGTTCCTATGCTGTTTGTGATGATTGTGGGAACACCTACAGCATAGATGCCCTTGATTATCTGCCAGTCAGGTCTGATCTTCCTGATCGATACCTTGATATACTTGTTCTTCCTCACATAATAAATTGCAAGCATCATGGCAATTACCTGCCCGATTACGGTTGCAATAGCAGCTCCGGCAACTCCCATGTTCAGGGTGAAAATGAATATAGGGTCGAGTATTATGTTCGCAATCGCGCCGATTCCTTGCGTTATCATTGGGTGGAACGAATCCCCAGTTGCCTGCATGATCCTTTCAGATGTTATTTCAAAGAAAATTCCAAAAGAGAGGATAAGACAGATCCTTGTGTATACGACACTGTCATTCAGAAGTGCGATATCGTTTGTGAACATTGCAAGAAAAGGGCGGGTGAAGAATATTCCGAATATTACAAACAAGATCCATGTGAAGAGCGCAAGCAGGATTCCATTTCCTGCCGCAGCTTCCGCGTCTTTATATCTTTCCTCACCCAGTCTCCTCGAAAGGAGGGAGTTGACGCCGACAGCAGTACCGATTGCAAAAGCGATCATCAGGTTCTGCAGAGGGAATGCCAGTGTGACAGCGGTAAGTGCCTCTTCTGATATCCAGGAAACGAAGATACTGTCAACAACGTTATAAAGTGCCTGAACGACCATGCTGATCATGATCGGGAGGCTGATTTTCATTATGAGCCTTCCAATCGGCTCATAGCCCATTATGTTCTTTTCTCTTGTTTCTTGATTTTCCACATGATGGATATTCATAAAACTATAAATTAATGTCAACACGTGATTAAACGCACAATCTTGAAAGTGTCTCTGAATTCTTTGTAGTATGTCCCATGAAGAGGTCCCCTATGATAGTATGCAAATTCGGAGGATCCAGCGTGGCATCCTCATCACAAATCATCAAGGTCAAGAAGATTCTCGACGATAACCCAAATAGAAGAATTATAGTCGTTTCCGCCCCAGGCAAGAGGGATAAGGACGATGAGAAGATCACAGATCTTTTATATGAGTGCAATGCCCTTGTGCGGAGAGGCGAGAGCTGCAAGAGCATGTTCAAGCGCATCGCAGACAGGTATCTGCAGATTGCTTATGAACTCGGACTTGATCAGAAACCGATAGAACTTGTGCTTGATGACATCAGATATCGCATCGATGCTGGAAGTGGAAAGGACTATACTGCAAGCAGGGGTGAATATCTTTCTGCTTTCATAATCAGCCAGTATCTGAAGTGGGAGTTTGTCGATGCAGAGGATTCTATCATCATCAAGCAGGATGGAACCGTGAATCCTGTAACATATGACAGACTCAAGATGATCTTTGAAGACAGGCGCAAACGTTATGTCATTCCTGGTTTCTATGGCTCTGGGGAAGACCATATGATCAAGACATTCACACGTGGTGGTTCAGATATTACCGGAAGCGTTGTCGCACGTGCTGTCGGCGCAGACTTGTATGAGAACTGGACAGACGTAAGTGGCATGTTCTCGGCAGATCCTCGGATCATCCCGTCGGCCAAGGTGATTGACACTCTTTCATACAAAGAAGTGAGGGAGCTTTCTGAGTTCGGTGCAACTGTGTTCCATGAAGAGGCAATCGCTCCGATTCAGTCTGCGGAAATTCCTGTCAATATCCGCAATACGAACCGGCCGGAAGATAGCGGAACAATGATTGTTCCTTCAAGTGAGGAGAAGAAGCTTGCTGGTGTTGCCGCTACAGGCGGTCTTTCCAGGCTTTCCCTGAGACGTCTCATGCTGTTCAAGGGGCAGGGGACAAGGCATGCGCTGCTGACTATGCTGCATATTTTCGGCGTGCGTCCTGTGTATTCCCTCTACGGAGTTGACAGCGTCTCCTGGTTCTTTGATTCCAAGAGCGCAAGCGCAAGTGTTCTCGAGTCGATGTGCCAGCGCTTGAAGTCAGAGTATTTCCTCGATGAGGCATATGTTGAATCTGGTTATGCTATCCTGGGCCTTGTCGGGTCGAATATAGATGAGAGCGATGCATATCTCACTGCAGCTTCCGCACTCCGGAAGAATGGAATTGACATCAGGTTCATAAATTATGGTGCATCCGATGTGTCCGTTACCTATGGAATTAAGGAGAGCGACAAGGAAAAGGCTGTAAAAGTCGTTTACGATGCGCTTTTTAAATAGACGTTCATCAGATCTCTCCGCCGATAATGCGGGGAGATCACTTTGTCACATAAGTTCCTTGCCTTTCTTCCCGCTGATGTGTTCGATAGATAAAGTGAATACGCTGACTATCTTACGCATTTTTTCAATTTCGTCTTTCACGATTGTTACGGGAAGATCTGGTGCATAGCGGAAAGAAAACTTTTCAAGCAGCTCGTCCTTCTTTTTTTCATCACATACGAATTCAATTTGTCCGAATATGATCACGCTTCTGTAAGCGGTTGTGAGTTTTTCAGGAATCACTTCATCCTGATCAACGACTGCGAATGATCCTCTGTCAAGATTCCTGATTGAGTCAATCTTGTGGCCTTCCTTCGCAGAGTGGAATATCAGCTTCCCATCGCTTTCGTCGAATGCGTAACTGACCGGCAGTGCATACGGGTAACCTTCCGGTGTGAGCAGCGCCAGTGTTCGATGAGTATTCCTCTTCAGGATCTTTATGCACTCATCTTCATCTAGCTGCTGTCTTTCACGTCTCATTTTCCTGAGCATGTTGTTTCCCCGAAAGAGAAAAAGAAGGCCATCAGGCCTTCTCCTCTTCATCTTTCTTATCTTCTCCCTTTTCACTTTCTATCTTTGAGATCCGGCATTGCACAATCCGCTTGTCCTCAATTTTATTGACGTGGATCTTAAGTCCGAATATCTCGACATCAAGTTCGGTCCCGTCCGGTGGGATTTCATTCAGGCAGGAGAGGACCATTCCTCCGACTGTATCGAATTCAAGTTCCTCGTTCGGAAGATCTATGTCCAGTGCTTCTTCGAGATCTTCCACTGGCAAAGTTCCCGCAGCAATCCACTCGTTCGGTCCGATCTGCTTCAGCTCTTCTTCCTCTTCTGTGTCAAACTCATCGTAGATGTTTCCGACGATCTCCTCGAGAAGATCCTCCAGAGTAATTAGTCCGCTGGTCTGTCCCCATTCATCGATTACGATTGCCATGTGCTGTTTCTTCTGCTGCATGTCGGAAAAGAGCTTGTCGGCGTGAACTGTCTCTGGAACCATGTATGCGGGGCGGAGCATATCCCTGATCGATTTTCGGTCATCATTTGTCAGGTTTATGAGAAAATCACGCGCATTGAGTATGCCCAGAATGTCGTTCATATCTTCTCCATATACAGGGAAACGTGAACGTCCGCACTCTTTTATCGCTTTCAGTATATCTGCGTTTGAGCTGTCGATATCTATCGCATCAATGTCATTTGTTCGCACCATTATGTCTGCAACCGATGTGTCATTGAACTCAAACACATTCTGGATCCATTCCTTCTCATCCTCTGCAATCGACCCCGATTCTCCGCCTGCGTCAACCATAAGCCTGATATCATCCTCTGTTACAGGCTCCTCGTCTCCGTCTGTCTTGAATCTCAATATTGTGAGCACAGCGTTCGTGCATACAGAAAGGAACCATATTGCAGGTCGCATCACAAAGGAGAGGATATAGATTGTTTTTGATGCAAAACGTGCGACTACCTCTGCTTTCTGCTGTGCGATCCTCTTCGGAACAAGTTCTCCGAATATCAGCGTGAAGAATGAAAGTATTATTGTCACAAGTACAACGCTGAGTGTGTTCACAGATTGATATGAGAGAGGGAGGTCGAGCTTCATTATCTCTTTTGCAAGTTCCCCTGCAAGCGTGTCAGCTGCAAATGCAGAACCCAAAAAGCCTGCAAGTGTAATTCCTATCTGGATTGTAGAAAGGAATGCAGAGGGTTTTTCTACAAGGGATAACAGGAAAGCAGCTCCTTTATCTCCCTCTTCTATCTGTTTTTTGAGTTTATTTGCATTCAGACTTATCACAGCTATCTCTGTAGCTGCAAAGAATGCATTTACAAGAATAAGTATCGCTTGGATTATAAGTTGTCTTGGAATCGATACTACCGCGTCCATTAAGTCCTCCTATGAATTTTGTAGAATGATTTTGTTTGCATTCTCATCTCATAGGAGCAACTTTGCTTTGAATATCTGACGTTTTAAAGGTACGTCCTTATCGTCATTTGCTTTGTGTTTCAACTCACGTTGAGGGCCATCGTCCACTTTACAATCAAATTCCTTTACACGAAATCGTGCGCAAAAAGTATTTATTTAAGATAATACGCATACACCGATTCAAGGGTCAATAGTCACAGCTTGGTCTTGGTGTGCGGAAATGGCAAAACAAAAGGCCTTCCAAGAAGGCCCTTTTAAGCGGCGGAGGGGAATCGAACCCCCGTATCAGGCTTGGGAAGCCCGTGTAATAACCGTTATACTACCGCCGCACGATAGGATAATTAAAAACTTATTTTTTCGAACTTGCAATATGTATTTGCTCTTTGCTCTTATTGAATCCTCTTCATTTAGTAAAGTATAATCAATCTAACCAGCTGGAGGCAGGGTCAATGAAAATAACCAAAGTGAAAATTTTTCTTATTCTTCTAGTCATGATAGCGATAGTCTTCCCGTCTTGCGACCTCTCGCCTCTGCAGAGGAATATGTTGATAACTCCTTCCGGAAGCGAGGAAGTAAGTACTGTCATCAATGAGTCCGTAGGAAGTATACAGGATTCTTCTGTTTCAAAAGTATCGACCCCGGAAGAGCTTGTCTCCAATATAGGAGATGAAGGTTTGAAAGGTAAGGTCCAGAGTGTACTTGATTACTATACAGATGGAACTGGTACAGAGGATATAAGCATCATCACACCGATTGATCAGGATACAAAGGATATTCTGAAGAATGCCAGCGAGACCGATCTCCAGAAACTCAATGAAGCATATTCGGCTCCATTGACTGACGGGAATCTGAAAAGTGACATTCAGGAGACTGTAGGCCTTATTTCTGATGTACTTTCTAGTGCAGGATTGAGTGATGATACAATTTTTACTGACACAGGAGACTATACAGTTGGAGATGTTGTCGCGCTCCAGCTTATTTCTGACGCGGTTGTGAACCAGCTCCTTCCAATAGTTGCCAATACAGATGGTGTAGTACAGGAGAACGGTTCGATTAATGTCTCTGATATCAATGTAAGCGATATGCTGTCTGCTCCTGAGAACTCAGCATCTGTGAATGATGCAGTCTCAACGCTTCTTCTGATAGATAAGCTCGACACGACTCTTTTCTCGGATGGAATCATCGGTTCTCTTATCAGCTCAATTACAAACAGCAGCAATAGCTAAGGGGGGGGATAGATGAAAAAATTAGTTTCAATACTCGCGCTCTTACTTATTTCATTCTCCCTTTTTGCGGTGAATCTTCCCGCTTCAAGTTACATGAATGAGCCTTTCATCCCAACTAACCCGAGGACTCAGGCTATGGGAGGAACGGGAGTAGCACTGACCACATCGATCGATTCTGCGTACATGAACCCAGCCGCATTTGCAGGGAGGATGCATTTTGCTCTTCCGTATGTAAGTGCGACAATCTACAACATCAATAACAACATGGACGCTTTCAAGCTCTTCTTCTCGAATCCAAGTGATGCTGCGATTGATTTTATTGGAAATCTTCCTCTGGGATTTAAGAATTTCGCTACTGTGGATGCTGGTATCAATTTCGGCTTCGGACCAGTAGGACTTGGTCTCAACACGCAGTTCAATCTGTATTCGACTCCTAATACAGAGCTCGCGATGCGCGCCGATGTAGGTGCTTTCCTTGTGGCTGCCCATCGTTTTGAGTTCACAGATGAATATTCACTCGATGTCGGCGTTGCTTTCCATGTGAACTACAGGATGTTCACAAGCAATAATCCATCGGATCCTTCCGGAGGTATAACGGTAGGTGGAATTGGGACTGCCGATGTGATCAATGCCCTCCAGAGTGGTGACATGTCCTCGCTTATGGGGCTTTTCACAGATACTCCGGTTGCAGCCGGTTTCGCTTTCCCGATTGACTTCGGCCTGAAGGTGAATATGCCTTTTGGAACAGCAATCGGCATTTCATACACGAATTTCAACGGAACATATTATTACAACAACTACGCGAATCTCGATTCGGCATTCTCCGGAATCGGAATAGATTCAACGCTGAGCGGCAGCGGTGTATCTCAAAGTACAGGGTATGAGAATGTATTCTCACCAGGAAGTCTCAATGTGGGATTTTCCTGGAGTGCTCCGTGGGAGAGCTTCTGGATCTGGTTCAAGCCGACATTCACTGTTGACTTCGTAGATCTCGTTGGTCTTTTCTCTGCAGACAATATCTGGACAGCAGAGAACTGGGTCGATCATATCAATATTGGTGCGGAGATCTATCTGCTTGCTTGTCTGAATGCTCGCGTAGGTCTCAATCGCGGTTATTTCACATGTGGTTTCGGCCTTGATCTCTACGCCGCGCGTGTCGATGCTGTTTATGGTATAAAGGCATACGGTCCGGTATCCCGTGGTGATTACCTTGATTATCTTACAGTTCGTGTAAGTCTTGGTTTTGACAGATGAGGGATTACGTCGCAATCGACTTTGAGACGACATCATTCGAGCGTTCTAGCGCATGTTCCATTGGTCTCATGCGCTTTGACTCAGATGGCAATCCTCTCGACAGCTACTATTCCCTGATAAAGCCGAAAAGGCCTGTATATAATCCCGTATGCATGAATGTGCATAATATTCCTGTTGATGATATCGAATCATCCCCGTCGTTCAGGGCGATCTGGCCAGAAGTTGCATCCTTCATCGGTGATAGTCCGCTTGTTGCCCACAATGCTGAATTTGATATCTCTGTCCTCCGATGCACGATGGCAGATTGGAATATCAGCGGTTTCGAGGATGACTACTACTGTACGCTCTCCCTCTCGAAGAAGATTTATCCTGAACTGAAAAGTCATAAGCTCACTTCAATGGCCTCTATATGGGGCTGGAAATATGATGCGCACAATGCACTTGCAGACGCCTACATCGCCGGACGTCTTTTCTATACTTTGTGCAATTGCTGGCTCAAGGATGAAAAAGAACTCTCCCGCTTCATGGGGAGAGTCTACAAGTCTTCAAAAAATCCATTTCCTAGGCATCTCGATCTTCTCTAGCCATCAATCAGAGCTGCAATGTCAGGGAAGAGTTCGAGCGAGCGCTTCAGGATTCCATTGAGATATGCAAGCATAGTTCCATAGTTGGTGAATGGAATTCCCGATTCAAGTGTTCTCTTCATCCTGTTCTGCACTTCCTTTTCAAGGAGCATGCATCCTCCGCAGTGTATGACAAGCTTTATATTCCCCATATCCTCAGGGTAACCGACGCCAGATGAGAACGAGTATTTGAAATTCTTTCCAGTCACCTTCTTTATGAGGTTTGGAATCTTGTCACGGCCGATATCACCGCACTGCCGGTGATGTGTGCACCCTTCAGCCATCAGGATTTCATCTCCCTCCTTGAGGTCCATGATCTTCCTCGCGCCTTTAACAGCTGTCTGCAGAAAGCCTTTATACCGTGCCATCAGAATCGAAAAGGAAGTCAGGAGCACATCGTCAGGAACTACAGACGAGACATAGCTGAATGCCTGGCTGTCTGTGATAACGATCGCGATGTTCTCTTTTCCTATTTTCCTGATTCCTTCTTCAAGTTCGCTTTCCTTCAGGACAATTGCAATCGAATCTGAGTCGAGCACATCCCTGATGACCTGCTGTTGCGGGAGTATCATCCTTCCTTTTGGAGCTGCATCATCAATCGGGGTAACCAGAATATATACCGACTTCTTCGGGAAAAGGTCAGAGACGATCTTCTTGTCGTTTCCCTCCTTTTCAAAGGTGCTGACGATTCTCTTCAATTCATCGACACCTTCTCCGGTCCTTGCGCTGACCATTATCCCGTCATCATATTTTCCATTTGCCAGATCGCTCTTGTTGTAAGCAATGACGTACGGGATAGAGAGCTTCCTGAATTGTTCCAGGAGAGCTTCATCCTCTTTTCCTTTCCCTTTTTCCGAATCGACTACGAGGATCGCGCCATCTATCCTCTTCAGGATATCCTTGGCTCTCTTTATCCTCATCTCTCCGAGTTCTCCTTCGTCGTCCAGACCAGGAGTATCAATCAGTGTGACAGGACCGATCGGGAGTATTTCCATCGTTTTGAACACTGGATCTGTCGTAGTTCCCTTCACAGGAGATACAATTGATATCTCCTGATTTGAGAATGCGTTCATCAGGGAAGATTTGCCTGCATTCCTCAGCCCGAAGAAACCGAGATTGAACCTTGCGGATCTTGTACTTGTAGATAGTGACATCGCTAGAACCTGAAATCCCTTATTCCTTCTTCAATCTTCTCAAGATGATCACTGCAGACTTCCTTCACTTTCATAGACGGAATCGTCTCAAGTTCCTTCCTGATGAGTTCTTCTCCGACTTTTTTCGTATCTTCTGAAGCATAGTCCATCAGATACTCTTTCAGCGTCATGAGCGCGTTCGGATGGCAGCAGTTCTGGATCTGTCCGCTCTTGCAGAGGCTCATGAACCTGTCTCCTGTTCTTCCTTCCCTGTAACATGCTGTACAGAATGACGGAAGACACCCCATCTTCATCAGCCAGTTGACAACTTCATCAAGCGGCCTGTTGTCGCTAACGTCGAACTGTGCCGAATTCTCGTCCTCGCTTTCCTTCTCAACGTATCCTCCGACACTTGTCCTCGATCCTCCGCTTATCTGACTGATCCCGAGATGGAGTGATCTTGCCCTCACATCCTTTCCTTCGCGGGTGCTGATGATCATTCCTGTATAAGGTACTGCGATCCTTATTATTGCTATGATCTTCAGGAACGTCTCATCATCAATTCCATTGTCAAACGCAGTCGGATCAATGTCATCTGCCCTCTTGATCCTCGGGACACTGATGGTATGGGGCCCAACACCATGAACCGCTTCAAGATGCTCTGCGTGCATCAGAAGGCCGGCAAGTTCGTAACGATAGAGCTCGAGACCAAAGAGAACCCCGAGACCCACATCATCGATTCCACCTTCCATGGCCCTGTCCATTGCTTCTGTGTGGTATGCGTAATTGTGTTTTGGTCCTGTCGGGTGGAGTTTCTCGTAACTTTCCTTGTGATATGTCTCTTGAAAAAGGATATATGTTCCGATTCCGGCTTCTTTCAGCTTCCTATAATTCTCAACAGTCGTTGCTGCGATATTGACATTCACTCTCCGGATTGCTCCGTTCTTGTGCTTGATCGAATAGATTGTCTTGATTGCGTCGAGAACATATTCAATAGGGTTGTTGACCGGATCTTCTCCTGTTTCGATTGCGAGGCGCTTGTGTCCCATGTCCTGCAGGGCGATGACTTCGTTCCTTATCTCGTCCATCGAAAGCTTTTTTCTCCTGATGTGTTTGTTCTTCGCATGGTACGGACAGTAGACACAGCCGTTCACACAGTAGTTAGAGAGATAGAGTGGGGCGAACAGCACGATCCTGTTTCCGTAGAAATCCTTCTTGATCTGTTCTGCGAGATGATATATCTCATCAAGTCTCGTTTTGTCTTCACACGCGAGGAGCAGCGAGGCCTCCCTGTGTGTAAGACCTTTTCTCTTCTTTGCCTTTTCGATTATCTCATCGATCAGAGCAAGGTTATCCTTTTCCTTGTCTGCCCAGGCGAGGGTATCGATGATCTCCTCATGGGAGATGAACTCCTCCGCCTTCATTGAATTGACATTATACATATTCCCTCCTGTAGTTTTCATTTTCCTCGTGGCTGTCCCCACGTTCTCTTGCAATCTCATAACCAAGTGAAGTGAGGTGTGCCTCGAGCTTCTTTATCTCCTCTGCACTTTCGAGAGCCACATGTGGTTTTCCGTCGTAGAGGTTGTATTTTTCTCTCTCTGTCTGTGGTGTCATGTTTGGCATGATCACATTCGCACCCATCTCAAGCCCCATATCACGTCCTCTCGGATCGAGCGCTCCAAGGGCAGTTGTCGATGGAAGGAGAAGTTTGGGCCGCATAATCCTGAGCACTGAAATGATCAGGAGTGTTTTTTCAAGAGATCCATTCTTCTCGTTCTCGAATGGGGTGTTCTCTGCGTGTATGAAAGGACCTATTCCTACCATCTGCGGTGCAAAGCGCGAGATGAGGATGATATCATTTGCGATATTCTCATCGCTCTGGTATGGCGAGCCCACCATGAATCCCAGCCCCACCTGATAGCCGATTTTCCTCAGATTCTGGATGCACCTTATCCTCTCTTCTATCTTCTGTCCTTCCGGATGGAGCATCTGGAAGTGCCTTTTTGTGATGCTCTCTTCTCGCAGAAGATACCTTTCGGCCCCGCTGAGGAATAGCCGTCTGTAGCTTTCTTCGCTCCTTTCTCCCAGAGAGAGTGTGATTGCCATATCGCTGTGTTTTTCCTTGACACTCCGTATGATCCGTTCAAGTCTGTCATCAGAAAAATACTGATCCTCACCTCCCTGTAGGACGAGTGTCCTCATACCTAGTGAATATGAGAGTTCAGCTTGGGCGATTATCACGTCATCTTCGAGACGATAGCGCCGGACTGTTCTGTTGTCTCTCCTGATTCCGCAGTAGAGGCAATTGCATCTGCAATGATTTGATATCTCCACCAAGGCTCTGAGATATACCTTCCTCCCATATTCTTTGTCTCGGATTCTTCTTGCTTCTTCGGAAAGCAATGCAAGATCTTTCCCGTCAAAGGATGAAAGAAGCAGGGAAAGCTCTTTCTTGTCGAGCTTTCCATCCCGTATGAGCCTTTCACTCAGCCTCATTTCGAAATTCCGGAGTATGCTGTCTTTGAGGAAACGCCACTAAGTTTTCCGATTTTTCCTGAGAGCGCAGATATTGCATCCTGTGGTGCGTCGACTGCGATACTTATAATGTTCAGATTCTTCTCGCGGTATGGGATTCCCATCCTTCCGATGATGTATTTCCTGTATTCATGCAGGATCTCGTTAAGATCGCTTACGCTTTTCTCTTCTTCGACAATAATGCCGATAACCGCAATTCGTTTCTCTTCCATGCATCACCTCAGCGTTCTCCCTGATATGCGTGGAAGATTCTGCTCACCTTATGTGTCAAAGCCTGTTTTCCACGTCAGGAGATGCTGGAGAAAATATACCATCACTCAGGAACAAAGAAAAGAGGCACATCCTCTTTTTGAACAGGAAATTGACTTTGCTTGATTAGAAAAGCAAATATGATTAAATGACTGAAGAAATTAAGTGATTTAAGTTTGAACACTGAGATTAATTACTTTAATGTAAACTAATTAAATATTTTGATTTTAGTAAAATCAGAGGTGCTTATTATATATTCGCATCTTCTCAATCGACATATATCAGCTTATCCCTTTTTCCTTTTACCTCTCCGATTATCCACGCTTTATCATTCATGCGTTTTATAAACAATTCTGCATCTTTTTCTGCAAGTGAGATCAATAGTCCCCCTGATGTTTCCGGAGAGTAGAGGATATCCTTTTCCGCAGTACTGATGCTATTCTTGATTTCTACTCCAGTCTTTATGTAATCCTCGTTCGTGTATCTGCCTTCTGGAATATAGCCGTCCTCTGCAAGAGATTTTGTTCCGCCATGCAGGGGAATGAGGGAGATGTGAATATCTGCGCTCGAGCCTGATGCCTTCATCATCTCCGAAAGATGTCCGAGAAGGGAAAAACCTGTGACGTCTGTCACTGCATGGACATCCAGATCCTCCAGATTCTCCATTGCGCTTTTGTTGAGCATCCTCATCGAGGAAATTGCATTCTCGATATTCTCTTTTTTCCCATCTCCCACTTTGTGCGCTGTCATGATTATACCGACGCCAAGAGGTTTTGTGATTACAAGGACATCCCCATCTTTTGCTGTTCCATTGGTCCAGATCCTGTCTTTCCTGCATCGTCCTGTGACTGCCAAGCCGAACTTTGGTTCCCTGTCAGATATGGTGTGTCCTCCAGCTATTTCGATCCCCGCTTCCTTCGCTTTGAAAATCGCTCCTTTCATTATCTCTTCCATGACACTCAGCTCGAGGCATGAAGGAAAGCACATCAGGGACATGGCGATTATTGGCTTGCCTCCCATTGCATAGATGTCTGAAATAGCGTTTGCCGCGGCAATCTCTCCGAAAATGTACGGGTCATCGACCATAGGGGGGAAGAAATCTATCGTTTCCAGAAGTACTGTTCCGTCGCCAAGGTCGAAGACGAGTGCATCATCGTTATTTTCAAATCCGCCGATTATCCTCTTGTCGCTTTTCCCCGGAAGCCTCTCAAGCACTTTCCTCAAATCTCCTGGAGGAAGTTTTGCATTGCATCCGGAGCTTTTTACAAGACTTGTCAGCCTGACTGATATATCTTTTTCCATTTTCCGTCCTCCTTTTGATAGATGGCCTCAACGCTCTCGTCCACCTTTGCCATATCTATCTCGCCAAAGATAAACAAAGCACTATTGCATGAAGATGAGAGAGATCGCGGGGTGGGGCGTAGTTCGCCATCCTTGTATCTCCTTTTGAAGGAGAGTGCCTGATAGTGACTGAAGAAGGTAATTATTTTCTCACTTCCATTTTCCAATGATCAGCTTCCTCAATTTTCACTACTTTGTAGTTGTTCTTATTGCACAGCCTTGTAATGTTTTCAATCGCAGCCCTGTCATCAACGAGCACATCGATTCCATCCTGATGGGTTTGCAGTGCTTTTTTTGTAAGAAAAACCGGTTCTGGGCAATTTAGGCCCCTTGCATCAAGTGTAAACATGAATCAATTCCTCCTTCCTTTCAAAGTAAGGGTCAGACCGATGAGAAAAAGAATCAGAAGAGCAGCAACAGCAGCGATCTTACCGTTTGCGGAAGGTCCGGTTCCTGCACTGGAGGCCAGACCGAAGTTATGTGCAAAGGCCGCCCCCAGAAGCATTCCCAGACAGCTCAATGCACTGTCCGATGAGCCTTCGCCAGCAAGAACCAGCTGTCTCAAAGGGCAACCGCCAAGCATAACAGACCCGAGTCCTACCGACATCATACCGAGAAATGACCAGAAATGGGCCTGATGTGCAACAGGTTGATTTTCAAAACCGAGGTTGAATGAACCTGCAAGCAGGTTTCCGATCAGCGCAAAAATGAATATTGCCACAAATCCTGTTATCAGGGTGTAGTCTTTTATTAGGAAGATATCTCTGATTCCTCCAGCCATGCATAGTCTTGTCCGTTCTGCGAAGATACCTACAATCAGTCCTGCAAGAAGAGCCATGAAAACTGGTGCGTGCATAGAGCCAGGACCTGATTCAGAGAAAAGGAATATTGAAGGAACTGAGACGAAAAGAACGAGAAGCAGAATATTTGAAAGCGTGAAGAAAGACCCATCTAGCGCTGGGCTCCTGTAGTTCCTTCCGAGTGAAAATCCGTTTTTCAGGAAAACGACGCCAACCGCTATTCCAGCGATGAAGCCCAAGAGAGCAAATATTGCATTCAGGTCGCCTCCAGCTAGGCGAAGGACCATCCTGAGCGGGCAGCCCAGAAAAATTAGGGCTCCTACCATAACCAGAAAACCGATTATAAATCTGAGGAATGGGGAAGAACCTGCACGGGGATGAAAATCTCCCTTGATCACACTTATCGCAAAGGAACCGAGCACAATGCCGATGATCTCAGGCCTTACATACTGGACGATAGCTGCCTGATGTAAGTGAAGAGCTCCGCTGATGTCCCTGATGAAGCAAGCGATGCAGAATCCCATATTCCCGGGATTGCCCATGACTACCAGTATGACACTGATACATCCGATAAGTGCGCCAGCAATTGCCAGTTTCCCTTTTTCCTTGATATCTTCCATGTGTAAAAAATACCATTCTGTATTAATTCATTCAATGGTGGAGTATCATTATCAATATGAAAAGAATATATCTTGACAATGCAGCGACTTCATTCCCGAAGGCTCCAGGAGTTTCTGCAGAAATTGCCCATTTCATAGAAAACGATGACATCAATCCATACCGGACGAACAGCAGGATGGAGGAGAGTTATTTCGGAAAAGTTGAAGATCTGCGCTTTCTCCTTTCTTCATTCTTCGGTGCCCGACATCCTGAGTGTATTGGCTTTACGCTCAATGCAACACATGCGTTCAATTATATAATCAAGGGACTTTTCAAAAGAGGGGATCACCTGATTATCTCAAGTCAGGAACACAACGCTGTAATGCGTCCTTTGAACCAGATGGGACTGGAGTATTCAAAAATTGCATCGTCAGGTGACGGACTTCCTGATTATTCATCCCTTCCTTCTCTCCTTGAAAGGGATACCAAAGGAATAATCATAAATGTAGCGGGGAATGTGTCTGGAGCATTATGGCCTCTCGATATAGTTTCTGAGTTTGCGAACAGGCATGGCCTGTATCTCATCGTGGATTCATCGCAGGCATCTCCATATGTGGACATCAATATGGACAGGATGGGAATCAGTGCGATAGCTTTCACAGGGCACAAAGGTTTTCTTGGCCCCGAAGGGACGGGAGGTTTTGTACTTGAAAAAACTGTTGCTGAGAAAATTGAACCATTGATTGTAGGGGGGACAGGAAGCGAGAGCGACAAGGAAGAACAGCCGCATCTTCTTCCGGATAAGCTTTCTGCCGGAACTGAGAACACTATCGGGCTTGTCGGTCTGGCAAAAGCGGTGAAATATGTGATTGACAATCGGAAAGAGTTGGTGGAGAAAGAGCTGAAGATGACAAGGCGTCTTGAGGAAGGGCTGATGAAAATGAAGGAAATAAAGATAGTAGGGCCTTCTGGGGACGCAAAGAAAATCCCTATAGTCTCGATAACTTCAGAGTACTTTGACTTGTCTTCCCTTTCTTCCTTCCTTCTTTCTGAAGGGGGCATTGAAACGAGAGTAGGCCTCCATTGCGCTCCGTCTGCTCATATGGCATTGGGTACATTCCCGACCGGGACACTCCGTTTTTCTCCTGGCGCGTTTACGACAGAGGATGAAATAGATTTCACGCTAGATCTTGTATCCAGTTATCTGATGCGCTCTTTTCATTGACATGCTTCTTGTGCTTTCATTTTTGCCATGGGGCGAAACTTTATTGTAGGGGATATTCATGGGAGGATACGGGCTCTTCAAGATGTTCTTGAAAAGGTCTCATTCTCTCCAAACTTGGATGTCCTCTATGCGGTTGGCGACTATATAGACAGGGGTGAGTCATCTCTTGAAGTACTAAGATTCCTTATCTCGCTGAATTCTTTTAAGGGCGTGATTGGAAACCATGATATATTCCTTGAATCCTACCTTTATTCGGATAAGGCGGATGATGAGTGGAAGTACGAATATGGTGGAAAGGATACGATGAAGGAATTCGAGAAAGTGAAAAAGAAAGAAAAGAGGAGAATTGCTCTCTTTCTGAAAAACCTGCCTCTTGCAATTTATGAGGAGAAATATATCGTCACACATTCAGGTCCACCTGTTGCAAAAAATGAAAGGGACATGAACTTGTATTCGAAGGTAATGCGTCCTGAGGTCTATTCGAAAGACGCCATCTATCCAGATATATCGCCACTTGTGGATAGATCCTACCTGCTTTCTGCTTATTCAAATGTCGACATGTCATTCAGAAGTGGAAGTTATGATCCGATCCCTCCTCTCGAGACAGAGAAGTGGATATTCGTCGGACACACTCCTCTTCCTTCAAGTCTCCCTTTCATAAGCGAAGAGTATCATCTCGTTGCTCTTGACACAGGTGCAGGGCATGACAACAGGCTCACGCTCATGAATATGGATACTTTCGAGTTCGTTCAGAGCGACAAATGAAGCTCTTTGTGTTACATTTTTTCCATGATCCGAGTTGGAAATGACTGGCAACCTCTTTTTGATGAAGAACAGGTCAAGCCATATTATCTTGAGCTGAGGAAGTTCCTCAAAAGTGAATATATGCATAAGAGGGTATTCCCTCCTATGGATGAGATCTTTGCCTGTTTCTCTCTCACCCCGTATTCAAGTGTCAAGGCTGTGATCGTCGGGCAAGACCCTTATCATGAAGAAAATCAGGCGATGGGACTTTCTTTTTCGGTCCGGGAGGGCGTTCCAGAACCTCCTTCGCTCAAGAATATAAAGGAAGAGATATATTCTGAAGATGTTGAAAAGGCACCAGAATGGTCGAGCGATCTCTCTCGCTGGGCAAGACAAGGTGTGCTTCTCCTTAATAGCACCCTTACTGTCATAGAGCACAGGGCTGCTTCACATGCGAACAGAGGATGGGAGATTTTTACAGATAATGTCCTTTCTGCGCTAGGCAAAAGCGATGATCCCAGAGTATTCATGCTCTGGGGAAGTTACGCCAGGAGCAAGAAGACTCTGATTGAAAAGAAATGTCATCTGATTCTAGAGTCTGCCCATCCGAGTCCGCTCAGCGCTTATCGCGGTTTCTTTGGGAACGGTCATTTCAGGAAATGCAATGAGTTTCTGAAATCTGTCGGAAAGGAACCGATCTACTGGTAACTGTTATTCTTTGACAGGGGCTTACCCCCATCCTATACTTCTAATAAATAAATCTAATCAGGAGGAATGAGATGAAAAAGTTTCTAGTGTTTCTTCTTGTGCTCGTCATGAGCCTGTCACTTTTTGCTGGAGGAGGCAGTGACGCAGCAACTTCCTCAGATAGCGGTGAAAAGGCAATCGGGGATTACAAGATTGTCCTGATCCTTCCGGGACAGGTGAATGATCAGGGATGGAATGCATCTAACTATGCTGGCGTTGTGATGTGCAATGAAGAGCTTGGTACAAATATGGAGTTCGTCGAGAATGTTCAGCCTGCGGACTTTGAGTCTACATTCCGTGAATATGGTGAAAGAGGTTATGACATTGTCATGGCGGCAGGTTCCCAGTTCGATGAAGCTGCGGCTCGTGTAGCAGCATCATATCCGAATACTAGGTACATGATCGTAAACGGCACCAATGCTTCCCTCGATAACCTATCCCCTCTTTTCCCGAAGGAGTATGAGGCTAGTTATATCGCAGGTATCATCGCTGGCAATATCACCGAGACAGGCAAGTTCGGCATGATCGGTGGTGAGGCCAATCAGGCAATGGTCAACCTTATGGCAGTTTATGGCAAGACAGCTGTCGAGATTGCAAAGGAACGCGGCTTTGCTGACGCATCCTACAATCTTGCATATGCAAACAGCTGGAGCAACATTGCGCTTGGAAAGCAGATGGGACAGGTCATGATTGACGATGGCGCTGATGTTCTCTTTGCATACGCAAATGAGCTCGGCCTCGGTACGATCAATGCAGCGATCGAGAGTGGCAAATATTTTGTCGGATATTCTTCAGACCAGACAACAATTGATCCGAATGTCGTAGTTGCTTCTGTAGACTTCCAGTTTGCGAATATGTACAAATGGGCAATCGAATCTTATATCAATGGCGAGCTTCCTGGTGGAGTTCTCTATGAGGTTGGAATCAATGAGAACATCTTTGTTCCGGTCTACACAGATAATATCTCTCAGGAGATAATTGATGCGGTGGATGCGGCTATTGAAGAATACAAGGCTGGAGGAAAGGACCTCACAGCACTGTTCTGATTTCTAGTCTGAAAGGAAGAAGAGCTGCCGCCAAAAGGCAGCTCTTTGTCTAAGAGGTGAAGATGCAGGAAAACGCTGTTGAGCTCAGGCACGTTACCAAGTGCTTTTCCAAGGTTATAGCGAATGATGATATCTCTCTTTCGATAAAGAAAGGAGAGGTTGTCGCCCTTCTTGGAGAAAACGGTGCAGGGAAGAGCACGATAATGAAAATCCTCTACGGACTTTACTCTCTGGACAGCGGAGAGATACTGATTGACGGGAAGGAAGTCAGGATAAGGACTCCAAAAGATGCTATTGCACATGGAATTGCCATGATACAGCAGCATTTTTCCCTTGTCTTTCCGCATACTGTCACAGAAAACATAGTTCTGGGGAATGTGCATGGCTGGCTGAATCTTGATGAGGCCAGGAAGAAAGTAAAAGCCTTGTCTGATCGATATGGCTTCCAGGTCCCTCCTGATGCGCGTGTCGGTGATCTTGCTGTCGGTGTGCAGCAGAAAGTGGAGATCCTTAAGGCCCTTTATCTCGATGCTCGTATTCTTATCATGGATGAGCCTACTGCCGTGCTTACGCCGCAGGAAGCAGATAGTCTCGTGGAATTTATCAGGAACTTTGCTTCCAGAGGAAACTCTGTTGTATTCATAACGCACAAGATGAAGGAAGTCATGGAAGCTGCGGACAGGATTGTTGTAATGCGCAATGGCCGCATTACCGGAAATGTCCGAAAAAGCGAGACGAACGAAAAAGAGCTTGCCCGCCTTATGATGGGTGAAGAGCTTGAAGTGGTTCAAAGTGAAGGGAAACTTGATGTCTCTCTCCTTCCAGTCGCTCTTTCCGTGGAGCATCTCAGAAAGAAAAACAAGGAGGGTATACAAGTACTCGATGACATTTCATTTGAAGTGCACAAGGGAGAGATATTCGGCATTGCCGGCGTCAGCGGGAATGGACAGGATGAACTGTGCGAGGCCTTGTCTGGAAATATGAATCTGGATGAGGGAAAGATCATCTTCCTTGGCAAAGACATCACAGATAGGACTGTGCGAGAGCATATAGATGATGGAATAGGGTATGTCCCTGTTGACCGTTACAAAGATGGAATGGTCATGGAGATGATGCTCAGCGAGAACATGATGATCAAGTCGAGTTATGGGAAACGATGGATCAGAAACCTTTTCATTGACTCGAAGAAGATAAACCAATACACAGATTCTGTGATAAGCGAGTATCAGGTGAAGGCAACTGGTGCTTCCGATATCGCGCATAACCTCTCCGGTGGCAATCAGCAGAAAGTAGTGCTGGCCAGGGAAATCGATGCTGGAAAGCATATGATAATCTTCAATCAGCCGACGCGGGGACTTGATGTGGGTGCTGTAGAAAGGATCCACAGGGCAATCAAAGGTGAAAAGAAGAAAGGAAAGGCTCTCATCGTCGTCTCGACAGAGCTTTCTGAGATATTCGAACTTTCAGACAGGATACTTATCATGTATCGTGGGCGCAGCATGGGTATCTTTGAGAGAGGGGAACTTACGACAGAGAGGATAGGCCTTCTGATGGCAGGGGTGAGCGATGGGCAAGTTTAAGAACTCTGAGTTTGTCAAGAAGGGTTACCTCGATGCCCTTGTGTTCAATATCGGGGCAATAATTGTCGGACTTGTAATAAGCGCTTCGATGATCCTTTTCCTCAAGGAGAGCCCAATAAGGGTGTTCGGAACTGCTTTGGGCCGAATCTTTTCCGATAAGTACACTCTTGGAGAGGTATTTGTAAAGGCAACTCCATTGGTTTTCATGGCGCTTGCATTTGCATTTACCTACAAGGCAAAGCTATTCAATATCGGAGCTCAGGGACAGTTCTACGCGGGATGTCTTGCCGCTGTCTCCGTTTCCCTTGCTCTCGGAGGAAAAGTACCGACTTTCCTCCTGATTCTGATTGTAATGGTGCTCACTTTTGCCGCAGGTGGTGCTGTCGGTGCTCTCATCGGTTTTTTCAAGGCAAGGTTCAATGCAAATGAGTTCCTCGTAAGCATGATGTCAACATATGTAGTCCAGGCTTTCATGGACTTCTTCCTGAGGACCGTTCTGAGAGAGACAAAGGCAGAATATATTCAGACAGACCCGATAGTGAGGGAGGCGTTCCTTCCAGGTATCTTGCCTGGAACCAGGATACACCTCGGAACGCTGATTGCTCTGATAGCGGCAATTCTCATATGGATTCTCCTCTACAAGACTGCTCTCGGATTCAGGATCAGGGCCGTAGGAAACAATCCTTCGTGTTCGGAACACTCTGGAATAAAAGCAAAGCGGATATTCATAATTGCTTTCATGATCAGCGGAGGTCTTGCTGGCATGGCAGGGCTTACAGAGATCAACGGGGTGCAGCATATGCTTTTGCAGAATTTCAATTCGTCCATCGGTTCGTTCGGAATCGGAATTGCAATTCTTGCGAATGGCCATCCGATAGGAATCATATTCTCCTCAATCCTGTTTGGCTTCCTGAACGTCATCGGAACTACGATGGGAAGGATTCCTGGACTTAATATTCCAGCAAGTATCATCGACCTTATTCAGGGAATCGTGATGACGTGTGTCATCATCTCCTATTTCCTGAGGGAAAACTACAGGAAGAAGAAGGAGAAGAAGAGCCTTATGCTCGGGGAGGCAGAAGCATGATAAACATTCTTACCAGAGCAATATTGATGAGTACTCCACTCATGATGGGATCGATAGCTGAGGTATACGCAGAACGGACAGGAATGATGGTCACTGCAATCGAAGGTATATTCCTCATGGGCGCATGGGGTGGCTTCATAGGAACATTCATATCCAAGAGCCTCTTCGTCGGTGCATTGACGGCAATACTTCTCGGTACGCTTATGGCCGCATTGTATGCATTCATCACAGTTTACCTGAGACAACAGCAGATTGTTGTAGGAACTGCGATGAACATCCTCGCAGCTGGACTTTGCGCATACTTCCAGCGCGTCCTTTTCGGCATACCGACAACACCGCTTCAGATAGATGTGTTGGAAAGTATTCCGATTCCTGTTCTTTCTTCCATTCCTGTAATTGGTCCAATATTCTTCAATCAGAATATCCTCACATACATTGCCTATCTGATAATTCCGCTTTCATATATTGTCCTGTTCAAGACATCTCTCGGACTTGCGCTGAGATCGGTAGGCGAGAATCCGGAAGCTGCAGATGCATCGGGAATCAATGTGAACAGGATGAGGTTCTTCACAGTCGTAATCGCAGGTGCATTCGGAGGTCTTGCCGGATCTTTCTATACGATCGGATACCTTGGCATGTTCACGACCGGTATTATCGGAGGTCGAGGGTGGATCGCATTCGCAATTTGCTTCCTTGGAAACTGGAATCCCAGAGGAGCTGTGTTCGGCACGCTTGTTTTCGGCCTTGCTGAAGCAATCTCAATCTATCTTCAGTCTACAGGAGGCATGGCCATTATTCCGAACGAGTTTGTCATAGCACTTCCGTACATACTCACGATAGTACTGACGATCGCAAAGCGAAGCTTCAATGTTCCGTCAAAACTTGGCGTTCCATATATAAAGGAAAGCTGATTTACATAAGGTTGTCCTTCTCGGGGCAACCTTATTCATTTGCAGTGGATGAACTTCCCGTTCATAAGAAGAAAAAATTGTGCAACCTCTTCAGGGCTTTCATTCCTGTCTCCTCTGAGCCACCATTCGATAGTTGCGATGAAACTTGATGCCAGCTGGTGTATGACATAATCCTCATTGATCTTCTCATTTCCTATGTCGACCATGTCCTTCATGATCGATTCAAAGCGTATGATGAAATACCGATAGAATATTTCTCCGCTTTCATCTTTGAGAAGCTCACGCGGAAAATTCTCCCTTACATGGTAAAGAATGTGCGTGATATAGGAAGATACATTCTGGTTATTGCGAAAATCATGCGTATTCTCTTTTGTCAGCGTATGAGAGAATACATGGGAGAAGATCTCTTCTGAAAGAGCAAATAGCAGATCATCTTTTGTGGGGAAGTGCGCATAAAATGTACTTCTCCCTACATCAGCCTCGTCTATGATCTCCTTTACGGTAATGTGGGCATAACTTTTCTGTCCCAAGAGTTTCCTGAATGCTCCGAGGATTGCTTTCCTGCTTTTCTTCTGTCGTCTGTCCATCTTATTAAGATATTCACATATGCATGTAGATCATGAAAGGAGAAGAGACAGCCTTTTCCCGAAAAAACGATTGAAAATGTAGATTACTCTTCCAACTCCCAGAAAAGCCAGCAACGTTCCTATCCCTATCCCGACAATGCCTTTTTGGAAGATAAGGCCAAGGAGTGCCGCGAGAAGGACTTCGATCCATCGAATATGTTCTTGATCAGACCAATATCCTTTCCCGATATGTCTGAAATTGCCTGTACTATCCCATCTCCGGGATTTGGCACTATACGCATATCCAGTGACAATGCCGCTCCAATTCCTGTTGCTGCTATCGCAATCAGGAGGGCAGTCATCTGCCATAAAGGTGTGGACAGGAATCCTTCCTCAAGAACTCTCATATTTGGAATGAAAAGCTCGAAGATGTTCATTATCCTTGTAAAAAGGAGTGCAAGCGGAAGTTGCAGAATGTCTTTCAAGACCATTGCAGTAAGAGCGAGATTCTTTTCATTATTCCGCTGGATGATGTGTATCACTATCTCAGAAAGTACGAATATCGAGTAGAGGATGAAAGTTGTATCACCAATCCTGAATGAGAAAATTATTGCAAACACATTGGAAACCGATATGATAGGAGAGGTTCCCAGGCCAGTTCGCACATTGAGTGTTATCCCGAATGCAAGAATCATGAGGCCTATGACATACAATACAATTCTTAGGATTTTCTTTTTCACGCTGACTTGTATAATACAATTTTTGTTTTCAATCAAATAAAAGCGATTTCCCTGTCCTTTTGTCCGGATATTGATTTGCAGACTCGCGTTAGATTCCGGTACTGTTAAAGCCTGGCATGATTATAACTATTGGTTCTTACTGTCGGGTTGACTGAGTTTCTTTTTCCATGAGGCTGTACGTCAGGACATGATTTTGTAACTTCTTCAAATTTTTCTTTCTGCGATAAAAGAAAATTTTTATTTCATCCCAATAAAAATGAATGTATCATCCTCTTATGGAATTTCCTCGTCTCGAAACATTTTTGCGTGTTGCTGAATCAGGAAGCTTCAATAAGGCAGCAGAGAACGGCAACATCACATCTACAGCTGTCATCAAGCAGATGAATCTTCTGGAGGATGAGTAGGGGCCAGACTCTTTGACCGGAGTCACAGAGGCTTGAAACTCACAAGGGCAGGTGAGTCTTTCTGCAAAGACGTGAAATATCTTCTGAAGTATGCGCATGAAGCAGAACTGCGGGCTCGCAAGGCGATGTGGGAAGATGGCAATCTCATCAGGATCGGGGCTTCTCCTATGACTCCTTCCGCGGCATTTTCAGAACTTTGCCGAAGATACTGAAGCAGCATGAGAAAAGGCTGAAACATCTCCAGCGGATGCTGGCAAGGAAGAAGAAGGGTTCGGAGAACTGGAAGAAGCTCAAACATGAGATAGCAGTGCTCCATGAGAAGATGACCGACACCAGGAAAGATGCGATAGACAAGATGACGAAGAGGATCATCTGCGACAGCCAAGCAGACGTGATAGTCATCGAGGATCTGAACGTATCCGGGATGGTGAGGAACCATAAACTCTCGAAGCATATACAGGATGCGTCATTCTCTGAGATCAGGAGGCAGCTTGAGTACAAGAGTCTCTGGCATGGGAAGACGCTGATCATAGCAGACAGGTTCTTTGCTTCATCAAGGACATGTCATAACTGCGGCTGGCGCAATGGAGGGCTCACGCTTGGTGACAGACAGTGGGAATGCCCCGTGTGCCATACTAAACATGATCGGGACAGGAATGCGGCCCTGAATCTGGAATCCTTTGGCCTGAAGGCCCTAGCCGGGGACGCTGGCGAAGTCAGGCCTCCGGAGATGCTCTCTGTGGACGACCGTACGGCAACGCACCTAAGAAGCATGGCATCAGTGAACGAGGAAAAAGAACATGGATACTCCATGGAAGCCCCTAAGCTTGCTTAGGTGGTATTGTCACGTCGGTATTTTCCAGGATGGAAGGAAAAGCATAACCGAGGAGATAGTAGGAGAGGCCCTCGCACCGTACAAGGATGCGAAAATCGCCACAAAGTGCGGAATAAAGATCAATGAGGATGGGTCTCTCACTCCTGATGGAAGGCCTGAAAACATAATAGCATCAGCAGAAAAGTCCCTGAAAAGGCTGAAGAGAGATCATATGGACCTGTATTATCTTCACAGGATGGATCCTGAAGTTCCTCCAGAGGAAGTGGCCTTTGCTTTCCAGAAACTCAAGAAGGAGGGAAAGATCATTTCATATGGACTGTCTGAGTGTACTTCCGAGTATCTCGAACGGGCGAATAGTGTGGAGCACGTTGCAACGATACAGAACAGATATTCCATGAAGGCACGTTCATGTGAGAGCCTTTTTCCTTTATCCCGAAATTGGCAAGAAGACTCCATCCTCAGCAGGGTGGAGATGAATTGCCAGATGTGCATGATGTATTGTTGATATCAATCTTATATGATACAATAAATTATGAATGAATCTGAGCGCATCGTGAAGAACAATATGATAAAGGAGAAGGGAAAGGAAACCCGCATCCGCCATGCCTCGATGCGCCCGCTCTGCGTTGAGCTGAAGCTCGACAAGAAATGCCTTAACAAGGCAGAACAGGAAAAGCTCTGGCATTACTTCACGGAGTGCAGATGGCTCTGCAATTACCTCATCTCTCTGGATGCCGATTCCTTCAGGACATTCAATACAATGACAAGGGAGATCACATCCCTTGATAAGGACGGCAATGCTGTCGAACGCCAGCTTGCCATGCCTGCCAAATTCATCCAGTCGGTGTATTCGTCTCTCAAGTGTGATATGGCATCCCTTGCAGAAAAGCGCAAGAAGACAGGAAAGAAGAACGGGAAGCTTAAGTTCAGGAGCGGATACAACGCAATAGATCTTAATCAGTATGGGAACACCCACTGGATCTGCTACAGGGATGAGGGCAACAGGAATGGGAAGTACAGGAATACAGTCCACATAGCAGGTATCAAAAGACCCATAAGGGTG
>CASFDA010000022.1 GCA_949293335.1 uncultured Spirochaetales bacterium
ACATCACCCGGGTCGAGCAATCCGGGCAGGCTGCAGTCAATCAGCCGTATGGATGGAGTGCCACAGGCAAACCGGCAACGGAGCCTGTGGGCAAAACGCTCACGTCCAAGCCTTCAGGCTTGTCCTGAAGGTCGTTGACAATGACACAGTCAGGTTTTCTCCACACGGACCAAGAGTTTTGTAACGTGATCTTTTTCTTCCCTCGCAACAACAGAAGAAATAGTAAGCTCCTCATAGACATTTCCAGTAGGAACCAGCCCGTGTTCCTCAAGAGAAGCGAAGAATTTTTTATAGAAAGAAGTGAGATTCGAAAGAGATCCCTGGAAATACATATGAGCATAAAGTCCCTTAGGAATGACATGTTCAGAGGATTTCTTGTATGTTGCAAATACTTCCCGACAGATTGTGCCCAGATGGCTTTCTGCCTCCGCAAGCGATAAAATGCTTCCTATTGTGATAATGGCCTTACAATCATATGATGCCATCAGGCAACTATATGCCTTCTCCCAAGCCTCATCACTTGTAGATTCCTCCCCTATATCTTCTATTGGGACCTTTACGATTGGAATTGCAGGCTGTCTTTCAATAAAGAGCTTTTCCTTCTCAGTTGCAGCAGCCTCCTTGATTGTTGCCCTTGTCGACCTGACGATATCGAGAGCGAATCTATATTCATCCATTTTCCGTTCTATGCTCTCTTCTTGCTTTTCAAGAAGATCAATGAACGACGGAGTATTCATTTTCGTGACAGCCTCTTTGATCTCCGAAATGGATATTCCAAGGTCTCTGAGGGTTAGGATAGTATCGAGTTCATTTAGCTGGCTTGCAGAATAACACCTGTAGCCATTCTTGCTTCTTCTTGCTGGAGAGAACAGACCTATCTTGTCATAAAAGAGAAGAGTGTCCCTTGTAATGGAGAAAAACGAGGCAACCTGATGGGGCGTATAATATATTGAACTGTTTTTCATGTCCTAAGCATACCTTGACTATGGAGTATGCTCCATAGTTTTGAATATGAGACATGAAAGCAGAAAAGACATTTTTCCTGGAAACAGAGCCTTCGAAGCTTTTCTTCAAAGCTGCGATTCCCGGCGCAATCGGGATGATTGCATCAAATATCTATTTTTCTGTGGAAATGTTGCTAATCGGCAGGTTCCTCGGTCAGACGGCATTTGCAGGCGGCAATCTGGCCCTCCCTCTCCTTCTTATCGCCTATGCAATTGCAGACATGATCGCGGTCGGCTCATCGATCGGAATCGCAATACGTCTCGGAGAAGGCAGAAGGGAGGAGGCTGACAGGATATTCACAGTCGCAGTAGTTTCCGCATCTCTTATGAGCACCCTCGGGTCTCTTGCCATCACCCTCATGGGACCATTCATTTTCTCTCTTATGGGAGCAGATCAGTTACTTATAAAAGAGGCAATGGAATATCTTTTCGTATATACTCTCTTCATTCCTCTAACATCACTGGTCTTTGTCTTTGACAACTATCTGAAAATCTGCGGAAAAGTGCGATTCTCAATGCTGGTGAATGTGATCATGGCCTTGCTGTGTCTTTTCTTTGAATTCATCTTCCTCTTCATATTCAGAAAAGGGATTGGATATGCGGCCCTCGGGACAAGTCTCGGAATGTCAATAACATGTTTCATTGCGATGGCCCCGTTCATCAGGGGCAGAATGTCATTGCGTTTTATCCGCATGAAGCCATCTGTAAAAATTCTCAAAGAAATATTCAGTCAGGGACTTCCGAATTTTCTTGGCAACACTTCGGGACGCCTTACATCTGTACTGATGAATGCCTTTCTGCTGAGAACTGGTGGAGAAGCGGCCGTATCGATATACGGCGTATTCATGAATATAGATGGTATTGTTGTGCCTGGGATGTACGGTGTATTCGATTCACTGCAACCTGCTATCGGCTACAACTGGGGAGCAGGCAGACGGGACAGGACAAGAAAAATTGCCATATGTTGTGTAGTCGCACTAGCTGTCATGTGCCTTTTCTGCACATTGCTCCTTGAAGTCTTTCCAGAAGCCATTTTCTCTCTCTTCCTTGAAAGCGGTCCGGAGATGCTTTCTCTTGCTGTCCATGCCATAAGCATCATGGGACTGACTTATCTTGTGAGATGGATCAGCTATTCTTGCCAGTCATTTACATCTGCCATCGGCAAAAACAGGGAAGCGACCGTACTTTCGCTTTGCAATGCACTCCTTTTCCCCCTGCTCCTGATCCCGTCCCTCAGCAAGCTTGGCCTCGACGGACTCTGGGCCGTTACCCCAGTCACATCTCTTCTCTCTGCGGTAACAGCCATAGTAATCTATGCCGTCGAAATCAGGAAAGAGCTGTCGCGAACAAATGTTGCCTGACACAGGAAAAATGACAACACCAATCAGGACTAAGCCTTTCTCAGTCATGAACCTTGTAATTCTTCAGAAGAAGCTCCCCCATTCCGGGAGTCTCCGGATCATGCATGTGTTTTATCAAGAGGAAATCGTCCGCATGCCCCCTTTTCCTTAAGCACGACAGATCGCTTATAAAACCCGTTATCTACAACGACTGAATGCTTGTCACTTCCAGTTATATCTGACTGAAAAACATAGACTTCCAGACATTGGGAAAGGCCAATAAACTGCAGGCAGAAATCTAAAAAAGAGGTATTGATATGAAAAAGACCATATGTGTTCTCACCATGATTGCAGCATTGCTTTGTTCTGCTGTCCTTTATGCTGCAGAACCTCTGGTGATAGCAGATCAGGGAATCTTCTCCTCCGGTGGCATCACAGTCACATCTGAAGGTGTGTTCGATCCGGAAAACCACTGGGAAGAGACAGGCATGGGGCAGACAGCCCATGTGGACCATGCGAATGTGCTCTACCAGATTCCGGCAGACGAGAATGGACTTCCGATCGTATTCCTCCATGGCTATGGCCAGTCAAGGATGGGATGGATGACTACCCCAGATGGACGCGATGGCTGGTCTGATATATTCCTGCGCTATGGGCACAGCGTGTTCCTGATCGACGAACCAAGACGTGGAGAAGCTGGTGGAACATCAGTTGCAGGAGATATCAGTACGAAGACTCTCGATCAGAGATGGTACACACAGTTCAGGATCGGCCGCTGGGAAAACGGTGAATCTGTCGTCAACCCAGGTTCACAGTTCCCGAATGATCCAGAATCAGTAGATCAGTTCTTCCGCCAGATGACACCTGATACAGGCATGAGATCCGATATGGGAGCTGATTTCGATGGTGAAATGGTCGCGAAAGCAGTAGCAGCTGCAATAGACGATGTATATGAGATGACAGGAAAGGATTCTGTACTCATGACACATTCCCAGGGAGGAAGGGCCGGCTGGCTAGTAGCAAAGTATACAGACCACATCAAGGCGATCGTAGCAGTAGAACCTGGCGGAGCACCGAGTGCGGGTTCTGACGAGTATAACGCCATGCTTGCTGACGGTATTGATGTCATCATGTACTTCGGTGACTATATCGATAACGGAGATCCTGCGATTCAGGCCACCGCTGCCTGGCAGGGAATGAGAAAAACATGTTATGACTTCACTGAAAGCTACAATGCAGATGGTGGAAACAGTACTGTGATCGATCTTCCGAAGATTGGAATCTACGGGAATGACCACTTTATATTCCAGGATCTCAACAATGCCGAAGTTGCAGAACATGTAGAGAACTGGATCCGCACAGAGGTACAGTAAAAAAGGAGACAATATGAAGAAATTATTGCTCATTACAGCACTCCTCATGCCATTTTCAGTCTTCGCTGGAGAAACAGCTGTCGTCTATTTCTCAGCAACAAGCAATACAGAACGAGTGGCACAGACAATAGCAGATGAACTCGATGCCGATATCTTCAGCATCAGTGCGGCAGTCCCCTACTCGAATAGAGATCTGAACTGGAGGGACGAGAGCTCGAGAGTCTGGGATGAACACAGGGCTTATCCTGATGCAAGACCAGAAATGGCAGAAAGTATCGATGTCTCGAAATATGACACGATCTTCCTCGGCTATCCTATCTGGTGGGGAGAAGCACCATCGATTATCCTCACATTCCTCGAAAGTACGGATCTTTCCGGAAAGACAGTAATACCGTTCGCAACATCATCATCCAGTGGAATTGGCGAGAGTGATGTGAATCTCCATCGATACCAGCCAAATGCCAACTGGCAGAGTGGAGAGAGATTTCCAAGCCGCGTCTCTGACGGTGATGTCAGGAACTGGATAAGAAATCACGGATTATGAAACCATGCCCACCCTTCAGACGGTGGGCATTTCTAAAACAAGAGGAAATATCATGCGGAAAAGAATTGGATTCCTGATTACAGTGGCAATGCTTCTGTCTGCTACCCTTTATGCTGAAGTTAAAGCCGGCCCTGGCATTGCGATGGTAGAGACAGAGAAAGGGACGATTCAGGGGTATATAACAGATCCAGAAGGATTTCAGGACGTTCCATATGCCAAACTTGCAGAAGCCTCAGACAAAGCATTGACTCAGGCCGCTGAAGAATACAGGATTCCTGCAGCACTTGGCTCTAGATTCGATCTCGACTGGGAACCTGTAATTGATGGAGATTTCCTCCCTGAAAATCCAGTGACAGATGAAGGCTTTGCAGATGGAGCGGAAGAATATGGAATGCTGATCGGCTCAAACCTCACTGAATGGAGCGCCATATCCCTCCTTGCAGATCCTTCAGCATCCCAATTTGACAATCCGGACACATGTAGTGAGGAAGAGATAGAAAGAAGGCTTCAGGAAAGATATAGAGAAAAAGCCGATGCTGTCGTATCTGCATTTCTTGAGGCGTGACAATACCACCTAAGCAAGCTTAGGGGCTTCCATGGAGTATCCATGGTCTTTTTCCTCGTTCACTGATGCCATGCTTCTTAGGTGCGTTGCCGTACGGTCGTCCACAGAGAGCATCTCCGGAGGCTTGACTTCGCCAGCGTCCCTGGCTAGGGCCTTCAGGCCAAAGGATTCCAGATTCAGGGCAGCATTCCTGTCCCGATCATGTTTGGTATGGCACACGGGACACTCCCACTGTCTGTCACCAAGCGTGAGCCCTCCATTGCGCCAGCCGCAGTTATGACATGT
>CASFDA010000023.1 GCA_949293335.1 uncultured Spirochaetales bacterium
TCCACGCTCAACAGGAAAAACATCATATATAGCGAACGAACTTGCAGGGAAAATAGTACTCAGGTGGGATTTGCTGAATACCAGGCTGAGGCGCAGGGTCGAAGAAGATCCAGGAATCCTCTATGAGGAATTATCTGCTTCCGGACAGGATTCAGGACTTGTCGTCATTGAGGAGATACAGAAAGTGCCTGAGCTTCTGGATGAGGTCCACAGGCTCATAGAGGAAAAAGATTTCCGTTTTCTTCTTACAGGTTCAAGTGCCAGGAAACTTGTCCACTCTGGTGTCAACCTGCTTGGTGGGCGGGCCGGTAAGTGTTTCATGTATCCATTTGTATATCCAGAAGTCAAAGACAAGGATTTTTCATTGGATCATATCTTTTCTTCTGGCCTTCTGCCTGAGGCATTCCTTTCTTCTTCCCCTGATTCTATATTGGAAGACTACATTGATACATATCTATATGATGAGATCCAGAGTGAAGGAGCCGTGAGGAACCTTCCTGCATTCTCCAGATTCCTCGAAGTGGCTGCCGTATCTAATGGAAGCATATTGAATTACACAAATATTGCAAATGATGTAGGATTATCAAAGAACTCGATCAGGGAATGGTATCAGATTCTTACTGACACGCTACTTGGATTTGCATTACAGCCATTCACAAGCACAAGAAAAAGAAAATCAATTGAGACTGCAAAATATTACCTTTTTGATGTTGGGATTCTTAGAAGTCTGTTAGGTTGTTCTCTTCCCGTAGAGACTCAAAGCGAATACGGAATGTTTTTTGAAACATTCATGATAAATGAAATTAAGGCATATTTGAGCTACAGTGGAAAGGAGAGGAGAAATCCACTTTCATATTGGAGAAGCACAAGCGGATTTGAGGTTGATGCCCTTATTGGAAGCGAAACAGCAATAGAGCTGAAGACTTCAAAGAAACTAATTCCAAGGGACTTCAGAGGCTTGAAAGCTTTCAGCGAGGAATCAATAGCAAAGAAGTACATTGTTGTCTGCCGAGAGGAGAGAAAACGGCTGATTGATGACCTCTTCCTTGTTTATCCCTGGAAGGAGTTCCTAGAGGACCTCTGGAATGATAAGATCATATAGAGTATTCAGCGCATACGTAAAAATAAGATTCTTATTTTAAGGATTCGTCCACATTGCTTGTCTGAACTGGACGATATTCTTTGTGAGAGGAATTTTAATGGTGAAAATGAGATGCTGTATAAAGTATCATTCTTGCAAAGAGAGGTATTCTGATGATGAAAATCATTTCGCTGATCCTTGTCCTTGTGTCTATTCTTGTCTCTCCGCTTTCTGCGTCAGGCTTTACCCTTGAAGATACATACACATCTGACATCATTGATACAACTTTCTATACGCATGTGCATGAGGATACAGGCTTTACTGTCGTCTATGCAGAAAACAGCATAGGGGACAATCATATGTCACTCACATTCAGGACTCCGCTTATAAATGATGCTGACCTTACACATGTTTTCGAGCACACACTCCTTTCTGGGTCTGAGAAATACCCGAGTACATCGCTATTTGCTGACATAAATTCAGGAACATATATTACAGGAGGAAATGGAGTTACCAACCCTGCGTGTACAACTTATTTCCTCTCCACTGCGAGCGAAGAACAGCTGAGAAAATATGTGGATGCAATCCTTTCTCTTGTTGATTCTCCTCTCTTGCTTGTCGATGAGAACATCTATAAAAGGGAGGCTGTGCGTTATGATCTCTTCTCTCCAGATGGCGACATTTCTCCTTCCGGAACTGTATTTGTCGAGGATATGGGATACCTGACAGTGATGGACAGGAATGCCATAGCAGGTGCCCAGAGAGCACTCTATCAAGGGACGAATGCGTCATATTTTGTCGGCCGTCTTCCTTTGAACATGAAGGACAATACTTATGAGAATGTCGTTGACCTTTTCGAAAAGTACTACAACTGGGACAATGCACTTCTGTATATCAGCGGGAATCTGGATATAGAGGCGATTCTGGATATCGTGGAAGATGAACACCTGTCAGTGTATAAGAAGAACAAGACGGACGTGAGGGAGTACTATGATCAGGAAGTCACCGGAGGCTATAGGGAAGAGATCCTGCCAGTTCCAGTTGTTTCTTCTCGCGATAGTTCTGCATCATCTGCCCTTGTATATGCATTCGATATCAGCGATTACTCTGTTTCGGACTATTACGTATTGGACATCCTCTATGACATGATTTCCTCGTCGCTTCTTTATGATGAGACGAGGGATAACGGACTAGGGAATCTGACTATGTTTTTTAATCCTTACGCAGTCAAGCCTTACCTTTGTTTTTACCTGCCGTATGCTTCCCATGACATGAAGGAGGAGTTCAAGGATACTGTAGAGAGGATCATAAGAAAGCTTTCTGATGGGTATTACAGCCAGAGCGATATTTCCGCCAGTGTTGATCGGAATATAGAGGAAGCTTCCCTTGCTTCCGCATCAGGTAATGGCGGAACGTATTATGAAGATTTCTACAAGATGGCATTCGTATTCTTTGATGCTTCCGATGCAGCGAGAGAGTATGATGAAGCACTTGCCGAACTGAAGGAAAACGGGGAGGAGATGCTCAGAATGTTCTTCTCCCGTCTACTGGAACCGGAGAGGGCCAGCGTGCTTCTTGAAGCGATTCCTGACAGCGGTGAATACGAAAGGATTATCGGAGAGATAGACAGCTATCTGGCTGATATGAAGTCCTCCATGAGCGAAGAAGAGAAGCTTGCCCTCATAGACGAGACAGAGGCGTTCTACGCGTGGGCTGAGAAAGTGGACGTGAATCACGACATCGCGATTGATCGCGAGGATGTGCCGTATACAGCACTGGATCTTGATGTGCGGGATACTTCTTTGAATGGAATGGATGGAAAGCTTGTCATCCTCGATGAGTCTGATCTCATCCAGCTTGAGCTCTCTTTCCCTATTTCTGATATCCTTTCTGAAGAGAAGGAACTCTTCATGCTGTATATGCATACCTTCTTGCGTGAAAGTTCTGAATATGATCCATCTGAACTCAGGGACAGGATGCATTCTCTCCTGCCAGGTCGTAATCTCGCCCTTGAAGTGAAAGACGGGAAACCATATTTTACTGTGACAATTTCGTTCCTGAGGGAAAACATGGAAGAGGCTCTGGATCTTTTCTATCAGACAATGCTTTCATCAGTGCATACGAAAGAGTACCTCGGTTACTTCCTTCCATCTCTTATCGAGATATACAATCCGCATAACTACAACATCCAGGATTACAGCAGGACTTATGGTACTGATTACTACAAGCTGATGCTCACGATAAAGAATGAAGATCTGTATGACTACCTCGTTGATGTCTATGCATCATTGGATGAGGAAGGGTATTTTGAAAAACTATCTGCTGCGCTTGATGACATCAATTTCAGGATGCTTTCATCAGCAAGACTCTCATTCACCCTTTTTGCAGAGGAAGATGACATCGGGAAAGTGGCCTCGCTTTCACAGTCATTCATCTCATCGCTGAGCGATGAAGATGTGAAAGATTCTTCATATCCTCTTCTTGCTCCCCCATCTGGTGTTGCCTTCATCAATGACTCAGCTACTGCAAATCTGTTTTATTGCGTGAAACTCAGTGATATCGATAACCTGAAAGGCTCGTATGCTCCTTATCTTGTCGCGTTTGCCGAAAAATGCATGCGCCCTCTAAGGACAGATGGAACCATTTACTCATATGTCGTGACTTCCGCTGAATATGGGAACATGCTGATGCTCATGACTTATTCAGATTCTGATCCGGAAAAAAGCCTTGGCGTTATGAGGAAAGGGTGGTCTGCTCTTGGCAATATGGATATTACGGAAGAGGAACTGAATGCATACTCCCTCAATGTCCTTGCATCAAAGAGACTGCCATATGGAAAACTTGATGCCGGTATCCGGAAATACAATTTGGGTCTTTATTTCAGCCAGGAGAAGGCAGAGGATCTGATAAACGGTGCGATAGAGAGCAGTCTTGATGAGAAAGAAACTGCGGCAAAAGTATTCAGTGATGCGTTCTCATCTGAGGGTGTCCTGTTCTATCAGGGGCCGGAGAATCTCCTTGAGCCGATCAGGGATAACTTCTCTCTGGTTGTTGACTGCACGTGAGCTGTATTACGACGAAGGGCAGGGTGTTACCTAAAAACGGTGGCGCTCCGCCCTTCTTTACCTATAAATAGTACACTTATGCAAAACAGGTGGCTGTGGTACTATTAAATATGTAAAAGTGCATTAGTGTGCATCTGGTTTATTTTATATGTTTACATATATCAACATTGTTGCATTGAGGGATAGATAATTATGGCAAAGTTATTTTCATTTACTATATGTGACTCTATTAACAATCTTCCTGCTCCTGGTAGTGCAGTGCCAATGTTAATTGCACCGCAAATTGCTCTGCGTCCTCAATTTATTCCTGGAAATTTCTCTTTTGGATTAGCCATTGGAATATCAGGAATTGATTTGCAGATTTCTAATAAACTTAAATTTGTTATTCACAGTCCCGATGGGAAAGTTGTTCATGATTCAGGAGAAACAGATCTTCCCATTGTATCCAAGGTCGATTCCTCCCTCCCTAAAATGCATCAAGGCTTTATGATGTGCATTGATATTCGCAATCTGTTAATTCCTCGTGAGGGTGAATATGTCTTTAAGTTTTATCTGAATGGAGAATGTGTAGCAAATCAATCGGTGCCTATCTTTAAGAGGATGGAGTAATGTCGTTTGCAGCAATCTCTACAACAGAAATCTCAAATATTCAAATTCCGGTTCTTCTGAATGCAAGAACTTTTTGTTCTATGGTGGATATACCGATATTTGCGACTTCAGTTACAGGTATAGTATCTGTCCCTATGCAAACTTCTATAATAAATCAGAATACTATTTTCTCGACTGATACGGTAAATGAAGATAGTTATGATAACGGAAACATCAGTTTGTGGTTAGAAGGAGATTCCGTCATGTCGGTGGAAAAGGCGCGAAATCTGGCGAGACTCCTTGAAATCGAACAACTCCAAGATAATTGGAATGGAAATGGCGCAAACTGTTTTTCAGAAAGTATATTATCTTTTGCAAGAAAAATCGTAATGAATTTGCTTATACAGCCTGCAGTTTTTCCAACTGCAAGAGATAGCATTCAACTTGAGTATGAAAACGAATTGGGTGACTATTTAGAGCTGGAACTTTTTGAAAACGAGCGGATCAAAATGTTTTCTTTTGATCACACAGGGAAATCTTTAACTGAAGAGATTAACTACGATAGTATCAACAAGGTGGTGAGTAAGTTCTATGGACGAAACATTTAGTGAGCAAGAATCACTTCTTAGGGCAGTGTATCCTGCAACTCGTAGGCCTGATTTTTGGAATAATGGCAGGCTTTCAAGTGCTGCACTAAAAGACAAAAGAGGATTATCCGTAGAACGGACTTATGATAGGACAGTAAAAGATGCTGCCTTGTCAATGTCCCTGCGTTTTCAAGGGCTTATCATTTCCATCACGGTTCCGGCGTGTAATGCTGTTCGAGCATACATCAAATATTGTCCATCACAAAATAATCCATACCATAGTGAGATTCATGGGAGCCAGACCTGCATCGAATTGAGCGATACACAAGCACTTTTATTGGCGCGCAGTGCAACTATTCACTTTGTGTCACAGTTTTAACATCCTATCTGACTGCTCCATCAGGTAGCCTCTGGTTTTTTTTCTGTGATCCTCTTGGTTTGGATGTGGCTTTATGCCTTGCCTCGTTTGCGGAAATAAGTTCGAATTATCGCTTCCGAATGTGAGGTGATTTTCTTTGCATCATGCAAGGTTTCTGTCATGAAAACTCAAGAACGTGAGGATCTGATATTTTTTTGTAGTGATCTCTAACTGATCCAGCTGGAACAGGATCAGTCATAGAGAAAAGGGCCGCTCATCTTCATGATGAAAATCCTGCTGCCCTTCTGAATCTCTGATAATCGTAAATTATCGAGCTCAGAGCCCGATTTCCGAGCTGACTCCACTCATTGCCTTTATGGTTGTCTCTATGAGTACTGGAAGTTCGATGCCACACAGTTCAGAACCCTTGGTGATCAGTTCCCGATTCACTCCAGCTGCAAAGCTCTTGTCCTTCCATTTCTTCTTGACTGACTTCACGCTCATGCCGACCATTTTCTCAGGGCGCATCAGTGCAGTTGCATAGACAAGTCCGGTGAGCTCATCGATAGTGTAGAGTATTTTCTCCATCTGCCGTTCTGGCTTGACGTCTGTCACGAGACCGTAGCCATGTGAGCAGATTGCATGGATCATGTCGTCAGGCATGTCTATTTCCTTCAATAGTTCTGGTGCTTTCCTGCAGTGTTCCTCAGGGAACATCTCCCAGTCGATATCATGCAAAAGTCCTACGATTCCCCAGTATTCCGGATCTTCGTTTTCCATTACGCTGAAAGCCCTCATGGTCGCTTCCACGGAAAGAGCGTGATGATAAAGCGATTCGCTCTTGTTGTATTTCCTGAAGAGCTCTAGTGCCTTGTCCCTTTCTATCATTCTCTCAATCTCCTATTGGCGTAGGATTATAGTGATAATCCAGTACGTGGACAAGAAACGTTCCTGATGCAATAATGCTACGAAGAACAAAAATTTGGAGCTGTAGATGGTACAAGGAATCATATTGTGTCTCTTGATCGCATTTCCCTCCTATTATCTTGGAACACTTTTCCCCGTAATAGGCGGCCCCGTATTCTCGATTCTAATCGGAATGGTCCTCGCGCTTGTCTTGAAGAACAAGGAACACTTTTCCTCTGGAATCAAATTCACGTCAAAGAAGGTATTGCAGTACGCAGTCATCCTCTTGGGATTCGGGATGGATCTTTCTGTCGTCGTCATGACAGGATTGCAGTCCCTACCTATTATAATAAGTACTATCTCGACTGCACTGATCGTTGCCTACCTGATTCATAGGGCAATGCATATCGAGGGAAAGACAGCGACTCTGGTCGGAGTAGGGTCCTCGATTTGTGGAGGTTCTGCGATTGCTGCTACAAGTCCCGTTATCGGAGCGGATGACAAGACAGTTGCCCAGGCGATCAGCGTGATCTTCTTCTTCAATGTTCTTGCAGCCCTCATATTCCCGACTCTCGGATCCCTGATCGGATTTGATACCACTAGTGGAGAGGCCTTCGGAATATTTGCCGGCACTGCTGTGAACGATACTTCCAGCGTGACTGCATGCGCATCTACGTGGGATGAGCTTTATGGCCTCGGAAGCCAGACACTGGACAAGGCTGTCACTGTGAAACTGACACGTACACTTGCTATTATTCCGATAACGCTGGTCCTCGCGTTCATCGAATCAAAGAAGAACAGGGAAGGAGGGGATAAAGTCTCCCTGAAGAAGATATTCCCGTTCTTCATCCTCTATTTCATTCTCTGCTCAGTGATCACGACGATCATGACATCTGTATTCGGTTTTGAAGCATCTTTCTTCAACCCAATGAAGACTCTCTCAAAATTCTTCATCATAATGGCGATGGCCGCCATAGGACTGAATACGAATATCGTCGAGCTTGTCAGGACAGGGGGAAAGCCTCTTTTCCTTGGTTTCTGCTGCTGGGTCTCGATTTCAATTGTAAGTTTGGTCATGCAGCATATGCTCGGACTTATATGAGTCATTTTGACACTTATATTAAGTATATGCAATATAAGTAAATAAATTACTTTATTTAGTTTTTAATGGTTCAATTTCCATCTTTCTTGGTTTTCTTGGGTCAAAAGAAGACTGGAAAAGGTGGAATTTTTATTACTTGTGTCAAAGTGACTCAAAATTATTGAGTCATAATTTCCGCGAAATAATTAATTCCTTATGTTGAAAACAATTAAATAAATTGGCACGGCAATTGCATTTTATTAAGTGTAAAACGAAGTACATAAGGAGGCCACAAAATGGCAATAGTAAGATATCAGAAAAATCACAACGACATCGATTCATGGTTCGATTCAATGTTCTATGCATCACGTACACCACTGGTGGATGTGAAGGAAGGAAAGGACAATTACGAGATCTCTGCTGAGGTCCCAGGATTCAAGGCAGATGAGATAAAGGCTTATGTAGAGAAGCATGTTCTCCACATCGAGGGCAAGAAGGAAGAGAAGAAAGAGGAGAAGGATGGAAAGAAGTATCTTCTCAAGGAACGCTCTGTATCATCTTTCAGCAGGAGCTTCACACTTCCTGATGATGCTGATGAAGAGAAAGTAAGCGCAAGCTTCAAGAATGGTGTCCTGTCGCTCACACTTCCGAAGGCTTTGAAGGAAGAGCCTAAGAAGATCGAAGTAAAACTCAATTAAGGAGGATAGAGTTATGAGATACGTAGTACCAAGTCTTTTTGATGACTTTGACAATATGTTCAATGATTTCTTCGGGTCTGTAGGCTCGAACAGAAAGTTCCCGCCTGTGGATATATACGAAACGGATGATTCATACGTCCTTGAGTTTGAGGTTGCAGGCTACAAGGAAGATGGCTTCAAGATCACAAGCCAGAAAGGCATCCTGACAGTCGCAGCTTCCGAGGAAGAGGGAGGGGACGAGAAATATCTCATCAGGGAAATTTCAAGGCCGTCTTTCTCAAGGAGCTTCCAGCTTCCTGAAGACGCTGATGAGAACGAGATCAGTGCCGAGAGCAAGGATGGCATCCTCACTCTGACGATCAAGAAGATCAAGAAAGCAGAACCAAAGAGGATTGAGGTCAAGATCCTCTGATAATATAAGCAAGACCAATCATAGCAAGGGCCTCGGGTTTTCCCGAGGCTCTTTTTCATATCCTCAGGCCCTCTCTTTTCCTCTTCTCGAGTATTTTCCCGAGTTGTGTCCTCATTATGATCGTTCCGGTGATGCAGGAAAGGAGATCTGAGAATGCCTCTGAGAAGAATGCTGCTTCTGCAGAAAAGAGCACAGGGAGTATGAGTGTGGCGATGAGGAATGCTATCTTCCGCGTGAGTGACAGGGGGAGGGAGAGCCTTATCTGTCCGATTGCTGTCATCATATCAACGTTGACATATTGGAAAGAGAGCGGAATCACCATGCACTCGAAGAGGAACATGTAATGAGAAGAGAGCGCTATGATGTTCCCGTCAGATGAGAAGAGTGAGGCAAAGAGCCCTGTGAACTTGAGCGTGAAGAAGAACATCACGACAGAGTATGAGGTGATGAAGATCTGGAGACTGTTGATCGCTTTTCTAACCCTCTCTGTTTCTCCGGCCCCATAGTTGTAGCTCACAAGCCCCTGGCATCCGGCGGTCATTCCGCCCATCGGGTATGTAACGAGTATATGATAGCTCTGGACTATCGTCGCGCATGTGATGAGGATGTCGCCAAAGCTTTGTCCTCCATATTTCTGGAGCGTCATGTTGAGGATGATCAGGAGGATGCTGTCCGTACTTATTATTATGAATGAAGATATCCCGTACTTGAGGATCTGCGGTATGAGCGATGGAGAGAAGCCTCTGAAGGTAAGAGGGACAGTCATGTTCCTGCCACAGAGGAAGAGTATCACCAGAAGAGATGAGAACATCTGGGAAATCACGGTTGCGATCGCCGCTCCCTTCACTCCCATGTCAAAGAGGAATATGAATACAGGATCGAGCACGATGTTCATCACCGCCCCGAGAAGCACTGAAAGCATCCCCTTCTTCGAATATCCTTGGTTGATGAGGAAACTGTTGAGCCCCGTGGCAAGAAGTGCGAAAGGGGTACCGAGGACATAATATGCAAAGTACTCGGATGCGTAGGGCAGGGTGATTTCAGACGCCCCGAAAAGAAGGAGGACAGGATCCCTCAGGAAGAAAAACACGGGGACAAGTATCATTGAGACGATGAGAAGCAGATAGAAACATGTCGTTATTATTCTCAATGCGACCTGATGTTCTCCGTGCCCCTCCCTCATGGACATTATAGGGGAGCCGCCCATTCCAATCAGTGTCGCAAAAGATGCGATGAACGATGTGATCGGTGCCGCGACCCCGACACCTGCAAGTGCGATGTCTCCGGCCGTCGCCATATGGCCTATGAACATCCTGTCCACAATCGCATAGAGGACCGATACTGCCTGTGCAAGCGCTGTAGGCACTGCAAGTGAGAGTACAAGATGCCATATGTTTCCTTTTCTCAGGTCAAGATTCCGTGCCATAGCTAGAGGAGTGTATTATTCTCCCTTTCCAATGGCAATAGATCATGAGGGTTAATTGAAAAAGTAAATGCAGGACAAAAGGGGTAAATGCAGATTTGAAAAGGTAAAAGCAGGAAATATTGGAAAACAGCCAGAAGGGAAAAAGCAAGAAAGGCTAAAATAAAGAGTTAAGTGTGTTATTATGTAAGAA
>CASFDA010000024.1 GCA_949293335.1 uncultured Spirochaetales bacterium
AGTGGCTCCATCTGATGATGGGTCCTTCACAAACTCCCTCGCATAGCCACCGGCTCCTGACTCCGTCGAGTCAAGATTACCATCGATACTGCATCTCTGTAATTCAGACCTTCCTGACTTACGGGCTCAGTGTATTTTTCAAATGCGATCAAGGACAGGGCGTGTGCAATAGTCCTTGCCCACAATCATCCCTCGGGAAGGCTCGAGCCGTCGAAGGAGGATATCGCGATCACAAAGAGGATAAAGAGCGCTGGCGTGATCCTAGGCATCAGCCTCCTTGATCACCTGATCATAACAGAGGAGAAATATTATTCATTTCTTGAGAACGGTATGATGTGAAGGAGAAATGGATGGACCGGCCTCAGGCTTCAAATTAATTTCTTTTCAAAAATCTGGTGAAAGCTATTGCCTCCATCTTCTTCTTTGTTTTACTATCCGACTATGGCAAGGAAGAAGTTAAGCAATAGTTATTTCTTCATTAAGGCTTCACAGATGGAGTCTGGCTTCTTCCTGCGACATGCTCTTCGCGAGATAATTCTAGAGGTACTTCCGCTATGACAAGAAGGGGCTTTGCGATGCGGAAAGAAGATAGAAAGCGAGCCCCCGGAAATACGAGTATCATCACATCTAAATATTTGACAATAAATGAGTTGATTTATTCTAACTTCATGTCTTATTATTATGATAATACTTGTTATGTTGATATGATAAGTAGGGTAGGCTATGGCAGAGCTTGATTACTCGGAAGGTGCACTTCCTCTATATACGCAAGTCGCCTATAGGCTCTGCCGTCGGATTCAGAACGGTGAATTCACGACAGGTAGCTTTCTGCCATCACAAAGCGAGCTTTCCTCCTATTATGGGGTTTCAAGGATAACCATAATCAACGCAATCAGATTTCTCACCGAGAGAGGCATCCTCAGATCCCAGCAGGGGAAAGGCTCGCTTGTGTTGAAAAGTACCATTGGCATGGACTCATATGTAGAGGAGGGATTTTCCATGCAGTTCAGGAAGCATGGATTCTCGACAACCACTTCTGTCCTTTCCTCCTCGATTGTAAAGGCGAACTACATTGTTTCTGAAAATCTCTCAGTTAGGGAAGGGGATGATGTGGTTGAGCTGAGAAGACTCAGATATATAGAGGGCGTTCCCGCCTGTTATGAGCAGGGCTACTACAGGATCATTCCTGGAATCGCAGATGTTGCCCTGAAGCTCAAAGACAACGAATCACTTTATTCATCTATAAGAAAGAATGGAATAGAACTGGACAGGGCAGAGGAGAGGATGGAGGCCTCAGAGGCATGCGAAAATGTCGCTGAAAATCTCAATATCCCTCAGAATTCCCCGATCCTTCTAGTTCATAGGCGTACTTTCTCTCGTTTTGTACAGGGCCCGCTTGAGTATTGCATGAACTCATACAATACAGCCGTTTACGGCAGCTACGGCATTGTTACGATCAACTTGCGGCCAGAAAGAATGGCCGATTAGGAGGAATAGAATGAAGAGATTTTGGCTTGTGTTGCTGGCAGTGCTGCTCGCATTTTCGCCACTATTCGCAGGCGGTTCTTCCGAGCAGTCGGAAGAGGCAAAGGCTCAGAGGATCCAAGAGGCTGATGCAGGGCTTGATGAAAAGACCCTTGCTTTCCTTGAGGGCAAAGACTTTTCTGGCCAGACCCTTGTCGTAGGTGTCTGGGGTGGTGTCATTGAAGATATTCTCCGCGAATATGTGATTCCTCCTCTTGAGGCCAGAGGTGCGCGTGTTGAGCTTCTTCTCGGCGCGACCAGCGACAGGTTCGCAAAGATCTACCTCGAGAAGGACAATCCTACGATGGACATCTGCTACCTGAACCTTTATGAGTGCATGATGTCTATGGAGGATGGAATAACAGAGCCACCATCAGATAAGATTCCTGCTTTCGACGATCTCTACCCATGGGCACAGATCGGAGGTTACGGTGTTTCTGCTATGGGAGTTGGAATCGCATACAATCCTGACTATTTCGATGAGGCTCCGGATTGGGAAGATCTCTGGAATCCAGAATTCAAAGGTAAGATCGCAATTCCGACATACCCAGGTTCAGAGAGTGAGGCCCTCCTTGCAATCGCTGCTCGTATCGGTGGTTCTGATGAACACGATATCGATACTGCCCTCAATGAGCTGAAAAAGCTCTGCCCGGTACCTCTTGTGTACACAAATCTTGACGAGCTCTTCCTGATGATGGACAAGGGTGATGTGGTGGCTGCTCCTGTAATTTCCGGTTATGCATGGACATATGTTGACAGAGGCATGAATGTCGCATTCTCCTGGCCACAGGATTTCGGATGTGTGAAGGCTATGGACGTCATGACAATTGTTGCAAACAACAAGCATCCTGAACTCAGCGAGGCATGGGCTCAGCTTGCACTTTGTCCGCGCACACAGCAGGCATATGCGGAACGGATCTATTTCGGACCAACCAACAGCACAGTCGTTCTTGAAGGTGAGGTTGCGGAAAGAAACGTCTACGGAGAGAGGGCAAGCACGCTTCTTGACCTTGACTGGATGTATCTTGTTGACCACAGGTCGGAATGGACTCAGAGATACAATCAGGAAATCCTGGAATACGACGGGAATTAATATGATAACCCTTTGGGCAGAGAAAGCTACAACAGAACTCAAAGGTGTGAAGAATGTGATCCTTCCGATAGGCTCTACGGAGCAGCATGGCCCCCATATGCCTGTCGGAACGGACACTTATCTCACCGATTGGGCTATGTCTTCCCTCGTTGGAGAGGATGTGGGTGAGGACTTTTATATCCTTCCGACAATCCCTTATGGGAAGAGTATAGAGCATTTATCATTCCCTGGTACGATAACTCTCGGCATGAATACCCTCACGATGATCATAGAGGATATTGCTTCATCACTTTCTTCAGGTGGTGTGTCTCGTCTGGTGATCATCAGTGGGCATGGCGGGAATGCAGCTCTGATCGATGCCATCACATACGACATCAGGAAAAAGTACCAGATGGAGTGTTACGGGATCAACATCGGCTCGGTATACCCAGAGAAGGAAATTCCAAAGTGTGCTTTTCCATTCAGCATGCATGCAGGGTTTGCTGAGACATCGCTGATGAAAGCCCTCCATGGAGAGAAGTTTGCACATCTTCTTGATAAAACACCAAAGAAGATCAGTGAGGAGAGCAGGGGATTCGAGCTTCTCTCCACACTCAGCCACACATCATATGGCTGGGCTACAGAGGACGTATCAGCAGAAGGCTATATCGGAGATCCTTCCGATTCGAACAAGAAAGATGGCGAGAGGATACACTTGGCTGTCAAAGAGCAGATTCTTTCCGTCTTGAGAACTATAGTCGGAAAATGAGGAGAATAGAATGCAGAACTACTTCGAGAAACCTAACAATGGCGATATCGTAATCAAGAATATCGCGACCATTGTCAGCGGTGACTTCCATAAGGGGATCATCGAGGGTGCGGACACCATCGTATGCAGAAAGGGCAAGATTGCTCAGATCGGAAAGGAGAGTGAAGTCGACTTTTCGGATATTGAGCTTGTAGTCGACGCCAATGGCCAGGTTGCAATCCCAGGCCTCATTGACGGACATCTGCATAATACACTGGATGACTATGCGCCTCAGCGTGGAGCTGTCGGATGCTATACAGATGCACTTCTCTATGGTACTACGACAATGATCAGCGAGGGTGAGCAGGGCCCTGGATACCCGAGATTCTATAACGATCCGATCGGAGTCAAGGCAACTGCCATAATGGCAGCCCGTGTGTTCCAGAAGTACAGGCCGGGCGGAGCTCTGAAGATGCATGGCGGTGCTGTCGTTCTCGTAGATGGCCTTACCGAAGAAGATTTCAAGGAAATGAGTGAGGCGGGAGTCTGGCTCATCGCTGAGATCGGAGGCGGCGGACTATCTGCACCAGAGAAGGTAATTCCGATGGTCACATGGGCACGAAAATACGGCTTCTTCGTCTCCTGTCATCTTGCTCCTCCTTCTATCCCTGGCTCATCCTGGGTCACAAGCGATGACATCCTCAAGATCAAGCCAGATAAGATCGCACATTTCAATGGAGGTTCGACCGGTGTCTCCTATGACCATATCGACAGGCTCATAAAGGAAAGCGATGCTGGACTTGAACTTGTTGTAAATGGCAACTTCGTCAATTTCAACAAGATCCTCAGGCAGCTTGCAGAGAGAGATGAGCTTGACAGAGTTACATTTGGAAGCGATGCCCCGACAGGACAGTCTGCCCTTCAGGCTGCCATCAATCTGGCGATAGTGAAGGCATCCTGCCTCAATGGAATTCCTGCACATCAGGCTATAGCTATGGGAACTGGAAACACAGCAGATCTCTATGGCCTCAATACAGGAAAGATCGAGGTCGGAAGGGAAGCTGACATCTGCATCATCGACAATCCGCCGTCATCTGTAGGAACCGATGCGCTGAAGGCTATCGAGTGCGGAGATCCGTTTGGAGCTTCACTCACGATCGTCGATGGAGAGATCGCAGGATTCCGCGGTCATGACAGCCGCCCGACATCCCGCTACTGCCTCATCAACGGAAAGGAGGCGAGGTTCGAGACGATCACCGAACACCTCTTCTTCCCGATGGCACCTGCAAAATACAAGTATTGATTTCATGCCGGCCTGGCACTACGCCGGGCCGTTTCAACTGTAATGGAGAAGAGATGAAGTCCCGCTATGCTTTATTGTTGATGCTACCTGCGCTTTTTATCCTGGCGTTCGTATTCATCATCCCGCTTTTCTTCCTGATAGCGAAAAGTTTCCAGCACTTTGTCCCAGGAACCCTTTTCAGCCCACCTGGGTTCACTGTCGAGAACTATGTGGAACTGATCAGTGATCCGTATTACTGGAGTGTTTATATCAGAACTCTGCGGATCTCGATAATATCGACGCTGATCATACTGGTCGTAAGCTATCCGCTTTCAATATTCCTTGCAAAGAGGAGTGACAAAGTAAGAGGGTTTTTCCTCACACTGGTAATCCTTCCGATGATCGGAGGTGCGATGATTCAGACGATGGGATGGTTCGCGACACTGATGCGTTACGGATTGTTCAATTCAGTCCTGCTCGAACTTGGAATAATTGAAAGATCCATAAACTTCCTTGGATCCGAACTAGGTGTGATCATCGGCCTAGTGCAGGCCTTCCTGCCAATGATGGTCTACCCTCTGACATCGAGCCTTCTGCAGATCGATAAGGACGTGATCGATGCGTCGAAAACCCTTGGCGCCGGGAGATGGACGATCTTCTTCCGTTTCACACTGCCTCTTACGATTCCAGGAGTTGTTGCCGGTAGCGTACTCGTTTTCATGGCGTGCCTTACCAGTTTCGTAACTCCGTCGTCCCTCGGACAGGGAAAGATACAGGTCTTCGGAACATATGCATACCAGCAGGCAATGCAGGTCATGAACTGGCCTCACTCGAGTGCCTTCTCGATCTTCTTTATCCTCCTCATCGGGATTGCCACATATCTTGTCGGCGTTGCCATGAAGAGACTTAATAGGAGGAGTGGCTCATGAAAGAAAAGAAGTTCTGGGGAGCATTGAACACTACAGTTGCGCTTCTTGTGCTCCTTTTCATGCTTATTCCCATCATTGTGATCTTCATCAATGCATTCAATTCAAGCAGATTCTTCTCGTTTCCTCCCGAGGGCTTTACCCTCGAGTGGTTCGAACGCTTTCTGACTAACAGGGAATACAAGACTGCGATTTTAGTTAGCCTGAAGCTGGCGACCATATCTGTGATCATCGCCCTTCTTGTCGGAATCCCGGCATCCTATGCGCTTTACAGATGGCAAAGTCCACTCTCAAAAGCACTCTCATCGCTGTTCCTTTCCCCTCTGATGCTTCCGGGGATAATATGGGCTATTGGATTGATACAGTACTATGCAGTACTCAATCGCATCGTTCCGATCTCTGGCACTACGCTGTCTCTTATCCTTGCGCACATTATCCTCATACTTCCTTATGTGATAAGACTGGTCCTCTCGAGTCTTTCATATCTGGATTTTGACACTGTGAATGCATCGCGTACTCTTGGCGCATCTCCGCTGCGTTCATTTGTCACGATTGTCATTCCTGCAATAAAGCCAGGGATAATAATCAGTGCGATATTCGGCTTCATGGTCTCATTCAATGATGTCACTATCAGCTCTTTCATCGCAGGGGTAAGCAACCTCACATATCCTGTGAGGATGTTCGTCGAGCTGAGGACAGAAGGTCTGGATCCCCTTGCTGTCGCAGTCAGCGCTGTGATTATGTTCGTCACTATCATAGTGGCGCTTGTTGCAGAAAAATTCTGGGCTTGGTCCAAATATCTATGATTGGAGAAAAATATGAGAGATTGCTTTAAAGAATTACTGGAAAACTACCGACACCTTGATTACCTTCCCAAGTTCCTTACAGCAGATGGAAGGCCTTCTCTTACCGGCATAGACGGCAAGAAGATCGCCCGTTATGTGATCATGACTGTACGCGATCCGCTTTGCGGATACAACGAGGACTCAGCAAAGGAAATTGCAGGATATCTGGACGAGAGCGAAGAGGTTGCCAGAACTGGTATGTTCGTAACATACACAGGAAAATACAAAGGGGTTGAACTCTCTATAGTCAGCGGGGGAAGCGGTGCTCCGGAAGCGGAACTTGTTCTCAATGAGTTCATGATCTTCTCTGAGGCGGATACTTTCATCCGTGTCGGCGGCTCTGGAGGATGGAACGAGAACGTACATCCGGGCGATGTTGTCATCTCTTCGGGCGCTGTCAGGGACGAGGGAATGACAGCTTCCTATGTTGTCAGGCAATACCCTGCATTTGCCAATTACGAGGTCCTTCTTTCCCTTATTGAGGCTGCGACTGAGAACGGACACAAGTTCCATGTCGGCATAACCCGAAGCGGGGATAGTGAATACTGCGGATGGGGAAAGCCTTCCTATGGCGGTTATATTCAGAAGGAACAGTTAGAGATAATCGATTACTACCACAGGGCAGGGGTTCTGAATACAGACAGGGAAACTTCTGCAATATTTACTCTCACGACCCTTTTCGGTCTTCGCGGAGGTTCTATCTGCTCCATTGGGGATAATGTGGTCAACAAAGAGGGTTTCAAGGCTGGTGGCGGACATGAGAGTGCAATAGCTATTGCCCTTGAGGGAATAAGAAAACTGAACAGCAAGGATAAAGAGAAGGAAGAGAGGGGACTCAAGTACTGGGTTCCGAATGCGAGGTGAAAATGCAGAATTTTCTTGAAATCGGGAATGTATCGAAAAGCTTCGGACAGACTGAGGTCCTCAGGGGGCTTGATCTTTCTGTGAAGGAAAAGGAGATACTGGTACTTCTTGGCCCTTCGGGGTGCGGGAAGACAACGTTGCTCCGGATCATCGCGGGTCTCATAGAGCCAGATGGGGGTTCTCTGACGCTTGAAGGAAAGGATCTCTTGTCTGTTCCTGTCGAGAAGAGGGAGATCGGGTTTGTATTCCAGAAATACGCGCTCTTTCCTCATATGAATGTTGAAGACAACATCACGTTCGGCCTCAAGCTCAGGAAGCTTGACAAGAATGAGATCAGAGAGAGGCTCGACTCTGTCTTGGATCTGGTGGAACTGAAAGGATACGAGAAGAGGATGATCAATGAGCTTTCGGGAGGACAGCAGCAGCGTGTGGCACTTGCGCGTGCGATAATAATCAAGCCGAAGCTGATGCTTCTTGATGAGCCTCTTTCAAACCTCGACGCAAAGCTGAGGGCATCTGTTAGGGTCAATATAGTAAGGATTTTAAAAAAGCTTGGCATCACAGCAATAATGGTCACTCATGACCAGATAGAGGCCATGACAATGGGAGACAGGGTTGTCCTGATGAACGAAGGGAAAATCTCTCAGGATGGAAAACCGAAAGAGATATACTTCAATCCCCGAAATCTTTTTGTCGCAGAGTTCCTCGGGACTCCGAGAATCAATGTGCTGCCTCTCAAGAAAGAGGGTACATCATTCTTCCTGGGATCAGAGAGTGTGGATGGAAGTCTCCTCTCCCTGTGGACAAAAAGCGATGCGGAAGCTCTTCCTGATGGAACCTATTCGCTTGGAGTAAGACCTGAGAACATAGTCAGGGACAGTTCCGGGTACAAGGCGACTGTCAACCTCCTTGAAGTCTCTGGGGCAGATACGAATGTCCACCTCACATTCCTCGGATCTGATTATGTGATGCGGACTAACTCTGAAGGACAAGAACTGATGCCGGGCGATGAGATAGAAGTGTCGTTCCTGCCATCTTCCTGTTTCCTGTTTGACAAGAGCGGTGAGAGGATATGAGCGGAAAGAGAATACTCGTAGTAGGGGATGCGGACATTGATTTCTATATAAACGTTGACCACATCCCGACGCATGACGAGGGGATCCTCGCAACCTCAAGTTTCTCTCTTCCTGGAGGTAAGGCCGCTAATTCCGCATACGCGCTTTCCTCACTTGGAAGCGATACAGCGCTCTTTGCTGTAATCGGGAGGGACAAGAGGGGAGAGGATGCTCTCGAGAGTCTGAAGAAGATAGGGACGGACCTTTCTCTTGTCAGCTACAGTGACAATGAGACGACGCTCTGCATCATGCTCCTCGATAGCACAGGAGAAAAGGCTATCGTAGTCCTTCCTTCTCCCGATATCTATCCAGGGAAGGAGTTTTCCCACGTTCTCGATGGGAAGGGAAAGGATTTTGACCATGTGCATGTCATCGCCATGAATCCGGAGAAGATCTCATGGGTATGCACCTGGGCAAAGGAGAATGGCCTGACTCTGTCGATGGATATAGATTCTGCCAATGGAGGTATGAAGCGTTTTGAAAACATCCTCAAAAAAGCCGATATAGTATTCATGAACAGGCAGGGTCTCCATTCTCTCACTGACGATGACAGCAATGATGGCAAAAAGGGCCTTGAAGAGCTCTATGGGCAATTTGGCAACGTTATCATCTCCACTTTAGGGAAAGATGGGTCTTCCATGATTTCTGGAGAAGGTTTTTCCCATGTGGATGCTATTTTGGTGAAAGCCAAGGACACCTCAGGCTGCGGAGACGCATTCGCATCAGGTTTTCTCCATTCTTACCTGAATTTGGTGTATCCTTTAACTGAAGCTCTGAAATTCGCATCTCGCTCTGCAGCTGTAGCAGCCGTTTGCTATGGCGGACAGGGCGGATCCTGGAGCTCTTTAGGAAAAGGAGGACAATGATGTCCAGCATTCTTCTCAAGAATATTTACACCTTGATGACATCGACAGATGAGAAGGACCAAAAGAATGTGGATGTGCTTATCAAGGACAATCTGATCGAGAAGATCGGAAAGAATCTCCCTGATAAAGCTGACCGTACCATCGACTGCTCATCGTGTGTCGTTTTGCCGGGGTTCGTGAACACTCATCATCATTTCTACCAGACACTTACAAGGAACCTGCCTGAAGTACAGAACTCAAAGCTCTTCATCTGGCTCACTTATCTTTATGAGATCTGGAAGAAGATCGATCCTGAGGCCGTGAAGTACTCATCGCTGCTTGCTATGGCAGAACTGATGAAGACCGGATGTACAGCGACAACGGATCATCACTATCTGTATCCGAAGGGATTTGATGGGGATATCATGAGCATCCAGTTCTCTGCCGCAGATACACTCGGCATGCGCTTTTCTCCTACAAGAGGTTCGATGAGCCTCTCGAGGAAAGATGGAGGACTTCCCCCTGATTCTGTCGTCCAGAGTGAGGATGAGATCCTCTCTGACAGTGAGAGGGTTATAAAACTGTTCCATGACCCCGATCCGATGGCGATGCACAAGGTCGTACTCGCCCCTTGTTCTCCATTCAGCGTCACAAAGAGCCTGATGAGCGAGAGCGCAAGGTTGGCAAGGAAATATTCGGTAAGGCTTCATACACATCTCTGCGAGACAATTGATGAAGAAGAGACCTGCATGAAGATGTATGGGATACGTCCCGTGGAGCTCATGCAGGAGTGCTCCCTGATCGGGCCTGATGTGTTCTATGCGCATGGAATACATTTCAATGACGAGGAACTGAAGGTTCTGAAGGAGACGGGAAGCCAGGTCGCGCACTGTCCTTCAAGCAATATGAGGCTCGGAAGCGGAATCTGCAGAGTACGTGAGATGCTGGATATGGGAATTACAGTCGGAATCGGAGTTGACGGCTCTGCGTCCAATGACAGCTCTGACATGCTCGGTGAGATGAGGATGGCCCTCCTTTTGCAGAGAGTAAAGAACGGTTCAGACAGTCTTTCTGCCCGTGACGTGATCAAGATGGCGACTGTAAACGGTGCTTCCATGCTTGGATATGGAAAGATAGGGAAGATCAAGGAAGGCTGGGGTGCTGATATCGCGATATTCGATGTCTCCGGCATTTCCTATGCAGGTGCTCAGTCAGATCCTGTGGCTGCACTGCTCTTTACCGGGATTTCCCACGAGAGCAAGTACACGATCATAAATGGAAAGGTGACTGTAGATAATGGAAAGCTGGTCAACTTTGACGAAGAGGAGCTTTCCCGAAAGGCGAATGAGATCGCGCTGAGGTTACTCAAATGAGCGAAAAGATATTTTTCTATGAACCTTGGGATGAGAATGGTTATCTGTGCAACCTTTCCCCGTATACTGTCTTTTTCGATGGCCTTCTCTGGCCTACAAGCGAACACTGCTATCAGGCTCAGAAACATAGAGATCCTGCGTATAGGGAGAAGGTGCGCAGTGCTTCCACCTGCCAGGAGGCCATTGCTCTCGGCCGCGATGAGAATAGCCCGTCATATCGTCATGATGACTGGATGGATGTGCGCGTTTCGCTGATGTACGACATCGTATATGCGAAGTTCTCCCAGCATGAAGATATAAGGAAGATGCTTCTCGATACTGGGGACGCTGAAATAGCAGAGCATACTCAGAACGACCATTTCTGGGGGGATGGCATGGACGGAAGCGGAGAGAATCATCTTGGAAAAGTGCTGATGGAGGTGCGTAGCGCCTTACGTGCCAGGGAAGAAGCATAATCACATGGCATTTTGCCATTACTTACAGTACAATATCCTCTAGAGACAATTTCTCTGGAGGATTTTTATGAAACCGACGCTTTTGGTTCTTGCCGCAGGCATGGGATCCCGATATGGCGGGGTCAAGCAGATAGATAAAGTTGGGGCAAACGGAGAGACTCTCCTCGACTATGGTGTATATGACGCGAAGAGAAGCGGATACGGCAAGGTAGTCTTCATCATCCGCAAGGATATCGAGAAAGATTTCAGGGAGCGCCTTTTTGACAGGATCGCGAGGAATATGGATGCCTCATATGTCTTCCAGGGAAAGGAAAGCCTCCTGACAGAAGATGAGATAAAGGCCTCAAAGGATAGGGCAAAGCCATGGGGAACCATCCATGCGCTTTTGTGCGCAAAAGGTGAACTTGATGCGCCTTTTACTGTTGTCAATTCAGATGACTACTATGGAAGAAGCGCTTACGAGACGATGGGTTCTTATCTCAGTTCGATAACAAATGATTCTGCCGAGCATGCGATGGTCGGTTTTGTACTGGAGAATACAATGAGTCTTTACGGTACTGTCTCCAGAGGAATCTGCAAGGTCAGGGATGGCTATCTTGTGTCAATGGAAGAGAATACGAAGATAGGTTTTGACAGCGATGGAAAAATTGTCTCCCACAAGGAAAGCGGGGATGTTTTCCTGACAGGAAAAGAGATCTGCAGCATGAATTTCTTCGGATTCTCTCCAAAGATCATCCCTGTCTTCGAGGAGTACTGGGAACAGTTCAAGAGAGATAATATTGCAGATCCCAAGAAGGAGAGTCTCCTTCCTGGAGGAGCATCCTACATGGTGGAGAACAACAAGGGGACCATGAAAGTCATGACTTCTTCAGAGCGCTGGTTCGGAATGACTTATCCAGAGGACAAGAAGATCGTGATGGACAGCCTCAGAGAGAAGATCACATCCGGTTACTACCCTGAAAATCTCTGGGAGCGCTGATACCTTGAGGAAAGTATAGGGCCGCGTTTCATTCACGGCCCTTATGTTTCTTTGTATTTTTCTTTTTATATTTCCAGATGACGGATGGAGTTCTGTCCATTCTAGTTTCTTAAAATGCATAATTATGCATTTCCATGCATTGCAAACTCCAAAGCTAATGTAATATCATCTAAACAAATTTGTTCTAAAAGTTTTGGAGGTGGAAATCTATGAGGAAGTTCATAGCTCTTTTAATACTCATCACTTTGCCACTCGGCGTAGTATTTTCTGGCGGTGCAAGTGATACATCTGGTGCAGATGACGGTACTATCCGCATTGGTGTCTCGAAGCTCCTCAGCCACGCTGCTCTCGATGCAGTAGAGGAGGGCATGCAGGAATATCTTGCAACTACAGGACTTCCTATAACATATGATTTTCAGAATGCTCAGGGAGATATATCCACAAGCGCGTCAATTGCCCAGAAGTTCAAGGATGACAATTGCGATATCGTAGTCGGAATCGCGACTCCTACTGCCCAGGCACTTGTAAACGTGTTCCATGACATTCCAGTGCTTTTTGCAGCTGTAACAGATCCAGTCGATGCAGGTCTTGTCGCTACTTATGATCCGGATCCAAATACGAATGTCGCGGGTGTGTCGGACATGAATCCGGTTGAGGCACAGATCAAGCTCCTGATGGATATCACTGGGGCGAAGGTGATCGGAAACATATATGCATCCGGAGAGGCAAACGGGGTTACCCTGATGAATCAGGCAAAGGCCGCGACTGAAAAGCTCGGTGGAACTTTTGTAGAGGCCGCTGTGGCAAACTCTGCTGAAGTAATGATGGCCGCACAGTCGATCATTGATCGTGTTGATGCTGTGTATATTGCTACTGACAATACTGTAATTTCTGCATTGAGCGCAGTCGCATCTGTGACAAGCGCAAACAACAAGCCGCTTTTCGCAGCTGACCCAAGCGGTGTATACGGTCTAGATTTCCTAATCTCGTGGGGTTTTGATTACCATCAGATCGGCGTGGAGCTTGGAAAGGCTATTGAGAAGATCCTCAATGGAACTCCTGCAGGAGAGATAGGAACCATATTCCTCACAGATCCTAGCGATTTCGAGCTCTGGTTCAATCTTGATGAAGCTGAGAAACTTGGCGTGACAATTCCTTCTGAGCTCTTGGACAGCGCTGTTGCAATCGTTCAGAACGGTGAACTCATTAGGAAATAACGATGATTGAAGGAATATTCGTTGAGGGCCTTATCTTCTCGATAATGGTCCTCGGTGTCCTTATCAGCTACAGGATATTGGATTTGCCGGATCTTACATGTGACAGTTCATTCGCCACCGGTGCTGCGGTGGCTGCTGTCGCTATCTGGGCTGGAATATCGACAGGAGTAGCCCTCATATTTGCGTTCCTGGTAGGCATTGTCTGTGGTGGTGTAACAGCTACTATCCACAACAAGCTGAAGATTCCTGGACTACTTGCAAGTATCCTGACTATGACGATGCTGTATTCTGTGAATCTCAGGATTCTCGGGAACAAGGCGAACCTTGCGCTTCTTAACAAAGTCACGCTCTATCGCATATTTCCCCAGATCTTCGATTTTCTCTCTTCACCTTTCGCGTCATTGCTCGGAACTCTCCTGATCGTGCTTGTGATCAAGCTCCTGATGGATCTCTTCTTCCGGTCGGATCTCGGACTTGCTATCGGCGCTCTTGGAGGAAACGAACAGGTTGTAATAAGCCAGGGAATGAATCCTGCTACACTCAAGCTTATCGGACTTGGGCTTTCCAATGGACTGATTGCCCTCTCTGGCGGTCTTCTTGCCCAGTATCAGGGGTTTGCGGATGTGAATCTCGGGCAGGGCATGGTCGTCCAGGGACTGGCTGCTGTCATGATCGGCGAGTTCCTCTTCTCGTCCAACCGCATCAGTCTGATAACGCTGCGTGCAATCTTCGGTGGAATCATCTACAAGGCTCTGATGTTCTTTGGAAGGAAGTACGGCTATCTGATCGGAATCACGACAAACGACTTCAAGCTCCTTACTGGCGTGCTTGTAATCATCTCCCTTGCTGTTGCAATGACCAGAAGCAAGGCTGCGGATGCAGGAGCGAAGAGAAAGGCGCTTACAAAGATGAGGGAGGATGCTTGATATGCTTGATATTTCTCACGTGACAAAGGTGTTCTTCCCCGGAACGATAAATGAGAAGGTCGCCTTAAGTGATATCAATCTGCATGTGAATCCTGGCGATGTTGTCTGCATAATCGGTTCAAACGGATCGGGAAAATCAACGCTTTTCAACATGATTGCGGGAACCTTTCCTGTAACAAGCGGGAAGATCGTCCTCAATGGAAAAGACATCACACATGCTCCTGAATACAAGAGGGCTTTCCAGATCGGCAGGATCTTCCAGGATCCGACAAAAGGAACAAGTGCAAATATGTCCATTCAGGACAATATGATCCTTGCTTACACAAAGGGAATGAGGGGAATAACATTCAGCCTCAACCAGAAGAGGAGGGATCTCTTCAGAGAGATGCTGAAACCGATTGGCCTAGAGGACAGGCTGGAAGACAATGTGGGACTCCTTTCAGGCGGACAGAGACAGGCGCTTACTCTTCTGATGAGCACGATCTCTCATCCGAGCCTCCTGCTTCTCGATGAGCATACGGCTGCCCTTGATCCTAATAATGCGGACATTGTCATGAACCTGACGAAGGAATTCATCAGCAGGGACAAGCTGACGGCTATGATGGTTACCCATAATATGCAGTTTGCGATTGATTACGGCAACCGGCTGATCATGATGGATGAGGGGCATATAATCCTCGACGTTGGTGGGGAAGAGAAGAAGAACCTCACTGTCCAGAAGCTGATCGACATGTTCAGAAACCTCAGGAAGAAGGAATTTGCATCTGACGAGGGTCTTCTGACTGACTGAAAACTACCGGAGGAAAACACATTTCCTCCGGTTTTTTTTATGATAGTTTTATAGTATGAAGAAAATTTTTCTTGCAATAATGATTTTTATGCTGGCTATTCCGATGGCCTTTGCGCATCCTATGCGATACCATCATCATCCACGTCCTCCAGTGCATCATCCAGCTCCAGGATTCATGGTTGCGGATATGTTCACGGATCTATTTGTGGCAGGTGCGGTCCTGAGTTCCCTGAGCGAACCTGATGTTGTCTATGTGCATGATGATCCGTATAGTTACCGGAGTTCAATTGCATATGATCCGTCATACCTCTTGGATGAGATTTCTGTTTCGTCATCGTCATCATCTTCTTCTGAGACGAGCGGCCTTGTTGAAGGATCGGTGCCTGACGGTACGTTCACATCTGGTAGTCCAATAGACCTTTCCCGTTTTGAATACGCTTATATTGACAGTTCAGGGTATTCTGAAAGGGCCACTGTGGATACAGGCCTTACTTTCAACATCTCATGGTCGACGTTCAGCGGAAAGAGGGGAAGCAGGGAGAATCTGAACAGCACGTTTGCCCTTTCAGAGCCCGGAGTCATAACCATCACTCCATGCTACCGTGGGGTTGAATGGAGTGAAATGGCCAGAAGGTATGTAGTCAATTAAGCCTTGGTGACATCGCTGTCCCTGGCCGCGCCTTCAAGCGAACCGTATCCTTCTCCGAGGACATTGTATGTCTCGTGTATGATGAGAAATGCATCAGGATCGATTTCATGGAGGGCGCGATTCAGTCTTGAAATCTGATTTATTGGGATCACTATCATCAGGAGGGGCTTCTTCTTCATCGAATAAAGCCCCTTCGCTTCTATCAAGGTACCGCTCCTGTCCATGTCATCAAGGACGAATTTCCTGATCTCTTCAAGGTGCTCTGAGATGATGAAGACAGTTCGCGCTCTGTAGGTTCCCATCTGGAGCATCACTTTGTCGACGATCACTTGCGTGATATACGCCACAACGATTGCATAAAGTCCGCTGAGGATGCCGAAAACGAACATTGACAGGAGGATGACCACAGCATCTACGATGAAAAGGCATGTGCCGAGGGATAGGGGAGTGAAACGGGCAACTACCTGGGCGATGATGTCAGTTCCGCCTGTGTTCGATCCTGATTTCATGACTATACCCATTCCGAGACCGGAGATGACGCCGCCATAGAGACATGAGAGCCAGTAACTCATGTCATGGGTATAATCAAGAAGCCCATTGTAACCGAATATGCTTGTGAATACCTCGGTCATCAGGGAAAGCACGAATATGCCGGTTAGTGTCTTCACCCCGTATTGCTTTCCGAAGACAGCTATGCCGATTAAAAATAGCGGGATGTTCTGAATCAGGATGAGAAGTGAAAGATCCCATCCGAAAACATGATAAAGTATTGTTGCGATTCCAGAGACTCCTCCCGGAGCGATCTGGGCAGGGTTTGTGAATATCGCAAGACCGAAGGCGACGATAGTTGAGCCGATTATTATGTAGAAGTAATCAAGTATTACGTAAAGTTTTTTCTCTTTCATATTTTTTCTGGAAGCTTTTCCTCCTTGTAGCCATTGATATAGGAAAGCACATCTTCGGGCTTTTGGGCTACACAGATGGAGGAAAGGACCTCCTCTTTGAGAAAGCCATCGCTTACTGCCCTCTCAAATTGCTGGATAAGTGATGAATAGTAATTTTCAGTATTGAGAAGGACTATTCCTTTCTTGTGATAGCCAAGCTGCTTCCATGTGAATATTTCCATCAGTTCCTCGAAGGTTCCTATTCCACCTGGAAGAGCGACGAAGAAGTCACCTCTCTGGTACATCGTCCTCTTCCTTTCGTGCATATCTTTCACTATCAACAGTTCTGATTCTACGTTTTTGACTCTCACTTCCTTCTTGTTCATGCTTTCCGGGAGCACCCCGAGAACGAAAGAACCATGTTTTTTCGCCTCATCGGCAACTATTCCCATCAGTCCGATGGCCCCTCCGCCATAGACAAGATCAAAATTGTTCTCTCCTATCAGCCTTCCAAGGAGTGCTGCATCGCGCGTGTAAGCTTCCCTTTGTCCGAGGGAAGAGCCGGAGAAAGTACATATTGTTTTCTTTTTTTCCATAGTAATTGATTATATAGATTTTTCTGCTCGAAACTACTTCACCTTATTTTTCTTGCTTGCATAGCACGCTATAGGCTAAAATTTATTCAATCAATTGGATTGAGAAGGAGAGTATCCTTAAGATGAAAAAACTGATTTCACTTCTTGTTGTCTCGCTTTTTGCCCTGACAACGCTTTTTTCTGCTCAGCTGATGACAGCAACATGGGAATGGGATGGAGGCGATGAGTATGTGGCCTACTATCGCTATCAGCTGGATTCTACAGACGAGGATGGCTGGGTCGTGGTCGATAGTTCTGTCACCACATATTCACAGGAAGATCTCGATCCATATGTTGCTCATACGCTTTATATCGAAAGTTCTTACGATGGAGAGAACTGGTCCGAGACCGCATCCGCAACAGCAGAACCACTTCTCAGTGCTTCCGATACACCGGAAGAGGTGACAGAACCTGCAGAGGATGTAGTTGTTGTTGAAGAGCCTGCAGAAGATGTAGTAGTTGAGGAAACACCTGTCGTTGTAGAGGCGAACACATCACCTTCACGCTTTGCATTCTCACTTCTTGTCCGTGGTGGAATCACGTCACCTGCGAACATGACTCGAATCGATCCGGCTTTCTATTCGGTAGGTAGCGAATATATTGATCCGAACATCACAGCTGGCCTTTCACTTGATTTTGCAAATATCATAACCGCTGACAATGCTCTCGGATTTGGCCTCAGGTTCGACTTTGATTACATAGCAGATCCTAAGACTGCATATGCTGGCGGAACTGAATTCTTCAATCCGAATGGATACTACAATGATGTATCTGCGACTGTCCTCCTTACAATGGATGCCCGTGCAGGAGTCATGAATCTCCAGTTCGGCCTTGGTGCTGGAACAACAGCATTCCTAGGACAGACGACAGCTCTGGCCACATCCGCCAATTGGGATACAAGCATGAATGGGTATGACGTTGCCTGGAACGTGTTTGGCGAGGCCCTCGTAGGTGTAAGGTTCTACATCGGGGATATCTTCTCGCTTGGTCTCGAGGGATATTACAGGATCATGATTCCGAACTACGAGGATATGGACTGGGGCGCCAACTTGGTACTTGGTTTCACATTCTGACGTGGACACAATATTTGATTATGTCAAATGGAGGGGAGACTTGCCTTTTTCGAGTCTCCCCTTAACTTGTGAAGACCAGCTTGTTCTTGCTGATCTTGCCTATGTCAATTTCTCTTGTGTGATGAATCAGGAGGAGACGCTGACGCTATATGATGCGGCGATCAGGATGCTCTCCCGTTCTTACATCGTTGATGATTACAGGGACAGGAAGGACTATGTTTTCCTCTCTGAGATAATCAGCAAGGTTCGCTTTTCATCTCTTTGTTTATCAGACGTTGTGAATAATTTCGATGAAGAGATGACGAAACAGTTCTTTGCCCTCACTTTCCATCTGCCTGATGGCAGTCTTGTGATAAGTTACAGAGGAACAGACATGAGTCTCACTGGATGGAAAGAGGACTTCAATATGTCTTTTGAAGATACAGTTCCGTCTCAGAAGGATGCATTGTCTTATCTCAATCGGATTGCAGCTAAATACAAGGGGAAGATATTTCTTACAGGGCACAGCAAGGGAGGAAACCTTGCAGTCTATGCCACAGCAAACGCTTCCAAGAGGATACAGCAGAGGATAGTCCGGGTATTCAATAACGATGGTCCGGGATTCAATGAAGAGAGCAGGACTTATTCAATTCTTCCATCGATAGCAGATAAGGTTGTGACGATCGTTCCTTCTTCTTCAATCGTAGGTATGCTCCTTGAACATCTTCCTTCGTATCGTGTTATCGAGTCGACATCTGTGAGCATATTCCAGCATGACCCCTATACCTGGTGTTTCGATGGTCCTCATTTCGCTTACAAGGAAAATCTTTCAGATGATTCTCTGATGATGAACAGGATCCTCTCAACCTGGATAAAGAGTCTTTCAAGGGAGAAGAGGGAAACTTTTGTGGATTCGCTTTTCTCAATTTTCGGAAATGCGGGAATAAAGACATTCCGCCTCAATAGCACAGATGTAATCATGCGCGGCCCTGATTTCATACGGGCATATTTCTCCCTCGCGCGTGAAGAGAGGAAAATGCTGAAGGATGTGACGATGAGCCTTGCCAGGATTGCAGGAGAGATGTTCTTCGATCATGATGATGAGAAGGGGAATGAGAAAGGCCTTCTGGATGAAAAAGGAAAGAAAGGGGAGCTGCAATAGCCATAATGTATAGTTGCTGGAGTTGCTTCCAATGTATTGTTTGCAACTCCTCGCTATGGTACAATAACCCTGCTTTTGGCCGGGGCATATTACGGCCCGCATGTGGAGTTCATGCGTGATTACAGATAGATCGTCAGATTTCCGTGACATTCGGGAAATATGTGGTGATAAAGCTGGAAACTCCTATGAATGCTGGGAGGGCCTTGCCGCTAAATTATGAATAGTTCAGCAGTAGATGGCTGTTTAAGTTACATTAAGTTCGGATACGATTTTGATGGAATAGATTTTTCCGTCTCCGCCGAGGATGCGCTCAAGAAGATACTTGAAGAGGAAGATGATGCTTCCTCTGTGATTTCAAGATTCATCGAGGAGAAGAGACTCGATGTTCCATATGAGGCCACGTCCTCCGAACTAGGTTTTTATCCAGGAACAAGATGCCTTGTGAATTACTTCAATATCAAGGATAAAGGGATACTCAAGCAGATTGAGACCTGGATTTCCTCCATGCGCATCGCGGAACTCTTTGTCAGGCCTAAAGAACTTCCTTTCTCTTTTGATTATCTGAAGGCAATACATCAGCATATTTTTGGTGATGTGTATCCTTCTGCAGGGATGATAAGGGACAAGAACCTTGAGAAGCACAGTGAGTACTGCAGGGCTGAGTATATCGAGGAGCAGGCTCAGGATATCTTCTCGAAGCTTGCCCAGCTGAATTATCTCAAGGGGATTGATGACTTCGATGATTATATAAATGAGCTTGCCTACTTCATGGGTGAGATGGAGGCTCTCCATCCGTTCAGGGATGGCAATGGGAGGACAACGAGGTTTTTCTTCACCAGACTTTCCAGAAAAGCTGGATATGATATCATCTGGAGTTCTGTCGACGTGGACAGGTATCTGGAAGCGAACATCGCATCGATCGACGGGGATTACCAGCCTCTTTTCAGCGTTCTTGAAGAGAGCGTGATAAGGCGCATAGATTGAAATGACATTGGTTGTCATCCTTACTCTGGTTGTCATATTAGTTCATTTCCACTCGATAAAGAGCGGACAACGCATGCTCAACTCAATCTCCAAGATATTGATCGTTCCGATGCTTTATCTCTCGTTTTCATCTTTTGCATCGTTTGTCGGGATAGACCTTGGAAACATTGAATGCCTGATATTTGCACTCCTTTTCTATACCGTTGGGGATCTTCTGATGGAGCTGGACGGGAAATTCAAGCTCGGTTCTGCATCTTTTCTGGCCGGACATGTGCTTTACATGGCATATTTCCTTTCTCTTGGTTTTGCCATTCAGGACGCCATTTTCTGGGGTATTCTGTGGTTTTCATCGTTCTTCCTGTATTTCTCATCTTTTGTCCCTGTCAGGGGTGACAGGCTCATGACATTCTATGCGGCGGTGCTTCTTCTTTTCGGCATGATTGCAGGCGCATCTGGAGAAAGCGGATTCTATCTGCATAAGATCTATGCGTTCTTCGGCGTTGTTGCATTCACTTTCTCTGACAGCATTCTCGTTCTTCAAAAGAGGAGAGGAGATGAAAAAGATGAGATGCTGGTGATGTTCACTTATGTAAGCGCAAATGTATTGCTTCTTCTGAGCGCAATATTCGCATCGATCGGACTCTGATCAGAATCCCAGATAGAACATATAAAGGCCAAGGATCAGGATCAGTGTGCCGATTATATATGATGCGTATCTGGATATCCTCGTGTTCCTGATTCGTCTGATGAATGTGCTTGATGTCCCTGCTACGACAGATAGCACACCATGTCCCAGAGAGAAGAAGAATATCAGCAACATGGAATAGAATGTGCTTTCAGAGAGGGTTATGAACGCGAGCAGGCTGATCAGCATAGGTGTTGCGCATGGAGATGAGAATAATCCCATGAGGAAGCCTGCGATCAGTGCCCCTAGATACCCCCTTCTCTGATTTTTCTGCAAAAGGTTCGCAGATGGCACAACAGAAATCACATTCCATGACTGGAGGGCAAGGAGAACCATCAGAATGCCCAGCAGTATGTACCACCACGATCCTGCGCCACGCATCACTTCCCCGAGCGATATTGCAATCAGGCCAAGAAGTGAAAACGTGATTGCCGTTCCGAGTGCAAAAAGTAGTGAATACAAGAATCCTTTTTTCGTCTCTGTCGTCGTTTGCGATACATAGGCTATCACAAGCGGAAGCGATGAGAGGGAACAGGGCGAGATGCTGGTCAGAACGCCCATCAGGAATGCGATGAGAGGGGAAAGGAGTGGATATGCTTCAAGCATGGAAGTGAGTGTCTCGCTCATAACTCAACTCCCATATCAGAGAAGATCATGTACATTTCCTCTTTGCTCAGTATCCCCTGATGGCATGTCAGCGCAAGCTCACCTGAATCTTTGTATGCGTATTGCAAGAATCGTATCTGACTGCTTACATCCTCACTCGGTTCGTATGGCTTTCCTCCCTTTTCAAAGAAGAACTGCGTGGGAACGACAGAAGCCGGAAGGCCGCCTGTCAGAGTCGGATTTGCCCATATGTCTGCATACAGGACCCTCACTTTCCCATAGCTTTCCTTCCAGAAAGCCTCTAGATCCGGTTTCATTGCATTGCAGGGAGGGCACTGCTCTGATCCGAAATCAAGCAGCAGGGGAAGGTCAAGTGAAAGGAAGCCGTCGTCCCAGGCTGTATACTCCAGAGGAATCATATCCTGAGGTGTTTCCGTCTTTTCCCAGAATGGATTTTTAAGGAAATAAACGAATACTATGAGTACCAGTACCAGAACAACGAGTATTATCTTGATCTCTCTTTTCATCATTAAGAGATTACCGCAGAAATCCAGGATTGTGAATTCTCCACATTTCTCCTTTTCTGTTTGTGTTATCATCAAAGTATGTTTGAAACAGAAAGATTGTTACTCAGACCATGGACAAAAGAGGATGCTGATACTCTTTTCACATATTCCAAAGATCCTGTGATGGGTCCACGTGCTGGCTGGGCGATGGCCAAGAGTGTCGAAGAGAGCAGGAGAGTGCTGATGGATGTCCTCATGACAGATGAGACTTATGCCATCGAACTGAAGAAGAATAAAGGCAATGTCATAATCGGCTGTGCCAGTCTGAAGAAGAGAGGGGAGAGCAGGTTCATTACAAAGGAGCATGAAGCTGAGGTAGTCATCTGGATCGCCAATAAATTCTGGAACAAGGGATATGCGACAGAGGCCCTGAAAGAGATGCTGAGGCATGCTTTCGATGATGTCGGGCTGGAGTCTGTGATCGGCATCTATTTTGAGGGGAATGACAACGGGAGACGGGTTCTGGAAAAGTGCGGATTTACATATTCCCGTATGGTCCTTGGAAAGAAATACAGCGAATACTGGGACACTTACAAAGTACATGTGATGGAGATACTCAAATCAAGATATCTCAATCTGATAGGACGCTCAGATACTGAGAAGGTGGAGCTTTATATCAGTAAGGGAATCCTCGCGTATTTCAGGAATCAGGGGGGCGACTGGCAATCGCGGATCAATGACATACTTCTAAGAGCTGTGGACGAAGAGATAGAGAATAGCGGGAGTAATGCAACTGACTGATCATGAGGACGTGTGGAATCTCCTCATGATCTGAAAGTTGTTGGCAATACGTTGTTTCCATCATGATCCCAGGTAAGCTTTCTTCACGTTTTCATCCAAAAGCAGGTCCTTTCCTTTTCCTGACAGTGTGATCGCTCCAGTTTCCATCACGTATGCCATATCTGCAATCTGGAGCGCCATGTTCGCATTCTGTTCGATCAGGAGGATCGTCACACCTTCATTGTTTATCTCCTTTATGATTCTGAAGATGTCCTTCACGACAATAGGGGCGAGACCGAGGGAAGGTTCATCTATCATCATCAGTTTTGGCCTGCTCATCAGAGCTCTTCCTACAGCTAGCATCTGCTGTTCGCCTCCAGATAGTGTGCCTCCGAGCTGCCAGCTTCTTTCTTTCAGCCTTGGAAAGAGTTTATAGACCAGATTCAGATCATTTCCGATATTGTCATTCCTGAGGTATGCGCCTATTTTCAGGTTTTCCAGTACTGTGAGGTCAGGAAATATCCTCCTTCCTTCTGGCACTAGTGTGATTCCCTTGCTCACAATGTATGAGGGATCCTTGTCCGTGATATCATCACCATCGAAAGAAATCGAGCCGGAATGTGCTTTTACAAGTCCTGCAATTGTCCTGAGCGTAGTGCTCTTTCCCGCTCCATTGGCACCGATCAATGTCACTATGCTTCCTTCTGGAACCGAAAATGAAATGCCTCTCACTGCTTCGATTCCCCCGTAATTAACTTTCAGATCTTTTAGTTCAAACATCTTCAGACACCCCCAGATAAGCATCTATGACCCTTTGGTTCTTCTGGATTCCCAATGTCTCCTGCTTTCTTCCCGCACCATTGTCGCCGCTTGCCGGTTCGTATACGCCGATCTTGCTGACTGCTCCCACAGGCGAGCCTGTGGGGTTCTAGTGGATAGGCTTGCACCATGTCCGTACACCATTCTCAGGCTTTGGGACCAGGGCTGCCGCCCAGAGCACCGGAACTGCCGGCCAAGCACCATTCTTGGCACATTAGCGACCGGCTTCTACCTTTCGTCATGGAGAGACAGTCAGCTCCCCAATTTTATATTTATCTTCTTTCTGTCTCTTCTGTTTCTCCTCCTTAAACTCTTATACCACTGTTAAGCACTTTCTTCCCTGAAAGCCTTATCCTTTCTATTTCCTCTTCATGCATCCTGTTTATGGATGTGAAACTTTTAGCACATCTCATCCCATCAATTATCAACTCTCCCGTATCATCAAATGAGGCATTGTAAAGGAGGAATGAGGAATACAGATCCCTCTGCACTGCTGTCCCATCGGAAAGGGAGAACAGCCTCTGTGAGAGTTTCCTCTTCACATACTCTCCACTAGTGTGGTCATACTGGGAAGCCCTGTAGCCATATGGAACTTCAATGTACCTTCCTCCTGTCAGGGTGAACTTCATTTCAGCCTGGCTCTGGAAGTATCCGGGACAGCGGTTCCTTATCGACTTGCCGAATCTCTTCTTCCGATTCATCTTGCCCGTATTCTCATTGATTGTCATCTCTTTCGTCTTTGTCATAAGCCTCTTCGCATTCCTCGGCTCAGTGATGAAGACATCCCCAAGGTTCCTCATGTGGTTCACATCCTCCCTGATCGCCAGATGGCAGTTTATGGAGTTCTTCCGTCTAAGCTTCTTCAGCCTCTGTTTGTCCTCGAGGTAGTTCTTTGAGCATTTCCACTTCTTTGGACCATTCTTTACCGTTCCATCCTCATTGTAGTTGTCTGGATTCATGGCTCTCCTTGAACGGTCGAGCTTCCGTAGCAGGATCCTCTCCTTCCTCTCGCTTCCGGTGATCGCTTCACCTCTCTCGGCAAGATTCCTGAGACCGCATTCCTTGTCGGAGGTATAGGCGATCGTCTGGGTGCCGATGTCACAGCCGACAACGCCTGTTCCATACTTATGGCGGGGAGAGCCATCCATTGAGAACTTGGGCTTTGCCTTCCCTTCAATAGTCAGATGTATGAAGACCCTCAGTCTTCCCCTTATCTCCTCGCACTTCAGAGAGGCATAGCATGGACGATACGTATCCAATATCTTATCCTTCTCATGAAAGGTTCTCACTGCTTCAGCATCTATCTCATCGCCGTGATTCAGATAATGGAGTACGGCATTTACCTCATCTTCTCCGAACCTGTCGCTTATTATCGGGGAGAAGGAGATGCTACTGCACGAGAGGACCAAGCGGCCATCAATGTTCTTGATTGTGATGCTCCTCTCAATCTGCTTGGCCCTGAGAATTGGAAGCTCTCCTCTCTTTGAGAAGCGGAGCATCTTTCCATCAGCGTAGAGGACCTTCTCGACACCCTTCCAGATATCTTCTGCTCGGGTGAGAGCGAATACGCTGGAAAGGGAATACTTCTTCCCGATCGGAATCATCGTTCTCCTGCAACAATCCCAGCTGACATCATACTCATCCTGCATCGCATTCATCTGTGCCGAAAGATGTGACTTCAATGCCTTGTCATTATTCCTACCCGCTTTGCCATAGAGGACTTTCAACTTCCGGTACCGCTTTGTTCTCAGAAGCTGTTCCTTATTCCTCCTCATTATGGCAATGAGCTCATTGCTGGCAAGACGGAGGCGGTTGGAGATGTTGAAGATATGCCTCTTGTCGTCTTCTCACATGTCGGCCTCGATCATGAGGACATGCCTTTCACTTTCTTTTCTAAATTCCTTGAGCAGTTTCTTTGCCTCTTCACTTTCCATGGCTTCCTCCTGTCTGCAAGTACATTCTGACAGAAGGTGCATGACATATATTGTCATACCTTTCTAGTTTCCACTAATTCTTTGGCAGTCGGGAAGTCTTCCCTTCTTTCCCTCATCTCCCGGTGCCACCATCGTTGCGGCATTGAAGAAGAGCATATCCGCCAGAACTGTTCGGAATGGACACAGGAACGGGGACTACTGCATACACTGCTATGAGAACGGTACATTCACCTGCAATCAGAATACTATGAAGCTGCGTCCAGACCTCAAGCGATGGATGAGTAATGAGAACAAGGCTTCCTGGATCCTTGACAGATGCGGCTATGTCACACTTTCGACTATTGACGAACATGGATTCCCTCATCCAGTCGCAATGGATGTCATCTCGCATGAGGGGATAAGGGAGATATGGATGACTACATACCGCAACTCGGCAAAGGCAAGGCATCTTCTGAGCAACCAGAAAGCTAAACTATGGATTGATGGCAAGCATTCTGTCATCACATTCTGAATCTGTTGCTTTCATCCCATCGGCAAGCCAATGGGTTTTTTCGCAACAATTCTATAACGCAGAAAGGGCGACGTTCACATCGAGGGAATATTTTGGCAAAGTTCCTTTTCAGAATATCTTTCAGAGCCTATACTGAGGCCAGTAAGTCATAGATTTCGATTTGCGGAGGCCCCGATGGAAAAACAGGTTCTGATAAAGAACGCCAAGGCAATAGTGTCGTGTGACGGTTTGGACCGTGTCTATTTTGACTCCGATATTCTGATCGAGAAGAATGTTATCAAGAAGATCGGAAAGGCTATCGAGTGCGAGAGTAGCGAAGTTATCGATGCCAGAGGCAAGTTCATATATCCTGGACTTGTAAATACACATCACCATTTTTTCCAGACTTTCGTCAGAAATCTTGTGAGCATAGATTATCCGAACATGACTGTTCCTGAATGGCTCGACAAGATATATCGGATATTCCAGAAAGTTGATTCTGATGTGATCTTCTACTCAAGTCTCACCAGTTTCGCTGATCTTGTGAAGCATGGATGCACGACAGCCTTTGATCATCAGTACTGCTATACCAAGAGGACTGGAAAATCTCCAGTGGACAGGCAGATGGAGGCTGCTGACATGATCGGCATACGCTATCACGCGGGCCGTGGTGCGAACACTCTTCCGAGAGAACTTGGCAGTACAATTCCTGAAGATATGCTTGAAACGACAGATGAGTTCCTTTCAGATTGCGAGAGGCTTATCAAGACATATCACGATGGATCTCCATTTTCGATGCACCAGATTGTAATTTCTCCTTGCCAGCCGATGAATTCTTATAAAGAAACATTTGTTGAGTCCCTGTCCCTTGCGCGGGAGAAGAAAGTACATCTCCATACACATCTGGGAGAGGGGGAGAACGCGATAATTGAGGCAAAATACGGAAAGAGGACACTCGACTGGTGTGAGGAGATTGGCTTTTCGGGTCCTGATGTATGGTATGCCCATTGCTGGGAACTGAGTCGTGAGGAATTCAGGAGAATGGCAAAAGCGGGAACAGGTGTGAGCCATTGTCCTGCCCCTGCTGTTCTCGGAGGTTTCCCGATATTGAATATCAGGGAACTTCTTTCTGATGGCGTTACTGTGAGTCTCGGGGTGGATGGTTCTGCGACAAACGACAGCTCGAATCTCCTTGACGCGCTCCGTATGGCATATCTGATGCAGTGTTTCTTCAGCAAAGAGAGAGGTGGTGCCGTTTCGTCCTATGATATGCTCAAGATAGCAACAGCTGGAGGTGCGAAAACACTTGGGCGTGATGATATCGGATCGCTTGAAGTGGGCAAGGGCGCAGACCTATTCATGATAGATGGGGAGGCGCTGGAGCTCACTGGGACAGAACATGATCCGAAGAATCTGATTGCACGTGTAGGGGTAACAGGCCCTGTTTCCCTTACGATGATTGACGGGAAGGTCGTCTTCAGAGAGGGACAGATTACAGGAATCGATGAGCATGCGCTCAGGGAAGAGGGAGAAAAAGTATGTACAAAGGTCCTGCGCTCTGAGTCATCAGCCTTCCCAAAATACAATTGATTTCCATTTAGGAGGAACATATGAAGCGTATTTTACTTCTTGTATCTCTATTCGTTGTCTCATTTGCGTTCCTTTTCGCAGGGGGCGCAAGCGATGCATCCGGCGATGAGATCGACTCAATGGCATTGATTCTTTCCGGACCTGCAAATGATCAGGGATGGAACGCTGTCGCAGTTGCCGGTCTTCAGGCGACAAGTGAGAAGTTCGGACTCGAGACTACAATCATGGAGAATGTCTCGATCGCTGATTCGGAAGCCGCCTACAGACAGCTTGCGGCCGATGGGTATGATATCATAATCGGACACGGCTATCAGTATGGAGAGCCTGCTGCCGCAGTGTCACACGAGTTTCCAGGTAAGTATTTCCTTGCCACAGAGTCAAATTCCTACTCTGAGAACGCAGCTTCATATGTAATGGCTTGTGAGCAGGGTGCATATATCATGGGACTTCTTGCCGCTGGAATGTCTGAAAGCGGTACAATCGGGGTGATCGGAGGTTTCGAGCAACCATCGATAATCAAGGAACTCGAAGCTTTCAAGCTTGCTGCAAAGACAATAAATCCAGATATAAAGGTACTTGAGATCTATATCAATTCTTTTACTGATACGAATCTTGGATATGAGGCTGCGATGACAATGATCAATCAGGGTGCCGATGTCATCTATCAGGTGGCAAACCAGGCGGGAAATGGTGCGATTATTGCCGCTTCCGAACATGGAGTATATGCCGAAGGTAATTCCTATGATCAGAATTCAATTGCTCCTGATTATGTTCTGTCATCGACTATCTATAACATGGATCAGGTGATGATCACTGCAGTATCCTCGATCATGGATGGAACGTTCCAGGGTGGGGTTTACAATCTCGGAATGGACAGGAATGTAGTTGAGATCGCTCCTTACCATGCGCTTGAGGATAAGATTCCTCAGGAATTGAAGGACACTATCAGTCAGGCTATCAGCGATATCACATCAGGTGCTCTTGAAGTCCCTGTCATATCGACTCCATCTCGCTGAGCCATATCAGGCCCGGGCTTGTCCCGGGTCTTCTCTCTTCAGAAAAGGATAACTATACGATGGATTACATTCTCAAGATGGAGAACATCTTTAAATCATTCTTCGGTGTTTATGCCAATGAGGATGTCTCTCTCTTTGTGAAGAAAGGGGAGATACATGCTTTGCTTGGGGAGAATGGTGCGGGAAAGACGACTTTGATGAACATCCTTTACGGGATATACCCAAAAGATTCGGGAAAAGTATTCTGGAAAGGGGAGGAAGTGGAGTTCCATTCTCCTAAAGATGCAATTGACAGGAAGATCGGAATGGTGCATCAGCATTTCAATCTCGTCGGAAAGCTCACTGTCTCTGAGAATATAACCCTTGGCCTGAAGATGAATGGATATCCTTTTGTAAAGAGAGCAGAAATTGACAGGAAGATAGAGGAGATCTCATCTCTTTATGGCCTTCCTCTTGACGTCAGGAAGAAAGTCTCCCAGCTCTCTGTCGGCGAAGAGCAGAGGGTGGAGATCATGAAACTCCTTTTCCGAGATGTTGAACTCCTTATTCTCGATGAACCTACTGCTGTTCTCACGCCAGGAGAGACAAAGGATTTCTTCCGTGTGCTAAAGAAGCTCAAAGATGACGGAAAGAGCATAATAATCATCACTCACCGGATTCCAGAAGTAATGGAGATAGCAGACATGGTTACCGTTCTCAGGGACGGAAAAGTGATCCGCAGCGTTTCCAGAAACGAACTTTCTGAAACTCTACTTTCTTCTCTTATGATAGGAAGGGCCTTGAAGGAAACAGAAAGGGGAGCAAGTCCAGGAAAGGGCGATGTTGAGCTCCTGATGGACAATGTGACAGTGAAGGAAGGAAACAGGACTACATTGTCATTGTCCTTGTCGCTTTCATCGGGAGAGATCCTTGGTGTTGCAGGAGTTGATGGAAACGGACAGAAAGAGCTTTCAGAGGCTATTGTAGGAATCAGGAAGATCTCTTCTGGCTCAATAAGGATAAAAGGCGAGGATGTGACAGATCTGCCTGTACAGAAGAGGAAAGAGAGGGGGATAGGGTATATTTCTGATGACAGGCACAGGGATGGTCTTGTCCTCGATATGAGCCTCGAAGAGAACATGCTCCTCGGAAGCGGGCGGAAAGACCTTATTCACAATGGATTCATAGATTTCAGGAAACTCAGAGAAGAGACAGAAGAGAAGATAGATGAGTTTGCGATCAAGACAAATTCTCCTGAGATGCCCGTACGTTATCTCTCCGGAGGAAACCAGCAGAAACTTATTCTTTCAAGAGAGATTTATGATGGTGTCGGCCTCATTGTCGCATTCCAGCCGACAAGAGGTCTCGACATAGGGGCCAGTGAAAGTGTACGGAATCTGCTTTTGAAGTGGAGAGAAAAAGGGTGTGCCATTCTTCTCATCTCAGCGGATCTGGATGAGATTTTTTCCCTCAGCGACAGGATAATAGTCCTCCATGGTGGAAGGATAATGGGTGAAATTGAGAATGACGGGAATCCTGATATCGCAAAACTCGGCCTCATGATGGCGGGAAAGGGGATGGAAAATGAGTGAAAAGAAAATAAATGCATTATCTACTCTGATAGTCATCTTTGTCTCATTGGCCCTCTCCCTTTTCCTTATAGCGGTCTCCAGTTCAAGCTTTTCATCAGCCCTTTATGGCTTTTTCCGTGGAAGTCTCGGAAGTGCCTACTCGTTCGCAGAGGTGCTCGTAAAGGCGATTCCCCTGATTCTCTGTGGCTTGTCGGTTGCAGTTGGAGCATACGCTGGCTTTACCAATATTGGAGCTGAGGGACAGTTCTACATGGGTGCAGTTGCAACTACTGTAGTCGGGATGTACCTCGATCTTCCAGGGCCGCTGTTGATGTTGGTTGCCTTCCTCTTCAGCTTCCTTCTGGGTGGAATCTGGGCAGCCGTCCCGGGTATTCTGAAGGCACGCTATGGGATATCTGAAGTTATCAACACGCTGATGTTCAACTACATCGCGATTGCGCTTGTCGGTATCCTTCTCCAGACATCACTTAAAGCTCCGGATGCATATTTCCCGGTATCCTCATATATGCCTGAGGACATGTGGTTCTTCAAGATCATTCAGGGAACAAGGCTTCACGCGGGACTCTTTCTGGCGATCTTGCTGGCGGTAGTCCTGTATGTGATCATTTACCGTACCTGGCTCGGTTTTGAGATAAGGGCGGCCGGACTTAATAGCAGGGCATCTTTCTGCTCAGGAATCAATGTATCCAAGAGCATCGTCATCTCATCCCTTCTCTCTGGAGGTTTTGCCGCCATCGCGGGGTATTCCGAAATTCTCGGCCTCCAGCACAGGCTTCTCGATGGAATGTCCCCTGGCTATGGCTACTTGGCAATTGTCGCGTCCCTCCTTGGCCGCAACAATCCATTCCTGATCATATTCTCATCGATTCTCATTGCACTCATCCAGGTCGGCTCGCAGGGCATGCAGCGCTCTGCTGGAGTTCCTACTGCGATATCCAATATAATCCTCGGTCTGGTAGTGCTGCTTGTCCTGATCAGACCATTCATAAAGAAATTGCTTGAAAAGGTAGGTGCCTGATGGAAGACTTTCTCTTTACACTGACAACATTTCTCTCATCTGCGCTCCGCCAGGCCGCTCCTCTCTCGCTTGCAGGCCTCGGGGTGGCATATGCAGAGAAGGCAGGGATATTGAATATCGGAGAAGAGGGGATAATGCTCTCTGGCGCCTTTTCTGGATTTATTGTCGCGTTCTTCACACATAACCTGTTTCTTGGAATTCTGGGAGGTATTCTAGGGGGTATCTTCATATCGATAATCCACGCCTTTTTCTCAATACATGCGAGAGCTAATCAGACGATAGTCGGTCTTGCCCTCAACTTCTTCACGCTAGGATTGACAAGTTTCCTCTTCCTTCTGGCATTTGGCAGCGGCTCTTCACTTCCCAGCATAGATCGGCTTCATGCGATCCCGATACCTCTTCTTTCTTCAATTCCTGTAATCGGTCCTGTATTTTTCTCACAGAACATACTTGTATACATACTCTATATCGCGATTGCGGTCATGTCCGTGATCTTTTACAGGACTGAATGGGGAATCCGGCTGACAGCAGTAGGAGAGAATCCGAGGGCGTCTGATACGGCTGGGATAAATGTCTATGCAACAAGGTATGTCGCATGCCTGATCAATGGAATCCTCGGTGGCCTTGGCGGCTGCTATATAACGCTTGGCCAGCTCGGGTATTTCCAGGAGGACATCATATCAGGAAAAGGGTATATCGCCCTTGTTGTTGTGATACTCGGGCGTCATAATCCTGTATTCATTCTCCTTTCTGCGATGATTATAGGTTTTGCCGAGTCAATGCAGTTCACGCTCCAGACTTGGGGAATTCCTCTTCCTTCCCAAGCCTTCTCGATCATTCCATATCTCATCGCAGTCATTGTCCTGCTCTTCTCGATCGGCAAGAGCAGTTCTCCTCTGTCACTCGGCCGGCCGTACGAAAGAGAAACGAGATAATCAGTTCTTCAGCATCCTGATCGCTGTTGCAATCGTGTTGCTTCCGATCAGGATCGAATATATTCCGATGAAGTACGAGACTGGCACTATCGCGATTACAGGATCAAACAGCATCATCAGCCCCAGGATAAGACCTAGGATATTCAATATCAGAGAGAGGACGAACATCCCATTTCCCTGGAAATATTTCACATCATCAAGTCTCGTGAGTCCTGAGACAGAGTGGGCGATGAACCAGATCGGGAATAAAATCAGGAAGCCTGCAATACCTGTGTTCGGATAGATTACGAGCATTATTCCAGCCATCACGCTCAGGATTCCTGAAATCAGGGAGAGCATAGGCGCGAATGCCGTATAGCGCTCAAGTCTGATATAGACTATTACATCGGTCACCCCGTAAAGGATCACGATGATGCCGAAGAGTACAGAGAAGAAATAGAGGGAATCGACTGGAGTTATGAAAGACATGACTCCTGCTATAAAGAGGATTATTCCTAAAAGAAGCTCGAAATATATGAAAAGCGAATGCTTTCTCATCTCTCTTCCTCCTTGTTGAGTATTTCCATGAATTCTTCCCCTGTGATAGTCTCCTTCTCGTAGAGGAAACGCGCAATCTCATCGAGCTTTGTCCTGTTTTCGGTAAGTATTTTTCTTGCTTTGTCATGCGCTCTCTTTACAATTGCAACTGTCTCTTCATCGATTTTCTTTTCCGTCTCTGCAGAGCATCTGGATACTGTGTCTCCTCCGAGATACTGGTTCTGTACACTCTCCAGGCATACCATGTCGAAATCCTCACTCATGCCATATTGTGTGATCATCGCACGTGCAAGTTTCGTTGCCTGTTCTATATCGTTCGAGGCTCCTGTGGTTATCTCGTTGAAGACAACTTCCTCTGCGGCCCTTCCTCCTGTAATGGTCGCAATCTTGTTCTCGATCTCCTCTTTTGTCAGGAGATACTTCTCTCCGCTATCTACCTGCATCGTATATCCAAGTGCTCCGGATGTGCGGGGAATGATTGTGATCTTCTCTACAGGTGCTGAATTCGATTGCTTTGCAGCAACGAGGGCATGACCTACTTCATGATAGGAAACTACCAGTTTTTCTTTGTCAGAAAGGACACTGTTCTTCTTCTGATAGCCCGCAATTACAACTTCTATGCTCTCCTGGAGATCTTCTTCCGTCACTTCTTTCCTTCCAGATCTCACAGCTCTCAATGCAGCTTCATTCACTATGTTCTTGAGTTCAGCACCAGATGCTCCTGAGGACATCCTTGCTATCGTATGCAGATTGATGTCTCCTTTGGTACGGACTTTGTTCACATAGACTCTCAGAATCTCCTCTCTTCCCTTCAGGTCAGGAAGTTCCACAGGGATGCGTCTGTCAAAACGTCCAGGTCTCGTAAGCGCAGGATCGAGTGATTCTGGCCTGTTCGTGGCCGCAAGGATGATCACGCCGTTGTTGCTTTCGAATCCATCCATTTCAGTCAGGAGCTGATTTAATGTCTGCTCCCTTTCGTCATTCGCACCAAAACCGGATGTGTTCCTCTTCTGCCCGATTGCATCAATTTCATCAATGAAGACGATGCATGGAGATTTCTCTTTTGCCTGCTTGAAAAGATCTCTTACCTTAGATGCTCCCATTCCGACGAACATTTCTACGAATTCTGAACCGGAAATAGAGAAGAAAGGTACATTAGCTTCTCCTGCCACGGCCTTTGCGAGCATCGTTTTTCCTGTCCCCGGAGGACCGACTAGCAATAACCCTTTCGGCATTGATGCTCCGATTTCTGTGTATTTCTTCGGATCGTGCAGGTAAGAGACGATCTCGCTCAGGCTTTCCTTTGCCTCATCTTCTCCTGCGACATCAGAAAAATGTATGCCATCGGAAGATGGGACATATATCTTCGCATTGCTCTTTCCCATACCGAATGCAAGAGAGTTCTTTCCACCTGCGTTGTCCATCAGTTTCTTCCCAAAGTACTGGCCGATGCTTATGAATATCAACAGAGGAACCAGGAATGAGAGGAAGAAACTCAGAATAGGGGACATAGGTTCTTCTATTACTTTCTCGAACTTCGCACCTGCATCATAGAGGCTTCTCGTCAGATCCGGGTCATCCATCACTCCTGTACGATAGACAATGTTGCTGTCATTCTTCGTGAAGAGTATCTTTGAGTCATCCATCTCCACCATAGAGATGGTCTTGTCATCTATGCTGGAAAGGAATGTTCCGTAATCCACATCGACTATGCGTCCGTTCTGGAGCATAGGAGAGAGGATTGAATTGAAAAGGAATATCACCAGGAGGACTATTACATAGTAATAGATCAGAGGTTTTTTCGGCGATTTTACTTCTTCCATGAATTTATCTCCTTGTATCACGCTCTTTCTTATCTATTGCCATCATAGAGATCGGGAGATCCTTTCTGGCATAAGATGTTGCAGAAACTGATTATTCATTCAAATAGGAGGATATACCACTTGCTTTCGTTTCCCTCAGTCTCGCTGTACTTTTCGAAAAACAATTCTTTTCATTCCCTGTTTTTTTGTATGCCTCTTTGGGAAAGAAAATAGGTTCGCATCTGGAACTGCAGAGTTTATTTTGCATCAGATTATCCTTCTTGATTTCGTTCCATGGCGACTGATCTCATTTTCTTGCATGGCTTTATCATTCTTCTCAAAGCGAAAGAAATCAGATTCGGGTTTTCTTGTCCGTTTCATCATCTTTCCAAGTCTCATCTGAAGTAAACTAATAGCCATTGTGGATATCTCCTCTTTTACAGAAAGATAAGAAGAGAAAAAGCAAGCGCAAATTGTCAGTATTTCCAGGCTGTCTAGACAAAATCGGGAAAGTGTAAAGATCAGAGTGCGATCACCTTGGCGGAGAGAAGGAGGAAAGTATTGTGCACTACATCGTCAATATTATTCATATCTTCTTTGCCCCATGTTTTCAGAAGCCCGAGTATGGCCTGACTGTGATAACGTACGATGAATCTGATCTCTTTTCTCGAATACCCTTTATAAAGGTTCATCTCATCAATTATGTAAGTACATAGTTTTTCAACACAGGATGAGACAATGATCTCCACCTCTTCCCTGTAGGAGCTCTCAAGGCTGCGTCTCGCATATGGAAGTGTTCTGACAGCAAGGAGGAAAAAACGTTTCAAGCCGGCCTCTATATCCTTGGTTTTATCAATTTCAGCAAGTAGTTTGTCGCTCTCTTTTTCGAGTATCCATTCCATCATCTTCGGTATGTTCTCGAAATGATAGTAGAATGCCTGCCGTGTTATGTTGCATCTTTCGACAATGTCTGTAACTGTCAGTTTCCTGACAGTCCCTTCACTCATCAGTGCTTTTGCCGCAGCTGCTATATCTTCCTTGATGTCATCCATGGAGAATATATTATCAGAAAAGTCTGATTGCAGAAGAGCCTGCGATCATAAGTATCACACCCATGATCTTCATGAGGTTCACAGGATTCTTCCTGGTTCCAAGAAAACCGAACTGGTCTACAAGAAGGCCACATATCGTTGTTCCTACGAGAAGTGCAATAACAGTCATTCCCGTTCCGATTATCCTGGAAAGATATACGTTTGCGAGATTGTATGTACCGCCAAGGATTCCTCCAAGCCAGATCCACCATGGATATTTGCTGATATCCCTCTCAAAAGTGAATTTCCCATCCCTTTTCCGAATTATGAGAATAATGACTAGAAGTATTCCTATTCCTGTCAGGAATGACATTATCGAGGCCTTTACCGGAGAGGATGCGACTCTTCCGAAATGTCCGTTGATCGCAACCTGGATTGCGAGCAGCATTCCGATTGCAATTCCTAAAAGGCGCCATAACCATATGATATTGTCCTTTTTTAATTCCTTTTTGCCTTTGCCTTTTGCAAGTGCGATGATCATCACTCCCGCAAATACAAGTAATGCCCCGATTGCCCTGATAGGATTAAGAGGAATTTCAAGGGATCTGAAAAGGCCGAAAGAATCGATGAAGAGACCCATGAGGATCTGCCCGAGAACGGGAAGGACCGCGGTTTCTATGCTTCCGAGATGAGAAAAGACTATTATGTTGCCAGTAAGGAAAACAACACCACATAATCCGCCCAGCCAGATCCAGAACGGTTCTTGCAGAAGTTTCTCCATTGGATAGGATATGTCATCTTCCAGCAGGAAAAGAAGCGCAAAAAGAAAGATGAACGCGACAAGGAAAGATATGAAAGACGCTATGTATGGCGAATTGACTTTTTCACGTAGCTTGTTGTTGATTGAAGTCTGGATCGGTAATCCGAATCCTATGATTATCCCGATGAATATTGGCATTGTCCCTCCCCGGAAATTATTCTAAGAGGGTTTTTGCCCAAGTGAAATCAGTTTCTTGCAAAAATATAGAGGTGGAACTTTCCTATCTGAAGATGAGAATTTTTCGCTATTGATCGGTAATGTTTCCGATGCAGAAAATATCATTACAGGAAGTTTTGCTGCAATGAAGAGATTTTTTGCTCTTGATAGAGGTGCAAACTATATTGATGGCTACTGGTTTTTAGTAAGGGAGAATATGCCAGAAGTTTGGTTTTTAATATGATGGGACATGATCCTTATGTTGACCAACAACTCTTCTCGTTATGATTTCCCGTTCTTCATACCCTTTCTTGAGCATGACTTTACAACTCTTGTCGTTATTCCGTACATCTCCGAGCATTTATCCGTTTACAACTCTGTCGTTATTCCTGTTTCTGAAA
>CASFDA010000025.1 GCA_949293335.1 uncultured Spirochaetales bacterium
CTTCATCCCTGTAGCAGATCCAGTGGGTGTTCCCATACTGATTAAGATCTATTGCGTTGTATCCGCTCCTGAACTTCAGCTTCCCGTTCTTCTTTCCTGTCTTCTTGCGCTTTTCTGCAAGGGAAGCCATATCCTGCTTGATGGAGGAATATACCGACTGGATGAATTTGGCAGGCATCGTGAGCTGGCGGACAACAGCATTGCCGTCCTTATCAAGGGATGTGATCTCCCTTGTCTTCGTATTGAATGTCCTGAAGGCATCAGTATCAAGCGAGATGAGGTAATTGCAGAGCCATCTGCACTCTGTGAAGTAGTGCCAGAACTTTTCTTGTTCAGCCTTATTGAGGCACTTCAGATTAAGCTTCAGCTCCACGCAGAACGGGCGCATCGAGGCATGGCGGAGACGGGTTTCCTTTCCCTTCTCCTTTATCATATTGTTCTTTCCGATGCGCTCAGATTCATTCATAATTTATTGTATCATATTCAATTATGTTAGGCAATTCATCTCCACCCTGTAGAGGATGGAGTCTTCTTGCCAATTTCGGGATAAAGAAGGCATCGGACTGTGCCGATGCCTAAGCTAAAAGGAGGTTGAAAAACTGTTTTGCTCTGTCACTTATGTATAAGCAAGGTGCATGCCAACTATGAAAACAGCATTATTTTCAATGTTTTTCACAAAAATGAGTGAGAAAAATTTTCACACTGTAACGAATCTGCATCATCTTCCGAGCATGATGACTTCTCTTCCATGGGAATAGACGACATTTTCGACTTCCATAGGATTGTCAGTCATGTCGGGATTTTCTCCATCCATGAGAATATACCACTTCCCGTCAACAGGAAGGCTGAAATATCCAGCTTCTCCTGTATAGATCAGTTTGATCGTCTTGTACCGTTCATGTTCCTTATTGTCGAGGGTTATGGTGACAGTCTTGTTCGATATGATCGTCGATGAGAGTATCCTGTCCTTTGCTTTCTCACTCTTGTCGAGAAGGCAAGGCATCTTCTTCCGCATCCGCATCAGACCTTTGTAATAATCTACCAGGACTTTGAATTCCTTTGTCCTCTGCCAGTCGAATTTGTTTATGAAAAGAGGAGAGTTGTATGAGTTCTTCACCCCAAGTTTAGTTCTGCCAGCCTCCTCTCCGGAGAGCATGAAGAGATTTCCCATCATTGTGAAGTAAAGTGCTGCCGCAAGCTTGTTTGCCCTTAATAGGTCAGGATCTTTCTTCAGAAAGCTTTCGTTCTCGCTGAGTGCTCCCACGAGTTTGTCCCAAAGTGTCCAGTCATCGTGGCTTGATACATACAATATCGTCTGGCTTGGGGCTTTTGTCGCGAATCTCCAGTCCTCGATCGACCATCCTGATACAGAGTTTCTCCAAAGATGAGGTTCTACATTTCCTCCGCTTACGAATCCTTTTGCATGGAATTCGAATGTGCTTCCCTTGATCATGTCCCGGGTCGCGTCACAGAAGGCACCGATATTGGCACTTATATATTTCAGTGCGCCTTTATCGGCAGGGTATGCTCCTTCGGCAAAAGGAGTGAGTCCTGCCCCCCAGGGCTCTCCGTATATTAATTTCTCTCCTTCTCCATATATGTTGTCGAGTTTCACCCTTATGTCTCCGATCAGGTTCGTGTCGAGCAATCCCATCAGATCAAATCTGAATCCGTCGATGTGGTATTCTCTTGCCCAGTAAAGGACAGATTCCACGATGTAGCGATGAACCATCGGTCGTTCTGATGCGATATCATTTCCGCATCCTGAACCGTTTGACGGGCTGCCATCTGCGTTCTGTCGGTAAAAATACCATGGTTCAGTCCTGAAAAGATACGAGTCAAGGTGGTATGTGTGGTTGTAGACAACGTCCATTATCACCCGAAGACCACTCTTGTGGAGAGCCATTATCATCTCTTTCAGTTCCCTTATCCGTACTTCGCCGTGCATCGGATCTGATGAGTAGGAGCCTTCAGGAACGTTGTAGTTAACAGGGTCATATCCCCAGTTGAAGTCCATATCGTCCCCGAGTTCGTCGACTGAACCGTAGTCATATATAGGCATGAGTTGGACATGTGTTATTCCGAGATCACAGAGGTAATCGAGTCCCGTCTTGAAGTTCTTGTCTGTTGTCAGTCTCGTTCCCCTTTCTGCAAGACCCAGATATTTTCCCCTCTTTTCTGGGCTTATTCCAGAAAACTCCTGAAAAGTGAAATCCTTTACATGTACTTCATAAATGATGTTTTCGACAGGCCTTTCTGGTGCTTTGTCTTCTTCCCAGCCTTCAGGATCTGTCCGCCTGAGGTCTAGTACCATGGATCTCTCACCATTTGCTCCAGCTGCTATGGCATATGGATCTGCTGTTATGTACTCCTCTCCACCTGTAACAATCAGGTAGTCATAGTATATTCCATCAAGGTTTTTCTCGAAGGTTGTCTCGAAATGTCCGTCTGAGTGCTTCTCGAGTTTCCTCTCTTCGATGGCATCTGACCATAGCCCTTCATCATATAACCTGATTGTCACTTCTTTCGCACTGGGTGCCCAAATGAAAAAGCTGGTCTTGCCGTTATCGAGGGAGAACCCCAATTTGCCTGAATAATAAGGGAATCGCTTGTAATCAAAACCCATCGTATTCTCCATAAGTCAGAATTCTGACTACCTTTCTCTCCCAAAAGGCACGGGTGAAATTTTAATATCCAAAGTGCACATTTGCAATAGAATATTGGAGAAACTGCTCATTTCGTACATTATAACAGTTCTCTTTGCGGTTTTTTCCTTTCTTTCTTGTCAAATTCTTTAAGAAACCATTAGCTAACTAACTTGAAAATAAAGAGATAAAAGATGAAAAAATTGCATATCAAAATGCAAAGATATTTACATTTTTTACGATAGCTAATAAATTGACAGCAGGTGAGGAGGATTATCCACATGTCCAAGAATACAGAAACACTCAACAAGAAGCTTCTTCAGGCTGCAGTAAGCGCCACGAAAGCTCGTGATATCAAAGACCTTATTGAAAAGGGTGCTGATGTCAACGCACATAATGAATGGGGTCTTACCCCTGTCATGCTGGCTGCACAGTACAACCACTCTGTTGCAGTTCTTAATGCTCTGATTGCAGCTGGTGCTGACATCCATGAGGCTGAGCCAAAGTATCGTTCTAATGCCCTTCATCTTGCAGCAAATTCAAGCAAGAACCCGAAGGTGATCGAGGCTCTTCTCGCTGCTGGAGCAAACATCGATGCAAGGAACTACCTTGGTGAGACTGCTCTCATCATGGCAGTGAATGGCAATCCGGAGACAAAGATCACAACACAGCTCATCAAGAGCGGGGCAGATGTGAATGCCTGTGACTATCAGGGACATTCAGTTCTTGAGTATGCTCGCGTACAGAAGAAGACCTATGTTATCAATCTTCTCAAAGAGCATGGTGCATGCTGAGAAAAAGGCATAATTGATAAAAGTCCTTCCCTCAGAACAGGGAAGGATTTTTTTTGTTAATGATCACATCACCTGTGAATATTGGAGTGTTTCATTTTCCGAAATACTTGTCTGCGAATTGCGTTGTGTAGTGCTCTTCTATGACTTCGTTTCCCGTTACGGAGAATCGGAGGATCTTCCCATCCTTTCCCTTGTATTCTTTTCTCACTTTCTTGTAACCCATCTTCTTGGCGTGTTTGCTCATGACTGCCATAAGACGGAGCACCTTTTCTCTTCCGATGGTCATGCCCCTCTCCAAGTTCGGAATTCTTCCCATCATCCAGTCCTCAACTTTGCCTTTGTCGAGATATTTGAGATTTATCAGGACTTCAAGGGGAGATGCAACTCCTGTTTCCTCGATTTCCCTTTCCATTTCTCCAATGACCTTCTCTTCAAGAATCTTGTCGTTCATGTTGAATTTTGTCCTGTATGTACTTGTCCATATGCTCAGCTGCTTTTTTTGCATAGCTGACAGCATCAACAACAGTCTTTGCACCGAGCACTACATCTCCTGCTGCAAAAACTCCCTCTAGTGTTGTCTCCCCATCATCGTCTGTAAGTAGAAGACCGCTTGGAGCTGTCTTCAGCCCTTCTGTCGTATCGACGATCTTTGATTTAGGTCCCTGGGAGACCGCAATGATCGTACTGTCTGCAGGGAATAGTGTCTTCTCTTCTTTCTCTCCGATGATGTTGCCTTCTTCATCGAATATGTTCTCGACCATGATAGGGCCTTGTTTTGTGATCTGAATCGGATGTTTTCCGAAGACGAGCTGGGCACCGTCGAGCTTTGCATATTCAAGTTCTTCTTCATTTGCGCTTGCCGCATGTCTGCGGGCAAAGAGTGTTACGTTTCTCACTCCCTTCCTCAGAAGTGTCCTCGCAACGTCTATTGCAGTGTTTCCCATTCCGATTATTGCAACTGTATCTCCAAGATCGTAGCTGTCTGGATTCTTCAGATAGTCAATAGCGAAATGTACGTTCCCGAGGCTTTCTCCGGGGATGCTTAGTTTCTTGGGTCTCCAGACTCCAGTTCCTATGAATATTGCTTTATAACCATCCCTGAGAAGATCACTTATGCCGAGTGCCCCGCCGATTGTTGTATTCGGCCTGATCATTATTCCTGTCCGCTTCAGTATATTCTCATATTTGTCCAATAGTGTCTTTGGCAGGCGGAAATCAGGGATTGCATAACGCATGATGCCACCGATTTTGTCATTTGCATCGAATATTGTTACGCTATAGCCTTTCTTTGCCATTTCTATGGCTATCGTCATACCAGCAGGTCCTGCACCTATGACAGCAACCATCAGGCCATTCGGTTCTTTCTTGCTGATCTCCACTTGTTCGAGATAGCTTTCCGAAATATAGCTTTCTATGGAAGAGATATGTATTGCTTTTCCTTTCCTTCCCTGTACACAATGCCCTTCGCACTGTTTCTGATGATCGCAGATCATGGCACAGACAGCAGAAAGCGGGTTGTTCTCGAAGAGGAACTTTCCCGCTTCCTTCATCTTTCCTTCCCTGATCGATCGGATCATATCGGGTATTGGAGTTGAGACCGGACAGCCTTCTACACAAAGAGGCTTTTTACAAAGAAGACATCTTTCTGCTTCTGCAATTACATGTAGCGTCATGTGGTAAAGGATAGCACAAAAACAGAAAAATGATCATTTGCCAATTAGTCTTCGATACATCGTGTGAGATATCGAAGACGGATTGTCGTTAGCAAGGGGAGGGGAGATCATCCCTCGAAAATATTGTCTTCTATCTTCTTTGTCTCTTTTTCGATCTCACGAAGTACTTCATCTGCGATATCTTCTATTGCGTATGATGTCACTTCGCCAGTTCCCCTCAGCTTCACCTCTACCTTTCCTTCCTTCAGCCCTCTGTTCCCGATAGTGATCCTTATCGGCAAGCCGATGAGATCTGCATCGGCGAACTTGACTCCAGGAGATTCCTTCCTGTCATCATAGAGGACCTCGATTCCTCTCTCTATGAGTTTCTGGTAGATATCGTCTGCGATCTGCTGATCCTTGACTAGCGACACGAGATGTACCTGATATGGAGCGACTGTGATTGGAAGAGAAAGTCCATTCTCGTCGTTGTACTCTTCTGCAAGACATGCGAGGAGCCTGCCGACTCCGATGCCATAGCATCCCATCACAAGTGGCTTTTCCTTTCCGTCCTCATCCTGGAATGTCGCGCCCATTGCGTCACTGTACCTTGTTCCGAGCTGGAAGATATTGCCGACCTCAACTCCTTTGGAAGATGTAAGTTCCTTTCCGCAGACGGGGCATTTGTAACCTGCTCTTGCAGAAGCAATATCTGCGACGATGCCACCGGAGAAATCCCTGCCGTAGTTTGTGTTGAGATAGTGGTATCCTTCTTCGTTTGCTCCTGCGACAAGATTCGATGAGCCGGCGACGCTCTCATCAACCACCAGAACGAAATCGCCGTGTGCTCCGATTGCTGATGCGAATCCGGGAACCATGCCGTATTCCCTTATCTCTTCTTCGTGAGCTGGCCTTATTTCACTTGCCCTTGTGACATTGGAGAGCTTTGACTCCTCGACATCCATGTCTCCTCTTATGAAGGCCGCAATAAGCTTCTCTTCCTCTTCTTTTGTCTCTTCGTTGAAGAATGTGCCTACCATGAAGACAGCCTTGCATGTCTGCTCTTTGCTGATTGACAGGAAGGTGCATAGGTCATCAATCGTCTTTGCATCAGGTGTCTTCACTTTTTCAAGAGGCTTCATCTCTTCTTTGACAAGTTCCTTCTTGAATCTGGCAACCTGTCTGTTTGCTGTATAGCCACACTCCGGGCAGATTATGATCGTGTCTTCGCCAATAGGGGAGAGATACATATATTCATGGGCGATCTTTCCTCCCATCATGCCAGAGTCAGATGCGACAACAATTACAGGAAGACCTGTTCTTGAGAAAATCCTGAAATATGCCTTGTAGTTGTCTTTGTATACTTTCTCAAGACCTTCCTGATCTCTGTCAAACGAGTAGGCATCCTTCATGGAGAATTCCCGGACTCTGATCAATCCCGCCCTTGGCCTTGGATCATCGCGGAATTTTGTTTGTATCTGATAGACAAGCAGGGGAAGCTTCTTGTAAGAGTCAATTATTCCCCTCGCAAGGGCCGTCACAGCTTCTTCATGTGTCATGGCAAGGACCATATCCCTGTTCATCCTGTCCTTGAACCTTGCCATCTCCTTGTCGATGGAGTAGTACCTTCCAGTCTCTTTCCAGATGTCTGCAGGGTTTACGACCGGCATTTCGATCTCCTCACCCCCGATTCGCTCCATCTCTTCCCTGAGTATCTTCTTGATCTTCTCAGAACTTCTCTTCCCAAAGGGAAGGAGTGAGAAGATTCCAGTTCCAAGCTGGCTTATGAAGCCTGCTCTCAACAGATATTCGTAACCTTTGCTATCTGCTCCGGAAGGGGCTTCCCTCAGCGTACGCAGAAACATATGTGACATTCTCATGGTATCTTTCTCCAAACGGTGATGATTATATTTGAAAGGATGGGCTAGGACAACGACCTAACTTTTTCTCTTTTCCCTCGCAAATAGACTTTTCTCCTTTTTCCCGTCCTCATCCAGAAGTATGCGCTTCAGGACCGTCTCTTCCTTTCCGTCATATGAAAGGTGCATGTAGTCCAGAAAGAGTTTCTCGAAACGGTATATGAGTATGTATTGAGTAGAAGGGATAAGACTGAATGCAAGAGTGAGGATGGAATTGTTCTCAATATGGAATGCCCTCGCTTTCTCCTTGATATCCCTACCGAGATAATTCTTGGACCAGAATACGGAAAGCAGAATCTCATCTTTTCTGTCCCAGATAAGTATGTCCGAACCTTTGACAAGGATGTCTGCGTGATAAGGTTTTTCAAGGACTTTCTCGAAAGAGATTGCAAGCCTGTTTGATATGCTTTCTTTCCTGTAGCGGTCAAGAGCGAAGAGGTCTTCATCTTCTTTCAGCGTCTTGAAGAGAGCTTCCTTGAAAAGGCTGTAGAGTTCTATGCTCTCAGTTGACTTCGAGTATCTCATCCGAAACTTACCTCAAGATGCATTTTGGAGACATGTGATATAGTCTGCCAGATCGAGCAGCATTCAGCTGCTTTCTCCAGATATTTCTGTAGATCTTTTTCAGAGCTGACATCTGTCGCCTTCACTTTTACCCAAGTATCTTTCAGAGTAGTAGGTATATCTGTTCTTTTTTCCCCTTCTACCACCACTTCGAGCTTCCCGATCTTCAGTTCTTCGGGCTTCAGTGAATTGAACGTGGAGATGAAACAGCCTGCGAGTGCACCGAGAAGATATTCGTATGGTCCTGTTGCATCAGTGTAGTCAAACTCCCTTCCAAGGGAGTTCTCGAAATATTTTCTTTCATCAGAGAAATAGGCGGTAATTCTTCTCATATGTTCGATTATAACAGATCAATCTTGTTTAGTATGTCCTGTACAGCAAGGAAACTTGATGCAAAAGCGAATGTAAGCGAATAGCCTCCGCATTCTGCATCGACATCGACTGCATCCCCTGTTATGTAGAGGTTTTCCACGATTCTTGACTCCATAGTGTTCCGCTTGATCTCAGTGGTGCTGATTCCTCCTTTTGTGCTCATTGCTCCTCTTTCTTCCGCTTTTCCCCTTACCTTGAAAGATCTGAGCTTTTTTGAGATCTCTTCGTATTCTTCCCTCTTCAGCGTTGAGGCTTGTTTCCCCGCAAGAAAAGGAAAGAGTGTTTCTGTGAGTCTCAATGGCAATGGAAGTGTGTTCTTGAGCAAGCTCTTGCTCCTGGCGATTTTTTCCTTGTCCAGATCGGGGATGAAGGAGATTTCAAATTCGGAAATGTCCGGGACATATCTTGAGAAGTTTTCGGCGAGAGGGCCTGAAATGCCTTTCCTTGTGAAAAGGAGCTCCCCTTCTTTCTTTATCTTCCCCATTTTCAGTTCTGCATTCACAGAAATTCCTGAAAGAGATGAGAATGGGTTGCTGGAAAGTGTGATAGGTGCAAGTGCAGGAGAAAGTGGAGTGCAGGTGTGACCGAGTGTTTTCAATAGAGAGAAGGCAGACCCATCGCTCCCTGTCTTTGGAAACGCTTTCCCGCCCGCTGCGAATATCAGGAATTTTGAGAAGTATTCTTTTCCTTTGCATCGGAGAAGAAAGCCATCTTCAACTTTCTCGATTTCCTCTGGAGGAGAGGAGAACAATATTTCACTTCTTTTTCCTGAAAGGAGAGCATCACACACACTCTTCGCATCATCAGTAATTGGATATATGCGTCCTTTCTCATCTTCATATGTCTTTAATCCGAGGGATGAGAAGTAAGACCTTATTTTCTCGGGTGGAAAAGCGTTCAATGCGCTCCTGACGAACATTTTCCCCTCATAATAGTGATTGGAAAGTTCCTCCGGACTACCGCTATGTGTGAGATTGCACCTTCCCCCTCCTGTCAGTAGAAGCTTTCTTCCCGCACTCTCATTCTTTTCGAAAGTGATTGATGAAAAAGGAAAAAGAGACCGGGCCATAAGCCCGGCACTCCCTGAACCAATGATTATGAGATCAGTTTTCGTCATTATGCCTGATCTCAAGTGAAAGCTCATCCAGCTGTTTTTCCTCTACGAAACTCGGGGAATCATCCATCGGTGACATCGCAGCTGTATTCTTCGGGAAGGCGATTACTTCCCTGATCGAATTCATGTTCGCAAGTATCATGCAGAGCCTGTCGATTCCAGGTGCGATTCCTCCGTGAGGTGGAGCCCCGTAACGGAAGCAGTCGAGGAGGAATCCAAAGCGTTTTTCAGCCTCTTCATCTGAGAAATTGCAGATTCTGAATACCCTCTTCTGAAGTTCCACATCGTGTATTCTTATGCTTCCTGACGCAAGCTCATAGCCGTTTAGAACAAGATCGTACAGATCTCCCTTTACCTTCCCCGGATCCTCTTCAAGCGTGTCGATGTACTCTGCCTGAGGCATGCTGAACATGTGGTGCGCTGCTTCCCAATGCCCTTCATCCTCGTTGTATTCGAAAAGAGGGAAATCTATGATCCAGCAGAAAGCATAGCCTTCTTTTATAAGGTCAAGATCACTTCCAAGTTTATTTCTGACTGCGCCGAGGCTAGTCAGGCATTTCTTCCAGTTGTTGTTAGCGACAAACAGGATGACATCTCCGTCTTTTGCTCCAGTTTTTTCGATTACTTTCTTATCGAGTCCCTGGAAGAACTTGGAGATTCCACCTGAGATCGTGCCGTTTTCTACTTTGATGAAATAGAGTGCATCAGCGCCATACACCTTTGCGCTTTCCTCAAGTTCAGCAAGATACTTTCTGGTGAAGTCCTTCTTTTCATTCTTTGGGGCAACGATATATCTGACAGTACCATTGCCACTGACTGCAGACTTGAAGAGAGGGAAGGATGATGCATTGGCAAGCTCTGTTCCGTCCTTGATCTCGAGATCAAAGCGGAGATCTGGCTTGTCGGTTCCATATTTCTCCATTGCATCGTTGTATGTGATCCTCCTGAATGCCTTTGGAAGTTCGACGTTCACTACATTCTTGAACACATAGCCGAACAGATCTTCCATCAGGGCGAGGACGTCATCTCTCTTCACGTAGCTCATCTCGACATCAAGCTGTGTGAACTCAAGCTGTCTGTCTCCTCTCGGGTCTTCATCTCGGTAACAGCGTGCGATCTGGAAATATTTGTCAAAGCCCGAGACCATCAGTATCTGCTTGTAAAGCTGAGGCGACTGTGGCAGTGCGAAGAATTTTCCGGGATAGATCCTCGATGGAACAAGGAAGTCCCTTGCCCCTTCTGGAGTGCTTTTTACCAGAGTAGGGGTTTCTATTTCGTAAAAGTCTGTCTTGTAGAAATACTCCCTGATTGCCTTGATCACTTCGTGCCTGAGCCTGATGCGATCCTGCATGCCTTTGCTTCTGAGATCCAGAAAGCGATATTTGAGGCGCAGGTCTTCCTTTGCGTTCGTCTCATCCTCTATCTGGAATGGAAGTACCTGGCACTTTGAAAGGATATCTATCTTTTCAGCCTTTACCTCCACTTCGCCTGTGCTCATGTCTTTGTTGACCATCTCGTCTGGTCGTTTCCTGACCTTTCCCTTTACTGCGATGCAGTATTCATTCCTGAGCTGGCTGGCAATTTCCTCAAGTTCCTTTGAGCTGTCATCATCGACAACGATCTGTGTCTTCCCGTATCGGTCGCGAAGGTTTATGAAGTGGATCGCACCGTGGTTACGGTTCCTGTCTACCCAACCGTTGAGAATGACGGTTTTCCCGTCATCACACCCTCTGAGCTCTCCACATGTGACAGTTCTCTGCATGAATGCTTCTTCCATAATTTCCCTCAAATGTTTTGTAGCTCTATTCTATGCTCAAAAAGGGATATGGGAAAGTAAGCAAAGACAAATGTTCCAAATGTCGATAATGATTTAGAATCTGATTTGATGGCAACTTTATATATCGTGGCAACTCCTATCGGAAATCTGAAAGATATAAGTGAACGGGCATTGTCTGTCCTCTCGAACGTTTCTGTCATCGCGGCAGAAGATACCAGGCACACTGGTATATTGCTGTCCCATTACAATATCCGCAAGAGGCTCATCGCATGCCATCAGCACAATGAGAAGGCATCTAGCAAAGGGATCATAGCACTTCTCGATGAAGGGCTGGATGTTGCCTATTGCTCGGATGCAGGCACTCCAGGTGTATCTGACCCTGGATCATATCTGGTTGAAGAGGTAAGGAAGAGCGGGCATCAGGTTGTTCCTGTTCCAGGTCCATCTGCTTTTGTGACTCTATTGTCTGTATCTGGCATTGTTCCAAAGAGTTACATTTTTGAAGGATTTTTGCCACAGAAGGATGGAAAGAGAAGAAAAAGGCTGAATGAGCTTTTTGCCTTTTCCCTTCCTTTCTTCATTTATGAATCCCCTTATCGGGCAGTCAAATGCATGCGTGACATTGTTTCAATTGACAGATTTTCTACTGTAGTAATGGGTCGCGAGCTGACAAAAGAGTTCGAGGAAATAAGGAAAGAGGGGGCAGAGGAGATACTTGCTCTTCTTGAGGTCAGGAAAGAGGTGAAGGGCGAGTTCGTTTTTCTCATAATCCCGTCAGGTGGGCAGAATGATAACACTGAAGAAGATCAGGACTCTTAAAGAGAGGGTACAGATCAGAAGACTTGGAGGGCTCTTCCACCTCAAGGCACTTGGAAATGATATCGATGAGATTGACGATGTATCTGAGTACTTCCTTTCTGTGATTCCAGAGGAGCGGAAAGGGGAAGGGAAATATCTTCTTTCTACAGGTAGATATGAAGATCTCTATTATCTTGCCCTGGATATACTGGGAGAGAGCCCAGCAGACTGGGATTTTGAATATGCTCTAGAAGAAAACAGGAGAAAAGTGAGGAAGTTCCCTATATCTTTGTACCTCGACGGACTCAGGAGCCCTTATAATGTAGGATCCCTCTTCAGAAGCGCCGAATGCTTTGGTGTCAGCAGCATAGTGCTGCGCCCAGGGTCTGCAAGCCCTGAGCATGACAGGGCGAAAAGGACTGCAATGGGTGCGGTGGATCTGGTTCCATACTCTTTTGGAGAGATAGATTCAATAGGGGAGGATGTTCCTGTTTTTGCCCTTGAGCTCGGAGGTGTGCCTCTTTGTGAGTTTGAGTTTCCTGAAAGAGGAATATGCATAGTCGGAAGTGAAGAGGATGGGGTCTCTAAGTGTGCGCTGGAAAGGGCTGCACGCTCTCTCGGGAAAGTCTCTATACCTATTTACGGGCAAAAAGGGAGTCTCAATGTAGCATCAAGTGCTGCAATTCTTCTTCATTCATGGACATCAGCTCTTGTTCGCATGTGAGTAGAGTTTCCTGAGTCCGTCCTCAATCATTCTGTTGATAGTATTGGGAGGAAACTGTCCCTTTGCGTTCCTCTCTCCGCTTTCCATGCCGGAAAGGAGTTCCATGCCATCATCGACGCTCTCTATCGCCCAGATGTGGAAAACACCGCGCTTGATAGCATCTTCGATCTCGTAAGGGAGGATGAGGCTCTGTATGTTCTTTTCCGGAATCACGACACCCTGTTCCCCTGTGAGCGTTGTTGACAGACAAGCTTTGTAGAAACCTTCGATCTTCTCGTTGATCCCTCCCACAGGCTGTATGTGTCCCATCTGGTTCACAGATCCTGTTATTGCGATATCCTGCCTGATCGGAATGGACCCGATTGCACTCAGGAGTGCAAATAGCTCTGCACCTGACGCGCTATCACCGTCAACTTCCGCATAGCTCTGTTCGAAACAGATTCCCGCATAAAGGGAAAGGGGGAAAGTTTTTGCATATCGGTGTCTGAGATACCCTTCGAGGATCAACAGACCTTTGTCATGTATTCCTCCGGAGAGGCCCGCCTCGTGTTCGATGTTCACTATTCCTTCGTTCCCGGGTGCGCATGTAGCGCTTATTACTGCAGGACTGCCGAAGGATGAAAGTCCTCGGTCTATGACTGCCAGACCATTTGCGATGCCTGTCTTTTTCCCACTTAGGGAGACTATCAGGTCACCACGCTTTATTTCCCTGTTGATCTGTTCTTCTGTCAGCGATGAGATGTATGACCTTTCCTTGATTGCGTCTCTCACATCTTCTTTATCGATGCTTGATTTCTTCTTCTTTCTTGCCGTCATGTCAGCTTCGAGTTCAAGGTCTCCAAGGAATGAGAGCTGACTGGTAAGCATGTCCCTGTCCTCTGCGAACCATGAAGAATAACGGAGGATTTCCGATATCGCGTCGTCTGAAAGTGGCAGTAGGTTCTTGCTGTTCTTTCGCAGATACCAGACTGTATCCTTGATGTTCTTCTCGTTTCGCTCCATGCTGAAATCGAATTCGGGAGAGATCCTGAAGAGCCGGAGGAACTCCCGATCTTTTTCTGCCAGTTCATCGTAGGTCTCATCGCTTCCGATAAGTATTACTTTCGTGAGCTGTCTTATCGGGCTCGGGCGCACATTCTTCAATAGTTCACCTTGTACTGATGTCCCGCGTTTAGCCATTTCAGACATCGATATGTACCTTTTCAAAGTGGTCCAGAGTCCCTTCTCCTGCATCAGTTCTTCTGCATTGAGTATCAGATAGCCGCCAGATGCCAGCTGATAGCTACCGAGCCTTATCGCGAGGTGCGCGCTTTTGTTTTCCTCGATGAAGCCAAACAGTGAGTCATGAGACGGATGTGTTTCTATCAATGTTGGTCGCTTCTGTGTGTTGCTCCTGTCGAGTACGAGATTTACTCTGTATGCATCCGGGAAGTTCTCTTTTTCAGGAAGGTAAGATAGGAAGAAAGCGACTTCCTCATATGGAAAGGTTTCAAGGAACTCATCTTTCTCGATTTTCTTCTCTCCAAGACGCATAAGCATCTCTTCGAATTTCCTGCCAGTTCCTTTTGCTAGTGATATTGAAATGGGATTCATCGGATTGTAGCCGTTGTAGACATATAGCGCATCAAAAAGTTGGCTCTTGTCGTTCTCAACTTCCTTGATCGCCATCATCACGCTGTGGTGACGTGCGCTCGAATCTTCCCCGCTTACAAAGATGTTGTAGCCCGATTTGTCTATGGAAAGCCCCAGCGAGAGTGCTCTCATGGCCCTTTCCTGTCCTACTATCCTGTCTTCTTCGCCGATTCCGCTCTCATCTATCTTCAATGGAGGAAGAATCACATCCTCCCATTTCAGCTCTCTGACCATAGAGAAAATGTAATGTCATGATCACATGCTGTCAAACAGTGATGAATTCCAAAACGGATTCGATTGTGCTATCGTTTTTGTATGGACTTAAATGGATTTTCGAAGTTCATGGAGGAGAAGCTAAATATCTCTTCTTTTGAAGATGTTTCTAAGAATGGTATTCAGATTGAGTGCTCTGCAAAAGAGATCAGGAAAGTTGCCTTCGCAGTCGATGCCAATCTCGATACTATTACTCGTGCAAGTGAAAGTGGTTCAGATGTGCTCTTTGTCCATCATGGGATATTCTGGCGCGATGTCGAGAGGATCACCGGGAGTCACTACAAAAGGATACAGAAAGCTATAACAAGTGATATGGCTCTCTTTGCTGTACATCTTCCTCTTGATGCACACCCTGTCTATGGAAATAATGCGCAGATGGCTCTTCGCCTCGGGATGGAGGGGTATGATCCGTTCGGCTCATTCATGGGATCTTCTGTCGGTTTCAAGGGCAAGTTGCCTTTCCCGATGACGAGTGCCGAGATAGCAAGGATCTTAGGCTTCTCGCCCAGTACGGGGCTGAGGATAATTGATAATCGCTCAGATATGATTTCAAATGTCGCCATTGTCTCTGGTTCAGGCGGAGACGATGCGATCGATGCTTTCAATGAAGGTCTTGATGCCCTTATTACAGGAGATATGCCATATGAGATTGCCTCCTTTGTACAGGAACATGACTTTGCTGTCATTCAAGGAGGACACTACAGGAGCGAAGTCTTTGGTGTGAGTGCGATGAAGAGGGTAGTTGAGAAAGAGCTGGGGCTTGAGACCGTATTTCTGGAAGAGGACATGGTACTATGAGGAAAAAGGCATTCCTTCCTTTTCTGCTGACGATTTCAATTGTCGTCTTAGATCAGATCACGAAGGCCCTTGTCGTCAGGTACATACCGCTTAATACGGTATTTGCCTCCTTTTTTTCCGACTTTTTGCGCATTGTTCATGTGAGGAACACCGCTGTTGCGTTCTCGATCGGATCCTCTCTTCCCTACATGTTCAAGGTCGTATTCTTCATTGTTCTTCCCTTTCTTGTGCTAGTAGCTCTTTCCTATTATCTGGTAAAGGCCAGGGATGAAGATCTTTCTGTATTCGAACGCTTTGCACTTGCTGGCATTGTCGGAGGTGGTCTCGGAAATATTCTGGATCGTATTTTCCGTCACATGAGTGTCGTTGACTTCATAAGTACAAACAATTATGGGCTTTTCGGGATGGAGAGGTTTCCCACATACAATCTGGCAGATGCAGCTGTCGTGATATCTGTCATCCTGTTCTTGCTTTCTGCCATATTCACTAAAAAGGAAAAAAGATGAGTAAGAGATTCAATACTGCAATATTCATGTTTGTCATGACGATAATCAATATCGCAATCCTTATCGGGATTTTCTTCCTGCTGATGCTTATCCTCTCTGTTCTTCCTCTGGATATAGATAGAAGTTCTGCTTTGATTCCTATTCTCCTTTTCGTGCTCGCTTCTGTCTTTTCTTTTGGTATTTTCAAGAAGATGACTCGTTTCGTGATCATCCATTTCCATCTTGAGGATAAGCTCGAGCCGCTGAGGAGGAGCTGACACTTGCGTCTTCCTCTGTCGTCGATGCTGGAAAGGACCAGCTGGTATTCTTTCAATGATGGACCTGTCGGGAAGGCCCGTTCTTTTGAACCGAGGCTCTCTTCTCCGAGCATCCTGCTTCCTTCTGAATCACTTGACGGACTATGGCATCTTTTTGCCCATACATTTCTTGGAATAGGGCATTATACGTCGACCAGCGGACTTAATTGGATTTTTGCAGACATGACGTTCTCGAAAGCAAAGGACCCGTTCATATTCAGAGAAGGCAAGAGCTATTACATGCTTTTTGAGGAGCAGAGCTCGTTCGCTGAACGGTTCAGTAAAGGCGATGCGCGGCACAAAGGGTCAAGAATAATGATCTCCTCTTCTGAGGATCTTTATTCATGGAGTGAGGCCGAGGTCCTTCTCGATGCGTGGGATCTCGGGCTTTCTGCGTTCAATGTCAACAGCCATATCTCCCATCCCCAGCTTGTGTTCTTCGAAGGTAAATACAGGTTGTATTTCACATCTGGAGAGATACGGGTCTTTGACAATGGCGAAAAAGTGCCATATGCCCTTTCCCTTGCAGAGAGCGATACGTTATTCGGACCATACCGCATCACGTCGAACGCGGTAATCAGGACAGAACCAGACAGTGCTTATCGTTCTCTCTCGATCGGAACATTCAGGATGATTCCATGTTCAGATGCCATTGCCGCGATAGAGGCATCTGTCTTTTATGACAGGGAAGAAAAGAGAAGCAGATCTGCACTTCTTCTTCTGAAGAGCGAAGATGGCGAGAACTTCACTTTCATAAAAAAGATGCATGAGACACCTCTTTCTGGGTGGTCTTCCATGATGCTCACATCGCTTGATTTGAAATATCTCGATGCTGATAGTACTTGGTATTGCTATTATTCATGTCTCTCCAGGAATGAGAGATTCCATTTCAAGGAAGAGAATCTAGGTCTCCTTCTTGGCCGCGTTCTCTAATTGTCAGCTTTCTCTAATCCGGGTAGGGGCTCTAGCATTTGGGGATGAAAATCACCAGACTTGATTCTTTTTCATTCGGTAACTGGAACAAGAAGAGGCTGCTAATATCCATTTTTCTGATTATCCTTGTGATTCTTGTTCTGATAGTTATTCTTGTTCCATATGTTCTCTCAAGAGTGGATATCGCAAATCCTGTGACGAGAGAAGACGCCTTTTTCCTTTCTGAGAGCAGATGGACACTCACCGCAGAAGGAAAGGCATTCTTTGCCACGCTTGCAGCACTGTCAGGAGCTGAGGAAATTCTCTTTTCGTTTGAAGGTGAGGAATTCATCCTTTTCCTGCTATCAGAGCGTGGTGTCTGGAATACGGATCTAGTGTTCTCCGAACTTGGTTTCCGGTTCCCGTTTGCAGATTATTACATCTATCCCGAAGAGGATGTGCTTATCCTCTCCGGAGATGATGAAGTATTGGAAATTGCAAAAAGGGGATGATCACTTGCCGATTTTCAGGAATGCGGCATATGCCTTTTTCGCGCTCTTGATGTCCTCTGTTGATGTGATTTCGTATGGGGCGTGCATAGACATTACTGCAACCCCCGCGTCAATTACGTTCATTCCGTAACGAGATGCGTATTTTGCAATCGTTCCACCTCCGCCAACGTCAACTTTTGAAAGTTCTGCCATCTGATATGGAACTCCATCTTCGTCAAGCGCTTTCCTGATTTTTGCCACAAACTCCGCGTCTGCGTCTGAAGCTCCTGCCTTTCCCCTTGCTCCGGTATATTTGTTGAATTCAAATCCACATCCGAGCTTTGAGGAGTTCATCTCATCAAACAAGGATGCATTCAGCGGATCATATGCACTGTTCACATCGCTTGAGAGCATCATCGAGTTCCTCATTGCCCTGTGGAATGTAACTCCGCTGTCCAGAGACAGGCGTGAAAGGACTTCCCAGACTGCATTCTCGAGCAATAGCCCGTTCATGCCGCTTGAGCCATCAGATCCAATTTCTTCCTTGTCTGCAAGGACAAGTGCAAGTGTCTTCTCCTCATTGTCGCTCTCGAAGAAAGCTTCCATGCTTGTGAATGCACATACCCTGTCATCCTGTCCATATCCGATTACCATGTCCTTGAGCGGCCCGAGATACTTAGCCCTTGCGCTTGGAACGACCTCGAGTTCTGCCGATGCAAAATCTTCATCTGAAAAGCCATACTTTTTCTCCAGATATGAAAGGACATTATTCTTTCCTGCGTCCTTCTCTCCTTCTTTTCCCAAGGCTACGATCAGGTCCAGGTCCTCTCCATCTACAAACTCCGCGGCAGTTTTCTTCATCTGTTCATGTGCGACATGCGGCAGAATATCTGTGATCGAGAATGTGAACTCATCTGACTCTTCTCCCATGACAACGTCAATCTTCTCTCCGTCCTTTTTTACCACAGTGCCATGGATCGCGAGCATCCCTGTAAGCCACTGGTACTTCTTTATGCCTCCGTAGTAATGGGTGTTGAGATATACAATTCCACCTTTTTCATAGAGCGGCCTCATTTTCAGGTCGAGTCTCGGGCTATCTATATGGGCACCGAGAATAAGCATGCCGTTCTCGATGTTCTCCTTTCCGATTCTGAATAGGATGAGAGCCTTGCCATGTACGTTCATGTAACACTTGTCGCCGCTTTTAAGCTCTTTTATTTTCTCAATATCCAGAAAACCATTCTTCTCGGCTTCCCTGATCACGCTTTTCGCGACTTCCCTCTCGGTCTTGTTCTCGCTTATGAATTTTATATATCTGTCTACCATAGTTGTCTCCTTGGTGGAGGATTATAGACAATGTCCGCTTTTATGGAAACATGAGAGAAAATACGATAGACTTTCAGCATGAGATGGACGACGAATTGGAAAAACAAGGATCCGTACTTAGTGGCAGTATATGTCATACTCCGGCTTCTTGTTGTCCTGATCATAGTCAATCAGGCTAGGAACGGAAATTATGAGAATGTGTTCTATGGTCTAATTGCCTTGATTCTGTTCACGCTTCCGTCATATTTTGAACATAGATTCATCATCGATATTCCTGATACGCTGGAAGCCATAATACTAATTTTCATATTCGCTGCCGAGATACTGGGTGAGATAGGGGCCTATTACCAGAAGGTTCCTTTCTGGGACACGATGCTTCACACAGTCACCGGTTTTCTCTCTGGCGCCATAGGCTTTTCCCTTGTGTCTTTGCTGAATAGGGAAACGGACAGTTTCAATCTTTCCCCTTTTTACCTTGCATTCGTCTCTCTCTGCTTTTCGATGTTCATCGGCGTGATGTGGGAATTCATCGAGTTCTTATTCGACTGGTTTCTCTCCACAGACATGCAGAAGGATACTATAATAAATACTATAAACACGGTTCTTCTCGATGAGAGCAAGACCAATACGGTTGTCCATTTGAGGAATATTACCGAAGTCAGTGTGAATGGCATGGACCTCGGAGTAGGTGGGTACATCGATATAGGACTCATCGATACGATGAAGGATCTGGCGGTGACTTTGCTTGGATCGGTTTCCTTCTCTGTTTTCGGTTACTTCTACGAAAGATCCTATCCAAATGGTAAACTGGTTTCAAACCTGATCCCCAAGGTCAGGAAGGAAGAGGAAGAGAAATGAGGAAAGTTGCTCTTTTGCTTATGATGCTCGTTCTGTCTTTGTCGCTCTCTGCGGCAACTTGGGTATGGTCTAGTCCATACACGAATGTGACCGATTACCGATATCAGCTGGGGAGCCAGGATGAGGACGGATGGACATATGTGGACTCATCGGTTGAATCACTGCATATGAATATAAACAGGGACGAGACACTTTATGTCCAGCTTTCAATCGATGGCGGACATACATGGAGTCCGTCGGGAATGGCAACATTCATGGAGTATGCTCCATTGGCTGAACCTCAGTTCCGCTCAGAATACGAAGCCTTCATGCCATATAATGCCGCCAGAAAGTACCAGACTATGATTGATGCCTTCATCGGCTTCGATTTCTCTTCCACTGTCAATTATACGATAGGGGGAGTTCTGGCATTCAAGAATGTCTATAGTCCGAATGCTTGGTTCGGGCTCAGTGTGAATTTATCAGGAGGTGCGATTGCTGCGCCAGGTGCGGGAACAGATCTCTGGACGATCCTCTGGGACGGGAACCTTGGAAAACCTGAGTATTATGACATGAGATATTTTACTGATGCAGGGCTCTATTTCGATTTCTATGTGAGAGATTTCGATTTCGCGATTGGCCTTGGTGTCGGCACTCATTTCTTTGAGAACGATGGGGCGATGGTCTCCCTGATGGAAGTAGGAACATACAACATGAACATTTATCTCTTTGCTTCTGCTTCTCTAGACAGGTATTTTGGTTCAGTCTTCCATATCGGGCTTGGCTACAAGTTCAAGTATTCGCTTGGGCAAGGTGGTTCGATGGAGCTCGGTCACAGTGCGAACTTCCATATGGGAGTGACTTTCTGAGATTCTGTACAAAATCTTCAGCTGCATGCTGGGAATATGAAAATAGGCTGTCTCCTTTATTTTTGGCGACAGCCTTCTTTTTTCTGGATTGAGAGACTTACTTCAAAAGTGATTTGAACTTTTTCAGTGCCTTTTCATCTATCTTTTCCCATGGATAGTTCTCTTTCCCGAAATGACCTTTTCTCGCAGTCTCAAGATAGATCGGATTTCTCATGTGGAAACGATTGATGATCTGATCAGGTCTGAGATCAAACGTCTCTTCAATGGTTTCGAGAAGCTTTTCTTCCTCGACCTTTCCTGTTCCGAATGTATCAATGTAGAGAGATAGTGGCTTTGCAACTCCGATGGCATAGGAAATCTGGAGTTCACACTCATCAGCACAGCCAGATGCCACTATAGTCTTAGCGATGTTTCTCAGCGCATAGGATGCAGATCTGTCGACCTTTGAAGGATCTTTTCCTGAGAATGCGCCACCACCATGGCGTGCCTTTCCGCCATATGTATCGACGATGAGTTTTCTTCCCGTCACGCCTGTATCTGCAGCAGGCCCGCCGAATACGAACCTTCCTGTCGGGTTGATGAAGATCTTCGTGTTCTCGTCAAGCATGGCAGAAGGAAGTGCTTTCCTGATGACTTCTCTCTCGATATCCTCTCTGAGTTTTCCTAACTCCACATCAGCATCGTGCTGGGAAGAGACAACGACAGCCTCGATTCTCTTTGCTGTCCTTCCATCATATTCAACGGTTACCTGACTCTTTCCGTCTGGTCCGAGATATGGCAGAGTACCGTTTTCCCTTTTCTCGGTGAGCATGTCTGTAAGGGACCTTGCGAGCATCAGGGGAAGTGGCATGAGCTCTTCTGTCTCTGAAGATGCATAGCCGAACATGATGCCCTGATCTCCTGCACCGCTGGAATCCTTCTCGTCATATGAGGAATCTACTCCCATTGAGATGTCTGGGGACTGAGCATGAATTGTGCATGTGATGTAGGCATTGTCTGTAAATCCATAAGAACTTTTGGTGTATCCGATTTCACGGATTACCCTGCGGGCAGTTTCCACATAGTCTACTTTGGCTTTGCTTGTTATTTCGCCCATTATGTGCACGGCACCAGGCTCACAAGTCACCTCGCATGCGCATCGTGCCTTCGGATCTTCTTTGAGAAGCTCGTCCAGTATTCCATCTGCAATCTGATCGCAAACTTTGTCCGGATGACCCTTTGTCACCGATTCACTGGTAAAATATCTGATCATAACTTTCCTCAGGGCTTTGTTGAAATTCAAATGCAACCAAAGTATGATTCCATTGATGCAAGATACTCTCTTGCTAAAACCCATCCTCTGACAATTATGCTCAGAAACTGATATTTCATCAACCATTGGGAGAGCAGTGCCTTGAGTGGAAAAGAAAAATGTTTTTTCCTTGATATCGACGGAACGATATTGCCAGTTGGAAAGAAAGTCCCTGAAAGCGCGGTTGAGGCGATCAGAGATCTGCGTGCATCCGGTTCTCTTGTATTCATCGCAACAGGCCGTGCCCTTTCGGAATTCCCGGATCTTTCGCCTCTGGAGTTTGATGGCCTTGTCTATTCTGCTGGTGCTGCTGCTGTCGTTAAGGACAAAATGGTTACAGATATCGTTGTTCCTGAGGCAATGAACAAAGAGCTCACAAAGTATTTTGAGAGACGAAATCTATTCCCGATGTTCCAGTGTGATAATGGTACATACATGAGTGAAGAGACTTATGATCTCTTTTACAAATATATTGGGGGAAAACTTGATATTAATGGACTCAGGAGGGGAGAGGAGATGCCTCCTGATGCAAAACTGAGGAAATATCTTGTACTTTCTTCCCCTGACGGCTTTCCCTGTTCTTCTATCTCTCGTGAGCTTGTTGATGGTTTTGTGCTCATTCCTAACACTATGGGGCTCTCACAGGCTCTGATGTGTGAGATACAGCTTTCATGGACGACAAAACTCAGCGGAATCAAGAATATCATGGATTACCTCGGCATTGACATGAAATATTCTGTCGCGATCGGTGACGGGGATAACGATGTGGAGATGATAGCGGGCGCAGGCATCGGGATTGCAATGGGAAATGGATGCGAAAGTGCGAAGAAGGTCGCCACTTATGTTGCAAAGGATATCGAGGATGACGGCCTTGCTGATGCGATCCACTATGCTCTCAGGAGGATCTGATGGAAGAGATCAGGGAGAGAAAGAAGAGCGAATACAGGAGTTCCAGGCGCAGCAAGACGCTGATCAAGACAGCGCTTCTGAAACTCATGCATGAGAAGAAGTTCGAGGATATCACGGTGACCGATATTGTGCGCGTGGCCGATATAAATCGCGGAACATTCTACGCCCACTATTCGAATGTGCAGGATGTGATTACAAAGATGCAGGAAGAGATGATGGTGACTCTGGTTTCCTCGTTCGGCCGTTTCCCGGCAGATGAAGTGCTGTCCAATCCCCGTCCCATCCTGGATGCGATCGCAACTTTTCTCGTTAAGGACAAGGGGTATTACAAACTCCTTTTCTCTCTTCCTGGTATCTATGATTACATTTCAAAGAACAAGAATGTCCTTATCGGTTATTTCCTCTCCTCATCCGTCGCACATGCGATGATTTCTTTGGGGAAGAGGAATGAGATGATCGCACTCATAGATTTCTGGATTTCAGCTATTCTCAACCTTTATATAGATATCGTGCTGGAAAGGGTTCCGATGAGGCTTGACGAGGCTCCTGTATTCATAATGAAACTTGTCAGCCTCAATCCATCCTGGCTGGAACTAATGACATCAGAAGCAGCAGAAGAATCTGAAAAGACAGAGTGACAGACAGCACGAGAAGAGATTTCCTCCTCCGCGATATACAGTCCTGTAAGTGTTATAGTTGTTCCTCTGGTTCATAAATACATTCAGATAATCCCTGTATTTCTGATTTCCCGGATCCATTTCCGACGCTTTTCTCATGGCCCTTTCTGCCTCAAGAGAGTTTCCGAGGCGCTTTTGTACAATTGCATACATGAAGAACCATTCTGCCGTCCTGAGGGAAAGAGGAATGGCGTTTAGTTCACTCAGTGCCCTGTTGAATCTTCCCATCTGGAATAGGGCCTCGGCACGTTTCAAGCTAGGTTCTGAGCCATATCGCCTGTTGAAGTCATTTTCATCAAAAGCATCCTCAAACCCGAAACCTGACCACTGGAATGGTCCATTCTGATATGTCCAGTTGTAGTTGCCGCCATACGAATTCCCATTGCCGTAAGGATTCCCCTGATAGTTCTGTCCGCCTGTCTGATAGGAACTTGCAGTTCCATTCATGATCGCATCATAGGCTTCATTGACCTTCTTCATCATCTCCGCGGCCTCGGGGCTGTTTCCATTGAGGTCCGGGTGGTATTTCTTCGCGAGGCTCTTGTAGGCTTTCTTTATCTCATCCTCGCTAGCATTGCGATCCACTCCCAGGATCTTGTAAGGATCTTCAGTCATTTAGTTTGTCCCATTTCGTATTCTTCCAGATTCCACCATAGAGGATGTTTCTCAGGATATTTATGTTATCATCAAGGGGAAGCTTTTCAAATGCCATGGAGGCATCTGACGCAGCAGAAAAGAGAAGTTCCCCGATTTCGTCTTCTGTCATTCCTACAAGAGGATTGTACTGATTCTTCCTCTCGTCCTTGTGTCTGTCTTCATATGCGTCGCGGAGGTATGAGAAACGTCCGACAGCATCGCCCAGGGATAAGAGGGTGGGGGAGAAGAAAGGATCATTCATATAGTCAAAGAAACATGCGAGGCCTTCTGAGAATATTGAAGCCATCATTATTGCGTTCTTCTCATTCTTCTGCTCTCTTTCTGTCAGGATTGAAAGCTGTTTCTCAAGTTTTTTGATCTTGTCTGGATATTTTTCCTTTAGCGATGGCATGTATCCAGCTATTCTGGAAAGCCTGTTCTCCTCTTTTCCGTCATCATGCACATGATCAAGAAGTGAGTAGTATGAGAGAATGACATTTACATCAGCGGAGTACGTTATTGCTTTGGTAATCGTGTAATAGTGCTCCTTGATAGGGTGCACCGCGCATTTTTCTTTCCCTCTTGTTTCCTCCTCGTTGTAAAGGTCGGACAGAAGCAAAGCAAGGAATACCATGTCATAACTGAGACAGAAAGTGCTCTTCTTCCCATATTGTCTTCCGATCTCATGACAAATTCCGCAATAATAGCTCTTATATTTTGAAATCTCTTCTTTTGTCAGATTCTTTCTGCTTGGAGTAATGTAGCCGAACATTTCAGGTTCTCCTTATGAACTCTTCTCCGCATTTTGGGCATCTGATCTTTATTTTGCCCTTTCCTCTTGGCACGCGGCAGAGTGTCTTGCATTTAGGGCATGAAAAGCGCTTGAATCCATCGCTTTTGAAAAGTGAGACGAACCTGTCATTCTCGTATCTCCGTCTTGCAGTATTGAGACTGAGCATCCTGAAGATCGAGATGACAAGAAGCAGAACAGAAATGAGGCCAGGGATCACCTTGATAAGCGGATCAGAGAGTACGCTCACCAGGATGGCAAAGACGAGGGCCAGTATTATTAAAGCGAAAGATAGGGCATCCAGCCCATTCCGTTTGTTCTCCATAAACTGAATAATCAGCATAGATTTTCTTCTTGTCAATCGGACTTCTCTCTCCTAAAGTACGACTATGGTCACTTTATTCGCACACAGAGGCTACTCATCACTGTACCCTGAAAATACAATGCTGAGCTTTGAGAAGGCTGTGGAATCTGGGTCTGACGGAATCGAACTGGATGTCCATCTATCAAAAGATGGAGAGGTCATGATCATACATGACGAGGAACTTCTCAGGACTACAGGAAAGGAGGGATGTATATCTGACTACAGCCGTTCTGAGCTTGAGAAGATCTCCGCTGGGAAGACAAAGGAAGATAGATTTGGTTTTACTCCCATACCGTCACTCGAAGAATACCTTTCCTTTGCAAAAGACAAGAAAATCGTGACGAATATAGAGCTTAAGACCCTTCCTTGTTACTATAACCAGCTGGAGGAGAAGGTAATTGCACTTGTGGAGATGTTTTCTCTCAATGACAGGATAATCTATTCTTCTTTCAATCCTCTGAGCGCAGTTCACTTGAAGAACATTTCGCCTGAGTCAGAAATTGCACTTTTGTTAGAGGCGTTTTTGCCTGAGAACTATTCATATATTCTCAGCAAGACAGGGTTTTCATTTTTTCATCCCTCTATTTCCCTCATTTCTGAAAAGCTGATAAATGAAATGCATGAGCATTCCATTGGGGTGAATGTCTGGACTGTGGACGGAGAAGAGAACATCGGCAGATGTATATCCCTTGGCGTAGACGGGATAATATCGAACGATGTCGTCTCCTCCCGGGCTATACTGGCTTCACACGAGAAAAACACAGAAAAATAGTCATTTTTTCGTGGTATTTCTCCATTAAGAGGGATAAGGCTACAAAAAATCCAAAGGGCATTTAACCAAATCCTTACAACAGATTAATTGCTTTGTGATAGAGTTCTCCCTTTCCTTTTTCTTAGTCTTTATGGTGACAAAACAAGAAAAACGAGGGAGAACGAAATGAAAAGAATTTCATCCGTCCTTATTATCATGCTGGTTGCATTGTCACTCTTTGCAAACGGCAATTTCCAGACAGAGAAGGCAGTCGCGAATTATACATCCGATGCCTCTCCCAAGTACGTTTTCATGTTCATCGGCGATGGCATGAGCTCTCCTCAGACGAATTCGGCACAGGTGTTCAATGGTGTCAACGAATCTGGACTTGTGGAGCTTGACAAGCTTACATTCACACAGTTCCCTGTTGTGGGTCTTCAGTATACTCAGGATTCAACATCCTTCTGCCCTGACTCGGCATCAACGGCAACCTCCCTTTCCTCTGGATACAAGACACACAGTGGTGTAATTGGCATGGGTGTGGACAGAAAGACACCTGGCGTGACGATCGCTGAGATGCTGCATGACAAAGGCTGGAAGATCGGTATCGTTTCCACTGTAACGATCAACCATGCGACACCAGCTGCATACTATGCCCACATCGCATCCAGAAATGATTATTATCAGATCGGATTGCAGATGGCTGATTCCGGGTTCGAGTATTTCGGAGGCGGTTCTGTGAACAAAGCTGATGACGGTGACAAGTCGATCTATCAGGTCCTTGAAGAGAAGGGATATCTTGTAACGAATGACCGCGATGAGATCCTCAGCCTCAATGCGAACAGCGGAAAGGTATATGCATATAGTCCTGACCTTCAGGATGATGGTGCCATGTACTATGCGATAGATGCTCCAGCTGAGTCTCTGAAGCTCAAGGATTTCGTGAAGAAGGGAATCGATGTTCTCTACAATGAGACAGGTTTCTTCATGATGGTTGAGAGTGGAAAGATCGACTGGGCAGGCCACGCTAACGATGCAGTTGCCAACATCAGCGATACACTTGCTTTCGATGAGGCGATCGAGGTTGCAGTAGAGTTTGCGAAAGCTCATCCGACAGAGACTCTCATCGTTGTCACAGGTGACCATGAGACAGGTGGTATGACAATCGGATATGCTGCAACTGGTTACAACACAGCATTTGATATCCTCAAGAATCAGAAGTGCTCATATGTAATGTTTGACTCACTTGTGGCAGAGGCTCAGTCTGATGGATCGTTCACATTCGATGATCTGATGGCAATGGTGACAGAGAACTTCGGTCTCGTAGCACCTGGAACAGAAGGTGCAGATGCAAACCTTGTTATGAACGAGTATGAGTATGCGAAGCTCCAGAAGGCATACGAGGATGAGCTCAGTGGCAACACCGACGGCTATGAGGAATCTCTCCTCTATGGTGGTTACAGCCCGATCAGCGTGACGCTGACACACATCATCAACAACAAGGCGGGTATCGGCTGGACCAGCTATGCTCACACAGGCCTTCCAGTACCTGTATATGCCCTTGGCGAGGGAGCAGAGCTCTTTGGCGGTGCTTACGACAATACAGAAGTTGCACACAAGCTCATGTCCCTTACAGGCGTGAGGTAAGCAACCTCATCAAAAATAGGGGAGACTTCGGCCTCCCCGTTTTTTCGTTTATTTGAATATGACTGTAAATAAAAAGAAGAATCTTGTTTTCATTATCATCTTTGCTTTTCTTTCACTCTTTCTGATATTCAAGCCAACAGGATTTGAAAGAGCGATATATTTCAATGCGGTCGGAGCAAAGGCTCTCGTGCTCTCCACCGATGACAGCACGATTATCCAGACTGGGCTGTTCCGTACGGGCGATCAACGCTGCCATGTGAGGATACTTTCAGGAGAACACAAGGGGCTTGAGATGGATGGTGTCAATCTCCTGGCAGGAAGTCTCAAGGACGACAAAGTGTTCAAGGAAGGGGATATCGCATGGGTTCTTGTCGAACGTGATGAAAATGGGACTCCGATATTCATCAACATGATTGACTATTACAGGCTTTCCGGGGAACTTATCCTCCTCATCGTCTTTGCTGCCACCCTCATAATCTTTAGCGGCCTTAGGGGAATAAGGATGATGCTTTCTTTTGTATTCGCATTCTTGCTGATCTGGAAGTTCCTCATTCCCGCGATGCTTGATGGATTCAATCCGGTAATTCTCTCTATTGTCACTCTTTCAGTCCTTACGTTTGTGACTCTTCCTCTGGTATCAGGAATAAACAGGAGGACACTGTCTGCAATCGCAGGATCAGTATCGTCTATCCTCATCACAGTGCTTGTCTCAGTACTGATGACTGTTTACTTGTGCATTCATGGATCTGTGCTCGAGATGAGTGAGGCCCTCCTTTATAGCGGATTCATGGATCTTGATCTGACATCGATATTCTCAGCTGTCACCGTGCTTTCTGCAGGAGGTGCGATAATGGATCTCTCCATTGATGTGTCTGCTGCAATGTGGGAAGTGAAGAGCCATGCACCTGATGTTTCCAGAAAAGAGCTGTTCTTTTCTGGTCTTGAGGTGGGAAAAGCTGGAGTCGGAACCCAGATAACGACATTGCTTCTTGCTTATATGGGAAGTTATCTGACGCTGATGATGGTGTACATGGCCCAGGCTACTCCTGTAATGAACATATTCACATCAAAGGCAATCGCCGCGGAGATCGTCCAGACTCTGGCAGGTGGATTCGGAATCATATTTGTCACACCACTTACTGCGTTTTTTGCAACTTTGCTGATTGAAAGATTTACGGTTACTCAAGAAAAATAGAGAAAAAAATCTTCCCTCGGCTGAGGGAAGAGTGTTTTCAGCATTCGAAATGCTTTGATTCTTCAAATTCTTTCTGGATTTCCCAGCTCGGTTCTTTTGTACACTTGGATACGATGAAGATCACAAGCGCTGATACGATGAACGAAGGAAGGAGCTCGTAAATTCCGAAGATCCCGCCAAGCGGGCTTATGAGGAGTTTCCAGATGAACACCATTGCAGCTCCAGAGAGCATTCCTGCGATCGCTCCCTCTCTTGTGGTCCTTTTCCAGAAAAGGGAAAAGAGCATCAATGGACCGAATGTGGCGCCAAAACCAGCCCACGCGAAACTCACTATCGAGAAAATCACACTGTTTTCATCGAGGGCAATGAATGTTCCTATGATTGCAATCACAACGAGCGTTATACGGCTCATCTTCATGACGCTCTTGTCATCTGCGTCTTTCTTGAAGATTCCCTGATAAAGGTTCTTCGAAAGCGCGGATGCTGCAATGAGAAGATATGAGTCAGAGGAACTTATTGCGGCGGCGAGGATGCCTGCCATCACAATTCCAGCTACAAGAGGATGCATCAGGGAACTTGTGATCAGGCTGAAGATGTTCTCGGCACTTGATGCGGTAGTGTACCCTGTAGGGGCGAACGCTCTTCCCACAAGACCGATTGCAAGTGCAGCAAACAGGGAAATCACAACCCAGATTGTTGCGATCCTCCTGCTTTTTGTGAGTTCATCGCTTTTCCTTATGGCCATGAATCTTAGAAGGACCTGTGGCATTCCGAAGTATCCTAGGCCCCAGGCGAGCATGGAAATTGCCTGCAGTGCTCCATATGGCCTTGCTGCTCCGAAGACAGGAAGATTGTTCTCAATCATCTGGACTCCCGCCTCATCTGTTACCGGAGTCGCGATCTGGAAGAACTCCAGAAATCCCGGGATGTTCTGTAGATTGTCAATTACTGCAGAGATACCACCCGCGGCAACTGTTCCTGCAATCAGCGTGACTACAAGCGCAAAGATCATGATGATCGCCTGCATGAAGTCACTTGCACTCTCTGCGAGGAATCCTCCAAGGAATGTGTATGTGACTACCAGAAGCATTCCGACAATCATCATGAGATGATAGTCAAAACCGAACATATTTGAGAAAAGTTTGCCACATGTGACAAAACAGCTTGCAGCATAGACTGTGAAGAAGATGAGGATGAATACAGAACAGATAGACATGATTACCTTCTTCTCTTCTTTGAATCGGTTGCTGAAGAAATCCGGGATCGTGATTGCGTTTCCTGCAACATGTGAATATTTTCTCAGCCTTTTTGCAACCACAAGCCAGTTGACGTATGTTCCGATTGCAAGTCCTATTGCTGTCCAGAATGCATCAGCCATGCCAGTCCAGTATGCCAGGCCTGGTACTCCCATCAGAAGATATCCGCTCATATCTGAAGCTTCTGCGCTGAATGCAGTCACCCAAGGACCAAGAGAACGGCCACCGAGGTAGTAGTTTTCACTATTCTGGTTTGCCCTTTTCGCAAAGTACACACCAATGAATATTACTACGGAGATGTACAGAATCATTGAAATCATCATCTGTACTGAATCTGAGCTCATAAATTACTCCTCTTAGTTGTCTTTTTTTCTAAGAGTATTATCTGAAATGCAAAGGAATTGCAACGGTAATGTAATTCACTGCTCGTCAGACATGCCCTCTGCTCTGCCCATCCATTCGAGCACGATCCCATCATCAGGATTGTAGGCCTGTCCTCTGTTTTGGGACGAAAAGATAACGATTTCTCCTTCTTTCATTCCTGTGATTCTGGATGCTAGTTTCTCTGCTTTTATATGTTCCTGGAGCGTGTGGATTGCAAAACCATCTTCCCTGAGAGATGATATGAACGCCTTGATTTCTCCTTCTTCATCCAGTAAAGGAAGGTCCTGCTTCTCTTCAAATGCATGTATCTTTCTCTCTGCTGAGTAAAAAATGAAACCGTTTCCTGTCTTCTCAACTTTATCAATAGTACCATATATGAACGAAATAGTGTCCAATAGGAGAGAAAGTGACGAGTAGCAGAATGTCATTTCTTCTGGCTTTTCCGCTCTCTGCTCCAATACTTTTCTATCTCGCCTGAGGCTTCCTCCGACGGCATATGTACCATTTAGTACCGGCAAAGAAACGGACAGATCTGGCCATGTGGATAGAATAAGAATCGACTTTCCATGAAAGATAAGGTTTTCTATTGTGGCATCTGAATATGTACAGAGGATGACAGCTTTCTCTTTCAGGTTTTCAGCAGTTTCATATACTTCTGAGTCAACAGATAGGGAGCTGAGTATTTTTCTTACCCTTTCTCCTGTTTCCTTTTCTTTTGTTACTACCGCAACTTTTTCCTCAATCATAGATAAGAATTGTATCAGGAAAAACGGGGGAACATCATGCCTTGAAACTGAAAGAAGTAAAAGTTATAAAGAGAAAAAAGGGGAATTATGAAGGTCCATCAGATAGATTACAGTACAGGAAGCGTCACATCATGTATCTTGAGAACGAGTATTCCGATGATCATGGCAGAGCTCGTGAATCTGCTTTATAACATGGTGGACAGAATTTATATCGGGCATATGCCGGGAGATGGATCTGTCGCTCTTACTGGCCTTGGCCTCTGCTTTCCTATAATTTCACTGATCAGTGCTTTTGCCCGCCTTTTCGGTTTCAATGGAGGCGCACCGCTCTGTGCCATGGCTCGAGGCAGGGGAGATCTGGATGAGGCATCAAAGGTGATGGGCAATTCCTTCTTCCTTTCTGTAATCACAGGTGCGATCACAATGATGATCGTCCTCATCTTCCATCGTCCGATACTCTATCTGTTTGGCGCAAGTGATGTCACATATAGTTATGCTCGTGATTACCTTGTCATTTATGCCCTCGGATCTATTCCAGTCCTTGTGACTCTCAGTATGAATGCTTTCATAAACAGTCAGGGATTTGCGACCGTCGGTATGATAACGGTCCTCATCGGGGCAGTACTGAATATAATTCTCGATCCGATCCTGATCTTCGTTTTCCATCTTGGCGTGAAAGGCGCTGCCATCGCAACAGTGACCAGTCAGCTTGTCTCGATGATCTTTGTCATTAACTTCCTTACAGGGAAGCAGGTCGAACTCAAACTCAAGATCAGCGATATGGCACTGGAAAAGAAAAGATGCCTCAGGATCATCGGACTGGGGACCAGTGGCTTTACAATGGGAGCCACCAATTCACTTGTTCAGCTTGTCTGCAACAAGTGCGCGTTCATCTGGGGTGGCGATATATACGTTGGAGTCATGACTATCCTCAATTCAGTCAGAGAAGTCTTCGGTACTCCTGTCAATGGAATCGGTTCTGGGTCCAGTCCTGTCATGAGTTTTAACTACGGTGCACGCAATGGGGAGCGCACAAGGAAGGCAAGCGATCTTACGCTCGTTCTGTGCCTCATTGTTTCGATGGTTGTATGGATTCTTGTCTTTGCCGCTCCGCACTGGGTCTCGATGCTCTTTACTCAGGACGAGGCGATGATAGAGGCTGCAGTCCCTGCCCTGAGGATCTACTTCTTCGGTTTCATCTTCATGGCATTCCAGACATCAGGACAGCAGACGCTTGTTGCTCTTGGAAAGGCGAAGCAGGCTGTGTTCTTCTCCCTTTTCAGGAAAGTCATCATCGTTGTGCCTCTGACAATAATCCTCCCACATTTCTTCGGAATCCACGGGGTTATGCTCGCAGAGCCCATAAGCAATATTGTGGGAGGACTGACTTCTTATACAGTCATGCGCCTGACTGTCATGCCTGAACTGAGGAAGATGGACGAGGAGAGATTACATTCTGCCGTATAGATCTTCGTAAATTCGGGACGAAGTATTCCATGACCAGTCTTTCTCCATCCCGCGTTCAGCCATGCTGTTCCAGCTCTCTCGTTTGTTGTAGTAGAGCCATGTTGCGTGGTTGATCCTGTCCATCAGAGCCCAAGCTGTGTATTCATCAAACGCAAAGCCGGTGCCTGTCTCATCGAACTGATTATATGGTTCTACTGTATCTTTCAGGCCTCCGATAGCGTGTACGATAGGAACTGTGCCATAGCGCTGGGAAATGAGCTGGGTAAGTCCGCAAGGTTCGAATGCGGATGGAACGAGGAGTGCATCACAGCCTGCATAGATCTGATGAGCAAGGTCATCAGAATACATTATCATGGCCCTTACTTTATCAGGATATTTTCCCTGGAAGTATCTGAATGAGTCCTCATAGCACTTTGCTCCAGTCCCGAGGATCACTACGTTCACATATCTTGAAGAGAGTTCATCCATGATTATGTTCACAAGATCGAGACCCTTCTGGTCTGTAAGGCGTGAGACAATTCCGATCGTCATCACGTCTGAATTTTCGCTCAGGCCTACAGCCTTCTGGAGTGCTGTCTTGTTCTTCTTCTTTCCATCGACAAGATTTTTCTTTGAGTAGTTGCAACAGATCTTCTTGTCTTTTTCAGGATCCCAGATCGTGTAATCGATGCCGTTCACAATTCCCCAGAGCCGTTCTCTTCTCCATTTGAGGATGTCGTCCAAACCATCGCCGAAGTTCGGAGTCTGGATTTCTTCCGCATAACTCCTGCTTACTGTCGTCACATAGTCAGAGTAAACGATACCTCCTCGCATCATCGAGCAGTTCCAGCTGTTCTTTGGAATTGAAGTGTCCTGATAGGGGGAGACAAGCAGACCAGGCTGGAAGCATTCCCATGGCAGTGCAGATACCCATTGTATATGTCCTACGTCCCAGGTTCCCTGGAATCTGATGTTATGTATAGTGAATACTGTCCTTATCCCTTGGAAGAACGGGTCTCCCTGGAATACTGTGTTCAGGTATACTGGCACAAGTGATGCCTGCCAGTCGTGTGCGTGTATTATATCAGGCCTGAATCCAATGAGTGGCAGGGCAGACAATACTGCTTTTGAGAAATATGCAAATCGCTCCAGGTCCTGGAACATGTCGTAGTAGGGGACGATTCCGCTGAAATACTGTTCGTTGTCAATAAAATAGAAGGTAATGTCATCGTATACGAGTTCCTTGACTCCGACATATATTCTGTTGTCCATCTGGAAATAGTAGAGAGTCTTCATCTTGTTCCTGAACTCTTCCCTGATCGCATGATAATTGGGAATGACAACTCTTACGTCGTATTTCTTCTTGTCAAATGCTTTCGGAAGGCTTCCGACAACATCAGCAAGTCCTCCGGTTTTCACAAATGGTACTGCTTCACTGGCTACAAATAGAATTTTTTTCACTTGAACATGCTCCTTTTGCCATTTTTGAGGTCAGTATACATGACCTGTTTATCCCAACATTGTCATTATTCCACATAGAACCTTCTTTTGCACGAATATTGGTCATCTTTCTTGCAACATCACCATTTTTCTATGGCAGATAAAGGGTAGAAAGCTGGATGAATATTGCTTTTGGAAAATAGATTCCCGCGTTGTAGTAAATATTTATACAGAATTTTTGCAATATAATGTGTCTTCGAAAGCACAAATTTAAAGTCAAGTAGTAGAATCTTTGTTTTATTGCGGATAATATTCCAATAATATTCAGACTTGTAAAGTGGAGGAATACAATGAAGAAGATTCTCGTTGCATTGATGGTTCTTTGCCTTGTCATGACAGGTCTTGCTGCTGCTGATTTCCACATTGGAATCGTAACAGGTACTGTCAGCCAGAGCGAAGATGACCTCAGAGGTGCAGAACGCCTCATCGAAGAGTATGGCTCTGTCGAGAACGGCGGAATGATCCAGCATCTTACATATCCAGATAACTTCATGGAAGAGCAGGAGACGACAATCAGCGTCATCGCAGGACTTGCTGACGATCCTCTCATGAAGGCTGTCATTGTAAACCAGGGTGTTCCTGGAACAACTGAGGCTTTCCGAAGGATCAAGGAGAGAAGGCCTGACATCCTTACATTCTGTGGAGAGTCTCATGAGGATCCGGGTGTAATCTCATCTGTTGCAGATCTTACATGTAACAATGACTTTGTTTCTCGTGGATACCTCATCATCAAGACAGCTCACGACCTTGGCTGTAAGACATTCGTACACATCTCATTCCCTCGTCACCTTTCTTATGAGACAATGAGCAGACGTCTTGCAATCATGAAGGCAGCTTGTGAGGAATTTGGAATGACTCTCGTAGAGCAGACAGCTCCGGACCCGACAAGCGACGTTGGAGTTGCAGGTGCTCAGCAGTATATCCTCGAGCAGGTTCCTTCCTGGATCGAGCAGTACGGCACAGACACAGCATTCTTCTGTACTAACGACGCTCATACAGAGCCACTTCTCCGCCAGCTCCTTGCTTATGGTGGATACTTCATCGAGGCAGATCTTCCATCTCCTCTCATGGGTTATCCTGGAGCTCTTGGAATCGACCTTTCTGAAGAAGCAGGCGACTTCCCAGCTATTCTTGCAAAAGTAGAGCAGGCAGTTGTTGATAAGGGTGGTGCAGGTCGTTTCGGAACTTGGGCATACAGCTATGGCTATACAACAAGCGCAGGCCTTGGCCAGCATGCTATCAATGTCATCAACGGTGAGAGCCGCACAACAAGCATCAGAGACATCATGACTGCATACAACAAGTACACACCTGGTGCACATTGGAACGGTGCTTACTACACAGATGTCAACACAGGCGTAACAACAAGGAACTTCGTTCTTGTTTATCAGGATACGTATATCATGGGTAAGGGCTACATGGGCGTTACCGATGTTACTATTCCTGAGAAATACTACACAGTTAAGTAATTTTACTCGTAGTACTCTCAATGGGGAGGCGTCGCCTCCCCCTTATTGTTAATCCCAATACTTTTGGACAAACTATGGAAAAGACAGAAATCCCCCTTCTTGAGATGAAGGGCATCAGCAAGGACTTCTTTGGAAATCAGGTCCTCAACGACATCAATTTCACTCTTCATAAGGGCGAAATACTGGGTCTTGTAGGGGAAAATGGTGCAGGTAAGTCCACTTTGATGAAGATCCTTTTCGGTATGGAAGACATCATCCAGACCGGAGGATATGGGGGAGATGTCCTGATTGACGGCAAGAAGGTGAACTTCAAATCATCTGAAGATGCACTTCATGCTGGAATAGGCATGGTCCATCAGGAGTTTTCCCTCCTTCCCGACTTCACGGTAGCTGAAAACATACTTTTGAACCGGGAGCCGGAGAAATATAGTGTGATGAGTGAACTCTTTGGTAAGAGGCTCAACACAGTCGATAGAGCTGAAATGCAGAGAAGAGCCATCAAGGCGATCAGCAAACTTGGCGTTGACCTTGATGAGAATAAGGTTATCAAGAATCTTCCAGTAGGCTATAAACAGTTCACAGAGATTGCCAGGGAATTGAGCAAAGAAGACGATAATAGGGGTAATGGTACATCTTCCATCCGCCTTCTCGTGCTCGATGAACCTACTGCCGTACTTTCTGAAAAGGAAGCAGAGACTTTGCTGAGGGCTATGAAGGCACTTAGTAAAGAAGGTATTGCCATCATATTCATTTCCCATAGACTTCAGGAAATCAAGGATGTCTGTGACAGTATCATGGTTATGCGTGATGGTCTCATCATCAAGAAAGTATCTAATGCTGAGGCAAATGTCACTGACATCGCATCGTGGATGGTAGGACGTTCGGTCTCCACTTCCCGCGTAGAGAGGAATGTTGATGTAAGGACAGAAGAAGATATCCTGAAAGTCGAAAACCTCAAGGTAATCATGCCTGGAGAGATGGTCAGGAATGTATCCTTTGCTGTCAAGAAAGGAGAGATCTTCGGGATAGGTGGTCTTGCCGGACAGGGAAAGATCGGTATTCCAAATGGCATTATGGGGCTTTATCAGGCTGCTGGAAAGGTCATCTTCGAAGGTAAGGAAGTAAAGCTCAATAGTCCTCGCGTCCCATTGGATGAGGGGATGGCTTTTGTCTCTGAGGACCGCCGTGGAGTAGGCCTTCTTCTTGGCGAATCTCTTGAATGGAACGTTGCGTTCTCTGCTATGCAGATCAAGGACAAGTTTTTAAAGAAGATAGGACCAATCAAATTCCGTGATCAGGCTGCTATAGAGAAGGTGACCGAGGAATACGTCAAGCTTCTTGAGATCAAGTGCACGAGTACAAAGCAGAAGGCGAAGGAACTTTCCGGAGGAAACCAGCAGAAGATATGCCTTGCAAAAGCATTTGCCCTGACTCCGAAACTCCTCTTTGTCAGTGAACCGACAAGGGGAATCGACGTAGGTGCAAAAGCGCTGGTCCTTTCTGCGCTCAGACGTTACAACGAGGAGCATGGAGTAACTATTGTCATGGTTTCCAGTGAACTTGAAGAGCTGAGGAGCATCTGTGATCGTATTGCTATCGTTCAGGATGGCATGGTCGCTGATATCCTTGACGCCAAACGGCCTAGTTCTGATTTTGGTATGCTCATGGTCAGCTCTGTTAAAAAAGAGGAGGGATCGAGATGAAAGAGATTGCCTCTGCAAATCTAGTGAAAACAAAATTCAATGAGTTCGTGAAGGCTTTCGGACTTCCTCGTCTGATCATTGCATGTTTCCTTTTGTTCCTGTTCTTGATTTCCCCACTTGCAGGACTGAATATTCTCACTGGCCTTAGCGATACTTTCAACAGATTCGGAATGAATGCGATCCTGGTTCTCGCCATGGTGCCTATGATTCATTCGGGGTGTGGTCTCAATTTCGGCCTTCCACTTGGAATCATATCAGGCCTTCTTGGCGCAACGCTCTCTCTTGAGTTCGGTTATACAGGAGCAGTCTCCTTCATTATGGCAATGGTACTGGCAACGCCATTTGCAGTTGTTCTCGGATATGGCTATGGTATCCTACTGAACAAAGTTAAGGGCGGAGAGATGATGATTGCTACCTATGTAGGTTTCTCTTCCGTTGCATTCATGTGCATCATGTGGCTTCTCCTCCCTTATGATAATCCGACAATGGTATGGGGATATGCAGGAACAGGACTGAGGACAACCATCAGTCTCGAAGGTGCTTATCAGAGCATTCTCTTGAACTTCCTCTCACTTGAAATCGGCCATTTGAGGATACCATTTGGAATGTTCCTTTTCTTTGCTCTTTTTGCATTGCTCGTATGGGCATTCCTGAGAACGAAGACAGGAACTGCAATGACTGCAGTAGGTTCGAACTCTGTGTTCGCAACAGCATCAGGTGTCAATGTTGACAAGATGAGGACACTCTCTGTTGTCCTTTCTACATGGCTTGGTGCGATCGGTATTATCGTATATCAGCAGTCGTTCGGATTCATCCAGCTCTACATGAGCCCGTTCTATATGGCTCTTCCCGCTGTATCTGCCATTCTTCTTGGTGGTGCATCAGTGAATAAGGCAACGATTCCGAATGTAATCATCGGAACATTCCTTTTCCAAGGAATCCTGACGATGACACCTAGTGTCATGAATGGATTGATCCAGACAGACGTTTCTGAGGTAATCAGGATTATCGTTTCCAACGGTATGATCCTCTACGCACTGACAAGGAAGCAGGAGGCGACAAGATGAAGAAATTCAACTTAAAAGAGCTGCTGGCCAACAATGTTGTCACGATACTCTTCCTTGTGATCTGTATCGTCAGCATTCCTATCTCCGGCTATTCTCCGGGATATCTTATTTCGGAAGTAATCACGAGAATCAGCCGTAACTCATTCTTGGTGCTTTCTCTCCTCATCCCAGTCCTTGCAGGAATGGGAATGAACTTCGGAATGACATTGGGTGCAATGGCAGGCCAGATCGGATTGATCTATGTATGCGACTGGAACATTGTCGGTATTCCGGGATTGGTTCTGGCTGCTATCATCAGTACTCCGATTTCAATTATTCTCGGTTATGTCTGTGGACAGATACTCAACAGGGCTCGCGGACGTGAGATGGTGACAAGCTATATCATCGGATTCTTTATGAACGGTGTGTATCAGTTCTTCGTTCTTTATCTCATGGGTTCTCTGATCCCTATCAGAAGTTCCAGCCTGATACTTCCGCGTGGCTATGGTGTCAGAAATACGGTAAACCTCATCAACATGCGCAAGAGCCTTGATAATCTTCTGGATCTGCGCATTGGTGGAGTGCAGATACCTATCGCGACATTTATTGTCATTGCTATCTTCTGTGTCTTTTTCCTCTGGTTCAAGAGAACAAAACTGGGACAGGACATGAAGGCAGTAGGGCAGGACAATGAGATTGCCCGTGAGGCTGGAATCAAGGTTGAGAAGACCCGTATCCTCTCAATCGTGCTTTCCACGGTATTTGCAGGTTATGGCATGATAATCTATCTGCAGAACATTGGAACGCTCAATACTTACAACAGCCATTCTCAGATTGGTACGTTCAGTATTGCGGCTCTCCTTGTAGGTGGTGCATCGGTCGATAAAGCGAATATTCGCAACGTATTCTTGGGTATCATCCTCTTCCATCTGATGTTCGTCATCGCTCCAATGGTTGGAAGGAACCTGATCGGACAGGCACAGCTCGGAGAGTACTTCCGCGTATTCGTCAGCTATGCTGTAATCACATTGGCTCTCGTTCTGTACGAGATGAGAAAGAGACGCGCTGCAAAGCAGGCTCTTGAGGCGGAGGTGTAATATGAAAGTATCACGTCAGCTGTTAATCAGAGTTGGTTTTGTGCTCGTTCTGATCATCATCGCTATTGTGATGTATCATGTGGGCAAGCAGCATACTATCCTGATCGACAATAACAACATCGATGGCCTTCGTGCAGTTGACTGGGCGATGGTGAGTGTTGATGGTCAGGAAGCACTTGAGATGTATCCCAGAATAAGGGATCAGGCTCTTGTTGTAGGGCAGAAGCACACGATTGAAGTAACCTATACGAATGAGGATTGGGAAGATGTGACTGTCTCTGTAGATGTCACAGTCCCTCTTGAGCAGAACATGATGATGTTCTCTCTTCCCAAATATCTTGAAGATACATCAGCACCTCAGGATGTCTGGCTCACTCCATTTGCAGGTATGACAGTAGCTCCAGAGGCAGAAACTGAAGCTACCGACGAAGCTGTAAGTGATGATATGGGCATATCTGACGGCATGATGATGGAATTCTAAATCAGAGGCCAGGGGCAGAATTGTCTGCCTCTGGTATCTCTTGATAATATGATGTGTTTTTTGTATAGTACAAAGCACAAACGGGGCTGTAGCTCACTTGGCTAGAGCGATTGAATGGCATTCAATAGGTAGTCGGTTCGATCCCGATCAGCTCCAAAAATGACTCCTTGCAATGCAGGGAGTTATTTTTTGCCCATCCGCCGCGTGGAACTAAACGTGGAACTAAACCCTCCAGGATGGACATTCAATCAGGACTCCGCCATCCGGGACAAAATCCCCAATAGATATACCAGAATCAAATTTGCATCAGGAACTTAGCTGGCCTGTGTTTCGGAATCACAATCCTGGTTTCTCAGCTGAGGAACTTTTCATAGAAATCAGACACGCTCATGACCATCGGATCATCCGGGGAATGTTTCATATTCCCGGTCACCAGAACAGCTCCAGAAGTCTTCGCAACTTCGAAGAACTTTCTGTCTGATTCATCGCTGAATTTGATATCCCTGATCTGACGCGCCACTATCTGAAGACCGTACTCCCTTATCGGTGACATGACATCAGCAATGTCATTCTCATCGAATCTGAACTTTCTATAGTGGAGAACGTTCTCATACTCATCCATGATCCTGGAATCGAACACAAGCTGGAAATCCCCAGAGAAGACTGATTGGAGTATGCTGTATGCCTTGCGACCTGGAGACAGGATGGCTGATACCAGCACATTTGTGTCGAGGACTACGTTCACGCCTTCCTCGCTTCGCTTATCACATCATCAATCTCCTTTTCGGACATGAAGCCATTCTTTTCAGCTTTTTTCCTCATCCTGTCCATTGCGGCTATCGCCTTGGCCTGTCTGATGGCGCGTATCGTCTCGTCAAACCTCCCTTCTGGGATTCCTACCATCAAGGCATATGGCTTCCCATTGTTCGTTATGACAACATCATTGTCTTCTGAAAGCTCTTTCCAGATTGATTTCGTATTGTTCCTGAGTTCTCTTGCAGAATAGAATTCCATGATGACCTCCAGAAATAAAATACACGATTGTAATACAATAAGCAACACAATTGTATCTATGCATGAAGCATGCTGCTGGTATTGTCCTTCTGAGGAGAGCATGCGGAATCATTTCTCATAATGTCTGATCTGGCTGACAGACAGGGCGAAGGCATGAAAAAAGGCGGATGAAATCTAGGATGGAGAAGATTTATTCCAAGCGTCAATTAAGAATTAATTAAAAAGCAGTAGACTTCTCTGGTAAGCTGAAGGAACAGAAAGCCAGAGAGACAAACTATGAAAGCAATACGCAGCAAAGAAGAGAAGATTCAGCTTGTTCAGGTGTTAAGGGCGGCACGAAATGCCCCCTCCACCACCTGTTAATGACCGACTCTAACACTGATTGAGCATTCCTTTTTTAGTGGACACAGAAAAACAAGGGTATAACATTCTAAGGAGGGGAAATGCCCAAAAGGTATTCAAGGCAATTTCGTAAGATGGTTGCGGAACTAATTTGTGTCCAAAATGAGGGAACAATTAAGAC
>CASFDA010000026.1 GCA_949293335.1 uncultured Spirochaetales bacterium
ACAGTAACAAAGAGCGCTTACATATTAAGATCTTCTTAAAAACCTTGTACTCCAAGGTTCACTTCTTCATGCCCTTTTGTCAACCATCTTGAGTGGAAATCAATGCCTTCATTTTCTTCTTGACTTACGGGCTCAAATAAACACTTCCCGTGGATGGACTACAGTCATGTTCACGAGACCTATCGTGCTGACTTCCATTGAAATGATCTCATGTGCTCCGTTGAGTGCCAGCATTATCAGGTTTTCCTGTTTTCTTGTCGCGTAATGCCTCACCTCATTATATATGTCATCAGGTGTCCGGATAGGCCTTCTTCTTGCAAGCACGCGTCTTCTTCCCATCTCGACTGTAGCACAGAGCAAAGAGGCTTTTGCAATGCCAAGGCCGCCTATGGAAAGGAAGTCATTGAAATCAGGCTCGCTTTTCCTGTCAAAGAGGGCAAGTACTTCACTGCTTATCCCCTCCAGGCTTCTTGCCCTCGTTCCACTCTGCACAAGCAGCATTACAAGTTCCATGTCAGAAAGTTTCCTGACCCCGTCTTCCCTGAGTTTTTCCCTTGGCATTTCAGGCCAAGTGAGATCGAATTCAAGTTCTGCCATACCTCTAGAGAACATCGGGACAGAAAAGTGTTCACCTTGCCGGCTAATGGATAAATTATTATTTTATTAGCAAGGAGATCAAATTATGTCATATCGTTTCATGCTCAACGAAACCAGCTACCATGGTTCTGGAGCTATAAAGGAAATTGCAACAGAAGCGAAGGCCAGAGGATTCAAAATGGCATTCGTATGCTCAGATCCGGACCTCGTGAAGTTCGGAGTAACAGGAAAGGTTCTCTCTGTACTGGATGAGAACGGACTCAAATACATCCTCTATTCTGACATCAAGGCAAATCCAACTATCGAGAATGTCCAGCATGGAGTAAAGGCCTTCAAAGAGGCAGGGGCAGACTACATTGTCGCCATCGGAGGAGGCTCCTCGATGGATACGGCAAAGGCAATCGGTATCATCATCGCAAATCCGGAGTTCGAGGATGTACGTTCACTGGAAGGAACGGCACCTACAAAGAACCCATCTGTTCCTATCATCGCAGTACCGACAACAGCAGGCACCGCGGCAGAAGTCACGATCAACTATGTCATCACAGACACGGAAAGAAAGAGAAAGTTCGTATGTGTGGATCCACATGATATGCCAGTAGTGGCAGTCGTCGATCCTGACATGATGGCCACAATGCCGAAAGGACTCTGCGCAGCAACAGGAATGGACGCACTTACTCATGCAATCGAAGGATATACGACGAAAGGCGCATGGGAAATGTCAGACATGTTCCATCTCAAAGCCATAGAGATCATCGCAAGGAGCCTCAGGAAGTCTGTTTCAGGAGACCCGGCTGGAAGGGAAGAGATGGCACTCGGCCAGTACATTGCAGGAATGGGATTTTCCAATGTCGGACTCGGAATCGCACATTCGATGGCACACACCCTCGGTGCTGTATATGACACACCTCATGGCGTTGCATGCGCAATGATGCTCCCTATCGTAATGGAGTTCAACCAGGAAGCAACTGGTGAAAAATACAGGGAGATTGCAAGGGCGATGGGCGTTAAGAACGTCGACTCCATGTCCACAGAAGAGTACAGGAAGGCAGCAATCGACGCTGTAAGACAGCTTGGAAAAGATGTGGGAATCCCAGAGAAGCTCGAGCAGATCAAAGAGTCCGATCTCAATTTCCTTGCAAACAGCGCAAAGAACGACGCATGCGCTCCAGGAAATCCAAAGGATGCGACGATCGACGATTTCAAAGCTCTTTTCAGAAAGATAATGAAATGAACAAAGATGCATGGGCCAACACCCATGCATTTTTTAATTTTTAAATCTGCTCATCTCGAGTGTCTTGCTTTCAGTATATCGACAACCTCAGAAAGAGATGAATTCTTCTCTGTCAGGAGCACGAGAAAATGGTAGACGAGGTCAGCCGCCTCACCAACAAAGAGATCCTTGTCATCATCCTTGCTGGCAATCACAAGTTCGACTGCCTCTTCACCTACTTTCTGGGCGATCTTATTAAGTCCCCTTGAAAAGAGATGATTAGTATAGCTCCCTTCGACAGGATTATCCCTGCGATCCTTGATTACAGATTCAAGATAGAAAAGGAATTCCGGAGATGATACTTCAGAGGGCTCATTATCCTCTCCGAAGCACGTATCACTTCCCGTGTGACAGACAGGGCCTGAAGGTATTGCCTTGACAAGCAATGTATCTCCATCGCAGTCTGCTAGGATCTCCCTCAGCTGCAGGAAATTTCCGCTCGTCTCCCCTTTTGTCCAGATTCGCTGACGGCTTCGCGACCAAAACGTGACAAGCCTGCGATCCAAGGTAAGTCTATATGCCTCTTCATTCATGTAGCCGAGCATCAGGACTTTCCCTGTAACAGCATCCTGCACGACCGCAGGAACCAATCCATCACCTTTGGTAAAATCTATTGTCATACACTCCCCAATGAATAGGATGTTCTTCCGAGGAAGAAATCATATGGTTAATATCTCATGCAGAGCATATTTATGTCAAATAGGCTGTTTCACGCCATCATATCAGTCTTTCCGTCATTGCTATGCTGGATATACCAGATGCGTGTGAGCCCTATCGCACCAGATACGATCAGCAGGATAGCAATCAATGTCATGAAGATAGAACCTACAAGATGAGGGAACAAAAGGACGATCGCAGAGAGGATAAAATGCACGATGACATCGAAACCTATATTTTCCCTCAGGTTCATCTTCTTGAGCTTGTATTCATCGATCAGATCGCAGAGCGCTGTGATGAAGAAGGAGAAAGCGATCAGGTAGACCAGAAGGGAAAGTGCCCTTGCATTATCTCCCATAACAAAGAAGATGGTGAGGACTGAAAGAATGATCACAACTATGTCCTTCGTGAAGGATATTTTAAAAATTCCCTTCAGATGTTCCCTCCTGTTTATCCCATTGAGGACAATTATATTCTTCAGGGATGTAAAGATAAGGTATATCGAAAAGACCAGGACAAAGATAGAGGCGATCTGATCAGGGAAGATCAGGAAAACCACACCTGAACACAACATCACTATATAGGGGAAGATCATCCCGATTAGATTCTTCATATGAACTCCTATTTCTAAATTAACACAAAGTGTGAATTAGTGAACCTCCCAACCTTATAGAAGATGGAGACTACGCAGACTTTATAAGTTCAAAACCTTGAAAACCTGCTAATATCGAAGAATGAGATATCTTCTTTTCGATATAGACGGCACACTCCTTGATTTCAGAAAAAGTGAGAGAACGAGCCTTGGCCTCCTTTTCGGGAAGCTGGGCATTTGCAAAAGTGAAGAGAACTACACACTCTATCATGAATGCAACGAGAATCTATGGAGGGAGTACGAGAAAGGAACAATCTCGCAGGATGACATCAGAAAGAACAGATTCAGACTGTTCTTCTCAAAGATCGGCTTTGATTATGATCACGTTGAGGCAGACAGGGAATACGAGGAATTCCTCTCATCTCATGGCTATCTTATTGACGGTGCAGAGGATCTGATGGAGAAGATCAGAATAGAAGGGAACAAGAAGTGCTATGCCATTACAAACGGCATCTCCCACGTTCAGAGAGGAAGATTGAAAGGAACAGGCATGGACAAGTACTTCGAGAAGATCTTCATATCTGGGGAAATCGGGGTGCAGAAACCAGATAAGGCATTCTTTGATTATATTTTCCAGAATAGCGGCATAGTGAAAGAGGAGTCCATCGTCATCGGAGATGGAATAAAGAGCGATATCGCTGGGGCGAACAATGCCGGCCTGAAGTCGATTCTGATCTCCTCAGAGAAATCTGACCTGGCTACTTACACGGTAAGGGATCTCAGGGAACTGGATGAACTACTTGATCACATCTAGTAGCTTCACTTCGAAAATGAGCATCTCATTTGGACCGACGGGATCCCGTCCTGATGAACCGAAACCAAGCTCAGGAGGAATCCAGAAACGGAAGCAATCGCCTTCCTCCATCTCCATCAGGGCCTCCCTGAAACCGGGAAGCATCGAATCAACGGCAAACTCATCCCCTTCTGTTCCACGGTTCAAGGAAGCGTCTGCCAGAGTTCCGTCAGAGAGCGTTATCGAATAATCGATTATGACGACATCCCCCTCTTCAACACATTCTCCCCCATTGCCCTTCGAGATGATCTCATACTCAAGACCACTGTCAAGAGTATAGACTCCGGAGCGGAGGCTGTTCATCTCAAGAAAGGCCTCAGCACTTTCCCTGTTGAGCCTTGAAAGTGCCTCGAACTGCGTGTTCTCGATCACAAGCCTGCTCATCTGGTATTCAAGGAGGATGTCATCAAGTTCATCCTGTGAAAAATAGCTGGTGCCGAAGTAATCGAGCATTCCCCGGAGAAAATACTCCTCGGAAATATCTTTTCTCTCCTCGATCGTCGAAGAGAACAGATATCCATACGCATAAGAGAACCTGTCTGTCAGATCTTCCGGTGCGGGGAGAGAACGTACTGCCTGAATTCCCACGTTTGCTCCATCCACACTCTTTTCTCCATCTGGATTGAAGCGATTGCAGGAAGGAAAAAGAAAGAGGAGGATCATCAAAAGCGCGGGCAGTCTATTCATAAGGTCTCCCCATCAGAGTCTATTATGCATAAAGTCGGGAAATCATGGACTGTTATCCTCAACAGAGCCTCAGGGCCGAGCGATGAGTACGCAACAACCTCGCTCTTGTCGATTTTCGACGCATATAGCGCACCACAGCCACCTATAGCCTGCAGATAGACTCCCTTATAGTTTTTTATTGCGTTCTGGACAGATCTGTCCCGGGGACCCTTTCCTATCATCAGACGGAGCCCCTTTGAAATGAGGAGGGGGGAGAAAGGATCCATCCTTGCACTCGTTGTAGGACCTGCAGCACCAAAGACATGATTGTTTTTGGCAGGCGACGGCCCCATGTAATATATCCCGTTATGTTCAAACTCAAACGGGAGAGGAAGGGATAACGATATGGCCTCTTCCAGCTTCTTGTGGACCATGTCCCTTCCAACATAGATAATTCCGGAAAGATAGACCTCATCCCCTTTCCTGATGGAAAGAAGCTCCTTTTCTTCATATGGAAGTTCAAGCGTCCTCTTCATCATAACCCCCTTTTATCACGAGTGAGGTATATCTGTCTGCCCAGCAGTTGATGCTGACGGCAACAGGAAGCGATGCAATGTGTGTCCCTTCATAGCATATGGAACAAGAAAGTGCGGTGTGTGCCCCGCCAAGACCGGCTGCGCCGATCCTCAGATCATTCACTTTCCTGAGGATCTCATCCTCCATCTCCTTGTATCTCTTGTCCTTTTTCCTCTCATCAGAAACCAGTGCTCTTTTGCTCAGGATGGCAGCTCTGTCCATAGTTCCGCCGATCCCGACCCCTATGAACATCGGAGGACAAGGCTTTCCTCCTGCAGTCCGCACCACATCAAGGACAGCATCCACAACACCATCCTTTCCCGCTGTAGGCCTGAGCATCCTGACCGATGAGCAGTTCTCGCTCCCGAACCCCTTGAGGAGGAACGTTATGGTGATGTCTTTCCCATCCACGAAGAAATAGTTTATTACCGGAGGAAGATTCGTTTTCGTATTCACCCTGTCAAACACAGGATCAGAGACGAGACTCGGACGGAAAGATCCTTCCTTCATCGCCTTCCTGATCCCCCTTTCCAGAACAGAAGAAAAGGCCTTGTAGGAAAAGCGTGCCTCCTTTCCTATATCACAGAATACATACAAAAGGCCTGTATCCTGACATAGCGGAAGCTCCTCACCTGCGGCTATATCGATATTCTCCACGATCTTCGAGAGTGCGAACCTTGCATAGCCGTTCCTCTCTTCCTTGAGAGCTTTCCTTATCTTCTTCTCTACGCTTTCAGGCAAATGCATGGATGCATCGATTATCGATGATGCGATCATCTCTTCAAGCATCGTACAGATCTCCTTGGAAATAGTTCTCCTCTTCCATCTTCTTGCAAAGACGGGAGATGAAGGCAGATTTATCTGGAAAATCCCTCGGAGCGAGCAGACGATGCATCGGACTCTCCCCGATGAGCCTTCCGACAATAACTTTAGAAGAAAGATGACGCAAAAACAATATCAGAGCATCCATGTATTCATCTGGAGAGAGGAGCTTTATCTCGCCTCTCCTGTACTCAGCTTCCATCTCAGTTCCACCAAGAATCTGGAGATTATGGATCTTCACGGCATCGGTTTTCACATCATCAAGAACTTCCGCGGTATGGATGAAATCATCATCACCCTCATCAGGGAGGCCGAGTATCACATGGGTAGATAGCAACAGGCCATGTTCCTTGATCCTCCTTGATGCATCTGTGTACGCATCAACCCCATGTCCCCTGTTGATCCTCTTCAGTGTGTTGTCATTAGCGCTCTGAAGTCCAAGTTCCACCCAGACATCCATATTTTCTGTTTTATAGGATGCCAGGAGATCAAGCACATCATCTGGCACGGTATCCGGACGGGTCGATACAATGAATTCCGCAAATGGCCCATAGGAAAGCGCTTCATCATACTTTCTCTCAAGGACATCCAGAGGAGCATAGGTATTCGTGAATGACTGGAAATAGAGGGAAAAACCCTCTGCCTTGTACCTCTCTTTCAAAAATGCCTTGCCCCTTTCTATCTGCTCCCTGACAGGGGGCGTGGATGCGAATCTGGAAGAGACTTCAGGATCAAATGGACTGTCATGGTGGAAACAACCTTCCCCTTTTCTCTGGTAGACTGCAACCGAACCGCTTCTGTCACAGAAAGTACATCCGCCATTTCTGCCGACCCTGTTGGGACATGAGAAACCACCATCTATTCCTATCCTGAATATTCTCTTGTGAAACCTTTCCTCCAAATAAGAGGAATATGTCCGCCACCTCATCATCTGAAAGATACCCCCAGAGAAAGAGCGCCATGATGATCGAAACCGAAATAGACAAGCACATCTCCGAAATCTGTAGAATATCCTACCCCCACTTTAGCGCCGAGAGAATAGTCTGAAAGAAGTGCAAATGGTATGAGGTTGTCACTGAAAGTCCAGAGCCTGCTCTGACTGTGCAGAGCCGGATCCTCATACCCTTCTGCTATGAATGCGATATCCATGTAGAGATCTTCGGAAAAGAAGATCCTGAGTCCGAGAAGTGCAGATATCCAGTCACGTGTAAGATGCCCGGATGTGCTCACTGCATAACTTGAGCCGAGGAGGGCATCGGAACGTGACGTGAACAGATTTGCATCGAAAAGGACGCTGATGGCATCAAGCCCCGTCGGAATCACAGAGTCCAGGTCAAAAGAGAGTGTGTAATAAAGGGAAGAACGCATATGGATGTTTCCTTCGAAGATAGCTTTAGCTCCATACTTGTTCGAACCTCTTCCATGGAAACCATCGTATGTCATCCTGAAGGTTGCTTTCGGAGAGATGTGGAAAGATCTCGGGAGATCATTACCATACAAAAGACCCCTCACTTCGCCCAGGACGGCCATATCGAGATCAAAAGAGAGATCCAGATAAAGATCGTCATCGATATCATACGAAAGGCCGAGAGAGAACATCACGCCGAAATCTGTGGTATCGAGCCTGTCAATCCTCATGGGCTTTGAAAGCATCGAAAGGCTTCCGACTCCTATGTCCATCTCTGCAAAGAGGGAAAGGGAATCGTCCGGGAGGAATGAATGGTAATACCCGAGGAGTATATCTGAATAGTGATCGATATCGAGGCCGATCAGGAGATTGCCGTCATCCACGACATTCATATCAACATATAGATCAAAAACAGGCTGGAAATTGAAACTGAAAGCGTTCTTGTTGATATGATAGGAACCGCTGAGATCGAGACCGAATCCGATGGAAATGGCAGAGGGCAACTTGGCATACTCTTCATATTTTATGTCAATCTTCCCCTCTTCATCGATTTCGTAATTGATGTTCATCAGTGATCTGTCTGTCCGTATGAACGTCAGGAGCTTTCCGAATTCACGCGCTGTCTCCCTGTCGAAAGTGCGTCCGATGAAAGCCGAGAACTCACTATCATACTCTTCAAGCCCTGGGTAAGAGATGGAAGTGATTACTTCTGGCTCAAGATCACTGTATGATTTTCTCTTCTCCCGTTTCCCATTGAGCATCTCTTCAAGCCGATCGAAAGCTTCTTCATTCTCACTTACACACTCATCCCCGACTTCAAGGATCTGCCTGACCTTTCCGAAGTCCAGCACCCCGAACGCCCTTGCATTCGGGATCAGCATGAAGTCCGCATCCTCATAGTTCTCTTCCACAAGGCGGTATGTAATCATGTCCAAAAATGCTGTGATTATCCCCGAAAATGAATCTATATTGTCTCGATCTGTGTTCTCGGTTACGAGTGTGTTGTTCACATCAACAGCCAGTATGACATCTGCCCCTTCTGCCCTTGCAACATCAACAGGGATATTGTCGACAAGACCACCGTCAACTATATTCCTTCCATCGGCAAGGGTGACTGGATTGAAAACAAGCGGTATGGAGATTGATCCGCGGATTGAATCATAGAAGCTTCCTTCTGAAAAGATTACCCTGTCACCGCTCTCTATATCAGTTCCTACTGAACGGTATGGGATAGGAAGATCATCAAATGCTTTTACAGAAAGAGCCGCGCTGAGGTTCTCCTTTATGAATGCAGATATCTTGGCATCTGAAATGAGGCCATTGGACGAGCCTACGTCACGAGGGGAAAACCCGATCACAGCTATATTGTCAATGAACCTCGCACCGCTTCCCTTGACCCGCCTGTTGCATCCGCGAAGAAGGTAATTGTTGAAAAGTTCAGAGAGGTTGTTCTCCAGCACCAAAGTCCTGATCTCCTCTCCAGAGTATCCTGCGGCATAGAAGGCCCCTATGAGGGCACCCATCGAAGTCCCGACTATCAGATCCGGATAAAGTCCCCTCCTGTCAAGCTCTTCGAGAATGGGAATGTGAGCCAGTCCCCTTGAGCCTCCCCCTGAGAGCACAAGCGCAAACTTCGGAGAAGAAAAGAGAGATGATGCGATGAATGCAAATAGCAAGACAGAAAGGAAAACCCTCTTCACGATCATACTCCCAGGATTTTTCCTATTACACTGCTATTCCCATTGATGTAGCTTCCTGCGTCCATCTCCTTCTTGCAGGGAGGCTGTACTCTTGTGATGTAGATGTAACCGTCTCCAGTCGCGACCTTGAGGCCCTTCCCTTTCTCAAATGATACGACTGTTCCAGGTTCCTCCCCGTTTGTCTCTTCGAATGGAGAGAACACTGAACCGTGAACACCGAGGATATATAGGACCTCACCAGAAACTGACGTATAGCATTTTGGCCATGGATAAGATGCCCGTATCAGGGAATGGAGCTTTTTCGCACTCTCCTTGAAATCAAGCTTTCCATCCTCTTTCCTGATGAACGAAGAATATGTGGCATCTCCATGCTGGGCTTCTCCTTTCTTCGTCCAGAGTTCAGCAAAGCTCTCCTCAACCAGTTTTTCTGCCTCAAGAGAGACCTTTCTCCTCAGCACTTCCATGTCCTCAGTTCCATCGAGCATGAATGTGGATCGGAAGAAGACATCTCCTTCATCAACCCCGAGACTTATATCCTGAATTGAAATACCCCCCTCCTTATCTGCGTTTATCAGCATCTGGTAAAGAGGAGAAGGCCCCCTGTATTTCGGAAGAAGGGAGGGATGTATATTGAACTTGTACTGGAAAAGAGACAGGAACTTCGGGCCGAATATCTTCCCATAACTGAAAGAGATGAGCGTATCGGCATCCGTATTTGCCCTGATGTATTCTCTCGCATCCTTACCAAGCCTCTCCGGCTGATAGACCTTTACACCCAGAGAGAGTGCCTCGAGCTTTATTTGCGGAGGAATTAGTTTGCCCGATCTCTTCTTGGGAGAATCCGGGGATGTGATGAGCATATCGACAAGCCCTTTGGAAACAAGGAAACGGAAAACAGGAATCGATATCTCATCGGATGAAGCGAATACTATCTTCACGCCTTTCTTTTCCTCTTCTTCCTCTCAATGCGCATAACTCTCCTTTCGATCTTCGCCCTCTCCTCCTCTGGAAGATAATCGACGAAAAGCTTTCCATTGAGATGGTCATTCTCGTGCTGTATTACACGCGCAAGGAGCCCGAAGGCTGAGATGGTGAACCTTTTTCCCCTGGCATCCTGAGCCGTTACCTTCACCCTTTCAGGGCGTACTATCTCCCTGTAGATTCCGGGAATGGAGAGACAGCCTTCCTCATAAGGCACTTCCTCTACGCTGGTCTCGATTATCTCAGGATTCACAAATACGAACTTCCCCTCATCTCCCTTTCTCAGATCTACGATAAAAAAACGCTGGGGAATTCCCACCTGTGGAGCGGCAAGGCCGACTCCATCAGCTTCTGCGAGTGTTTCAAACATGGCATCGAGCAAGGTTGAGAATGCGGAGTCGAATGTTTTTACATCACTCGTCTTCTCCCGCAGGACCTCCTCGCCTATTTTACAGATATCAAGCATAAGATCAGTGTAAAGATTATCCAAAATGGAAGCAACAGAGGAATCATCAGAAAAGATCGACTGGATCTGTATCTATCTCCAGATAGACATTATAGGGAAGCCTGAACACAGCTATAACTGAATCGACAGCTTTCAGAAGACGGAAGAACGCACTCTCCTTCGCAGATACAAGCACATGGTAGCGGTAACTTCCGTTCAGCTTCTCGACAAGAGAGCTTGTTGCCGGGAATATCTCGACGCCAGCAATCTTCCCGGCCATCTGCCTAAGTACCTCTTCCAGCGAGATTGCAGTACGCTCTGCCCTCTCTTCGTCTTTTGACCTGAGGGTGAAATTGATCAGACGTGAATATGGGGGATACGAAAGCTTTCTTCTCTCATCCAGTTCCTTGTAATAGAACTCCTCGCTCTCATTGAGCTCGACCGCCCTTATCGCCCTGTTTGAGACAAACGACGTCTGGATTATCACCTTGCCATCCGGCCTGTAGCGTCCCACCCTTCCTGCAACTTGGAGAAGAAGAGAATACGTTCTTTCGTTCGCCCTGAAATCAGGAAGGGAGAGGGATGTATCCGCGTTTATTATCCCTACAAGGCTGACTAATGGGAAATTAAGTCCTTTTGCGATCATCTGGGTCCCGAGTAGGATGTCCACTTTCCCTTCCCGGAAATCTGAAAGGGCTGAGGCGATGTATTCCCTTTTTCCCTTTGCGCTGTCCGAATCAAGCCTCCTTATCGTCCTGAACGGGAAAAGCTTCCTTATCTCGTCCTCAATCCTCTCTGTTCCATAGCCGATAGTCATGATATCCCTGCTCGAACAGTTCGGGCACGATGAGGGAACTGGCTCTGAATAACCGCACATATGGCACTCGAGCCGCCTGTCCTTCCTGTGATACGTAAGGGAAACAGAACAGTTCGGACAGAGGAACACTTCACCACAAGTATTGCAGACAAGGCTCTTTGAATAACCTCGCCTGTTCAGAAAGAGAATCACGCCCTTCTTCTCCCTGAACTCTTTCTCCATCTGGATCTTCAGCGGTTCGGAAATCAGATTGCGGGATGAGAGTATATTGACCACTCTGACGCTCGGGAAGGCCCCTTCTCCGATCCTGTTCCTCATCCTGAGCGCAACGATCCTTCCCTCTCTCATTTTCTCGAATGATTCGAATGACGGAGTGGCCGAGCCCATGACAAGGTAAGCGTTCTTGTTGTACGAGAGACGCATCTGTGCTATCTGACGGGCATGGTAACGTGGAGTACTTCCGCTTTTGTAGCTGGTCTCATGCTCCTCATCGATGATTATTAGGCCAAGGGATCGGAAAGGTGCAAAGACAGCACTGCGGGCACCGATGACAAGCGAGACAGAGCCATCCTTTATCGCGTTGTGGGCCTTTAGCCTCTGACTTGCTGTAAGGGCAGAGTGAAGGATCGAGACTTTCTTGTCAAAACGTTCATATACTTCTGCCGAAAGCTGCTCAGAGAGCGTTATTTCCGGAACGAGATACAGAACCTGATTGCCCTTCTCTATCTCCCTTTCCGCAAGGCGCAGGTAGACTTCGCTCTTCCCGCATCCGGTAACACCATAGATATAGAATATCCTCTTTCCCTCTTTCCTCTTCTCCCCTATTTCATAAAGAACCCTTTCCTGATCTGGAGAAAGCTGCTCTATCCTCCTGAACGATGAAGGAGCGTCAAATAGTGACGAATCCTTCTCTATCTTTGCATTGGGAACCATCAGTGAAAGGGCCTCGCCCTCTGAGCATTTGTAGAGGAACGCCATCTCAGATGAGAGGAATATGTGTTCAGGATTTATCACCTCTTCCTTGTCCAGCACTCTGAGGATTGGAAGTATTTCATACTCCCCTGAAGGCTTTTCCACCTCACCGACTACAAATCCTGTCAGCGTACGGTGATTGAAGTTCACTTTCACCCTTCTGAAGACAAGAGGGCCCTCTTCATCGCTATAATATGTGTAGGTGCTGTTTCTCAGCGGAAGCTTCAGGCTCACAGAGAAATATCTTCTCATTTTCCAAGGCTCCTTCTGATCTTCAGCAGATCTTCCATAACCTTCCTCTTCAGTTCCGGGTTCTCGATGCATTCCTTCTGACTGTATGTGACATAAGCGGGAATCCCGTTTATGCGGAACCTCTTATTCCTCAGTTCATCCATTCCTCCGTCCTTCCTCAGCATATAATGCGCACAATCAGAACCGAAAAGGATCATCACTCCAGGCTTGTACTCCTCAAGTTCCGTCCTGAGGAAATGCTTGCACTTATCTGCATAATCGGAGGAAAAAGATGGTGCATGGCACTTCATGATGGCAAGGATCTTCCTTCTGCTCTTTTCAACTCCAAGGACCTTGTTCATCTGGTTTTCATACATCTCCTCTTCCTCTCTAGGGAGAATGTGTCCATTCTCACCTGGCATGGAGACGACGGAAAGGACTTCCAGAGGAATGGAGAAATATGAGTTGTCGATCACCTTTCCTGGCCAGAGAGGGCATGAGTGGCAATCTTTATAATCATCGGACGGCAAGGTTTTCTTGCTTTTATCCTCGCTCACTTCATATTCGACTTTTTTTATCCTCTCATGGAGGAAATCACCATCTACCGCTCCCGAGAGATCATCGAGAAGAGAAAGGACGACTGAGAGCCCATCATTGTTTTCCATCGTGCTCGAACCATTCATACTTCTTCTCATCATAACTCACATCGGCAAGATATAGCCCGGACGAGGGGGCCGTCTTTCCTGCAAGCTTCCTGTCCATGCTCTCCAGGATGCGAAGGAATTCAGAAGATGGAATTCCTTTCTCCCCATAAGAGAGCATACTGCCGACCATGCTTCTCACCTGATGGTAAAGAAACGCATTTCCAGCCACCCTGTAACGGAGCACCTTCCTGCCGAACCTGTCATATATTACATCCCACTCGGAAAGATAGATATCGCGCACTCTAGATTCCGACTGATCCCTTGCAGATGCAAAGGTAGTGAAATCATGCGTGCCCTCAATAGTCTTCGCATAAGAATTCAGAAGTCCGATATCAGGGAGTTTCTCAAGCTGCAGCACGTAGTTCTCGTCAAAAGGAAGGAATGACTCGTAATCCTTTACAAGATACCAGTATTCCCTGCTCATCGTCGAATACCGCGCATGGAATGGTGAAGTGCACTCAACGCTCTCAGCTATCCTGATACCTTTCGGAAGCCTTGTATTGAGGATGATCTTGAATTTCTCCGCATCTATGCCGACGGGGAAATCGAAATGAGCCACCTGCATCAGCGCGTGCACCCCGCTGTCTGTACGGCCTGAGCCCTGAACATGTACAGGTTTTCCCGCAATATCCGAGAGGACCCTCTCTATCTCGCTCTCAACCGATACATCGCCACCCTTCTGGGTCTGCCAGCCATGGAAAAGAGAACCGTCATATGAAAGGGTAAGCTTCACCCTCCTCTCACCCTCAGCGGGAAGAGGAAAGGAAAGAGGTCGCTTCCAGTCGCTTCTAGCCATCGATTATCACAGCCGCGATGGCGACGCTCCTTTCGTGACTGATCGAAAGCAGCACGTTCATCCCGTCTACTTTCTCCAATGCTTTCCCTGCCAAGCTGAAATAAGGCCGTCCGCTGGAATCATTCCGGACAGTTATGTCCTTCGGCTGAACATCTCCGAATCCTTCCCCGATCGCTTTCACGAAAGCCTCTTTTGCAGCAAAACGGGACGAGAGGTACTCACTTACCCCTCCTCTTCTCTTCCATTCGGAAATCTCCTCATCTGTAAATAGCTTTTTCAGGAAACTCTCTTCCTTGTTGTCGAATCTGCAGACTTCGACGACATCGACACCCAAGCCCCTGATCAATTTCCGGCCTCCGAGAACAATATCCTCACACTCGATGGATCTGCCCTGACTGAAAGCGCATCCCTCTGATATACATCCTGATTATATTCCAGAAGAACAGGGGTACGGACGATGCCAGAACTGTCAACGAACGAAAAATCCGCATAAGCGTGTATGTCAGACGGCTCCACCAGATAGATCAGATCCTCGCTGCCGGAGATGACTACATCGATCGATGTCGGCACGAGAGATGATGTCACGAGGGACGAAGACTGTGGAAGATATACAGTGAGAGGTATCCTCACCACACGGTTGGTGATCGTCGAGAACTCGATGCCGAGAACTACGAAAAGGGAGAGCACGACTGCAATTATCTTGGCTCCCCAGTTGGATATCCATTTATGACTCAGCTTCATTATCCCTCTCCTTCATATCTTTGGGCAGAACATCCTTATAGGAAAAGAGATCCAAAAGAACCGATTTGATCGTGCTGTTGTCCAAGTCGTAATAAATATTCGCATTGTAGGCCAGTGAGATCGCTCCTGTCTCCTCAGATACCACGAGCGCAATCGCATCGGAATTCTCAGCCAGACCTAAAGCGGCCCTGTGCCGGGTACCGAACGACGCCTTTATCCCAGTCTGCTCGGAAAGAGGAAGATAGCATGCTGCATATGTGATCCTTCCACCTTCGATGACAAGCGCACCGTCATGCAGTGGCGTATCATGATCGAAAACAGTGAGGATAAGCGTAGATGACAGATCTGCATTCACTCTGGTTCCTGAATCCAGGACGCTCTTTATGTCAGTATGGCGTGGAAATATTATCAGTGCGCCCCTCTTCTTCTCAACGAGTATGTTGCATGCATTCAGGATCGAATCGATCTGTTCTCCAGTGGTCTGGCCACCCATCCGGAAAAATCCTGTCTTCCTCAGGAATGCAGAAGAAAATGCCCTTCGAAGTTCTGGATGGAAGAACACTAGCACCAAAAGGAGAAGTGGTATGAACGCCTTTCTTAAAATGTATTCGAGGACAGAGAGCTTGAAAAGGAAACAGAAGACATAGAAAAGCGCATAGGAAACGGCGATGATGACAATCTGCTTAGCCTTGCTTTCGGCAAAAATAAGATAGAGACGATAAAAGATGAAGGAGAGAATAGCGACCTGCAGGGCAAGACGCACATAATCCCCGACTGACAAATTGTTTACTACATCCAGCATCCCTTTCCCTTCTACTCCTCATCCGGCAGTATCCAATCCAGTGTACGCGACACCGCCTTCTTCCAAAATCCTACCTTCTTTCTCCTCTCTTTGTCATCCATTGTAGGAGTCCATCTCATCTGCTCGCGCCACATTGCTTTCAATGTCTCCCTGCTTTTCCAGAATCCTACTGACAATGCAGCTGCATAAGCTGCACCAAGGGCTGTTGTCTCAATTATCTGAGGCCTTATGACAGGGACCTGCAGGATATCACTCTGGAAAGCCATCAGGGGAAATGAATTCGTGAGGCCACCATCCACTTTCAGCGTCTTCACACTTATAGACGAGTCCTTCTCCATTGCAGAGAAGATATCGTATGCCTGGAATGCTGTTGCCTCCAGTACTGCCCTGCATATGTGCGCTCTATTGGCAAACCCCGTAAGCCCTGCGATGACCCCGCGCGCATCACTACGCCAGTAAGGTGCGAATAGCCCTGCAAACGCGGGAACTATATATACTCCACCCGAATCGGGAACACTAGCAGCAAGTTCGTCCAGTTCCTTCACATCGCTTACCATCTTGAGGCTGTCACGTGTCCACTGTACCAGGGAGCCCGCGACTGCGACAGATCCCTCAAGGGCATAGAGCGGCTTCTTCCCTTCCTCTCTGAATGCGACTGTAGTAAGGAGCCCATGCTTGCTTGTACAGAGATTCTCCCCGGTGTTCTGGAGCATGAAACAACCTGTCCCGTATGTACACTTTCCCTCCCCCTTGTCAAAACACACCTGCCCGAAGAGCGCAGCCTGCTGATCTCCCAAGATCCCGGAAACAGGTATCTCATCTGAAAAAGGACCGTCAGAGAAAGTATTTCCATAAACAAGGCCGTAGGACGATGCTATTTCGGGAAGATTATTTTCAGATATGCCGAAAAGAGAGAGCATCTGGTCATCCCAAGTACATTTCTCTATATCCATGAGCATGTAGCGGGATGAGTTTGTCACATCGGTATATACCTTTCCTGTGAGTTTGTAGAGGATATAGGTATCGATCGTTCCGAATACCAGATCGTCATTTTTCTCCCATTTCCTGATTTCAGGAACATTATCCAAGAGCCACCTTATCTTGCTTGCGGAAAAGTACGGGGAATAAAGAAGCCCGGTCCTTTCACGGATAAAACTCTCATCTGTCTTCTCTTTGAGGGAATCGATGAATGCCGATCCTCTCAGATCCTGCCAGACAATGGCGTTATAAAGCGTCTTTCCGCTAGAGCGGAGGAAAGGAATCACCGTCTCTCTCTGGTTTGTGATGCCTATTGCCTTTATATCGCCTTTACGGACACGGGCTTTCCTGATTACATCCCGTATCACATGACAAGTATTTTCCCATATCTCATCAGAATCGTGCTCAACCCATCCAGGGAGAGGATATATCTGACTGTGTTCCTTGTGGCTCTCTGCGACAATCTGCCCCTGAGAATCAAATAGAATGAACCGTGTACTGGTCGTTCCCTGATCAATGGCACCTACAAATCCTTCCATCCCTTGCTCCTTTTTCAAAGATTATACAGGACGAAAATGGAAAAACAAATCGAAGGCTGCAAAACTCGCTTGGAGCATGCAAAAATCTGCTAAAAACTCTTGAAATGCGCTTTCAATGTAGTATAAAAATATATCAGGATGGTTTTAAAACCATTCCATTCACAGCTTTCAGTTTTAAAAGCTCAAAGCAAAGGGGATGTGGAAGCAGCAGGTCTTCTGCTGCTTCCGTTGTCTAAAGCAATCAGTTACCAGATTTCACGGGAAAACGAGAGCATATCACCGCTGACTGCGTCCATTTCAAAGTCATAAATCACTCCGTCAAGACGTATTTTGCCCTCATATGTTCGTCTGCCATCATCCCGTTCTTCCCATACTCTGATGTCATCACTTGTAGCTTCTGGTACCATGGCAAGAGCTATTTCCTCAGCCTTATCAACGCCGATTACAGGCTGGCTGCTGTCTTGTCTCTGACCTCTTTTCTCCCAGTCTGCACTGATGATCTCCCCACTCTCAATCAGTATCTGATAATCATAGGAAACATCCCCTGCGCGGAAGTCGATGTCATATACAGATTTTCCGTCATCGCGATCCTGTTCGACGCTGACCCGAGAAACATCGCTATTTGAAAGTTTGGCATCGTTAAGCGCGATCATGAGCGCTTCATCCCCCGTGAGCCTGCCCTTTGGCGCAGCTGGTCTCGCTGGGGCCTGTGATCTCTCCATTGAAAGGATGTCTCCAGACTCACGATCTATCTCGTAGTCGAATCTGTAATCTCCGGATATGAATTCTACATCATAGACATTACGTCCATCGTCTTTGGAGCTGTGTGTCCTGATGTTGGAAACAGAATCTGCTTTTACTCCAGCATCATCAAGCGCTATGTTCTCAGCCTCTGAAAGCGAGATGGAAAAAAGCATCACAGAACCGAGTAATAGTACTAATAGAAATGAAAAACCTCTTTTCATAACTCCTCCTCTAACAAAGATAACATCAATTTCCGTTATGCAGTACACATGAAATATGTGATTTCCATGAAAGAAGCGGAGGGGAAGAAATGAAAAGAGGCAAGCTGATCTAGCCAAGCTTGGACATCATGTTCTCATCAAGATTGTATCTCTTCTTGAGTTCTTCAGGCGAAAGGACATGATTGTCCATAGCGAGATCGACAGCCTTGACAGCCTCATCAACATCTCTGTTCTTCAGTGCCTTTATTATCTCATCATGAAGGACATAAGAAAGAACGCCAAGAAAGTCCGAACGTGTATAGATCCTGTAGACATCATGGAAACAGAAGTCGAGGATCTTGTCATACAGTATTGACTCGAGAACGTTATGGGTTATCTCGCCAAGCGCCCTGTGAAACTCAAGATCCAGGGCAACCTGCGTATCGATCGATAGGTTATTGTCCACAGCCTGCTTGAGGACATTGTTCTTGATAGAGAGGGAATCAATCTCTTCGTCACTCGCCTTCTCGATTATCTTCCTGACAACCATATGCTCTATGTCGCCACGGAACTCTGCGAGTTCCTCATAGCTGTATGAACTCTTCTGGAATCGCAGGACAAAGGAATCGATAACAGATTCGGTCCCGTCATTTGCAAGATAAGTGCCATCCCCTCTCCTGATTTCAACGATGCCAGTTGCGGAAAGGACTTTCATAGCCTCCCTCACGCTACCTCTGCTGACACCTGACTGGGCACATAGCTCAGTTTCAGTCGGAAGTTTATCGCCACTTTTATACTTGCCGCTCCAAATAGCGTCATTAATAAGGTTTATGACTCTGTTGACTGCACTCTCTACCATTTTTCAACTCAACCTAATGCCTTCTTGAAAGCAGTGTCCATCTTCTGGTATGCCGCTTTTGCGGAAATGAGCGGACTTACTCCAGGATATGGCCGCATCTCATACGAAAGGCCTGGCCTCTTGTCATATGATACATCCTTCTTCAGATAGCCACAATCAAAGAGGGCCTTCAGGAACTCTGATGCCTCATCGACATCATATTCACCACCGCTGACGCCCAGCGCTGGATGCGTATGTCCATAGAATATGCTCTTTTCGTCCCTGACTACTGCATTCCCCATATGTATATGGTTGATTCCAGCGATCAGAGAATTCCTCAGCACATCAAGAGGTTCCTCCTCCATCAGAGGGCAATGTGCAGTATCTACCATGAGATAGAGATTATCCAGACCCTCATCACGGAGTTTCTTGATATAGTTTGCAGCTTCCAGGCTAGGACCGAGAAGAAGCTTCTTGAATCTGTTCCTTTCTGCCGTTTCAAGAGCTATCTCGATTCCGAATTCCCTGCACTTTTCACTTACAGCCCTGAGATAACGAGAAAAGCTTTCATATTCCTTTTCTCTCTCAGAGGGCATATAGTCAGGTCCGGATGTGATCGCGACAATCCGGCTTTCAGCCTCTGCGGCGTATTCAATCTGTCTTTCCGCATACCCTATTGCATTATCCACTTCGCTCTTGTCGAGTGAACACGGATTGAATTTGCCAGGGACCTGGAAATCGATCGTGAAGTTGTAGTTGATCCCTTTGCCCTCTTCACGTGCGATCTTGATCTCCTCTTTCCTCACGTTCTCATCATCAGGAAGAAAGGTCTCAAGCATCTCGTAATCCGGAAGCATTGCAGTCTTTGCGAATGCAGCCAGATGAGAAAGCGGTGAAGAAGTGCATTCAGGATAGAGGACAGGGACGCTGATTCCAAACTTAATGAAACGTTCAAGCATAGATGCTCCTATTGACGACATTCCTCGGAACAGTGTTCTCAATAAGAAGAGAGTTCACTCCTTCAAGAAGCTCACCAAGCATATTGAGCCTGATTTCCGCCATGTTCGTACATATGTGTGGCGTGAGCACGACATTCTCAAACTCTGTCATCCTCTTGTTCAGATTAGGTTCATGCTCATGCACATCAAGGGCAGCCCCCCTGATGGCATTTTCCTCAAGAGCCTTGATCAGTGCCTCCTCATCGACGATTGGTCCACGGGAGGCATTGACCAGGTAAGCAGTCTTCTTCATCAACGAGATCCTTCTTGAATCCATGAAGTGATGGTTCTCTTTTGAATAAGGAAGGTGAAGTGAGATCACATCAGCATCACGGATAAGGGAATCGGGATCGGTATAATAAATTGCCCCGATCTTCTTCTCCATCTCCTCGTCCCTGTACGGATCATAATAAAGAACCTGCATATCGAAAGCGGAGGCAAGATGTCCGAGCCTCTTGCCAATCCTGCCAAAACCAATGATCCCGAGTTTTTTTCCAGCAAGGCACATATCCCTCTCAAGAAGGAGATCCCCCTTGCAGTAAAGTGTCTTTCTGAGCGTACGGTCATATCTCACTACACTTCTTGCGATGCTCAGGATCAGGGCCATCGTCATCTCGGCTGTCGGAGCAACGACAGCATTCGGTGTATTGAGCACAGGGATTTTCCTCTCTGTGGCAGTCTTGACATCGATGTTATCGAACCCAGAACCCAGATTGCCTATGGCCTTTAATTTCACACCCTTGTCAATGATCTCCTTATCACACTTCGTATCTGCAATGAATATGAACGCATCGCAGGATGGGATCAGCGAGAGTATCTCCTCCCTCGAAAAGGAGGAAAGATACTCTTTGGGTCTGACGATTTCAAATTTCTCAGCTATCTCAGGATATTTATCCAGAGGGAAATTGTGGGAAAGTCCAATCCTCATCATTTTCCAGCCGCCTTCTTTTCTTTGTGGTAGTTTATCCTTCCCTTGATGATAGGATAGAAGAACGCCACAAGCGAAATGACGATGAATGCCGCCGCGATCGGGCGCTCAAAGAAGATTGCCCAGCTTCCATGACTCATGACAAGGCTTCTTCTGAGGTTTCCTTCGGCCATAGGTCCGAGAATAAGTGCAAGGACTATCGGAGAAAGAGGGAAGCCACCCTTCACGAGGAAATATCCGATAACTCCAGAGATGAACATGACGAGTATGTCGAGGAAGTTTCCGTTAACGGCATATGCACCGATGACACACATCATGACTATTACCGGATTGAGAATTGACTTCGGGATCTGAACGATCTTAGTAAATGCCCTGATCCCGCTGAGACCTGCGATAAGCATCACGAGGTTGGCAAGCATGAAACCTACAAAGAGGCTGTTGACGATGAAACCCTGCTCCACGAAGAGCATCGGTCCCGGTGTGAGGTTATGAACCATGAGCGCGCCAAGCATGACAGCTGTGTTCGCATCCCCAGGAATGCCGAGCGTGAGGAGAGGAATAAGTGCTCCACCTGTTGTTCCGTTGTTACTTGCCTCTGGAGCTGCAACCTCCTCCGGGATACCAGTTCCGAACATCTCAGGACGCTTTGAAAGTCTCTTTTCCATATCATAGGAGACGAATGCAGAGATATCTCCGCCAGCTCCTGGGATAATTCCGATGAAAGTACCGGTAAGTCCTGCCCTGATGATGGTCGGGAAAATGAGCTTCAGGTCTTCTTTCGTCGGAAGGACACGACCGACCTTCGTTGTTATCTTGTTCCTGATGTGAAGTTCCTCAATCGAGACAAAACACTGGCTCATAGCAAAAAGTCCGACAAGGACAGGAATGAACGAAAGACCGTTCATGAGGAATACAGATCCGAACGCAAAACGGGTATATCCGGAAATGTTATCCATTCCGATAAGTGAAAGCAGAAGACCCATAGTTCCAGCCATGAGGCCCTTGATGATCGTCTTTCCGCTTATCGAGGAAATGATGGAAATTCCGAAGAAAGCGAGTGCGAACTGTTCAGGTGCACTGAATTTGAGCGCAATCTGAGCAAGGCGAGGGGCGATAAGGATAAGACAGATACCACTTATGATACCGCCGCCAAAACTCGATACAGTCGAGATGCCGAGCGCACGGGCAGATTCGCCACGTTTTGTGAACTGATAACCTCCGATGACCGTAGCCGCAGCTGACGGAGTACCGGGCGTGTTTATAAGGATAGCAGTGATCGAGCCACCATAGATTGCTCCACAGAACTCACCGATCAATACCATGAGACCCATCGTAGGTTCCATGCGAAACGTGAGCGGCATCAGGAGGGCAATACCCATTGTAGATGTCAGTCCAGGCATGGCTCCGATCGCAATACCCGCAATGACACCACCAACAATGCTCAGAAGAACACTAGGAGAAAAAACATTCAATAATACTTCAACCATTTCATCCTCCTAGAAAAGCATGCCCTGAGGCAGTCGTACGGCGAGGACCATATAAAAGACAACGTAGATGGCCAGAGTCGTACCAAGGGCTGTGATGATGATCGGAAGAGGTCTTCTCTCCTCGAAATCAAGCATCAATGCAGCAATTGCAACCGGTGTGACATAGATGTAACTGATATATTCCATCAATATGATATATGCGGCCATGATGACTGCACAAATTACAACTTTCAAGAAATTATTTCTGAAAACAGGTTCATCGCTGTCCCTGTTTACTCCATTCTCCTTGATGATCAGGGAGATAGAAAGACCAATGATGATTATCGCAAGGATGGTTGGAAAGAATCCTGGACCTGGTGCGCCATTGCTTGCACCTGGGAAACTCCTTGCCGCGACAATTACATAAAGGCTGATTGCAATCATCACGGCTGAAATGACAATGCTTACTCTTCTCATACTCGTCAAACCCTTTTTTGACAAAGGACTGTTGCAGCCTGTGCAACAGCCCGACTTGAATACCTGACTTGAATCAGTACTTAATTCTGCTTAAGGCCAAGGGCAACTGCCTGCTCGGCATAGATTGCCTCTTCCCTTGCCATCAGATCGTAAAGCTCAGGACCGCTCATATAAGCCTTGGAATAGCCTCTTTCGTTCATGAACTGAGTTACAGCTTCATCGTCGAGAGCAGCCTGGAATGCCTCTGCGAGCCTGTCAACAACTTCCTGAGGAGTATTGAGAGGAACGCCAAAACCACGCCAGATTGTGAATACGAGGTTGTCATATCCATACTCTGCAGCTGTCGGAACGTCTGGAAGGTATGAAAGACGCTCTGGTGCAAGAACTGCGAGGACCTTTGCTGTTCCGGCCTTTACCTGAACCTCAACTTCCTGTGGTGTCACAGGTACTGCATCAACATGTCCGCCTGCAAGAGCGACAACTGCTGTACCACCACCTTCGAAAGGAACATGTGTGACTTCAATTCCAGCAGCCTGTGCGAATGCTGCAGCTACAAAGTGCCAGATTCCGCCGATTCCACTGTTTCCGAACGAAACCTCACCAGGATGTGCCTTGCAGTATTCGATGAACTCAGGGAGTGTATCGTAAGGAGCATCTGCCCTGACTGTGATTGTGCCGTACTCAGAGTTGACGTTGCAAACAGGAACGAAGCTCTGGTAAGAGAAGTTGACAGGAGAAACCTGAGGAACTGTCAGGAGCTCTGCAACAAGTGATGTGACGTTATAACCGTCAGGCCTCTGTGATGCACCCTGTGCAAAACCAATAGCACCACCGGCACCTGTCACGTTCTGTACTGTTACAGAAACTCCAAGATTTTCCTGAAGTGCAGGAGCCATAGCTCTGACAAGAAGGTCTGTTCCGCCACCTGCGGATACTGGTACTGTGATTGTTATTGGCTGCGATGGGAAGGCCGCATCAGAAGCAGCGTTTGCAAATGCTGCAGAAACAACAATCAGTCCAACAATTAGAACAGAAAGGAATCTTTTCATGAAATTAAACCTCCAAAACATCAAACATCAGACGTTTGATATAAGACCTTTAATACTAGCATATCATCATTTGCCAGGTTGTCAATCAAATTATTCACCTGAGCAAAACAGAAACTTCACAATACAAACACAGTATGCTTTTTCAGTATTGCATGAAAAAAACTCGGCGGATGTAAAAGTTTTTCTCACTCACAGATATTTTTGTCATATTCTAATCACCTATGGACACCAAAGTTACGCTAGTGTACTTCTCCCCCACCAACGGGAGCAGACGATATGGAGAAATGGTTGCAAGGAAACTTGCAGACACATTCGATGAAGTGAACCTCACATCACTATCTGAAAGGAAGAGAACGCATAGCTTTTCATCAGACGAGATTGTGATCTTCTCATTTCCTGTCTACAAAGGGAGGCTCCCGGAGATGACTCCTCCCCTTCTTGATTGCCTGAAGGGAGACGCTACCCCAGCAGTCATCTTGGTAACATATGGTGTCAGGGCTTATGACGATGCGCTTCTAGAAGAAAAGGAGGAGCTCGAGAAGCGAGGGTTTTCTCCGCTCTCTGCCGCTGCATTCATCTCAAAGCATACATATTCAGACCAGCTTGGAGCAGCTAGACCAGATCCTGAAGATGAGAAGAGAATCTGTGAATTTGCAGAAAAAGTGAAACTAGCGATGAAAAGCGGCATGAAAGACACACTGAACGTGCCAGGTAAAAAGCCATATAAGGAAATTGCAAAAGGGAAAGCGTTCAGAATAAGCGTGGATGAAAAATGCACAGGATGCATGAAATGTGCTTTCCTCTGCCCGACCGGAGCCATTGACAGAAACGATCCGACAAAGACAGATGAAGATCTCTGCATCTCGTGTTTTGCGTGTATAGAAGCATGTCCTACAGCCGCCAGAAAATGTGAAGACGAATCTTTCTTTGCAATCAGGGAGCATCTTGAAAAGGCCTTGCTGAATATGCGGAAAGAAGCTGAATTCTTCTACCTCTCCTGAAAAAAGGGGACTGAGAACCTTCTTTTCAGCAAAAAGCTGCAATTTTAACAAGCTTTATTCATTATTCGGTATAATTATACACTTCTCGCCCTTACGGAATTAATCTATACTTCCAAACATATTTGGAGGATCAACGTGAAAAAACTGATTACCCTACTATTGGTTTTGCTTTCAGTATCGGCTCTCTTTGCAAACGGACAGCAGGATACAGGAGAGGATCTCTCTCTTCAGTCTGTTCAGGAAAAGGGAACTTTCATTCTTGGTCTCGATGACTCTTTCCCTCCAATGGGATACAGGGATGAGAACGGAGAGATCGTAGGTTTTGATATCGATCTCGCAAAAGAAGTAGCGTCAAGACTCGGAGTCACTCTCGTTACACAGCCAATTGACTGGAGCGCAAAGGAGCAGGAGCTTGCTACAGGAAATATCGACTGCATCTGGAATGGATTCACAGTCACACCGGAAAGGCTCGAGATGCTCTCTTTCAGCGAACCATATGTAAACAACGCCCAGGTTGTAGTCGTGAACAACAGTTCTCCTTATCAGTCAATTGAGGACCTTAAGGGAGCTACAGTCGGTGTACAGGCCGGATCTAGCGGACAGGTTGCAATCGAGGACAACGAGGAATTCAGCTCCCAAATCGGTTCTGTCGTTGAATTCCGCGATTACCTCACAGCTCTCATGGACCTCGAAGTCGGAGGAGTTGATGCTGTCGTCATGGATGTCATCGTAGCAAATGACAACATCAACCGTTCAGGAAAAGACTTCAGGATCCTTCCGGGCAGTCTTGCAGATGAGGAGTATGCAATTGGTTTCAGGAAAGGAGACCTTGCACTTGTGAATGCAGTGAACGCAACTCTTCATGAGATGGCTGATGACGGAACGCTTGCAGCAATCTCTGAGGCATGGTTCGGTCAGGACATCACTACAATAGGTAAATAATATGAGCGGCCTTGTTCTCCAAATGCTGGAAGGGACGATCACAAGTCTCAAAGTATTCTTCCTGACCCTCCTCTTCTCACTTCCCCTTGGTTTTGTCGTGGCAAAGGGGAAGATGACAAAGATCAGGATAATCAGGTGGGTTACCGACTTTTATATCCAGATCATGAGGGGAACGCCGCTGATCTTGCAGCTGATATTTGTATATTTCGCCCCGTTCTATATCTTCAATGCCTCGTTTGACCGCTTTACAGCGTGCATCGTGGCATTCGTGTTGAATTACAGCGCATATTTTGCTGAAATATACCGTTCAGGGCTGCAATCTATAGATGCGGGGCAGCACGAGGCGGCAAAAGTCCTTGGATTCACGAAGGCATACACCTTCTTCCACATCATCCTTCCACAAGTCATCAAATCGATCTTTCCTGCGCTTGGAAACGAGGTGATAAGCCTTGTGAAGGATACTGCACTTGCACAGACTATCGGAGTAGCAGAACTCTTCCGTGTCGCCCAGACATCTGCATCACGGCAGTTCTCGACATTCCCAATCTTCCTCGCAGGGGTATTCTATTTCATCATGAACTACATAGTTTCCCGCTTCTTCGCCTACGGAGAGGGAAAGATGAACTATTACAGGTGAGTCTATGGCTAAGATGCTTGAAGTAAATGGCCTATCAAAGTCATTCGGAGATCTTGAGGTACTGAAATCCATCTCTTTTTCCCTTGAAGAAGGAAATGTCCTTTCCATAATCGGACCTTCAGGAAGTGGCAAGTCGACTATGCTGAGGATCATCACACAGCTTGAGAAAGCTGATGACGGGACATTGATAATAGATGGAGAAAAGCTTTTTGAGAGCGTGAACGGAAAGAGTGAATACGCAGAAGTCAGCAAACAGAGGGAAATACTTCTGAAGACAGGACTCGTGTTCCAGTCGTTCAATCTCTTCCCACATTTCTCCGTGCTCAGAAACATTACAGAAGCCCAGATCGCGGTTCTGAAAAGAAGCAGGAGCGAAGCAGAAGAAAGAGCTTACGAACTGCTCAAGAAGATGGAACTCGCTGACAGGGCAAAAAGCTATCCATATCAGCTCTCCGGAGGACAGAAACAGAGGGTTTCAATAGCAAGGGCACTTGCAATGAATCCGAAGATCCTCTTTTTCGATGAACCTACAAGCGCACTGGATCCTGAGCTCACAAGGGAAATACTGAAAGTGATCAGGGAGCTTGCGGAAGAACATATGACAATGGTAGTCGTGACGCACGAAATGAACTTTGCGAAAGCGATTTCCGACTATGCGATCTTCATGGACGGAGGGGTAATCGTCGAAGAAGGCGAACCGGATGCACTCTTCGAGAATCCCAAGATGGAAAGGACAAAAGCCTTCATTAAGAGTTTCAATTGAACAGGCTCTGAGAAATCCCAGAGCCTGTGCCAGTCAGAATGCTTCGGAAAGTATTCTGAGTATATCGTCACGATCTGCAGAACGCGGATTGACTATCAGGGCACCATCGTTTATCGCCCTGTCTGCTATCTTCTGGAAATCTTCCTTCACAACACCAGCTTCAGAAAGATTCTTTCTCACAGGAGCGAGGGCCCTTATCTCATTGACGAAGGTGGAAAGCACTTCTATGAGTTTCTCCGCCCTCTTCCCTTCTTCTGTCCTTGCATACTCCTCACCATTTATGTAAAGGAGCATCTCGGAATAGTCCTCTCTCGCATAATCAATGTTATAACGCATAGAAGGAATGAGCAGGATACTCATCGCTTCACCGTGCGGAACATGAGAAACAGCGCCCACACTATGCCCTATCGCATGAACTATCCCAACCATGCTGTTTGAAAAGGATGCACCTGCAATGTATGCAGCGTTTGCCATTGCAAGACGAGCCTTCTTGTTCTTCGGTTCCCTGATTGCAGCAGGAAGATTCTCTACTATCATCTTCATCGCAGCAATCGCATAACTCTGGCTCACTGGATTCTTCTGAAGCGATGAGAACGCTTCGATCGCATGAGTCAGGGCATCGAGTCCAGTAATCGCGGTAATACGCTTTGGCATACTCTCAAGCATGCGTACATCCAGCACAGCGATATCTGGAAGCAGGAAAGAAGAGATGAATTCAAGTTTCACTTCCTTCTCTTCATCCTTGATCACGGCAACTCCTGTCGCTTCAGATCCTGTTCCACTGGTTGTCGGAATTGCAACAAAAGGTACGCTCATTCCCCTTGGAAGGACCTCAGCGCCCGCATATTTCAGGATGTCCTTTCCTCCTTGGCTTATAAGCATCCTGAGCCCCTTTGCAGTATCGATTACAGAACCACCTCCAAGGGCGATGATTCCATCTGCATTCTCTTTTCTGTAGAGGCTTGCAATTTCATTGACCTTCAGGATCGAACTGTCGAGAGGAATGTCTGTAAAGACACCAGAGACTTTCAAACCAGATGAGGAGAGGATATCAAGCAGAGTCTTTACACTTCCAACGCTCTCGAGTCCTTTATCAGAAAGCAGGAAAGGTCGGGTCGATCCAAGCAGGGAAAGCTCTTCCCTGATATTCTCGAGGGCATACTCTCCGGAAAGGAGCTTAGCCGAGTTAACGAATTCAAAATACTGTGGAATATGCATTGCTCATACCCCCAGGAGGACTTTGCGATAGACTGTGATTGAACTTCTCTCCTTATAAGGGACATCGCGAAGGATTCTCTTAGTCATGATGCGAGGAAAGAGATAAGCTTCTGCGATATCAATCATCCTGACAAGGCCCATTGTGGTTCCAATGTCCCCTTTGAGAGAAAAGCGGTGTTCTGCATATGCACGGGCAATCCCGATCTGTCCTGTAAGGACCTTGAAAGCGCTGTCGATTCCCTTGAAAGCAATCACCACATCATAGCTATCGCGCTTTGTGCATCTGATAAGCTTTCCTTCCCTTTTCATAACCCGAAGTTCCCCATCACCCGGATTGATTCTGAGCGCAACAGAGAAGTTGTCAGGAAGAGCCTCAAACTCTTTCCTCACCCTGCTATCCAGAGTTGAGAGCACCTTAAGTGCCCTGTAGAGGACCACCAATACTATATTTGACACAAGTTTCTTAAATCCCTTTTTCATAACGGTTATTTCTTATTACACTTTTAGTCACTTGTGTCAATTATGACAGCATTACAATATTTGTAATTTTACCAATAAAATCAGCAAGAAAGCTCCATCCTCTAAGCATCAGCGAAGGATGGAGTAGTTCTCAAGGAAATATCTACTTAGCATGTGAAGTACTCCATCCTTTTTAAAGACCTGAGAATGGCTTCTTCTTGTCATTTTGTCCTACCACATCATAATAGAAGAGATCAGTTGATCTCCAAACAGATGAAGCGAAGCCTTCAAAGATCCTCTAGCAAAACACATGACAGCCTGTGAACAAAGATATTTTTTCGAAAGCCTCTAGGCTTATCCAGAGGAGCTGGCACTACCGCTATTTTCCAAACATGACAACCAAGCATGTTCATTTTCATATCAGAAATAAATTAAACCTTCAAAATATCGTTTTTATAGGTGCAATATTGCACTAAAAAGTAACGTTAATTATGGTTCTATCGAAAAAATGCTACTATTTCCTGCAAAACGGAGGACACATGGAAATCAAACATAATAGTCTCTGATGCATCTGGACAACTAATAAAGAAAATATCCCCTGAGGAACAAAGTCCTGAGGGGATAAGGGCATCAGCCCATGAGAATATCAGGAAGGAATGTGATTATTCCAGGGAATATAGTCATCAGGAAAAGCACAATTATATATGCTATTACCATTGGCCATACTCTCTTGAGCAAACTCAGCAGGTCTATCTTGCCGATACTGCATCCGATGTAGAGACAACTTCCGACAGGAGGCGTCAGGAGACCGATGACAAGACCGAATACCAAAGTCACTCCGAATACAACAGGATCGACTCCGAGTCTCTGCACGATCGGAAGGAATATAGGAGCGACAAGAGTTACAGCAGGTACTACGTCCATGAAGAGTCCAAGGATGAGGATGAGGACATCGATGATCAGCATGATGATCAGCGGATTGTTGGAAATCGACATCAGGACCTCGGCGACTATCTGCGGAACCTGAAGGACTGTAATCAGGATTCCAAGTGCGTTTGTCGCGGCAACTATGAACATGATCACGGCACTCGACTTTGCAGACCCGATCAGTACCTTTCTAAGAGTCTTGAGAGACATCTTCTTGTTTACAAAACGTGCAATTATATATGCATATACAACTGCGATTACCCCCGCTTCAGTAGGAGTGAATATACCAAAGAGCATGCCACCCATCATAATGACAGGCATCATGATCGAAGGAAGGGCCTTTTTGCTGGCAATGAGACGCTCTTTCAGACTTGCCTTCGGGGAGACAGGATAATCCTTGTTTCTGGTCATCAAGTACCAAGTAACCATTACAAGAGCTCCCCCGATTATCCCCGGGACGACTCCACCCATGAAAATACGGGTGACACTTGCCCCGCTTATGGAACCGAAAACTACGAAAGGAATACTTGGCGGGATGATCGGACCTGTGATGCTTCCGGCACAGACAACAGCAGTGGAATCCGCAGGATCATATCCCTCCTCCCTCAAAAGAGGCAGCATGATTCCTCCAATTGCGGAGACTGTAGCGACTGCAGCTCCAGAGACACATGCAAAAAGCATACATGCAAGCACAGCAGCATAGCCAAGTCCTGCCTTGATATGGCCAAGAAGCTTGCGACAGAACTCAATGAGACCACGAGAGAGATCTCCCTCATTCATCAGATCACCTGCAAGAATGAAGAACGGGATTGCCATCAGTGAGAAATTATTCAGACCTGCATAGAAATATGTCGGTATCATGGCAAAACTCGTGATGCCGGTAATCTCAATTAGAAACGCGATCGTCAGCATGATTCCAAACGCTATAGGAATACCCATCAGCAGGAAAAGGAATAGCGATGCGACGAAAAGGAACATCATCATTTTGCTTTTCCTCCTTCTTCTTTCCTTTCCTCCACAGGAGTACGGATAATGCGGACGAGCTTGAACTGATTCATGATGAGCATGATCAGAAGTGATACTGGGAGTATGCCTTGGACAATGACTATAGGTAATTTCGTAAGAGGCATTGCCGCTCCCTTATTCACCAGAACAAACCCCGTACAATAATAGAGGAACACGACCAAGATGACCGTGACGAGCAAATTCGCGATGATATTGACGATCTTCTTCGACATCCCCGGCAGAATATTCACCAGAATATCCACCGTGAGATGTGTGCCCGAATGAAAGCATAGGACGGATGCAATGAGGCTGATCCACACAAAGAAGATCTTCGCAAGTTCCTCAGACTCAGTAATGCCATTATGAAAGAAGAACCGTCCTATGACATTCACGAACACCAAGAGGATCATCAGGAAAAACAAGATCGCGACAAATGATTCGATCAGATCGATCACTATCTTTGACTTATCTTTCTTTGACATTAAAATCCCCTTGGCAAATTATTAAAGCGCTGCTTCCTTCTCGCGTACGAGAGTCAGGATCTCATTGAATTCAGGAAGGTCATTAGCGTATTTCTCGATTACTCCTTCGCCTATTGCCCTGAACTCAGCCATATTCTCTTCGCTGATCTCATTCACAGTCACGCCGTTGTCGATGAGCTTCTGGATATCATCAGCAGAGCTTTCCTTGTACATTTCGACTTCCGCATCAGCAAATGCCTTGCAAGCCTTCTCGAGGAGGGCCTGATCTTCTGCAGAAAGGCTATCCCAGAAAGTCTTAGAGAATGCGATCCAGTCGTATGTGATCTGATGATTCGTCATTGAGAGGTACTTCTGGACCTCATACCAGCCACTTGTGAGAAGGGTTGTAGGTGGATTCTCCTGTCCGTCAATGACTCCCTGCTGGAGTGCTGTGAAGATTTCAGACATGCTCATAGTAACGACATTGAATCCCAGAGCGCGGCCATTGTCCACAAACTGTGAGACTTCTGGGAGACGGAGCTTGATTCCCTGGCAATCTGCTACAGTGTTGATCGGACGTACGTTATTTGAGACTGCCCTCACTCCATTGAGCACAAATCCCTTTCCTACCATGTTGACAGATAGTGCGTCTGCGAAAATCGAGTTCTGTACCTCTGGATCTGAAAGGACTGCGTAACTTGAATCGATATCGGAGAAAACCCATGGGAAGTTGATGATCTTGAATTTCGGGAACTGGTCTGAAATCGTATTGCCCGCAATGCACATCTCAACGGTACCAATCTTTGTTGCCTCCATGAACTCCTTCTCTGCTCCGAGTGTGTTGTTCGGATAGATCTGGACCTGGAATCTTCCACCGGACTCTTCCTCGACCATCGGCTTGAATACTTCCTGAAGGGCGATGTTCAACGGATGGGATTCAGCATAGTAGTGAGCGACCTTGATCACCTTTGGACCTGATGAGTCGCTGGCGCCACCGGCGAATGCAAACGAAAGTGCAAGAACACATACGAGTAAGAGAACAAAAATCCTCTTCATACTAATCCTCCTTTTATGCATATCTTGTTTTAGGCTACATTCGCCCAAATTAGTCGTCAAGAAAAATAATTTTCTTGCAATATAAATATCATATATTGCGAATATAATAAAATTTAAAAGAAATATTTAGTAAAAGTGAAATTTTTAAAACAATGTAATTAAACAAGAAATATATGCTCTGAGCCTATTTTTTTATTTAAAGATCTGCTTGAGACACATTGAATTACAAAACAGATAAAATTTTACTTGTTATACTTGTAGCACAAATCTTGTATTAATCAAAAAGAAGTAAAATAAGTACACCAATTTAAATATTTATTTTTTCTTTTTCCTTCTCTTGAATTCAAAAAAAAGAACAGGACACAAAGAAAATGCCCTGTTCTTTGACCTAGATTGATTCCAGATTATTTTTCCTTGTCTTTCGAAGGAAGGATGAAGTTCAGCAGGATTCCGACGACAGTGGCAAGTGCAACTCCACCAAGGGAGAAGACGAAATCTTTTCCGACATGGAACTCCAGCAATCCACCACCAATTCCGATTACAAGGATTACAGAGGAGATAGTAAGATTACGGTTATCCTTGTAGTCTACCCCACTTTCTACGATTGTCCTCAGTCCGCTGGAGGCGATAAGTCCATAGAGAAGCATGGAGATTCCGCCCATGACAGGTCCAGGTATAGTCTGTATGATTGCTCCGAACTTCTGGATGAAGGACAAGAGGACAGCAATCACGGCAGCTCCTCCGATGACCCATACGCTATAGACTTTCGTGATGGCCATGACGCCGATGTTCTCTCCGTATGTCGTATTAGGAGGACCTCCCCAAAGAGCAGCCCAGCTGGTTGCAAGACCATCGCCAAGAAGAGTTCTGTGAAGACCCGGATCCTTGTAGAAATCTTTTCCGACTACCCTTGATGTGACAAGCGTGTCTCCCAGATGTTCGCAGATCGTCGCAAGCGAAACGATGACAAATGTCACGATCGGAACCAACGAGAATTTGGGGATCGCAAAGCTTGGCAGTCCGAACCACGCTGCATTGCTCACGATCGAGAAGTCTATCAGCTTGTATGCAGGGAAGATTGTACCCATGATGAGTGTGAAGATATATCCACCAACAAGACCGATCAGGATCGAAAGGGTATTGAAGAAACCCTTGAAGAAGATCGTAGCAATGATTGCGATTCCAAGAGTGACCAGCGCAATCAGGAAGTATGTAAGCGAGTAGTTGTCTGCTGCATCGTACATTGCAGATTTCATTGCTGTTGGAGCAAGATTCAATCCGATTACGATGATTACCGATCCAATGACAACAGGGGGAAGAGCCTTATCAAGCCATCCTTTTCCAGCTACTCTGATGATCCCTGCAACCAGCGCATAAAAAAGGCCTGCCACAAATGCACCACCTAGTGCGTATGGCATGCCGTAAGCAGAACCGATTGAAGTCAGGGCTGGAATAAAGGCGAACGACGAACCTAGAAATGCCGGTACCTTTGCCCCTGTAATCAGGATATAGATCAAAGTACCAGTTCCAGCAGTGAATAGCGCCGTTGAGGGGCTAAGACCCGTAAGAAGTGGAACGAGGATAGTAGCTCCGAACATGGCGAAAACGTGCTGGATGGAAAGCGGTAACCAGCGAGCTAGAGGCGGGCGATCTGATGGCCCTAAAATCTGATTCTCTTTCATTGCCAATCCTTATGTATGAAATTTCTAGCGGTTACTATAGCGCACGATAAGATTTATGAAAACAATGTTTTGCAAAAATGCAACAAACTGCATCAAAAATCAATTTAAGCTAATTTATATTATTATTTTACAAGCATTTACTTCTTGCACATCTTTCATATTATATCAAAAATAAGCTGTTTTTGCTGAAAACGTACCATCAATAGAACTGCTTTGACCTTCTCAATTTACCGAACATTTATAATTTTGGCAGATCCTTATAAAAGTTTTTCTCATTTTTATAGAAATGTGCTGTTTCTTATAAACGTCAAGGATTTGCTTTCAATATCCCGTCATCACTTCCTGCGAGGATGTCCATCATACTGACATTGACATAGAAACAATCTCTTCCCTTGCGTATTTTTTCCAACAATTTGTCTTCTGTCAGTACATCTAGATATTTTCTTGCCGTAAGATATGAGACTCCAAGACGTTCCTGCAGTATTTTAATCCTCGTGTATGGATAGGAGAATATTGTATTCAGCAGGTCTTGGCTGTAAATCGAAGGATGTCTTTCTCTGATCCTGTGTTTATACTCATTCATTTCCTCTCTTAATGCGATTACTGTCCTGCAAGTGGATTGAGAAGTTCTTATGACCCCATCCAACATGAAAAGGATATATTCCTCCCAGGTGTCATTACTGTCGACATTCCTCAGTGACTGCAAGTATTTATAGTAAAGCCCCTTATTTACATTGATATACCGGGACAAGTAGAGAACTGGATAGTTCAGCAACCCTTCATGTATTAAATAGAGTATGTTCAGTATCCTGCCAGTTCTTCCATTCCCATCATAGAAAGGATGGATGCTCTCAAACTGATAATGCAGGACAGACATTTTAACCAAAGGATCGATGTTCCAGGATGAATCGTCATTAAAAATTTCAAGAAAGTTATCAAGTAAAACTGGAAGCTCATTCGGCTGCGGCGGTTCGTAAATCACCTCATTGGTCCTATCATTCACCAATGCCGTTCCTGGAAGCTTCCTGATTCCCGCATTGCTACGCTCAATAGCAGATTGAATCTCTTCTATGCAGCTTAGTGACAGAACACCTTTTTTATTGTAGAGATGCAAGCCCTTCATAATTGCATCTACATAATGCAGGACTTCCTTTATAGCAGGCTTTATTTCCTTGAACTCAGGCTGGGCTACCGCAGTATATATATCTGCATGGGTTGTAATTATGTTCTCTATCTCTGAACTATCCTTCGCCTCCTGTAAAACCAGTGTATGGACAAGTACAGCCTGGTTTGGCAAGGACTCGCAAATACCATTAAGATGCGCCAATTCCTTATGTGCACTTATCAACTTCTTCAGTATTGGTGCCGTTTCAAAATCAAATCGCAAAGGAAGTTTTTCCATGGAACAAGATTCTCATGGCCAAAGGTTAAAGTCAATACTTTTATAAAATTCCATAATTTTTTATAAACGAATTAATAAACCAGTGAACTACAGTATCAAATTTCATCTAGACATAAGGTCTGCCAATTTATCCTTCAACATAAGCTCTTTTTGCTAAAACCGTACTACCAGAACCCATCAAAAAAGACACAATTGCAAAAGCTAAAGAGAATGAAATAGCGCTCTTAACAATCTCTGCCATTGCTCATCCTATCCAGCTTCCGTAGAAAACTTCTGAAGAAAAATATGCTCAGGATGAAGGTGAGGACATCCGCAATCGCCTGTGCGGAGAGAAGGCCGAAAATTCCAAATAAGTGTGGAAGAATAATAACAAGAGGTATGAAGAAAATGCCCTGCCTCGAGAGCGCAAGTACAGTGGCCGCGACAGACTGCCCTGTGGACTGGAGCGCCATATTGCTTGTAGTCGTCACTCCAGAGAGAAAGAGCGCCACACACTGGAGTCGTAGAGCGACAGAGCCAAGTGTCACGACAACCTCGTCATCTGCTCGGAAAAGCTTGATTATGTCAGGAGCGAAGAGAAAACAGATTACAGAAATTGAGAAAAGCAGCAGTGTACCGACAAGAGCTGTAAACTTGGTCGCATCCTTGACCCTCTTGTATAGCCCTGCACCGTAGTTGAAAGCAGCAACCGGCTGAAAACCCTGTCCGAAACCCAACATGAAGGAAAACAGGAAGTATGCTATCCTGCCAGCGATCGACATTGCGGCGATCGCAGCATCCCCATAGGATGATGCCACGACATTGAGGCATATAGTAGAAAGCGAGGCAAACCCCTGTCTTGAGAGTGTCGGAAGACCTGTGACAACTATATCCCTGTACGTCTTCAAATCAAAGCTGATGCTCCGGATTCGCAGATTCAGGTCACTTTTCTTGCGGATGAAGAAGGAAAGGAGAATAATGAAAGATATACACTGCGAAATGGCAGTGGCGATTGCAGCTCCCGCAGTTCCGAGATCCAGGGAAAAGATGAATATCGGATCGAGAATGATATTCAGTATTCCACCTGTCGTTATTCCGATCATCCCATAAAATGCCCGTCCTTCTGCCCTCAGGTAGTTATTGAGTATGAACGAAAGGCACATCACAGGGGATGCGATGATAATATATTTCGCATATGCCCTGGCATACGGCAACACGGTCTCTGTAGCGCCAAGGGCCATCATCAAGCGATCAAGGAAAAGAGAGCCAAGGACAAGAAGGATTGACGACAAGAGCAAGCCAAGGAATATGCCAGAAGAGGCATACCTGTCTGCTTCTTCGTACATTCTCGCGCCAAGACGCCTTGACGACAAATTTCCTGCCCCCATTCCGATGGTGAACCCGATTGCCTGTATGATAGCCATCACAGAAAACGTTATTCCTACAGCAGCGGCAGCTGAAGTACCGATCTGAGCGACAAAGAACGTATCTGCCATGTTGTATATGCTCGATACGAGCATCGACACAATCGTCGGCAGAGCAAGGGAGATTATCAGAGAAGGGACTGGCGTCTCTGTCATCCTGTAAAAATGTTCATCTTTCGAAAGCATCTGGCCCCTCAGGACTCGAATATCTCCTGAATCTCCTTTTTATACAGTCTTTCTATCTCAAAGCGCTTGAGCTCCTGCTTAAGCGAAAGTTCTTTCCCTACCTCGAAACTCTTGTCAAGAAGGACAAAGCGGGAGACTCTCTCGAAAGGCTTGAAGCCATTGCGGCTGCTGAGGAGACTATGAAGTTCAGATGCGATCAATTCTTTCACTTCATTCATCTGGCTCAGTGCCGAGCGGTCAAAGTAAGATATGCCGTTCTTCTTGAGATAGACTTCAACGTTCTTGCGATTGAGGACGATGAGAGAGCCAAGGAACTTCTTGTCCTGTCCGAGGACAACAGCACTTTCGATGTACTCGCTCTCCTTGATCTTGTTCTCGATCGGAACTGGCTCGATATTCTCTCCTCCAGAGAGGACGATGGTATCCTTTTTCCTTCCGACGATCTTGAAATCTCCGCTTCTGGTCATCACAGCAAGGTCTCCGGTACAGAGCCATCCATCCTTGTCTATGATCTCCATAGTAAGTTCAGGTTGCTTGTAATACCCCTTCATCACCTGCGGTCCCCTGACATAAAGCACGCCCTTTTCTCCAGGTTTTGCAAGCGTCCCATCATCGCGGAGTACCTTTATCTCAGTTCCTTCAAAAGGGGTCAGGACATCACGCATCTGATGCCGATAATGCTGTATCCCGATAACAGGACTAGTCTCCGTCATTCCGTAGCCGTCGATGATTTTCAGTCCGATTGCAGCGAAGAAGGACTGCACATCCTTGCTGACAGCTCCGCCCCCAGATATTCCAGCGAGGAAGTTCCTTCCGAATTTCTGCGTGATCTGATTGAAGATGAACTTCCTTCCGATGAAAACAAATGGATAAAGGACTAGAAACGGTATTATGCCCAAAAGGATATCAAGGAAGCGGAACCTGATATGATAATCTGGCACCCTCCCCTCAACCAGTTCACTTGCCCTTACCCAGAGCTTCGATAGAGCCAGGAAGAAATTGAACACTTTCCTTTCAAAAGGTTTCTTGTTCTTGAGTATCTGATTGACTCCCTGCTTTACAGTCTCCCAGATCCTCGGAACAGAACAGAGAGCATCAGGTTCTGTCATCAGCAAGTCGATCATCATGATCTTTCCAATCGGCTTCGAATAGCAGATCGTGTGCTGGTAATATAGCGCAATATACTGTATCAGCCGCTCAAATGCATGCCAGACAGGAAGGACAGCAAGCCATCGCATCTTCGGCGGCAATTCCTTCTTCACTTCGATTATCCGGCCAAGCTGATAAATGATATTGTGGTGGGTGATCATCACCCCTTTGGGCTTTCCTGTAGTTCCGCTTGTGAAGATTATCGTGGCAACGTCATCTCCATGTATTCCCCTTATCCCGTCAAGAAGCTTTTCTCTCTCCGCTTCAAGCCTTACTGATCCTTCTTCTATCAGCTTGCTGTGCCTGAATATGGAAAGAGAATGCTTCTCCTCCAGTTCTTTCAAAGCCTCATCATCCGGACATTTCTTGTTGTCAATGACAATCAAAGTCCTCAGAGAAGGAAGCTTGTTCCTGAATGCCAGAATCCTCATCAGCAGATCAATATTCTCGACAAAAGCGACCTTCGCCTCTGTCTCATTAATTATGTACTCGAGTTCATAGTCCATCGCATCCCGTCCACGCGGGGTATCAGATGCACCAAGTGTGAGGATCGCAAGGTCTGCTTCAAGCCACTCGACTCTGTTGTCTCCTATGTGAGCCACCACATCACCTTTCTTCACACCAAGAGAAGCGAGGGAAAGTGCCAGCGAGAAAGCATGATCCTCCAGCGTCTTGAACGACACAGGCTGGAACTGTCCTTTTTCATCCTTAGTCATCTGCGCAGGATAATCCGGATGCCTTGTGGTCCTATCGACCAGCATTTCTGGTATTGACTGGAACAAGAAGAACCTCCTTCTATCTATTTCGAGTATGCCAACTTCAAAGAATAGTGAATGAAATGAAAAAAAGGAAGGGACTCCCCTTTTCTGGAAGTCCCTTGAAAGAAAGTAAAGACCTTTCCTTACTTCTGCATCGCCTCAGCAACAGCTACTGCAACTGCAACAGAAGCACCAACCATCGGGTTGTTGCCCATACCGATGAGGCCCATCATCTCTACGTGGGCAGGAACTGAAGAAGAACCTGCGAACTGAGCATCTGAATGCATCCTTCCCATTGTATCTGTCATACCATAAGAAGCAGGGCCTGCAGCCATGTTATCTGGATGGAGTGTGCGTCCTGTGCCACCGCCAGAAGCTACAGAGAAGTACTTCTTGCCCTTCTCCCAGCACTCCTTCTTGTATGTTCCTGCGACTGGATGCTGGAACCTTGTCGGGTTTGTTGAGTTTCCTGTGATGGATACGTCAACTCCCTCGCGGTGCATGATGGCAACGCCCTCGCGTACATCATCTGCGCCATAGCAGAGAACCTGAGCCCTCTCGCCTTTAGAATAGGCTGTGCGGGAAATCTCCTTGAGTTCGCCTGTGAAATAATCGAACTCAGTCTCAACGTGTGTAAAGCCGTTGATTCTGCTGATGATCTTTGCAGCATCCTTTCCAAGGCCATTGAGGATAACTCTGAGAGGCTCCTTCCTTGCCTTGTTAGCATTCTTTGCAATTCCGATAGCACCTTCTGCAGCTGCGAATGACTCATGGCCTGCAAGGAATGCAAAGCACTTCGTCTCGTCAGAAAGAAGCATAGCTGCGAGATTTCCATGACCGATTCCGACCTTCCTGTCGTCAGCAACTGAGCCAGGAATACAGAAAGCCTGGAGGCCTTCGCCAATGCTCTTTGCTACATCATAAGCTGTCTTGTCGCCCTTCTTGATCGCGATTGCAGCACCTGTGATGTATGCCCAGCATGCGTTCTCGAAGCAGATTGGCTGGACGCCCTTCACGATCGAGTAGACATCAACGCCCTTCTCATCGCAAAGCTTCTTGGCCTCCTCGAGAGAGGAAATGCCGTATGAATTCAAAACCTTGTTGATCTTGTCGATCCTGCGTTCATATCCTTCAAACAATGCCATTGTACCTTTCCTCCTCAATCACTCTTTTCTAGGATCAATGAACTTGACCCCATCGCTGAAGCGGCCATATGTCTTCTTTGCATCCTCAAGAGCCTTTGCAGGGTCAACACCCTTCTTGACTGCATCCATGAAGACGCCCATGTTCACATACTCATATCCAATGATCTCATTGTTCTCATCGAGAGCCTGCCTGAGGATATATCCCTCAGCAAGATTGAGATATCTTGGTCCCTTGAGCTTTGTTGAGTAGCAGGTTCCTACCTGTGAGCAAGTTCCCTTTCCAAGATCCTCGAGGCCTGCGCCGATAACAAGGCCATCCTCGCTGAATGCACTCTGGCTTCTTCCGTATACGATCTGGAGGAAGAGCTCCCTCATGGCTGTGTTGATTGCGTCACAGACAAGGTCAGTATTGACTGCCTCAAGCACAGTCCTGCCAACGATGGCCTCACTTGCCATTGCTGCAGAGTGTGTCATGCCAGAACATCCGAGAGTCTCGATGAGAGCCTCCTCGATGATTCCGTTCTTGATATTAAGCGTGAGCTTACAGGCACCCTGCTGAGGAGCACACCAGCCAACTCCATGAGTAAGACCAGAAATATCCTTGATCTCCTTGGCATAGACCCACTTTCCCTCTTCAGGAATAGGAGCGCAGCCGTGATGGGCACCACATGTGACTTTGCACATGTTTTCAACTTCTTTTGAGTAGTTCATACACTTTTCTCCCAATTCGAATTAAAAGCCATTTGGTCCATGCACAAAGAAATGGACCAAAGAGAATCATATTACATTAATTTGATTTGGGCTATATTATGGGAGAAAAGAAATTATTTCTTCTCTTCCTGACTTTTCAGATATGCCTCAACTGCCGCATCTGCCCTCTTCTTGAGGCCTTCCCCAGATATGGCAGGAGAAAATATGCAGAGCACCTTGAGTTTTTCATTTCCCGTATTCTTTATCTGATGCAGCTCGCCAGGAAGGGCACAGATCATCGAATCGGGAACGAAATCGAACTCCTCCCCGTTTATAGAGGCTACTCCATGTCCGGAGATGCAGTACATCGCCTCGGTCGAATCCTCATGCAGATGCTCATCCACCTCCGCCCCCGGCTCCCACTCCGTCATGTGGACAGAGAAATCGATATGCCTCTTCTCAAAATCTGTCGTCATGATAGGTGTCATCGCCCTTGAAAAGGGATAAGGCACTTTTATAGAGTTCTTCTCATCATATTTGAAATACATAAATTTACCTCCTTATGACATTCTATTTTAGCCCATAAGCAGACAAAAGCGGAAGAAGATAGCGTGCACAGTCCTCTGCTGCCTTCATCTCATCAGGTACAGGAAGGACCTCGATCGAGGCATCATACTGATACTTTTTGTCAGAAAGGACAGACATCACTCTCCGCCAGTCTATCTTTCCCTTCCCAGGGACTTTGCGTTCTGTATCCGCAAAGTGGAGATGCCTTGCATTGGACATGTGCATCTCCATGGCCTTATACATGTCCTCCTCTTCCAGTTCCATCTGGGAAAAGTCATACATCAGGTGCAAAGCGGGAGATCCAACGCTGTTGATGAGGTTCTCGGCCTCATCAAGCGTATTCAAGAAGTCCATCATCGGGCGGGCAACTGTCTCGATCATGAGATCGACATTCTTCCTCTCCGCATACTTTGACAAGACAGAAAGGGCAGAGATCAGCTTTTCTCTCGTGGTCGTCTCCCCTCCCCCTTCCTTTATCGTCCCTCTTAGTATCCCGATATTGACCGGAATGGCCCAGATGGAAGCGAAATCAATTATCTCCTTTGTCCGCATGATCGAATTGATGCGGACAAAATCATCAGGGGAAGTGAGGGAAAGGCCAAGTTCGCCCCTGACCCTTCCTGTGTTGATCGCAACAAGCGAGAAGCCATGCTCCGAGATAGTTCTCTCAAGTTCCTCCCTGTCAATGGAAAGCGGGTCTGTAGTGATCAGCTCGAGAGAATCATATCCATAGTCCTTCAGACGCGGAAGAGCATAACTCAAGTCACTCTGAATCGCGAGAAGCCCGGGGACTCTCCTCACCTCAGGGGTGAGGATATTCACAGCAAGATGCATATCACTTCTTCCCTGTCTTCAGATAGTTCTCATACGCATCCTCTGCCCTCTTGCGGAGAATCTGGGCAGATGTCGGAGGAGAGAATATGCAGAGGACCTTCAGCTTCTCAGTTCCTGTGTTCTTTATCCAGTGCCGCTCATTCGGAAGAGCACAGATCATGGAATCCGGAACAAGATCGAACACCTCATCCCCTATCGAGGCCTTCCCGCTTCCGGAAAGGCAGTACATCGCCTCAGTCGCGTCTGTATGGATATGTTCATCGACCTCCGCTCCCGGCTCCCACTGGGCCATATGTATTGAGAACGGAATATCTCCGCTGGCAGTGTCACTGGTCATGAATGGCGTCATTATCCTCGAATAAGGAAACGGAACGTGGATTTCATTCTTTTCTTCATACTTGAAATACATAAAAACCTCCTCTTTTCATGCTTTCTTTCTCGCCTTGATCTTGTCCCATGCGAACTCCTTGAAAAGCAAGAGAACAAGAATAGCGATAAGTACAATGCTTACAGGGCGGGTGAAGAACGGAGAGAAATCTCCCTGTCCTGCGAGGACAGCCCTGCGGAAATTAGAATCGACAAGATCAGATCCAACTACTACGCCGATGATCATCGGGGCAATCGGGAATCCATTGCGCTTCATGATCAGACCAATGATTCCGAATACGAACATGATCGGAATATCTGCCATGCGGCTGGAGTTTCCGAAACTTCCCATCGCGCAGAGTGCGATGACAAACGAAAGGATGATCGGAAGTGGCGCAGAGAGAAGACGGACAAGAGCACGTCCGGCAAATGTTCCAATGAACAAGAATACGAATCCTGCAAGGATGAACGAGAGCGAGAGGATCCAGATGAAAGATGGGTTGTTGTTCATGAACCCAGCACCAGTCTGTACGCCCTGTACAGTAAGGACTGAAAGGACGACAGCAGTAACGCCATCACCAGGAACTCCGAGGGAAAGGAGAGGCGCGTAAGTGCCTGGTACACAGGCATTGTTTGCAGCCTCACTTCCGATAAGGCCTTCTGACGCTCCGGTCCCGAAAAGCTCCGGATGCTTGCTTGAGCGCTGTGCCTGATTGTAACCGACCCAGGATGCTATGTTCGATCCGACTCCCGGAATGACTCCGATGATGAACCCGAGGATAGAGACCTTGAGTGCTGTCCACTTGTACTTCCAGATCTCACTGAACTGGAAAAGCTTGCTCGATTTGATTCCAAGTGGCTTTTCACCATAACCGGCAAGAGACTCGAATACTTCGGACATACCGTAAAGGCCGACCATCGCAGGAATCAGACCTATCCCATCGCGCAGTGCCCTGATGCCGAATGTGAAGCGCAGCGATCCAGCTCCGTAAATCGGGTCTGTACCGACAAAGGCGACGATCAGTCCGAGGCAGGCTGCGAATATTCCTTTAAGGAAGTTCACGCGGGAAAGCTGGGCGCAGATGACGATTGCGAAGACAGAGAACCAGAACATCTCCCATGAACCGAAAAGGAGTGCAAGACGAAGGGCAAACGGCATGATGATTATCAGGAGGATAGCTCCGATTGTGTTGCCCCAGAAAGATGCCGCGACATTGATTGCAAGGGCTTTTTCACCTTCTCCCCTATTTGCCATCGGATACCCTTCGAGTGCAGTTGCAGCCGAGGCTGGCGTTCCTGGTATGTTCAGTACGGTCGCGGTGATGCTGCCTCCATACGTCGAACCGACCTGAGTGGCCGCGAGGAACACGATCGCATGAATGAAGCCCATCGTGTATGCAAACGTGGCAACAAGTGCGACAGTTGTTGTAGATGAGATGCCAGGAAGCGCACCGCCTATGATTCCGACTCCTACTCCGAGAACGATCATCATGAGAACTTCAGGGGTCAGAAGTTGTGTGATTACTTCAATTGCCAAATCCATTTCCTACCTCCTCATAGCTGAACACCAAGCGCGAGCGCGAATACCAGATAAAGGATCACAGTGAGAATGGCGCTGTAGATAACAGCCTTTATCTTGCTTATTCCCTTCACGTAGCAGATAGTGCAGAAGAGCATCACAATGAACGAGCTGGGATAGAAACCCAGGAACGGGATGCCCAGAGCGATATATACCAGTACGATACCGATCGCCTGAAAGATGTGGATCCACTCCTTGTTGCCAAGTACGTCCTTCAGGGAAGAAACCAGCTTGCTTACAGGAACAAGGCCCTTCGATCTGATGAGACTGCGCACAGTCATGACTACACTGATTATTATCATCAGCCCTGTGACTATGTATGGCATCAGGCGCGGGGAGCCGAGTCCGGGAGCACTTTCCCTGATCGAAAAGCAGGACGCAAACAGAAACAGTGATAGGACAAGCATGCCAATGCTTACTACTGTCTCGCGTTCTTCTTTTTTGAGTTGCATCTTTCCTCCTCCTTTTTTTCCTTTCCAGAGCCCTGACAAATTTAGCTTTACAATACCAGAGCTACATGTTACAAATTATTTTAGGACTTGTTCTACAAGTTCAAATGTAGTGTAGCATTGGCCTAATTAGCTGTCAACAAATGTTTTCAGCTGGCCGAGGAGGAATGATGGACAAAGGAAAAAGAGGAAAGAGGATCGTATTCGCAGGAACCTACAGTGAGGAGATCCTGCTTGGAACCGGACAGCTCCTTGATTCCAAGGGTGAAGGGATATACGTATTCGAGATGGACAGGGAAAGCGGAAAACTTACGCTCCTTTACAAAGCCATCGGAGAACCGAATCCCACATATGTCGCTCTCGACAAGAGTCAGAGATATCTCTACTCGACCAATGAACTCAAGACGTTCAGAGGGCAGAAATCAGGGGCTGTGACATCGTTCAAGTTCGATCGCGAAACAGGAAGACTGAGCGTCATGAACCGTGTCCTTGTCGGTGGAACAGATGCCGTGCACTGTGCTCTCAACAAAGACTCGACCTATCTGCTTTCTGCGAACTTCATGAGCGGAAGCGTAACTGTACTTCCTATAAACAAGGAAGACGGTACTATAGAAAGCCCTTCGTGCTTCATGCAGCACTACGGGACAGGGCCTAACCCGATAAGGCAGACAAACGCACATGCCCACTGCTTCATGCTTGACAATGAGGAAAAGAGGGCATTCATCCCGGATCTGGGTGCAGACAAGGTGTTCATCTACAAAGTCAACTGGGAGAACGGACACCTCTCTGAAAACGAAATACCATATGTATCGCTGGCACCAGGGGAGGGTCCGAGGCACTGTGTGTTCGACAAGAAAGGGACGCATTTCTATGTGATCAACGAAATGGGAAACAGCATATATGTATATGACTATGACAAAGAGAGCGGCAATCTCATCGAGAAGCAGAGGATATCGACCGTTCCTGAGGATTTCAAAGGGGAAAGCACATGTTCTGCCATCAAGATCCATCCGGACGGGAAGTTCCTCTATGGCTCGAACAGGGGACATGACAGCCTTGCGACATACAGGATCGACGAGGAAAGCGGACTGCTGAGCCTCGTGTCAATCCAGAAGACGAATGGAAACACTCCAAGGGATTTCGAGTTCACCCCGGAAGGCGATTATGTGGTCGTCGGGAATCAGGATTCAAATTCGATTGTGACATTCAGCGTCAACAAGGAAACAGGAGAGATAAGGGAAACCTCGCGACTGGATGACATTTTCACCGTAACCTGCGTGAAAATTTACGATCTTGAGAATTAATGTTAAAATGTTCCCCGAATAAGGAATATTAGATGCAAGGCAATACAGAGAACTCAGCTGTCTATGATGAGCTGGTGAAGCTCATCACAGATGGTGTCTTCCCGGAGGGGAGCAAGATCCCCTCCGAAAATGAACTGCACGTGCGTTTCGGTGTGAGCAGGAACACGATCCGATTGGTCCTGAACAGGCTCAGGACAATGGGAATGATCGAAACAAGGAGGGGAGATGGCAGCTACGTCAAGAAGATGGGTGCGAATCTCCTCCTCGCATCTGAGGTGCCCACGCTTCTTTATCAGAAGCACGATTTCATCGACATACTTGAATTCAGGAAAGGTGTGGAGATCGAATCTGTGAAGATTGCCTCGAAAAGGCGCTCTGACGATGACATACTCCAGATGAAAGGCGCGCTTTTGCAGATGAAGAGGAATATAATGGTCATGGACAAGTTCTTCATTGCCGATGACCAGATGCACATGCTCTTTGCGAAGGCCACAGGAAACGAGATGTTCACATCCATGCTCGAGATCATCCAGAGCATCCTGACAGAGGATATGAAAAGTTTCTTGCTCAATCAGGGGACTGACATCGACTCATATTTCTATCATGAGAGCATCCTCTCATGCATTGAGAACAAGAAACCAGAGGAAGCTGGTTTCATGATGGACAGGCATCTTTCTGCAGTCATAGAGAGGATAAGGAAATATTACAAGGGAGACACGCCGAAAGTATCTCTGGAGACGTGAATTATCTCGGCATCCTTTATTGAGAAACAATCCTCGACAAGAGTAAGGAAAGCGGACCTCACGGATATCGTCAGGTCCATTTTATTTTCTTTTATGATCCTATGTAATGCGGGAGAAAAGCCTCCCCCACTTACTTCCAGACGCCCTACTTCGTCTATGAATATATGTCCGCATTCAAGACTTGAAAGATACTGGTTCGCATAATCAAAAAGCTCCTGCCTGTAATGATAGCGACCTATCATGAAGCTGCTCTCAAGATCCTCGCTCATCAGGAGTTCTTCCTTTCCGCTCTTTACATCATAAAGGTAATATCCATTTCCCCTATGCCTGCTTATGAACCCAAAAGCCATGGGATCTGAAGAAGAGAGCTTTTCCATCAGCGTGCTTTTCCCCTCTCCCCTTTCTCCTGTCACTATCCTGATCATACGGACATGATAGAGAAAAAATAAAAGCGGGCGAAGGGGGTATGTCCTTGCCCGCAAAAAGAGAAACTCAAGGAGGTCTTTACTTCATATGGAAGTTTGTAGACTTCGCTTCAATGGGAGGTTCAGTGTAATACTTTCCAGTCTCCTCGCCGCTACCGACAGAGTAGACAGTTATGCTCTCAATAGGGATATCACCTGTGTTTACGAGCTTGTGTATGACGCCGCGTGGAACATAGATGAAAGTACCTGGCTTGAAGTAATACTTCTTCTCATCCTCTGTGCCATAGCCGATGATGTAGTACCCCTCTCCCTTTATGAAGTACTGGCCGAGAGCTGAATTGATGTGCACATGTGCCCTGGAGATGCTCCCTACTGGAATCACACAATAGTCAACTACGAAGTCGCTTCCACAGGTTTCCCTGCTGATGGCAAAGAAGTGTTCCATCTGTACTTCATACTGCTCATCTCCCTTAACTTTCTCGTCATACATGCTTACGATGTACGCTTCATGATGTGGCATTTTCTTTCCTCCTGTATTCTGTAATTTGCCTTATTTGATCATTACGGGCGCGGTACACCTACATCCTGAGGATCACGATATGTGTATCCGCGGTCATAAAGCATATATGAATATGCCTTTGTCGATTCCTCGAACAAAGCCTTGGCCTCATCGCCGGAGAGTACGTCGTCGACACTGACTCCATTGTTGTTCAGGAGATTCACGAAATCCTCGGAATTTACAGCATAGAGAAGCGCTTCAGTAAGTTTTTCCTCAATGTTCTTCGGAGTACCCTTCTTCACGGCAAAGCCTCTCCAGCCACCTGCGAGTGAAATTGAATCGGCAAGCTCTGGCACACTGTCGAGAACAGATGGAACTTCCCCGTATCCATTGAGATTGAATGGTTTGTCGCTCATGATCGCGAGAGGCCTGACAAGACCACTGAGGATAGCCTCTGAGGATTCCTGATAAATTCCGCATGTCGACCAGTCAACTTCTCCACGGGAGACTGCAAGCGTAGTTTCCTTTCCAGATGAATATGGAACGTATGTGACAGGCTTTGCGCCCACTGCATCAGAGAGCATGATGGCAGGGAAGTGCCATGTGGAGCCAACTCCAGCAGTGCTTGCTGTCGTAGGATTCTCCTGCAAATATGCGATGAAATCCTCCATCGTCTTGATCGGGGAATTCGCATTCACGAGAACAGCCGGATTATGGGTGACAAACGGCATCACGAGCATATCAAGATCCTGATAAGTCACATCCGAGTTCTCGCTCGATGGATATACGCAGATCGAAGATGAGCAGGCAAAGATGCTATATCCATCTGCTTTGTTCCTTGCAATGTAATCTGCCGCAACACCACTTGAAGCACCTGGCATGTTCTCGACAATGACCTGACAGCCTAGGTACTCGCCCATTGCTGGGGCAATCGTACGGGCCATGGTATCTATTCCGCCGCCGGGAGCCATGCCTACGATGATGGTTATAGTCTTGTTAGGTACCCATTCTGCATTTTCATCAACACTTTCTGCATCTGAACCACCCCCTGCAAAGAGAAGAGAGGCCATGGCAATCAAAACCAGCAGGACAGATAAAAGTTTCCTCATTTTTTCCCTTCCTCCTTTGTAGAACAATTACACTATTTTTATTTCACTTGTTCTACAAGTTGGTTTTATTATATCATGCCTCCATACGCTGTCAATATAAAATTTGACAAGGTTATCGCTCATGATCTATTGGTTAATTGAAAAAGTAAATGCAGGACAAAAGGGGTAATGACCTGCGCTAACTTTTTCAAACCTGAAGTATCACCACAAACAGCATTTACTTTTTCAAAAAATGAAGGTGTTCCTAACGCTC
>CASFDA010000027.1 GCA_949293335.1 uncultured Spirochaetales bacterium
ACGGAACGTTCCGCAGCGTACCGCAAAAGTTCCGCAACTGCATGAATCTGACATGTTCCGTTGACAACTCAAAACCCCGAAAATATCATTAAGGTGAACAGTAGGAGTACCGTAGGGTTTTCGGGAAGTTCCTGGAGGCGGCACGAAAGCTCCTTGTATTGCAAGGAGTTTTTTTTATAAATCGCGTATAAAAAACCAATCAATGTTCACAAATTCAAGTAAAATGAATTATCAGCAGCTTGGCAAGGCTCTGAAGACTCTCAAGTGAGGCAGGAATGGAAGATTTCGAATTGCAGAACATAGAATACAAAGTCATCTGGAAGAAGGAATTTCTTGACGAGATCTGTGGAATGGCCAATGCTTCCGGTGGCAAGATGTATATAGGAAAGGATGACGATGGCAATACTGTGGATCTTGGAGTCACAGAAACAAGAAAATTGCTTGAATCAATCCCTAACAGCATAGTCCAGGCTTTGAATTACTCTAATGTCTCTGTAGATGCAAAGAAGGATAATAATGAACTCTATATCGAGATCATAGTTCATAAATCCGACACTCCTGTTTTCTATCAAGGAAGCATGTACAAACGTATCGGGACTGCTAATTTTAAAGTTGAGGGAAATCAGCAGCAGAGTGCATTGATTGAACTCAGAAATAAGACATGGGATTCATCAGTTGTTGACAATGTTTCGATTGCTGACCTCGATGAGGAGAGTTTTGATATATTCAGAGAGGAAGCTATATCATCAGGCAAACTGAGCGGAAAAGCCCTTGAAAGCAGAGAGAAGATTCTTGAAGAGCTTGAGCTTATCAGGAATGGAAAGCTTACAGTAGCTGCGGTTCTCCTGTTCCATAGAAAACCATCAAAAGTGGTACCAGGAGCATCAGTCCTTATTGGCAAAATGAGAAGTGATGCTGATTTGGTCAGTTCTGATGAGATAAAGGGATCACTGATGATGCTGAGCAGAAGCATCCTCGATATCCTGAAAGTAAAATATCTTTATGCACTCATCTCCTATGATATGCCTACAAGGATTGAGACTCTTGCTTATCCTTTTGATGCGCTGAGGGAAGCTGTATACAACTCCCTGATGCACAACGACTGGTCATCTGGCCAGTCCATCCTGATAAAGGTCTACGACTATTCGCTCAGCATTCTGAACAGGGCTATTCTTGATGAGGACTGGACTGTGGAGCACCATAAGTCTCGCCATATAAATCCATTGATTTCAAATGCCTTTAACAAGGCCGGGCTGGTTGAGAAATTCGGAACGGGCATTACAAAGATGATTGATGCATGCAAAGATGAGGGCAATCCGATACCCCTCTTCGAGGCGGGAGCAGATGGTATGGATTTCTGTGTCACCTTCAAAGCATCAAGGATATATAGAGCCCTGGAGAAATACAGAGAACTGAATAAAGATGCGGTTGTAGATTATCGGAAGGTGCTTGCTCAAATGGATAAGCTTACAGAGAACAATCTTGATGGCACTATAAGTGGCACTATAAATGGCACTGATGGCACTATAACTAAAACCAAAACGCCTAGCCATGATTCCAAGTCAGATGATTACGTCTTTTCTCGAAAAAAACGCTTGCTTTCTGAGCTGAAGAGAAATTCTCAGATTACTCTTGACCAGCTTGAAGCTGCTCTATCTCTTCCAAGAAGGACAATAGCAAGGGACATCGAATGGCTGAAGGAGAATGGCTATCTGGAACGTATTGGATCAAAGAAATCTGGTTCCTGGCATGTAATCAAGGAGCTTGAATAGGATGAATGATAAGAAAGGACAGATAAGCGAATTCAAGCTCATATGGAATGACAATGCATATAAGACTGCCTGTACCTTTGCCAATACTGATGCTCTATATTGGTTACAATAACAAAGGCAATCTAGTCGGGCTCAGAAGAGTAAAGGAAGATGTTGAGAATCTTTCGAATTCCATAAGATCGAAGCTGTGGCTTCTTGTTTCAATTTATGCTGGTTCAGAGAATGGAAAAGACTATCTTGAGGTGATAGTTCTTCAGATGGAACAACCTGTCTTCTCACAGAAAGAACCGAGAAGCTATTGAACTTGCTATAGAACGTAAGCTTGTATTCCAGCAAACCGGGTCGAGACCTCCTTTGCCCAACTTCTCCCGATCTCGGGAACAGTGAATGATGTACCCGAATGAGAACTATTTCAAATACTTTCCAAACGACAGCATTGTTGAGATCGACAATAATCTTATTGACAGAAGTGATGCACTCAAGACTGGAGCATGGATTGTTCTAAGCATGGGAATCGAATCCAACGAACTGGATGAGTGGCTGGATGATCATCTTGGCGCAATTGACGGAGGTCTTCTTCTGGACTTCGCATCCTACCAGATCATCTGTGAAGCCAATGAAGCCCAGCACTACCCTGACTATGCATGGGAACATCCTCTCTTCACGGGCAACATGAAAATTTATTCCGACACAAAGATCAGTGAATTCTTCAGGAGCGGGATGGATGTAAACACAAGGCAGGCCTTTCTGGAATGGTGGACAGACAAGGCGGACAAGAATGAGCTTATTTACATTTCCTATGACTCTTCCAACAAGAACTCTCAGGCAGGTGATCTGGAAATCGTCGAATTCGGGCATGCCAAGGATGATGAATCCAAGCCCATCTTCAACTGGGCCGTTGCCCATGACATCACCAATTCAATGCCGCTTTTCTATGAAGAATACCTTGGCAGCATAGTCGATGTTACACAGCTCAAATACATGGTAGAGCGGGCGAAGAGCTTCGGTTTCAAGAAGGTCGGCTTTATCCTGGACAGAGGCTATTGCTCAAAGCAGAACATCCTGTTTATGGATGAGAACGGCTTTGACTACATTCTCATGATGAAGGGCAACAAAGATCTTGTCTCTTCTCTTGTATTGGCCAATCGTAACACCTTTGAAGAGAAGAGCGTGTGCTTTATTCCTCAGTATGCAACTAACGGAATTACTGTTGAGCACAGGTTTTACGGTGATGAAGACAGAATCCGTCATGTTCATCTCTACTTCAGCAGCAGCCGTTACAACGCTGACAGGACAGAGCTTGAGGAGAAACTGGCCAAGGCTGAAGACCTTCTTGAAAGACAGCTGGACCATACCATCAGCTATTCTTCAATGAGCTTTGTCGCAACCCACTTCAATCTTGCTACAACCAGAGATGGCCGTCTTGTTTCATTCAGCAGGAACTATGAGAAGATTGATCATGAGACTGCTCTGTGCGGTTACTTCTGCATTATTGCCAGCGCAAGGATGAGCGCCTCGGATGCCCTCATCCTGTATAAAAACAGAGACGAGAGCGAGAAGCTGTTCAGGAGCGACAAATCGTTCTTGGGAGGCAGCTCAATGCGTGTGCATCACCAGCTTTCTCTGGACAACAAGCCCTTTGTCACCTTTGTCGCTCTGATCATCAGAAGCTGGCTTCACAAACAGATCATCGCTTACATAAAAGCCTCGAACAAAACATGCAACTGGCTCAATGTTCCTTCCCTGATCAGGGAACTTGAGAAGATTACTGTTCTGCGTGATGCAGACGGCCGCTATCGTCTGAACAAGGCAATTACGAAAAGGAACAGAGAGGTTCTTGCTGTATTCGGCATTGATGAAGAGCAGGTCAAGGCCAAGGTCAAGGGGCTTTCAGATGTGCTGTTTGATGTTGATCAAGCTACCATGCGCAGTGCGGAAAACAAGAACAGTTCTGATGAAGATACTGAGCATGAGGAGGAAAACGAATGGGAAGACCAGTAACACAGCTTGGGGTTGAAACCAAAGTCAAAAAGGCCAGAGAGAAAGTTGTGCGCTGTAAGGCGCTGTATGATGCAGCTCTCAAGGAGCTTGATGAGGCGCTTACAGAGCAGGACAAGTTTACATCTGACAGAATCCTTCAAGCCATGAAGAAAAAGGGCAAACCTCTTGAGGAGGTTTTGCGGCTGATCAATCTCTGATCAGCCTCTTCAGAAGCCTGTTTTTCCATTTAGTGCCAACTTTTCGGGAAATTCAGGATAATCCTCAAACATTGGTACAATTCTGGTACACAAAACATTAAAGTTTAAGACTAACATGTTTTAATATAACAAGTTAGGCTCCATTAGAAATTATTCCCACCCAATCGTTGCTGGTGGTTTTGATAAGATATCATAGTGCTGCAATGGTTCCAGATTGCGGCAGGGCTGGCGGTCTTTGCTTTCGAGAGTGTTCATCTGACAATCTTTGCTAACATTGGCCTCGCCCCGTGGGACTGTCTCGGCATGGGAATAGCTAACCATACTAACCTTAGCTATGGGACAGCTATGACGATAATGTCCATTGTGGTTCTCGTCATCGACCTTCTGCTTCATGAGCGTATTGGTTACGGTACTATCATTGATGCTCTGCTCACAGGGAACCTCGTCCAGCTCTATAATGATATCAACCCAGTACCTCTGAATGAGAATATCTGGATAGGAATCATTGCGATGCTTATTGGTTTTGTTTTCATGGCTCTTGGCATGAGGATATATGGGAGCTGCACGGTGCTGTGGACCAAGGGATTCACTTCTCGTAGGTCTTGGAAAACGCATACCGAATATACCGATCGGCATTGTCGAGATACTTCTATGGGCCGTTGTTCTCATTGCAGGCTGGCTGCTTGGAGGCCCAGTTGGTATTGGTACACTCATAGATACATTCGGAGCAGGCGCCGTCATGCAGGTTGTCTACTCTATCATAGATTTTGAACCTCACAGCATCGTTCACAAAGATGTGAAGGAAATCACAAAGGAGCTTGCTGGCAGCAGATGATGCAGCAAGTTATCCCCTAATTGACAACAAGGTATTTCTATCCCATGCTTATAGCGACCATAAAGAGTGCGTTAGGGACAAGCCCAGTGATCGCACAGCAACCTGCAATAGCAAGGTGCTAAAGCTTGAACGATGGTTGGATAGGCCATCATACGATGGTTTTCTTTTGCACTCATGGTCAAAGGAGTCAACCATGATGTGCCCGATAGTTCTCAATATCCCACATAGCAGCACTATCATTCCGGATGAATACAGAGCTCTGTTCTACCCTATTGATATCAATGAAGAACTCAGGATAATGACAGATTGGTATACAGAAGAGCTATTCGCCGTGGATGGCGTAAAAGCAATTGTTGCTCCTGTTTCCTGCTTACTTGTTGTTACAGAGAGATTCGATGATGATGAGGCTGAATCAATGTCAGGTGTAGGTATGGGTGCAGTCTATACAAGAACCTCAAAGGGAGAAGCTCTGAAGAAGGTAACATCCTCCATCCGATCTGAATTGATGACCCGCTGCTACTATCCATACCATAAGACCCTAGAAGCTGCTGTCGACAACGTATTATCCAATTTTGGGAAGGCTATAATCATTGACTGCCATTCCTTCTCATCTATTCCGCTCCCACATGAACCAGACCAGCGTTATCCACGCCCTGATATCTGTATCGGAACAAATCATTACCATACACCACTCTGGCTCAGTGAGAGTATAAGAGCATCAGCTCAGAAGAATGGCTATAGCGTAGCCTTTGACACACCGTTTGCCGTCACTATTGTACCGTTGAAGCACTACTGTAAAACAAGGGGAGTATACTCTGTAATGATAGAAATCAATCGCAGTATATATATGGATGAAATCACGCTGATAAAGAACTTTGGGAACTTCGCAGCCCTTAATAAGATGATATCCAATCTCGTATGGGAAATCCGTAAGTCGATATGAAAACCAAAAAAGCGTTTACATCCATCTGGGATGTGATATCTGATAATTATGGGTATGGGTAGCTAAGGAGGCAACTGCCCGCGGAGAGGGAATGCCCGCAAGCCTACCAACAATCCATCGGCTGACGAAAAGTGAACTAATATGTGAATTTGACTCTAAGCTCCAATCAATTCGCGTTTTTCCTATTTGACTGTATTGACAGCTCTTTCAACGCGGTTGGATACTACTATTACGACAAGAATACAGAGCAGAAAATGATAGAGGTGCTGTATTGATGACATTGATAACAGACATCAGAACCAAGTTCTTTGGCCATACACTGGACTTCCGCATCAGGTTGTTCAATATCCTAGCTCTGGGCGGCATTATTGTCAGCTTATTCACTGTATTGATAAGTATTACCATGGAAATGTGGCAAACAGCTGCAGTTGCTGCATTTCTGGTAGTACTCTCAATTAGTCTGATTCTTTTCACGCAGAAAACAGGGAAGTATCGTATAGCGTACCATGTAACGATTGTCACCATCTTCATGATTTTCATTCCTATGATGTTTTTCACATCGGGAGGACACCGCAGCGGAATGCCCACTGTTTTTCTCTTTGCTGTTCTATTCACTGTTCTGATGCTGGATGGAAAGAACGGTATCTTTATTTCATTTATGGAGATTGCGGAGTATGCAGCGGTATTCGTTTTTGCCTATCTGCATCCCGAATATGTAACACATTTTGATTCGGAAGTACAGGTTCTTATTGATGTCATCTTCGCAAACACTTGTGTCAGCCTGATATGCGGAGTTGTCCTTTATTTCCACCTGAAGGAGTATGACAGGCAGCATGAGCAGCTTCGCATACAGAATGAGAAGCTTACCCGCTATGATGCATCCAGATTGACATTTCTGACGACTGTCTCCCATGAGATAAAAAATCCGCTCAACGCAATCAATCTGCATGCACATGACACAATTGAAATGATGGATGAAGCGCAGATTGATACCCAGGAAATCAAGAAGAATCAGCAGATTATTGAGAATATGGTGCGGCGTATAGACCGGATCCTCATGGATCTGAAGGATACGGTTGCAATCGAGCAAGGGCGATTGTCTCTCAGCCTTGCACCACTGAATCTTGAAGAGCTTCTTGTAGAGATTTCGGAAACATACTTCGGAAAGAACAACACCTCAGGCAATAAGCTTGTACTCGATCTCGAACACAACCTTCCCCTGATTGAGGCCGATTATGCAAGACTGACCCAGGTCGTAACGAATCTGCTATCGAACGCTATACAGCACACAAAGAATGGAGTAATCACAATATCACTATATAAGAAAGGCAATGAACAGATTGCCGTTGTCTCAGATAACGGCGAAGGCATGTCTGAGGACCTCAAAAAGGATGTCTTCCATAGATATGTATCCTCGGGAGAGGAATACTGGCGGCATGGTATCGGACTTTATGTATGCAATCAGATTATTGAAGCACATGGAGGCAGAATCTGGCTGGAGAGCAGACTGAACCAAGGCACCTCCGTTACATTCACCTTACCCGATAAGAGTGGATAACAGATTCTGATATGACGATGATCTAGAGCTGGTGAAAACATACGTATGGCGTTAATCCTAGAGCAAGGAGGCAGTGGCGAGAACATTATGATTGATAAGATGTATTCTTGCCAAAGCATTATGTGTGATAAAAAGGCAATTGTACTGTTAGTTGAGGATGAGAAAGAAGTACTGAATGTCAGCGCAAGAATACTTGCCAGACATGGATATGATGTGCGCACAGCAGAGACCTGCAGCGAGGCGCTCATCAAAATCAGGAGGACGGTTCCGGACCTCCTCGTACTGGACATAATGCTTCCAGACGGCAACGGTTACTGTATATGCAAGGAGTTCCGCAGCATGAGCAGCAATCCCGTCATATTTCTCTCCGGTAAAAGCGAGATTACCGATAAAGTCAAAGGCCTGGAGATTGGTGCTGATTACTACCTGACAAAGCCCTACAACCCAAGTGAGCTGCTTGCTGTTGCCGATATGCTTATGAAACGTCACATGCAGATGACTATGAAGAACGATAAATTCGCTCCTATTATAAAAGGCCCGCTTGTACTTGATCTGGAAAAAAGCAAAGCCCTTCTCAATGGAAAGGATGTGTTCCTGACAACTAAGGAATTTACCTTGCTTCTGCTTCTTGTCCGCAACGAGAACAACGTGCTCTCTGCGCACGAAATATACGAAATGGTCTGGGGATTATCCGCTCCGAACGATACCAATACAGTGCGCTTCCATATAACGAATATACGCAAGAAGATTCAGGCGGGAGAGGAGCATGATTACAACATCGTTTCGGTGTATGCTAAGGGATATATGTTTGTTTCCAATTGAAAGTCTTCCGGCCTTCCGCATAATCATCGGTTTTAGGATTAACAAACCCATGAGCTGAAAAGAGTTTCAGAACCTGGCATTTGCCTGCTCCTGATAAATCGGATGAGGAGTAGAAGCTCTGTAATGTATCCAAAATCATACTCAGACAGCGAATTGTGATTTTTTTCCTCACAATTTTTAAAGTGCCGGATTCTTATGTTAACCTGAATTTACCGAACAGTTACACAGCTTTGAGCCGCAATGCCAGCACATAAATTGCAGGGTCGACATTCCACCTCATACCAGCAAGCTTCATCCTCATTTGAAGCACCGACTTGTTGCCGCTCTCGATCATTCCGCTTCCAATGAAGTACTCCCCTTTTCCTTGTATTCCGGGTAGTTCATCCTGTAGCCGTTGTTCTTGATGTAGTTGTGAAGGTTGCAGTCCCCGTAAGAGGACTCGGCGTCAAGCTTCTCAAGCGAATCCGCCCATCTTCCCTCTGTTATGAGGTCCTTCATCTCCCCGTACCATGCCTTGTAGCCTTCTTTATCGGATTTGAACATGTCTGCCCCGTACTGAGCTGTTTTCTACAATACGTTGTAAAGATCGAGAATCAATACAGGGCTGTCGAAGATCTCGTCAGCAATACGCGCTATCCAAGGAGTCATTTTTCTGCCGGCTAGCTTAACAGCATTACCAATCATAATCTGGTGAAGTGACAAGTGAAGTGCAACGATGACAGGATAACTGCAACAAGACAGAGTAACTGCATCAGCGGGATCAGAGAAAGAGGCACTGAATTGCATGAATAAGGCTCGATGATGCTATAATCATAGGTGCAGAGACAGATATTGGAGCATGACGAAGCGCGGGTAGTGCAAATCCCTGTTTTTCGCCAAAGAGAATGCAACCCGTAATCCAGCGGTGATGGAATCGTCGGCCCATGGTCAGCTGCAGAGTTATTTCAGGAGCTCGGGCTTGAGGATTATCTCCCTGGCGGGGATCCTCTGGATGCCGAGCTTCTGAAGCGTTTCCTCCCCGTAGATCAGAGAGAAGAGATCATACGGGGATCTTCCATTCAGGCCCTCCCTTGCATATGAGTTTATGTGGCTCATCATCCGGGAGATCTTCGGCTGTGAGAGCGGGATGTCCGCACCCTTGGGGCTTACGCGGCGTATGAACCCGTGGTTGACCTCGCAGGCCCCCTTCTCGAAGCTTGCGCCCGCATGGCAGTAGAACACCAGTGTCCTCAGGATGTTCCCGTCATGCGGGTCCTCCTCGATCGCCCTTGGGTTGGAGAACTCGGAGCCGTTGTCCGTTAGGATGACGGGGAAGAGCCTGTAGAAGAGCGAGGTGTGTTTTATCAAGAGGAAATCCCCAAATTATCATGAGGAATTCCCCAGTATTATCATCCCTGTATCAAGAGTGGGAAAAGAGAGTCATCTTTGTTCCACCATTTGCTTATTCATTGGAGACTGTCTAAGTCTCCAGTCC
>CASFDA010000028.1 GCA_949293335.1 uncultured Spirochaetales bacterium
AGGAGCGGATACAACGCAATAGATCTTAATCAGTATGGGAACACCCACTGGATCTGCTACAGGGATGAAGGCAACAGGAACGGGAAGTACAGGAATACTGTCCACATAGCAGGTATCAAAAGGCCCATAAGGGTGTTCGGGATGGAACAGATACCTCATGATGCGGAATTCGCCAATGCGAAGCTCATCAAGAGGCCGTCCGGCATATACCTCATGCTGACATGCTATATCCCACAGCATGAGATAAATGTGAAGCTTGAGAATAAGCCAGACATCGGCATAGACTTCGGCATAAAGACAACGATAGCAACCTCCGAAGGAGAGAAGTTCGACATAACAGTCCGAGAACCGGAACGCCTCAAGGGCTTGCAGAAGAAGCTTGCAAGACAGGAGAAGGGTTACAGGGGCTGGCATGACACGAGGCATCTCATTCAGAGGGAATACGAGAAGCTTGCCAATAAACGCAGGGCAAAGGCCAATCAGGTGTACCATGACATCGTCACTGGAAGGAAGCTCATCGTCATCCAGGATGAGAACATCAGGGGATGGCACAAGGGACTCTTCGGCAGAGAGGTGCAGAACAGTGCGCTCGGGACACTGAAGAGGAAGCTGATGCTGAATCCCGATGTCATTGTCATAGACAGGTTCTTCCCGTCGACGAAGATGTGTCCGAGCTGTGGAGTCATCAATGAGGATATCACGATCTCTGACAGGATATTCACATGCGGATGCGGATACACAGAAGACCGTGATATCAAGGCCGCGAAAACACTGCTTCTTGCAGGAGAGCATAAGATATCCTGCACCCGTGCGGGACACACGGGAACTCCGGAGGAGCGGAAGTCAGTCTTCGATACCTCGTATGAGATATGGGAGCATACTGCGAGACGCCCTGAGAAGGGAAAGAGACCGGAAGCTCCATCCTCTAAGCATCAGCGAAGGATGGAGTAGTTCACCTGATAATTTCTTGCCATCAAGTAATGAATTGTTAAACAGACTACAGGTAATAAAATAATAGAATTCTTCTCAGCAAGATGCGATGACAATGTTCCTGACAATGTCGTCAAGGACCATGAATCCTTCTTCAGTGAGGGAAAAGGCGTTCTCATTATCTTTGAAGCACTCAGGTCTTATCTCTCCCCTTACTTTTTCAAGAAGAGAATCAAATGAAACGGAAAAAAGGGATGAAAAGCGTTTTTTATCAATCCCCCATTTAGTCCTCAGTACAACCAATATGTACTCGATCATCAGATCTTCTTTCTCAAGCTTTTCGACATCATACTCTGCCCTATTGATGAATTCCTCAACGCTCTGATCAGAACGCATCGAATAATACGGGCCAGCTCCAAGATGGCTTTCCGCGCTTGTTCCAAGACCTAGATACTCCCCAAGGTTCCAGTAAACGAGATTATGCTTGGCATACATTCCATTTCTTGCAAAATTCGAAACTTCATAATGCTCATAGCCAAGAGATGAGAGAAGTTTCCAGCCTTCAGTAAGACAATCGACCTCATAATCCTCATCACGTTTTTCATATAAAGGGAAAAATCTGGTCCCTTCCTCGTACACTAGCGAATAGAAAGAAATATGATCAGGCTCATATGATGCAATTTTCCTGATGTCTGAAAGCGTATCATCTACAGAAAAAGAAGGAACAGATGTGATGATATCTGCATTGAAAGAGAACTTTGATGATGCAAGAATTTCGAGAGCTTCGATGTTCTCCTTTACTGTCACGTTCCTCCCTAGATAACTGAGCACTTGCTGATTCATGCTCTGTATTCCCACGCTGATTCTGTCAACCAGACCTGAAAGCTCATTAACCCACGGTCCTACGTCCTCAGGATTCAACTCAACAGTCACTTCGTCAGCTCTTGAATTCCTCATTGCCACTTCTAGAAGGGAAATGAGATTCTCCTTACCTATCTTTCCAGGGTTTCCACCACCGATATAGATAGTGTGGAAAGGCCTCTCCACACTCAAAATCTCCTTCCTGATTTCAGAGACATAACGGTCGATCATGGTAGAATCCCATGAAGAAGAGGGAAGAGAATAGAATGCGCAGTAGTCACACTTACTCTTGCAAAATGGGATATGTACATAAAGAGAAAGTGGAAGACTATCTGAATAAGGGAACTTAATCATCTGTAAGTATTGAAATATCTCCAAGCGGCCAGAAACGTGCAATCACTCTTCCGTTCACAGAACTGTGATCCACCGGACCAAAGTATCTTCCGTCGCGAGAATTGTCACGATTGTCCCCAAGAGGCAATACATGAGATGAAGGAACATATATTCCACGTTCATACTTGCCCTTTTCTGATCGGGACATGAAATCAGATGGATCTATCTGGCACTTCATCGACGAAGTCTCTTTCTCAACCTCATAGAGGTCAAAGAGACGCGTATTCTCAGGAAGGCTCGAGTACGTCCTCATGATGTGGGAAGGAATGTACATATCTTTCCCCGTCTCCTGATAAGCAAGTATCTCTGCATACGCCTCAAGCCCAGGATAGAGGGAATAATCGACAGAACGGTGAGGCCCATTCGAAAGACCGTTGTCGTTTCTGAAAACCTCTTCTGAAATGAATTCAGATTCTCCCGTCGGACGGATAAATACGTCTCCATTTTCAAATCTGATCATGTCAGAAGGACTTCCTACAGCACGTTTGACATAAAGCCTCTCGCGTGGAGTGCCATCAGGATTGGTGTCGATATTGACAAGAGAGAAAGTTCCCATGAAGATCGCTTGCGAAAGCACATCAAAGACAGGCCCCTTTGAATCGTATTCGGGATTATAGAAAGTGATGATATCATCGCGTTCAATGCTGCGGGCATTCTTGAAAACTTTCGGACCTGCCGGATAAATCTCCGTTCCATAAGCATTTTTTGTGACAACAACTCTGTCCCCTACATTGAGCGTCGAAACCATGCTGGGAGATGGGATGACAAAGAACTGAAAGAGGAACTGGTTGATTATTATGACCCAGAAGATGGCAAATACAAGAGCATCAACCCAAGACCAGACTTCTGATAGAAGTGTATGCTTCTCTTTTTCCCGATACACTTTCAATCGCTTTCTACGCGTAAGGTATCTAGACGCAATATCCTCAATCCATGTAAGGAACTTATCCATGTCAGTAGGCTACTATAAAGAAAGATTTCTTACAATCAGGATCTAATGAAAGCCAACTGGACGAAAAGGTACTCAAGTATTTATATGACAAATGTTTATAACAATGATGCAATCAAATTCATTTTGAAGAAAGAATGGATTTGAAAATCAACATCAAGGTATTATTCACAGTTTACCAACTTGTCAAAAAAATAAATGTATAAAGATATCTAAATGATACGTTATTATTATTATAATGATATAATAATTATATAAATATATTCATAATTCAATCAGGAAATTGAGGAAAAGGATGACAGGAAGAGGAGAAAAATAAAAGCCTCCGGGAAGGGAGGCTCGTTGGCATACGGGACAGGAATGGTAATATGGTCAAGCCTCACGGCACATTAGTACCGGTCGGCTGAACGCGTCGCCGCGCTTGCACCGCCGGCCTATCGACCGGGTAGTCTTCCCGGTTC
>CASFDA010000029.1 GCA_949293335.1 uncultured Spirochaetales bacterium
GGCTAGGGCCTTCAGGCCAAAGGATTCCAGATTCAGGGCAGCATTCCTGTCCCGATCATGTTTGGTATGGCACACGGGACACTCCCACTGTCTGTCACCAAGCGTGAGCCCTCCATTGCGCCAGCCGCAGTTATGACATGTCCTTGATGAAGCAAAGAACCTGTCCGCTATGATCAGCGTCTTCCCATGCCAGAGACATTTGTATTCGATCTGTCTCCTGATCTCAAAGAACGACGCATCCTGTATGTGCTTCGAGAGCTTATGGTTCTTCACCATCCCGGATACGTTCAGATCCTCGATGACTATCACGTCCGCTTGGCTGTCGCAGACGATCCTCTTCGTCATCTTGTTTATCGCATCCTTCCTGGTGTCGGTCTTCTTCTCATGGAGCACTGCTATCTCATGTTTGAGCTTCTTCCAGTTCTCCGAACCCTTCTTCTTTCTTGCCAGCATCCGCTGGAGATGTTTCAGCCTTTTCTCATGCTGCTTCAGTATGCGCGGATTCTCATAATCCGTACCATCCGAGCAGACTGCGAGACGCTCGAGGTTCAGGTCCACGCCTATGACCTTTGGCTTCTCCGGCTGTTCTGGAACTGGTGCTTCAATGCCATCATCGAAGAGGCATGAGGCATATGCTGTTCCTGAAGGATTCACACTCACCGTGATGTTACTGAGCCTGCCCTGAGGCTGTGTATCACCGCATCGACCCAGCCTACGCCCTGCACGTAGATCCTGTCTCCGTCCACATCGACCTTCCCCTTCTGCGGGATCCTGAAGCCCTTCCTCGACCGGTGCTTCGTCTTGAACCGGGGATACTTCGCATTCCATCTGAAGAACGCCCTGAATGCAGATGAGAGGTCAGATGACACGCACTGAAGTGTCTGGGCAGGAGCATCTGAGAGCCAGGGGAAGGCAGGCTTGAGGATATGGGCTATGAAATTGTTGAGGTCGAATGCCGTATGGCTCTCCTTCCTCCTCTCATAAGACTTGGAAGAGTATTCCAGGAGGCGGTTCCAGACAAAGCGGCAACAGCCGATGATCCTTGTCATCTTCTCCCGTTGCTCATCTATATCAACCCCTGTAAGACGAGATATCTTTGATTATTTAATCTCTTAGATATTCACCATCCCAGTGCTGATCTGACAAATGGCAGTACTTTGACATCTGCAGGAAGCCAATCCACAGAGTCAAGCGCATCAGAAGAGATCCATTTCATTGCTTCGTGTTCCTTGATTGTTATATTGCCTTCTACGATGTGGCAAAGATAACAATCCATTATGAGATAAAAATCTTCAAATTGATGTTCAATGGTACAAAGAAAACTATCAACAGCTATCGTTGTCTCAAGCTCTTCCTGTATTTCCCTGATAATAGTCTCTTCTCCAGTTTCCCCAGCTTCCCTTTTCCCTTCAGGAAACTCCCAAAAACCTTTGTATTTCCCGTATCCACGTTCTGTGGTCAGTATTTTATCTTTCTCTCTGATCACAGCTGCGCTGACTCTAATAGTTTTCATACTTCCGAATGTTAGCAGAATTAATAATTCACCTCCATTTATACACAATATCCAACCGACACTACCCAGTACGTATTTAGAAAATTTTAGAGTACATATTAGTTCTAATTTTATTAAGACTAATTATAGAAATATTGTCGGACAAAGAAAGAGAAATTTATACTGATAAATTGAAACTCCTCCTGTGGAGATTTCTCTGCAGAAGGAGTTCAAAAGGACTTATTTCTAGCGAGGAAAAGATTAGTTCTTTTTAGTCAATGCTCTTGCCCGCATCCATTTCGGACAAAAGCTTTAGGACGTGTTTTGTTCGATCATCTGTAAAACCTCTTGCATTTAAAAAAGCCTTTATAAGGTCTTCTGCAAGCCAAGTACCGACAATCTTTCCGCCAAGGCACATCACATTCACATGATCATGTTCAACCGCCTGATGTGCACTCTGCCAGTCGTGAAGAACGGCCGCACGTATTCCAGGGATCTTGTTTGCGGCAATAACAGCACCTACACCCGTTCCGCAGAATAATATTGCTCTATCCGCATTTTCCTTAAGAAATGTCAAACATACTTTCTTTACAATTTCAGGGAAATACACAAGCTCCGTACTACTGCTATTTCCGATATCAATGACATTATTCCCAAGTTCTTTTAAAAAAGGAATCATTTCCTTCTTTAAATCATAACCAGCATGATCACTTCCTACTATTATCTTCATCTATACACCTCCTTAATTACCCTGCGTATCCAGCAAGACGCGGAAGCCAAAGTAAAACATCAGGGAAAACAGCAAACAACAATGTTCCCGCAAAAAGTGCAGCAGTGAAAGGAAGTGCATTTTTAGCAACGTCCTCAACACTTGTCTTTGCAAGTCCAGCTGCAACAAAAAGACATGTTCCGACAGGGGGAGTAAGTACTCCAAATGAAAGTGACATACAGATAATAAGCCCAAAGTGAAGTGGATCTATTCCAAGCATCTCAGAAGCAGGAAGAAGTACTGGACCAAGAATAATAAGTGCTGAAAGTGTATCTATGAAAGTTCCAACAATGAGCATCAGAAGAACAACTCCAATCATGAATTTTGTAGGAGTATCAAGAACCGTCAGTACGACAGAAGCAACTTTTGCAGGTATGTTTTCAAATGCCATTATCCATCCAAATAACGAGGCAATAGCCATCACAAGCATAACAAACCCTGTTGTCCTTGCTGTCTCTAGAAGTACAGAAGGCAAGGTTTTTAGAGTAAGCTCTCTATAACAAAAAGAGACTATAAGGGCATACATACATCCAACAGCTCCCGCCTCGGTTGGAGTCATTATCCCCAAAAGAACACCGCCCATAATAATAAATGGTGTAAGTAGAGATGGAACTGCATCAATAAATGACTTAAGTGTTTCCTTTGCAGGAACTTTTTCACCTATGGGAATATTCAATCGTTTTGCTTGAAGATAAAGAAGAACAAACAAACAACCTGCAAAAATAAAACCAGGAACATAACCTCCAATAAAAAGAGAACCGATTGAGATGCTCGTCAGTCCCCCGTAAACAACGAATGGAATGCTTGGTGGGATAACTGCTCCCAGAGAGGACGATGATGCCTCAATTGCCCCTGCAAGCCCCGAAGGATACCTATTTTTCTTCATTAAAGGAATTGTAATCGAACCGGTTGCTGCTACGTTTGCAACCGAAGATCCAGAAAGAGAAGCGAATATCACACTCGAAAAGAGCGCTATCATTCCTATTCCACCTCTTTTATGGCCAATAACATTTCTCACAAACGTCACAAGGCGTTTTGAAATTCCTCCAGCCTCCATTATCGCACCTACAAGAATGAAGAATGGTATTGCTGTCAAGGAGAAAGAATTCATTCCTCCATATATCTGCTGTGCTATCGTTGACCACGGAATATCAGGCATAAACATCAAAATATACACGAGGGACGAAAGTCCCAGTGAAAAAGCAATAGGAACTCCAATTATTAGAAAGAACCCAAATGTACCTAGTAGAATTACTGTTGCCATTCTATTTACCTCCTTTTTCCGTTTCTTCCTCTAATCCGATCTCTTTGAGGTCTACAATTGCTTCCTTTTTAAAAAACATCCTTACAACCTCAAAAAGCATCATTGCAGAAGAGACGGGTACAGAAAGATAGCTCCATGCGGCAGAAATCTTTAAAAGCGGTGTACGTTGTTCGAGCTCTATCACTCCATTTACAAACTCAATTCCCCCTACAGTGAGAATAAACAGGAAGATAAAAACAAGAACAAGCACGATCCATCTATCGGCTTTGCGGAGGCAGCGTGGAAGCCGCCTCACTACAAAAGAAAGTGCCAAATGAGATTTAGTCGCAAGTGCATAGTATGCTCCAAGAAACACGACCCACACGAAGAAAAGCATGCTCAGCTCCTCTGCCCACACCATGCTACGTCTGAAAACATACCTTGCAAGTACGTTACAAGAGACAGTTACGACCATTCCAGCAGTAAAGAGTGTTATTATCCAAAGCGCAAGCTTCCGAAAGACAGAGCTTATTCTTCCGGCAATATCTTTATGCATAACTCCCCCTTCAATATCCGAGGATCTCCCTAGTCTTCTTATAGAGATCTTCGCTAATATCTGTACCTACAAATTGGTCATGTATTTTCGCTGTAGCATCTCTAAAAGCACCTATATCTTGTGGGTAATTCACTTCCATTCCTTCGGCAATCATTGCATCGGTTAATTCAACAGTAAGATCATCAACATAACCTCGATGCCAAAGTACAGCCTCTTCTGCAGCCTTTTCCAAAAGGGCCTGATCTTCTATACTCAATGACTGCCAAAAATTCTCACTCACAACAATTACTACAAACGAGAGTATATGGTTCGTCATTGACATGTATTTCTGCACTTCATACAATTTCGACGGGTAAATGTTGATTACTGCATTTTCCTGCCCGTCAATAGTTTTCTGCTGTAGTGCAGTGTAAACCTCTCCGTAGGGCAATGCGGACGGTATTCCACCAAGCGCTTCAGTGACAGCTAAATTGACAGGGCTCTCTGGGCTCCTCATCTTTAGGCCAACAAAGTCCTTCGGCATCTCCAATGGTCTTATATTGTTCGTATAAACACGGGCGCCGTTGTTACTCCAGCCTAAAATGTGGAGCTTTTTTTCTGACAGCATTTTCTCAAGTTCTTCTCCAACCTCAGAATCAAGCACACGGAATGCATCATCATGGTTTTCAAAAAGAAACGGAAGAGAAAGAAGCGCAGCAGAAGGAACAAACTGAGAAAGGGGATCATGGCCTATAATAGTAAATTCAATGACTCCGTTCTGTACGCTCTGTATTACCTGAGACTCTTTTCCTAGTTGTTCTGCAGGATATACCGTCCCATCAAAACGTCCATTACTAAGAGTTCTAAGTGTATCTGTAAATTTCTCGGCAATCAGATCAAAGTGAGATCCATCGGCTGCAGTATGTGCCAGTCGATATTGGATATTCTCGCCGTCAGTATTTCCTCCTGCTGTCAATATACTTGATAAAAATATAGCTAGAATAAGCATAATAAATAATTTCTTCATTGTTTAAACCTCTTGTCTTCATTTTCCTATCATTGAATCGAGTGTCTGAGAAATGCTCTCCATTCCTTTTTTATGGGAAATAAGAGCTTCATAAAGTTTCCAAGATAGTTCCTTCATTGGGATTTTCTGCATTGTATATGGATTGCCCGCTATTGCCTTATCACACTGTTCAACCCACTCTAAAGGAACCTCGTCAATTCCTTTGAACGCACCTGATATCGGTCCTAGCATACCTCCTATGCAGTCTGTATCGCGTCCAAGATTCGTAGCCCCTATCATGCCTTCCCTTATATCACCCTTTGTAATCTGAAAAAGAGCAAGTGCCTCTGCGGCTGTCTCAACACCATCAGCATACGGGTACGTCGGCATGAAGTGCTGTCTGATTGGTTCTCTGATTTCCTTGATGTCTGGATACTTACGAGCAAGTTCTAATGTCTCATCAATAATTTCCCTTGTCGTTTCAGAAACATTATTTCTTGCTGCATCAATAATACTTTCTACTGTGGCATCAGGACAAAAAGCTGCTGCCGTTGCTGCTGCAATTGCTTTTGATGATTCTGTACCTCCGCTTTCAGCAGGCTGAAGTAGAAGAGATACCTCCTGTGCATCATATGCAGCCTGGGTAGGATCACATGCATTGATTATCCCTATAGGGCCGATCATATGAGGAGCATCGACAAGGCCCGGCCAGTAGGTCATCGAACCAATAAAACGAGGTGGAATACGTGAAAGATAATCGCCACATGTAAGTCTGTCATAATGCATTCTGATATGTGGATTTACCAGTCGCCCGATATCTTCCCTCTTGATTTCTCTCTTCCAGACTTTCGCAAGATCATCAACAGTAATACGTCCTTTCTTTTCGATAATGGCAAGAGCAAGTAGATATCTAATTTCAGCACCATCCTCGGTCATTCCTGGCTCCATATTCACCTCAAAATAATGAAGCTTAGGACTATTATTCCAGTACCTTACATCCCTGTCCTTCTGTACCCATGGCAAAAATCCCTCAACCCAGCCAAGTTTTTCTTCGACAGCTTTCCAACCTCCTCCTGGAACACTAACCCACTCGACTGCAGCACCCATGGCCGATCCAATATTTGCGGCGGCCACACTTCCATAAATCTTTTTGAATAAAAGATTTTCCGTCATATATCCTCCTTTTTTAGTCTTTTGCAGACTCCTATTGAAACCAATTCCTTGACCCAACATGCCTAAGAGCTGCCGCAGATGCTCCTTCTGGATCTCTCTCTTTTATTTTTGATATAATTTCCTTAAGTTCCTTCTTCATCTCATCAATACTCTCTCTTACATATCCTTCCATTGAGAACATACAGATGCTCTTGACATAAAGCCCGTTAAGGATTTTTTCAAGTTCGGCGTTATGTGAACACTTTGCAATTGCCGCATGAACATTTTCATCAAACTGAACCTTATTGGCTTCGCAAAACTCAGGATCAGAAAGCATTGCTTCTAGACCTTCGATTTCCTCTTTAGATGCATATTTGGCCGCAAGTTTTGCGGCAATTGCATCTAAATTACTCCTAAGTTCAAAGATAGAACGAACATCTTCAGGACTGAAAATAGTCACAAAAATTCCTTTCCGAGGAACATTTTGTAAAAGCCCCTCATTTGTAAGGCGCTGAAAGGCTTCTCTCAGAGGAGTACGGCCAAGACCAAAACGGCTAACCATATCCTGTTCCTGCAAGAATTCTCCAGGTTTAAGAGTATGGGAAATGATTGCATCTTTTATTGTCTTATAGGCTTTGTCTCGTTGTAATTCTTTATCTTTGTTCATCTTACCACCTAATATATTTGAAATATATTTTACATATATCTGTTTCTCATGCTATCACAGGATCTCATTATGTCAATCGAAATTGTTTTTCTCTCGGTATTACTACCTATACAATCCAACCCAATAAATTTATACTCATCAAAATTTTTTACTACTGGCTGAAGAGAGACTTCTTTTATTGCACTTATGCAGATATTAGACAAATATAATCAAGAAGTTCTCAAATAACGATAACTTCACAGCTGTCAATCAAGCATGACTAGCTTGAAGAATAATGAGTAGAACGACCATGCCCTGTTGGAAAAATATGGCAAAGTAATTTACATCAATACTGAGTCACATAAAGTCATATATCAACATACATAAATTGACTTCTCGAATTTCATTTCTTAAAAGGAACAATGTAACAAGAAGAAATACCAAGCAAAAATTCTAGTAGAAATTTATCTCAAGGATTTTCTTCTTATTGAGAATAAAAGCATTAATGACCCAATAATAAGACGTTTTGAGGAAGTTTACCGAGAATATGCCACTCTACCGAAAGCAAGGAAATCTATTTTGGTTTCTAGACATAGGACAGACTGATATGAATCAAATTTCTCTTAGAAGATCTATCAAACATTGTCAAACTGTACGAGAAATAATGCCTGTACTAAAATGCACTCTATTGAAAGATAGATACAGTAATACCGACACATAAACACCATCGAAGATCAATCTTTGCATCGTCACCACATTAATCAAATATGCTTCATGCTACACGGATTATCACTACCAACATTCAAATCGGTACAATCCATATGCTGCTTTCCTATGTTTTCCCACAGCAAAAAGATGAAGACAAAATACCAAAGGTATGTCATCAAAAAGTGGTTCTGATCACCCTACTTCTATCTTGAAAAAACTGACTTTCAATGGCCACTTTATACTGCAAACATGCCCTGATAATCACTTTACAGGAAGAACTTTCCGTCTGATGAAGAAATAGCAAGAGAGGACAAGAGCCCCCGTAATGATCCAGGAAACAGGATAAACTGTCATCAATACGACAAAGTCATGGTGTACCGTTGCTACCGTATATGCCCAGATGAGACGGAAAACACAAACTCCGAATATCGTGAGGATGGCAGGCATCATCGAATATCCGATACCACGCAGGGCAGCACCTCCTACTTCGTAAGTAGAGACAAGAAGATACAGAGTAAGGACGACCTTCATCCTAAACATTGCATAGTCCTGAACGACAGGATCAGATGTGAAGAGCGCAGTGAAGAACGTGCGGCCGAGAATGAATATCCAGCTGATGACAAAAGAACATGCAAGGGCAAGCAACAGCGATGTGCGGAATATCTTCCTGCATCGATCACTCTTTCCCGCCCCGAAGTTCTGACTTGTGAATGTAACAGTTGCCTGAGAGAATGCAGACACGACGAAGTAAGAGAAGTTGTCGTAGTTGAGGGAAACCGCAGTACCTGCGACAGCTGATGTGCCAAAACTGTTGACGACAGACTGGATGATGACATTGGAAAAGGAGAAGACCATGCTCTGTATTCCTGCAGGCACCCCGATACGCAATATGTTTCCAATGTATTTCCTGTCAATTGATAACATATGTACATCAAGGTGTACCTCGCTTTTCTCCCTGAGCAGGAACACGAGTATCATTGAGGAACTTATCACGTTGGAAATGACAGTTGCCAAGGCAACTCCTGCTACATCCAAGTGAAATACGATCACGAGGAAAAGATTGAGGCCGGCATTGAATATTCCTGAAAAGACAAGGGCTATCAACGGTCGCTTCGTATCTCCGATGCACCTCAAAATCGCAGAACCGAAGTTATATATCATGATGAAAGGCATGCCAAGCGCATATATCCTCAAATAAAGAAGAGCATACGGCAATACATTCTCAGGAGTATTCATCGCAACAAGTACAGGCCTTGAAATCAAAAGGCCGAAAACCAGAAGGAATATCCCGCTTATGACAGCAAGTGTCATTGCAGTATGCACTGCCCTGTTTGCATTTTCCTTATCCCCGCTTCCAATGTATTTCGATACGACGACATTCGCCCCGACCGAAATTCCCACGAACAGATTGATTATGAGATTGATTACAGGTCCGTTACATCCGACAGCGGCAGTTGCCTCTGCAGGATCTGATGCGAAATGGCCTACGACGGCAACGTCAACTGCATTGAAAAGCTGCTGCAGGATACTGCTTGCAGCAAGGGGAATTGCAAAAAAGAGGATCTTGTCGGCTATCGAGCCGGAAAGCATATCCATCTTCCGTGTCTTCGCTTCCATAAAACTGCTCCACCGTGTGCATGATAGTACGCAAATTGATGCAAGGCAATATCACATATTGATAGTATTATCAGAGATGTTCAGTCGTTCACGTTGATACCAGAAAGTAGCTCCTCTGCCTCTTTTATCGGGAAATCCGAAGGAGAATCGGTTTTCAATGAAGAAAGAAGCTCATGCACATTCCTGCTTTGGATAAGCATGTACCCACCTTCCCGAAGAATGTCCTCACCAGATAGGCGGGAAGACTTACCAATTGCTTTCAAAAGCCTTTTCAGGCCCTCTCCTTCAACTTCAGAGGAAAGGCGGAATGCATTCTTCTCCTCTTCTGCCTTAGCATAAGCCAAAGCCTTCATATTCGATGCAACCTTATCGTTCTTCTTCTGCTGAGCAGGAAGGGAAGATGGCATCATGCTGATAGCGCCACTTGGACAAGCGTCCATGCATACTCCGCATCCGATGCATTTGTCAGTATCTATTATGCTGTTTTCCGTGTCTGTCGCACCCGTCGGGCAGACATAAAGACAAAGGCAATCCTTCGTACAGAGCCTCAAGTTCCTGACTGCGAAACGCTTTTTCATATATCACCTCCCTCAGACTATCTTGTCGAATTTCCATCCCGGAACCTTGCACACGGGACAGATCTGGGGAAAAGAATCCCCTACGAAGATGAAACCGCATACAGAACAGACCCAAATGTTCGTATTCTCCAAAAACGCCTCCCCCTCTTTCTCATATCTGGAAAGAAGGACATCGATCATCCGCTGGACCTTCTCTGCCCACGTAAGCGCCCTCAAAGCTCCCCTGTCCCCAGCTTCTTTTGCAATTTCCATGGCAGTCGGATAATACGAATTGAGGTTTTCCCTAACCTTCTCGGAAAGTCCGGATACATCAGGGATTGTGCCCTTGTCACTTTTCGAAAGAAAATAATCTGAAATCACACCGAAAAGTTCTGCTTCCTTTCCCTTGTACTGTTTTTCCGCACCTCTCTTGAGATTTGAAAAAAGAACAGAAAGCGCCAGAGGAGAAAGACCATCCTCCGAAGGTATATTCTTTTCTTCTTTTTTTGCAGTATCCTCTTTTTTCAGAACCAGATCTCCGCTTTTTGGCTCGAAAAGATTTTTAGGGGCCCCGCACATCGGACATGTCCAATTGTCGGGAAGAGATGAAAAAGGAACCTTCTCCACATCTTCATCGTAAATGTAGCCACACATCTGACATTCGTACTTCATGCAACTTCCCTCTTTTCTTACAGTCTAGCATGGGAATTCAGGAAAGCAAAAATACGGAATGCAGGTCAAACTTTTTTTGCAACAACCTCCAATGCCTTTTCCACAAAGCCATATGCATTCTTGACAACCCTCATTGCCGCAGGTTTATTTCCTTCAAACCTGGCAGAGGAAAGGGCAAGCATTGCCTTGTCTGCAGCAGTGATGAATCTCAAAGCTTCGGATACGGAAGCATCAGAATGGTTATCGTAGAGATATGCCTGGATCAACCGTTCTATCCTTACAAACGAAGAATGCAACTTCCTGATCCGTTTTGCAGAAGGCGTCCTCTTTGCCAGACTCAGACGTTTCATGATCTGTTCTGTGCGCCTGAGCTTTTCAATGGCAATCGACAATGTATTCTGATAACACTTGAATACTAAAAGCAGAACAACGAGTATGGCGATTATCGCCAGCCAACCGTATACAGCATCCCGCACATATCTCCATACAGGTAGAATGACAGAAAGAATGTGTTCCATTGTAATCATTTCGATACCTCTGTCTTGGTGCTGCGCGATCTGTGTGTCGTTGCAGTTTTACGGGAACTGACTGTAATCTGATCAAATGGAATCTCTATTCCCGCGACCTTGTATGCGTCATATACGGCCCGTTCTACAGAAAAGTATGTGTTCCAGTAATCGGAAGATGAACACCATACCCAAGTAAGCAAATCAAGTGAAGATGTGGCAGCCCTATTCAACTCAACACGCGGCTGAGGGGTTTTAAGTACCGTAGGACATGACCGGCAAGCTGCTATTGTGGTTGCTATCGCTTTATCGAGATCCGAATCGTAGTCGATGGAAAAGATAAGCTCCAGCCTCCTGGTTGGATTCGTGTTATAGTTAATGATCCTCGAAGTGAAAACTGTCTTGTTTGGAAGTATGAGTTTCTTGTTTTCCGTTGTCGATAGAATCGTATTCATCAGCCTCAGCTCTTCGATAGTTCCCTCGTCATCCCCTATCTTCACGTAATCCCCGACTTTGAAAGGCCTGGTAAGGATCATCACAAGCCCGTTTGCAACGTTTGCAATGCTATCCTGGATTGCCAGTCCGATCGCCACACCTAAAGCCGAAAGAAGGGCGATCATCGAACCAAGCGGAATATTCATGATGCGCATGCAGTATAGGATGAGCACTATCCAGAGCATCACCTGCAAGGATGTCGTTATGAACCGTATGATTGCATTATCAAGGGACGAAAGAAGTAGCATACGCTTCACAAGAACAAGGAAAAGCTTGATCGCAAGAAGTCCGAACGCCAATGTTATTAATACGAAAACCACTGTCTGAAGAGGAGTATTCAGAACAGCTTCGATATTTTCTTCCATGGTTTCCTATGATAGTTCCAAAATGATTATGGTCAACATTATTTGTACAGGCAACGCTATTACATGTAAAGATAATCTATGGTGTTCTTGCAGAGATAATAGAGATATTTAGAGCATCAGGACAGAATTCTGAGCATACACATTAATAACAAATAGACAAAGTATGTTATCTCGATAGATACCCACGCTTTCTCAAGAAGAGACATTCAAAGCATCAAAACTCTATCTTTCCCTGAGGAATTTAGGAAGAATATTGACACTAAAGGAGGTTTTATTGACTACAGGAAAGTGCTTACGTCAATGAAGTCTGATATCGACATCTCTGAAAGTGACACTGATCCCATCAAAAAAAATGATACCGGTATCATAAAAAATGACACTAGTATAAAATTTTGTAATGCAGGAAAAAAGCAAAATACCGTCCATCAATAGAAAACTGAAATAGAATTATGAACACAGAACAGCTATTTATAAAAAAACAATGTATAAAGAAATTTATTAGCGGAATAAAAGAACTAAACTCTGCTTCATTCCGTACTATTCCGTGTGACACAGAAACAAAAGTTCAAGAGGAAAGGATGTTAAAAAGAAGAAAAATGGAACCGATTGATGACTGTATCTTCCATTTTACCAAATTAGCCACCTTTAAAGATCATATATTGAAAGAAGATTCTCTACGTTTATCACCTTCTTCTCGGATGAGCGATCCTATAGAAAAGAACTGGTATTTCTCCAGATTAAAAGAAATTGAAAACTTAAATATGGCAATGGCAAATAACATAAAAATAGCCTGCTTTTGTAAACCTTTTCATGAAATCGAATCTAACAAAATACCAGCGTATGCTTTGGCAAGGATGTGGGATCAATATGGCGATCATTTCAATGGTGTTTGTATAGGATTTGATCGCGTGAAACTTGAAAATCTATTGAACACACAATTCCCTGAACATAACAGAGTTGATGAAATAAAATATACGATGAACTTGGATCCAGAATTTGAATTCGGGCATTCAAAGTCCAAATTTGATCAAAAAGTTCATGAAATATTAAATACTTCTACCAGAAAAATTGATTCATCACTTTTTTTGAAATTGTATAAAGAAACAGATCTATATGGATTGCTTTTTCATAAATCATTGGATTATAGAGATGAGAATGAGTTACGCCTATCTGTCTATTCCAACCAAAATGGATATTCATATATCCATAAAATAAAATCAGCAATCAAACTGATAATTATCGGTCCTAATGTATCAATTACAACTGCCTCACAATTCATTCTCGATCTTCCAGTTACAATTTATCGTCTTGTTTTCAAGTCACCTTACAGCATTATGGGCTCATCAATTTGTACAAGTTTTTCTCAAAGTTTCTGTAAACTTGAAATCCTCACGAACGATAACATCAAAATATGGCAAAAACTTGATAAGAGAAGAATTGAATTGGAAGAAGAAGATTTCTAGGATAACAAAAAATATACAAAATTCTTGGTTCTTCTCGGAAAGTTGAGGGATGAGGGATAGAGATTGAAAGAAGAGCATGTGAGTTCTAAAGTTTTGTTAACCACAACAAAAAGGAACAAACACATACGCTTAGAACAAATTATGCAAACAGCCCAACACTTCAACCATATGAATACATCAATACAGAGATAGCAGAAGACGAGCATCGGCTGGTAGTACATCTAGAAAGCAGGAAAGATACAGCAGAAGAAAAGTGCCCATACTGCAATGGTCATGTGCATATCCTGGGCAGCTTGAGCATGAGGCTGAGGGACATGCCGGTCTATACAGGGACGAGGCAGGATCTGGAGATAGAGTACCATCGCTATGTTTGTAATAGTCTTTAAAGGGACAGTTGGAGGTGCGGACAAAACTTGGACCTAGGAATAAAGGAAAGATAAATAGATGCTCGTACTGGAAGAGAGAATTAAAGCAGTAGAGCTGTATTTCAGGTATGGCAGGAAAGCATCAGCTGTCATAAGGGAGCTTTGTTATCCTGATCGCAAAATGCTTGTCAAACGGGTCAGAGAATATGAAGAGACAGGTAAGCTCCATGAAAGATGTGCAGGTAACAACAGATACAGTCAAGAAGACAAGCAGGAAGCCATTGATTTCTATCTTGGACACGGAAAGTAGATCAGCTACACGATCAGGAGCTTAGGCTATCAGAGCCGGCAGAAGCTGATGGAATGGATAGATGAGCTTGCGTCTGGAGAACGAATCATCCATGAAGGATGTTTGAATGCAGATCAAGGTACGATTGAATTACGATAGAGTAGCCAATTGACAAGAACGCTAGTTTTGAATGGATACAGTCCTGGACTTTACAAATTGATTCTGATAATATACAGCCTAAAGGAGCTTATGTATGTCTACATTCATCGATATGTTTGCAGGTGCAGGTGGTTTTAGCGAAGGTTTTCTGCAGGCTGAGTATAAAGGAAACTATTTTGACTTTTTACTTGCGAGCGATATCAATCCAACATGTGAAGTAACCCACTACATAAGATATAATCTCCAACTAGGACTGAATACTGCTTTTTTGACCAAAGACATAAGCGATCCCGATTTCATCGAAGTTCTTTTAGCCACGATAAAACATAAGTTCGGAAATAAAGAGATTGATGTCCTAACAGGAGGCCCTCCGTGTCAATCATTTAGTCTGGCTGGTGAAAGAAGAAAGAATGATAAGAAAGACGATTTATTTTCCTATTATCTCAAAGTCATAGGGACACTCAAACCCAAGTACTTTATCATGGAAAATGTCGCAGGAATACTGACAAAAGACAATGGCCGAATAAAAGAGCGCATATTGCGAGAGATCCGCAATATCGTGGATTATTCTGCATTAGATCGATTTATCAAATCAGTAGAGAAAGGAATGGATATTAATCACTCATCCATTACAGAACTTAACCTGTGCATCAAGATACTGAAAATCTGGCAGGAAAATAATCGCCTCATTGAAGAAAGGAGGAATGATTATCTATCGATACTAGAGAATCTAGATGCTGAAAACCTGTCAACAACACAAAAATCCTTTCTTGAAGCCTCATTATTTGAAAACAAAAACACTATTGCCAATTCCATATTGGAGGAACTTTGTGCATCTCTTTCATCCCAACTCGTGGATGCTTTCAGAAATGACAAACAGACAACAGAAGATGAGAGAAATGTCATTCGCCAAGCTGTATCTTTGATTAGTAAAACAACTCTACTGAATAAACTTCAACATGAAATTAAAAAGCAGATTAATACAGCCCAATTAAAAAGAAGCATATACAAAACCCAATTTGACCAGATTACCGATTGGCTTAATCTGGAAAGCATCATTGACATTGCTAAAACGCAGTGTGACAAAATAATCTCAAATAGCACAAATTCAAAAGCCAAAGCTGTTTTGTCTTATATAAAACTGGCTCTTGAAATAATACCAGAAGGGCCATATGCCACTGTGCAAAGAGTAAAAGATCTTATAACAGAAAATGATATTGAATATCCCAATCTTGAATCTGATCTGAAAGCAATATCGCTATACAAGATTGCTAAACCGATGATTCTGCATGCTTCTGATTACGGAGTACCCCAGAACAGAGTTCGTGTCGTTTTCATCGGCTGCAGAAATGATCAGAATCTCATAACGAGCATACCTCCTACGGTAACATCCTCAGAAAAGGTAACAATCGAAGAGGCAATTGGAGATCTTAATTATATAGAAATCGGGAGCCATCCTCTAAATTATGATTCTGCTTTCTATGCCAAATTCAAAAAAACAAAGAAATGGAACATCATGAGATATCAAGATGGCTCCTTATCTGCAGATAAGGAAAGCAAGACATACATTGAATGGAGTCGCCAAGGTCGATTGAATCCAGAGAGATTCCCGAATCTTAAAAAAGAGGATCCTTCATATTCAAAAGCAAATTCTATGGCTGAATTTAAAGAAAATGATATTTTAAGAGCAAAACTTCAGAATCATGAAACATCAAATCACAACGAACTAGTGCAGAAACGTTATGAAATAATGAGGAAATATGGAGGCTATCAGGAAGCTAAAGAAGCAGAACCAGACAATCCTCTGATGGAAACTAAAAAGAGGAACTATACTGTATTGAATCCAAATGATCAGGCTCCAACCATTACGACGATGCCTGACGATTTTGTTCACTATGCTGCAAATCGTTCCCTTACAGTTAGAGAAATGGCTAGATTGCAGTCATTTGATGACAGTTTTGTATTCCAAGGAAAACGTGCAACAGGAGGAGACAAAAGAAAGGATGAGACTCCTCAATTCACTCAAGTTGGAAATGCCGTACCTCCTCTTATGGCGAGAGCAATTGCTATGGAAATTCTTAAGAACATTAAATAACTTATAAAATATATACCTGAGGAGAGCCTAACAGTAACGGCAAATCCTCAGGAAACATTTTGAACAGCATCCCATGATCTCTCCATTTTCCAGTCTCAGGATTTATGTGAGCAGCTAAATCAACAGTAATCTTTCCTTCTTCTAGTAGAGGAACAAACAAAGAGACATTCGGTTCCTTGGTGTGCAGAATCTTATTGTATTGGAAATATTCTCCATCCATGCGTTTAATCGAAGCTGCCTCTACCCAGAAAGTCTCATGATGTTTCAGAAGTAAAGCATCCTTCAAGTTCGTGAGCATCCACCCAGAAACATATTTAGAAACATTAACCTCCGAATAGATAAGCTGAAGCCTATCCTGTTCCTCCTGAACCGAAAGCTGAAGATTATATGCATTAGGTCTCGAAATCCTGCATGTTTCATATAGTTGTAGACGAGGCGTATCTGAATCGCGTGGTATCTGGATTTTTCCATATGTTTCTACTATTTCACGATACTTTAACCCCTCATCCGGTACCCGAGCAAATAATGTTTCCCGAGTTTGAGTTCTCTTATGTCCTCCTTTTGTTGTCCTAGTCGTCTTTAATTCAATTCCCTTATAATCCGGATTCTTAGAATTATTTCTTTTAATGCCTAATGCATTCTCCAATGTATCACCTACACCAGGATCTCCTGGCGTTATTGATTTCAGATAACCTTTATCATGAATTTTCTGAATCTTATCGAGAAGTTCTTTAGCAATAGCATTCTTGACATATCTGGCTTCACTGATAATCTCTCTCGCAATTCCGTTGATATCAAGAACCGACTCACTGATTGCAGGATCTGATAAGTTGAAAACATAGATTCCATCTTTAATAACAATCAGTGCAAGTAAATTATAAGGATGGCAATATTTCTTCAGATCTCTAAACCAAATCCTTGGATCACCGTTTTTTGTAACTGGTCGATATAATGAAGCACTCGTTTTTATTCTTCCGGCACGTGTAACAAAATACGCGGGAACAACAACCTTATTTTCAGGTCCTTGCTTCTGCGCCTGATAGTTATGTACTTTCTCAGTTTGCAGCAATTCACGAACTGGAGCAGTTGCATCCATTATTGATTTTGCATACCCAGTTTCAGTAGGAACTAAAAATGCAACATTTACTCCTGTATTAGCAAAAACAGGGAAATACTGTTCTATCGGCGTATCTGATTTACTAAGCAAAACCAACCTCCAGTTTCTAGTATAAAGCTTATCTTAGTATTCATCACGGTCACTCTGCATTACATTTTGCTACTTTCCGTTACATCACCCCATGAAAACAAATAGGTTTGACACCGTAGCAAAACAGGTGTGAAAATCAGGTTGAGAAGGAAAGATCCGGATCATGAAGGCACAACGAAGCGGAGGTTGGGCAGGATAGCTTTTTTTGAATCACTGGACGCAACCCCTGTCTGAGAAGGTCAAGAACAAGGCAGGGCAATGGCGGAACAGGTAGTTTTGCTACTTCGCGAGTAGCTCTGGCCTGAGGATCACCTCTGTGGGATCGATCCTCCTTATGTTGAGTTTGTCAAGTATGTTTCTTCCATACAGGAACTCGAACATGTCATATGGAGACTTGCCACCCAATTCGGCACGTAAATATGAGTTGATGTGGCTCATCATGAGGTCGATGTCCTCCTGGGTATAGGGGTTCAGCGACCTTCCTTTTGGGATGATGCGGCGGATGAATTCATGGTTGTTCTCACATGCACCTTTCTGTTGACTCATGTTCAGATCGCAGTAGAAGATCCGTGTACAGATCTCACCTGTAGCCTTATCCGCCTCAATCGGGAGAGGATCAGAGAATTCAGATCCGTTGTCTGTCAGGAGGACAGGAAAGATCCTTGAGAAGTCCTCCCGTCCGAGCTTGAGCTTCAGTTGGTCGAAGATCCCGATGACCGATGATGACGTATTGCGGTCACGGATAAAACACATCCAGAAGCAACTGTAGAAAAGCTTCAGTCGGAATTGTCTGTAACGGACAGGACAATCTACAGGGACATCGAATGGCTGAAAGAAAATGGCTATCTGGAACATATTGGATCAAAGAAATCTGGATCCTGGCATGTAACCAAGGAGCTTGAATAGGATGAATGATAAAGAAGGACAGATAAGGAATCTATCCTGCTCTCAGAGCTGGATCTGCCACACTCCTTTATCGGAGTTCTCAGAAAGCATCTTCCTTTCTTCAAGAACAAGAGACTGGTAAAGAAGCTGGGGACATTGGTAAGTGCAGACATGAGCGGGATGGCTTTGAACATCTTATTCTCGCAATCACAGCAGGAGAAGATTCATTCAATCTCCAGATGGTCATTGATGCGCTTGTCGCTGACTGGGCCGAGAGCGGGAAGCTTTATGAGACAATGAAGGAATATGGCCTCACTCCTCTCTTATGGAATGACATTGCATCACTCTATGGATATTCGAAGGAAGAACCCAGCATTGAGGACTTCTATCTTTCAGTGTTTGAGACCTCACTTCAGCATTTTCTTGGTGCAGAGACAGCACTTCAGGCAGATGCCTATGGCCTCCTGAAGCATTGGAAGGATTCCGGGAAGTTCAAGGAATCTGGCCTTTACAGAACCCTCTCAGAAAAGGCAGCAGAAGAGCTTTCCACCCCTAAACATGGCTGACCTTCCTATTGAGTCACTTGCCTCCTTTGATGACTACTCGTTCATCGAAGAGGAAATCATCGCAAGACTGACATCCAGCGTCCTCAACCAGACGATGAGTCTTGAACCGATCAGGCAGATTGCAGAAAGAAGGAGAAGCTCTTTATGGTACGGTGAATACAGTTCTGCCTATCAGAGCATTGTCCTTGCGAAAACGATGCTGAACGCAGTGCAGAACATTTCTTTCTCAATGGATACTCCGGATGCCGGAATAAGCAAATATGTCAAGGAGTGGTCACATATAGACAATGCGTACAGGAACTTCAAGACACAAGTCAGAAGCTGTCTGAACATCAATCATGATATGGAATCTCTCAATGATAAAGTCGAGTCTGTCTATGTGAACAGCTTCCTCATCCCTCTTGGAGAAAAGTGGACACTGCTTGCTGGAAAGATGCTTGAGAAAGGCTGGGAAGCAGAAGGGTGCATCCAGAGGCAGAGCATCTTTTACCATTACAACATCAAGAACCTCCAGATGAGAGGGAACAAATCAATAGTTCTGATATCTGATGCGATGCGTTATGAAATCGGAGAAGAGCTTGTAAGCGAGATGAACTCACAGCAGAGATACAAGGCAACAATACAGCCGATGCTGGCATCTGCTCCTACTTACACACAGCTTGGAATGGCAGCCCTTCTTCCGCATGAGACACTTGTAGTCTCACCGGATGGAAGCGCTGTCTATGCAGATGGCGCAAGCACTCAGGGAATCGTAAACAGAGAAAAGATCCTGAAGAATGCAGCAGAAGGGAAAGCCACAGCATTGGACTCGGATGATGTTCTCAGGATGAAGAGCGATGACCTGAGGACAATCATCAGGGAAAACTCAGTAATCTATGTCTACCATGACCTTATTGACCGTGAGGGAGAAGACAATCTCTTCAAGGCATCTCACGATGCCATTACAGAGCTGAAGGAGATCATCAGGAAACTTGGATCTTCGAATGCGAACACAATATATGTCACAACAGATCATGGTTTCCTTTTCCAGGAGAGCAAACTAGAGTCTCATCAGTACTTTTCTGACGGCACGGTAAGAGGAAAGGGTGTTCATCAGGTAAGCGGAAGACGATGTGCAATAGGCTACGACCTTGAATCGTCAGATTCCCTCATGATTGCAAAGCTGAAGGACATCGAACTTTCAAACGAAGATGATCTTGAAGTCGCTTTCTCCAACTCAATACTCAGAATGAGGGGGAAAGGGGTAAACACGAACTTCGAATCTCCGAAGTTTCATTGTTTAAGTCTTTCAATCCTACGTACTATAGCAACCTTTGCCAGATCATTTTTAAGCTTTCTCATCTATTATCAGTTTGAAAGACCTCTCTTATGTCTGCATACCACTCATAGTTCACAGCCAGCCTGTACGGCCTCATTCACTGTGGTTAGGCCAAAGAATCATCTATGTTTTTTGCGAAGGGGATTAGCAAAAAGCTGAGTAATTTAAAAGTATTTTCTTTTTTACCTCTGCAACATATCGAGAGTATTGTAGTTAATTTGTCCATCAGAATCAACAAAATTTATGCTATGCGCCGTAACGTTAGTTTTCTTATATTTACTTCTTATATGCTCCAAACAATCCAATATGTATGTCTTGTTCTGCTCAGGCTGAATAGCATCAAGCAGTTGATATCCAGCCTCTGTGAAAATATATACAGGCAAAGATATTTTATCAACTTTAGGTGCTGTACCTGCGATTATCCCCAAAATATGCGGATTCCATACAATCTCCGTTTTTTCATTGGAAATAGAAAGGTTTAGACTCAGACTCTGAGATGACATTATTCCACACTCCTCCAACTTTATAATGTGTGAAAAATAAATACCATATTTATTCATTAGCGAATCATCTTTCAAAAGAAATTTGAGATATCCATGAGTTAAAGATAGTGCGGCTACCTTCTGAAATAGTTGTGCCTCTTCTTTAGTTATATTTCGTAATTTCTCCAAGGTCCGATAGGAGTACCTACTTGGGGACTGAATTTCTCCAGCTAAAATACGCCCCCATATTTTTTGCATATCTTCATTACTGATATTTTCCACTGCGTTGAAAAAGCGAAACATCCAATCTGGATCAACAGGGTCGCTACTCACGGAATCAGCTCCCTGAAGTTCTTGATATGCATTATCCGCTACTGCCTCAATGTTTTGCTGCTTTGTGATTTCTTGATATGCCAATCGGCTACTTGCTCTTTTTGCTATTTCTTCAAAATCACTGGTGTCAATCGAAACACCTGTAGAATCATACACAATCGGAACATCGCAATTATTTCGTACTGCATCGGATATAATTTTTAACTCATAAGCTTTTGCATCGGCCATTTTTCTAATATGCCGAGGTTCATAAGCCTTGCCAATAGCTCCAGAAACCGCCTCAATTAGTTTTTCGGCTGGAGATACTAATGCTTGAATAACTTCTGATTTACTCATTTTTCCATCCAATTAGTCCTAGAATTAAATTCCACAAATTTCTCCAAAGCAATACTACCTTCTTTAAAACATAACTCTTGGGTAAACTCGTGGACAAATCGGTTTACTACTTTCTATATGAGACATCGAATTCCTCCACATAATTTTCTAACATCTTATCCATGAAGTAAATCAGCTTTATGTAGAATTCTTCATCAACGGTCAATTTCATCTAAAAATTCTTACCCGCCAATTTGGAGTGACCCCTTAAAGTTGGACATATATCAAGAAATCATTTTAAAGGCAAGTTTCCTGTATTGTAAAGGTGACATTCCTTTGAGTTTCACCTGTATTCTTCTCTTGTTGCACCAACTTATGTACTCGTCTATTGCTAAATACAAATCCTCTGTTTTCCTGTATTCCTTCTACCTGCCGAACCATATCGCCTTTTTCAAAGTCGAAAAGAATGTCTCCATCTTGCTGTTGTCCAAGCAGTTTCCCTTCCTTGACATGCTCTGTATTATGCAGTGATCGTCAAGCCTTCTGACCCATGAGGGATGCTGGTACTGGTATCCCTGGGCCAAATGCATTATGAGTCCGGCAAGACAGCGGTTCTTGTCGAACGCCTTGTCGAGCATGTCCATCACGAGTTTCATTCCTGGTGATGTCGAGTACGAATAGCTTATGATGGAACCGTCGCAGAAATCCTTTATCGGAGACAGATATACCTTTGTCGAATCAGCCAGCCTGAATTCGGTAACATCCGTTGCCCATACAGTGTTCGGTCTTTCCGCATCGAACTTCCTTCTCAGTATGTTGTCAGCGATCCTGCCGACTTTGCCCTTGTATGAGCTGTACCTTCTGTAGCCATTTCTGGCAATCATTATTATTCCCACTCTATTGTTGCAGGTGGTTTTTAGGTTACATCATATTCTCAGGAATCGCAAGGAATACTCGATACTGACAATCACATCGGAGGAATAATGAGAAAAATAACAGTTCTGCTTATCGCAATGCTTATGACGACAGCGGTTTACGCTTCAGTATTCACAAATTCTCTTGGACGCAGCGCTGAGCTGCCTGACAAAATAGAGAGAATCGTACCATCAGGCAATCTTTCCCAGATGGTACTCTACTCCGCAGCACCAGAGATGATGACTGGCTGGTCGCAGAGATTATCCGGAAGCGCTGAGAAGTACTTCCAGCAGGATACTGTGAATCTTCCTGTATTCGGCACATTCTATGGAAGAAAAGCAAATCTCAACAAAGAAGCTCTGATGGCCGCTGATCCTGATGTCGTTATAGACAGGGGAGAGATAAAGGGAAATCCTGAATCGATGATGCAGGATCTTGACTCGCTCTCTGAGGATATCATGATACCGGTGATCTTCATCGAGGCATATCTTGAGAATACGCCTGAGGTATATAGGACACTTGGTGAGCTTCTTGGAAAGGAAGATACGACAGAACTGCTTGCTGTTTTCGCTGAGGATATACTCCAGATGGCAGAGTATGCAAGGAAGGAAATAAAGGATCCAGTAAGCGTATACTACTCATCATCACCTGATGGTCTTGAGGCAATTCCTGAAGGAAGCTTTCATGGCGAGGTGATTGAGATAGTAGGTGCAGAGAATGCAGTACCGGCATCCTTCATCACTGATAAAAACACGATATCCATGGAAGAACTGTACATACTGAATCCTGATGTAATTCTTCTTGGTAATGAGGATGCATACAAGGAAGTGATGAATAGCAGTCTCTGGAAGAACCTTGACGCGGTGAAGAACGGAAAAGTATATCTTGTTCCTTCTGAGCCATATTCCTTCATAGACAATCCACCAGCAACAAATAGGCTCATAGGTATATACTGGCTCGGCAATCTTCTCTATCCTGAGCTCTACCCTGTGGATATCATAGAAAAGACCCAGAAATACTACAGCCTATTCTACAGATATGATCTCAGCCGTGAGCAAGCTGAATCGATACTGAGATATGACAATCTTTGAGATATTGATATGTATATCAAGCAAACGACAGGCACTGCCTGCCACAAAAAATACATAAATTCAATACAGCTACTTCCCTAGAATTCTGAACCATTCAAACTCATCGAGGCCAATCCTAGATAAGGATTCTGCATATTTTCTGACAATCCTGAGGGAATGCATCTCATTAACCCTTCCACAATATCTATATTGCTTTTGTTCTTTGTCTAAATAAATCCACTCATTATTAATATACTTGGACTCAACAACATGTTTGTCAGTAGAAAATATAATAGTATGCATGTCAAATGATTTACTTTTAACTTCAAAAGCTATATCTGTGCCAAGGATTATAGATATATTTTGCTTTTTAGAAGTAATATTTATGTTCTTTTTAAAAAGAGGCAGAAATAGAAACTTTCTTTCACCATCCGTTATTCTTAAAGAATCACAACGTTGTTGTATGCACAAGAAAAATAAATCGTTTGATTTATCTTGAATAATAGTTCCTAACGTAAGAATGTGAGGTTTATTATCATTAATAGAAAAATCCACACACAAATGTGATAATCTAGCAAATTTAACAAAAGATTCAAACATTTTAGATTCATCATCTAGCAAATTGTGAACAACTGGATGTTTTTTGCAGGCAGAATCTACTTTTTCCTTATGTTCTTCTGTGGATGAAAAAGGCTCTATCCCTAAGAGACGTTTTATATCTTTTTTTTCATCACAACCATCATTTATTTTTTTGATATAAAAATTCATCCATCTTTTTTCAAATAATAAAAAATCATTACTTTGTGACACAAGTAATTCATACAACACATTGCTGTATAAGTTAAACAAAATATCCAATGAGCTATCTGCATCCATAATACAAGATTTATGATCTAAATATGCATAATCTATATCTTCTGAAAATTGATTTAGGATTTCAAAAATATTCTCTTTTATCAATGTTGAACACTTTAATGCAAATTCTGGTAAGAAACCATGATTCATATTTTCAAATTCCTTCATAAGGAAAACTGGTACTTTGTCTACTGGAAGTAATCCTTTAGACAATTTACCATCAATTTTTGTATCAATGTCTTTTTTACGAAAATATATTCTTACAGAATGAAATTTTAAAAGATATTCTTCTTTAATATTTTCTGTTTCTATTCCGTTTTCCTGTAATTTCTGTTTAGCCTCATTAAAGACACTTTCAACACTTTCATTTGTATAAATAAGAAATAACTTCAATTGATTTTTACACACTTCAAGTACCGAATACAAAAATTTTATCGCAAATTTTCCGCGTATATCAGATTCGACATCTGCTGTAGGGTCAATATTGTCTGGCAATGGAAAATCAATAAGCCAATCAAGAACGGTTATATCAGCATTCTTTGCCAATCTAATACAAATATCGACATCTTCCATACGCTTTGGTGCATAAAGAGTACATAATTTACCATTCTTAGCAAATTCTTCAGTAAATTTATTAAAATCAAAATTCTTAATCTTGTTTTTTTTCTCATTATATTTATCGGCTTCATCGTCAATAAATAATATTGTACTCAAAAATTCATCTGCTGGATTACTACTCATTATTATCATCTCCCTTTCTCTTTGAAATTTTGAAAGTAACCGTCATATTTGGTTGAGGATTGTCCAAAACAAGATCATAAGCATCTGCTTCAAGAACCTCTCTACTTATACTTAAACCCATACCACGTCCATTCGGTTTTCTTGAAAACATCATTTCAAAAATCCGTTCCTTATCTTGGATTTTTACAGGTGCTCCATTATTTGAAATATATATTCCATTTTCATCGGCATGAAGTCGGATTATTTTATTTTCCACATTGCTGTTACTTAACCAATAAATGGCATTATCAACAATATTTACAAAAACTGGATAAAAAGTTGATCGAAAACCGTATATGCTACCCCTCTCAAAACCAGCAGTATGTTTAAGACTGACATTATGTCTTCCCATGCGTGCCTTAAAAAGATCAATAAGAAACAAATTGATATCTTTTAGCGGAATATCTTCTCTTCTACGGTTTAATCGTTTTGACATAGGAGTTAATAAAGAAAGATAGCCGTCAAGATGATCAAAATTAATTTTGAGATTTGTATATATACCTTCAATTTTTGACTCTATATCAGCCCATCCTTTCAAATCTTTTAAACCCTGCTTTATAGAATTTGAAATTGCATAGAATTCATGGTTTAGTATACCAACAGCAAGACCAAGTTGACTGAGTTCTACATCAGATAGAAGTCTGGATTTCATGTCATCAAGTTCTGCTGACATTGCATCAGAAATTTGAGCACTAGTAATATATTCACCATCAATATTTCGTTCAATATAAAAGCTCTCAAATTGCCGTATTATATTTTCCATAACTTCTTTATTCTTACTACTTACAGCATTAATTTCAGCTTCAAGGCGGTTCCTTTCTTTTACAAGATCAAAAGTACCTGAGGAAACAGATGGAATCCGTACAAATTGTTCTTTTACCTGTCTAATCTGCTGATCTAGATTCTGAATCAACTCTGATGTAACTTCCCTAACTTTTGCAGATGTCTGTCTAACTATATCATCAGCATCGCTTTTGAGTTTTTTATTAGATTTAAGAGCCTCCAAGGAAATCTGATTAACGGCGGTCTCTAGCCTTTTCTTTTTATCAATGCTGAAATTACGTTGTTCCATCAGACGCGAAATTTTTTCAGTAATTTCAGTACGGGCCTTATCAAAAAGATTCGTGTTCAATGATTGCATTTCATCTTGATAAATATCATAATCCTGAAGCATAGCTTTTGTAAGGGCAAATCCACGTGGAGGCTGTACCTCTATAGATTTTTTATATTCCTGAAGTACTCTGTTTGTATCACTCTCCAATACAATCAACTTTTCTCCTGCTTCGTCTTCATTTTCGAGGTTACAGACAACCTGTAAATCCTGCTCAAATCTGTTAAGAATAGTCCTCACATAAGAATGAAATTCTTTTTTTGAAAGACGAGCAAAGAAAAGATCTAAAGCCTTCGAAAAACTATCCTTTCTTGCTCTTGCTTGTTTCTCTCTTCGTTCAAGTGCTGCATGCAGTTTATTGATTTCTGTTTTCTTTTGCTGATAAAAATCCGAATAAGGAGAATCGTCAGCATAATTAAAGAAATCAGCAGCAAGCTGAACAAAGAAATTTTTTAATATCGCCTGAAGCTGCTTATATGCCTTATTTTCAATAAACCCCTCTCTACCTGCTTTTTCAATGAGATTTCGATTTTGATTATTATCTATCTCTATAGCCCCAAACATTCTTCTATATGAGAAGAAATATGTAGAGGCTCTCTTGGACCTATTCTTCTCTATGTCCAAGAAATCATAATCGGAATCGCCATATGGCAATATTCGAATGTTGTTTCTATATATGTACAAACCTCCATATAAGTCACCTTTTGCTTTGATTCTTGCATAATCTATTGGATCTACCCGAGAACTTTTTTGTTCTCCCTGAAGATATGCAATATTGATGCGAAATGGACCACATTCAGTAGGCTTATTTCGATTTCCATTCCAAGGTATTATATGGTCGTATGTTTTTTCCCCGTATATTCTGATTGTACCATGGAATTGTCCATATAAGTCAAACTCACCTGAAAAATGGTGATCTGCCATATTGAAATCTTCAACTGTGAAAAAACTATCCTCTTGAATGATTGATATGAATGAATTTAAATCATGGCCACGGAAATCTCTGAATGCAATATTGATATCGGGATCAGGATGGCCAGGAATCATTGTATTATGGAAACCGGCAAGCATTTTTTCAAGTCGACTTGCCTCATCTGAATTTTTATCTCGTTCTGTATCTATATAAAGAGTTTCTGAAACTGGAGAAATAAAAAACCATGTTCCACCAGAAGAAGTATCCATAGAGAAATTTCCCGGGAGAGAAGCGGTAAGCTTCTTTGGATCAATATCAAAACTTTTAACCTTAGTAATAAGTTCCTGAGAAACATCTTTTCCTACTTTTACATCATTCAACAATGTTTCTATTGCATTCATGCTTATATTACATAATTTACTTATTTCTGATGCAGTAGGAACATGGTCATATTCTTCTATAGGAATTACAATATCTTCAAGATTTATAAATGGAAATTCAAAAATATTCCAGTTTATAAAACAAGCCACAATTTTTGATTCTTTTAGTAATTTAGATTTTGTAAGGATGAGAACTTGATCCCCTATTGAGGCAATTGCAAGCCGACCAATTCCTTTAGATCCCATTATTTTTCGAGGCGACTTTGAAGGATCGCAAGGTATCCTATCTAAGTTTTCAGTAGTTTTACTCTCCGTACCGAGAGTCAACCACCGATTTTCAAAATCTTCACGGGTCATTCCTATACCATCATCTTGAATTATCAAAAGGTTTTTTTCGCGGATGAGGTTTGCAGAAAAATTATCTGCATATGCATCATGTGCATTTTTAATAAGCTCATTTAATGCAGTAGGAATACTTGCAATCTGTTGTCTGCCCAACAAATCAAGGGCACGCGCACGTGTTTTAAATTTAGCCATTTATATTTCCCAATAATGATAACCCTACTCGCCTTGCAAATTCACAAGGAACAGCATTTCCTATAAGCTTTGCTGCTTTGCCCATTGAAGAAGTCCTAAACTCATATGTTTTAGGAAACGTCTGCAACGTAGCCCCTTCCCGTATTGAAAGTCCTCTATTTTCTTCTGGATGGGCAAACCTTCCATTTGATATACTATAAAATTTAGTCGTAATTGTAGGAGCTGGTTTGTTCCACCACATTCGAGCAAATGTATCTCGAAAGCAATTGTCTTTTCCTTCAAAACATTTCAACTGTAATTCTGGAATATTTGCCCAGTCAAAACGTGTTCCACCATCAGAATGTGTTTTTTCAAGCCGTCTGAGACAAACAGGACTAAGGCCAGCACAAGAATGATTGAAAGGAGAATTATCCCTGTTTCCCGCAGGTATTCTTGGAAATCCATTTTTCTCTCCAATAAAATCTGCAACTACAGGAATTTCATTGCTTTCTGCTGGAAAAGTAAGATTAATATCAAGCCTAGTTGCAATCAAAGAAAATCGTTTACGTGATTGAGGAACACCATATTTACTCATATCCACAACTGCAGAAACGATTTTCTTATATCCGCAATTATTTATTTTTTCTAAAAAAGATGGAAGAACACTTACTTTATTTGAAAGAATACCAGGAACATTCTCTACAAGAATATATGCGGGTTTGAAATACTCAACGAATTGAGCAAATCTTGATAATAAATCTTTTGTTTTTATTGATTTCTTCCTATCCGTATTTATTATGCTGTAAAATTGACAAGGACTACACCCGACAAAAATCATTTCATCATCATTTTTTTTGACATTGATTTTTTTTTCCAAATAATCAAATGATAATTTTTCAATGTCTGATTCAATAAAAATCGTTCCCGGATTGTTAAATTCATATGTATCTTTTGCATCATGGTCTATATCTATGCCTGCTATGACGTCAATACCTGCCATACGAAGACCATATGTCATACCGCCGCCACCACAGAAAAAATCAATAGCTTTCATAATGGTAACTGCAACTCCTATCCATTATAGATTATGGAATACAAAGAAATTGAAGTCAATGAATCGCATTGACTCAAAATAATCTACGCGTTACTTGCAGAAGTAAATGCAAGTTTGAAGAAGTGGTTGCCTGTATTTATATCTGCAAAGAAGCAGGGATGGATCAAGGTCGCAAAGAGAATTGATCATGGATACAGGGATGAACTATTTCTTCTCATTGATTCAGTTCATCTCCATCCCTTCTGTCAGATCTCAATCCCACAGAAAAACGTGAAGAGCCTTTAAAGATTCTGGCGTGGAAGGAATTTGAAAGGAAAAATCTGAAATAATAGCTATATTTGACACAAAATAAGAGAATCGTCATAAAACAATTCCTTGCAGTATAACGATTCTCGTAATAGCGATAAAATCTAGTCACTCCCACTCGATAGTTCCTGGTGGTTTACTTGTTATGTCATAGAGTACTCTATTTACTCCAGGGACTTCATTACATATCCTAGATGCAGCTCTCTGCAGGACATCATACGGCATTCTATACCAGTCAGCAGTCATCGCGTCCTCGCTTGTAACTGCGCGAAGGGTACAGACTTCACGATAAGTCCTCTCATCGCCCTGAACCCCTACACTCTTTACCGGCAACAGATCAGCAAGGGCCTGCCAGATTTTGCCATATAGCCCAGCTTTCCTGATCTCTTCGATAAAGATTGCATCGATGTCTCTTAGCGTATCCAGTCTTTCCTTGGTCACTTCACCAATACATCTGACACCAAGGCCAGGACCTGGGAACGGATGACGATAAGTAAGTTCATCAGGTAAACCAAGTTCCTTGCCCAGTGCACGAACTTCATCCTTAAAGAGATCCTTGAGTGGTTCCAGAAGCTCCCATTTCAGATCAGAGGGAAGGCCACCAACATTGTGATGACTCTTGATCGTACTCGAAGGTCCGCCGGAAGGACTTCTGGATTCGATCACATCCGGATAGAGTGTTCCCTGCGCAAGAAATGAAATATCGTTACATTTTCTTGCTTCTTTATAGAACGTCTCAACAAAAAGCTTTCCGATGATCTTTCGCTTTGACTCTGGATCACTCACCCCCTTCAACGCAGATAGGAATACCTCCTCTGCATCTGCATACTGGAGTTTCATATTGAAGTGCTTGCCGAAAAGGTTGACAACGCTCTCAGCTTCATTCTTCCTTAAAAGGCCATTATTGACGAACACGCACACAAGTTGATCACCAACAGCTTTATGGATAAGTAGTGCTGCAACAGAAGAATCAACACCGCCAGAAAGGCCTAGAAGAACATTCTTATTGCCTACCTTCTCCCTGATGCTTTCCACCGAGTCATTGATGAAAGATCCCATGTTCCAGTCATTTCGTGCCCCACAGACTTTGAGAACAAAGTTCTCTATCATCTTCGTGCCCTCAACCGAATGGACTACCTCCGGATGGAACTGGATGCCAAAGAACTTTCTCCTGACGTCTTCCACACCTGTATAAGGGCAATTATCGGTAGAGGCAATGCATTCAAACCCAGGAGCAAGAGAGACAACGGAATCTCCGTGACTCATCCACACCTGACTATGCCTATTCACTCCATCAAACAGGATGGATGGCTTGTCGACAGAGATGTTTGCAATCCCATATTCCTTCTTCTCAGGGCATTCCACTTTACCGCCCAGCATGAGGGACATGACCTGCAGTCCATAGCATATGCCAAGAATGGGGAGACCAAGAGAGAAGATCTTCTCATCAGGACGAGGAGAACCTGGAGTGTTCACAGATGACGGACCACCTGAAAATATGATCCCCCTTGCCCCGCTATTCCTGATCTCTTCCGCACTGATAGTGAAAGGAACAATCTCAGAGTAGACGTCACATTCGCGTACGCGTCGGGCTATGAGCTGGCTATACTGTGCCCCGAAATCAAGGACAAGTATTGTGTCGTGTTTGCTGTTCGCCACTAAGCACCTCCAACAGGTAAACTTTAGCAGTTATTTACTTCTATCTCAATAAGATCAGGAAGCTTTCTTCATCTCCCTGCCACTGACCCATCTGAGGCTGTCCAGTTTCGGATAACTATGCCGTACAGCCTTGTAGAGAACTGTTCCAATCGCACTTCCAACTCCTGCCTGGACAAGGTTTCCCGGAACCTCGACAAGACTTGTGCGGAAATCCAACAGGAAAAATCCTGTAAAGAGAAAATAACCGAGAGGAACAATAACAAGAGCTATGATAAATGCAACAGCTGTCTTGAAAAGAGGAATTTCACCCCTTGTGTTGCACAAAAGACCGATCAAAAGACCTTCTAGGCCATGGACGATAAAAGATATCGGAGCCCACACGGCGTATCCTGAGATCACATCAGCGAGCGCAGAACCGATTGCAGCTGACAAAAATCCGGGGACAGGACCAAAGGCAATTGCTGAAAACACGATTGCCGAATCGATCAGGCTCACATATCCGTTTGTCGCAGGAACAGGAACCCGTATGATCAGAGTGAAGACTACAGTAAGTGCAGTAAGGGCTGAAATGAGTGTAAGCCGAAAGTTATTTTCTTTCATATCAATATCCTCACTATCAAAAAAATCCATGGACATATTAGTCCAAGAGGGACAAGAAGCACAATAGAAGAAAATCGGGGAAGTGGATGCAGATTAGTGACCTCGATGCCCGGTTCATATCCCTTCTCGCTGAGGGCAGAAGATGTCACCTCGACATTCTTCAATGTATATACAATCAGGGAAGTAAGCACATCGAGAATGCCTTTATTTCCACCATCACCTCCTGTCCTGAGGGAAATGGCCTCCTTTATCTCATCGTAACGGCGGGCAAGTTTCTCGATATACGAAAGGGACAGCATCATTGACAGGGCCATCTGATAGCTTAGCCCGAAAGATGTCAGCGCAGAGAGGATCATCTCCAGACGCTCAGTTGCAAAAAGAAGTGTGAATAGTACAGAAATCCCAATAAGACGCAACGCGATTGTCAAAGAGTGAACAATGGCATCAGAAGTAATGATTGTAAAGGACGAGATTTCTAGAAAAGCTTCTCCATCCCTGTATGTGAACGGAGCAATGATGAAGATGACAATGAGAATGAAAAGAATCGGAGAAAATGATCTTCTCATTCCTTTTGCACCTGCAGTCAAGAAAAGGAGGAAAAGGAGAAAAAGGGCAAAGAAAAATAACGATGAAAGATAGTTTACAGCAACAAAGAAAACTACAGAAGAAAGTATCCCCATCAACTTCACTCTTGGATCAAGATGATGGAGAAGATCATCTTTGTAGATGTAAGAAGAACTTCTCACGAGAGAACTCCAGCTTTCATATGATATCGCGGGAAATCCAGATCCTTGATGTTCTCATCATGCGTAATCAGGAGAATGCCTATTCCCTCTTTCGTATAAGCATCCAGTGTTCTCGCTATCTCTTCATAAGAGAGTGCGACATCAGGCTCATCGAAAATCGCGAACGGTCGTGAAAGAATATAATAGATCGCGAACTGAAGAAGCTTTGCCTTCCCGTATGAAAGGGACGAGACATATTCATTCCTATCTAGCGAGAAGATTGCCAAAGCCTCCTCTATCTTCCCTTCATCCTTGGTGACAGAATGAAGCTCGTCAGAAACGGTGGCGAGATAAAGAGAAGGATAAGGATCCTGCATCAGATATGAAATCTTTGCCCTCCTCTCCTTATCGCTCAAAGCAACTCCGTCAAGCATCACAGCACCTTCCTTCTCTCTGTATAGACCGACCAGTATACGGGAAAGAGTGCTCTTTCCCGAACCATTATCCCCAACAAGGAGTTTTATCTCACCGCTGCTGAGAGAAAACCCATCGGCAGAAATATTTATCGAGGAGTGGATGGAAGATCCCTCATGAGAAAGTGTGAATCTGATATTATTCGCAGCAAGCGTATGTTTCTTCTCCACTTGCGAAGGGGAAATTGAAGGAAATGCCCGTGATGAAATCCTGTCCAGCACTACAAGATTGCCTTCGCTGATCGTATAGACCTTAGAAAAAAAACCTTCGTAAAGAGAAAGGTACCGTGATGACAGGACTATAACATACTTCTTGTTCTCAATCTGCCTTTTCAGAAGTGATGCATATTTTTCTGAAAGCTCGTCGAATGATTCGTCATAAATCGTGAGAGTACTGTCGATGGCATCATTGACAGCAAGAGAAAGCCTTCTCCTCTCACCCCCGGAAAGCTCCATTGTCCCGCTTTCAGAAAGTTCCCCGAGATCATACATGGAAAGGATCTCATCCCTTCTCTTTACAAGATCGCCATAATTCATTCCCTTCACGGCAAGAGGGAAAGCCACTTCGTCCCTGACTGTCGGGAAAATGATCAGTTCGGAAGAATCCTGCGCGACACGGGAGACAAATGAGCTTTTGTTGTCAAGAGTACGGACAGACACCCCGTCAATCGAAAATGAGAAGGAGGACAAGGATCCATCCTTCTCGTCAATTGCCCCTGTGAGTATCTTCGCAAGTGTAGTCTTCCCACTTCCGGGAGGAGAGAGAATCAGAATCCTTTCGTTTTCTTCCATCGACAGAGAAAACGACGAAAAAAGACTTTCTTCCCCCTGATAGGCGAAATCCAGAGATGATATTTCAAGCATCAGACTTTCTTCAGCCCTTCGTAGGCTGTCCTTATCTCAGTCTCGACCTTTTCGTGAACAACCCTCAGCTCATCTTCATCCATGTCCCTTGTGACAATCGGAGGAAGAATCTTGAAATATACATCTGTAATCCCAAAACCACGCGGATCCTCAAGCAATCTCCTTGAGTTCTGCAGCGCGACAGGTATGATCGTCGCCCTTGCCTTGGTTGCCATCTTGAAAGCCCCTGCCTTGAACTCCGCTATCTGATAATCTTTGCTGCGGGTACCCTCTGGAAAGATGGCCATAGGAATTCCTTTCTTGATGTTCTCGCTTCCCTTGCTTATTGCCTTCAGGGATTCCTTGAGGCTCTTCCTGTTTATGAAAACACAATTGAACTCATACATCAGTGCATTGAGCACCGGGACCTTCCTCAGTTCGACCTTTCCAATTACACCACACCAGAACTTGGCGTTGAAAAGAAGAGGAATGTCTATCATCGACTGATGATTGGAAATAATACATATGTTCCGGTCATTCTCAGGCACATTCTCCCTGCCTTCAATATGGACCCGTGCCCCGAAACAGATCCAGATCCATTTGACAGCAATCGTAATCCAGAAATGAAGCCAGAGATCTCCGATCTTCCTGAGCTTCAACAGGTAGAAAATGCCGGAAAGCATTGCGATGATCAGCACAGGGACGAAAATCGGAACCAGGAAAATAATTGAAATTGCGCGCCTGAACTTGCCCATGTCATTTCTCCTTCGAAAAGAGTCTCCTGATGAACGAAAAGAATCCTTTCTCTTCTTTTTGAACAGGGATGGAAGAGAGTCTTACTTTCTTCAAATCCTTTCCTTCCGGCAGTGTCAGCTTCTTCTCCTCTTTCGGAAGACTCTTCTTGTACTCTTTCCTGTACTTCTTGTCTTTCCTCTGCGGAACTCTTCTTTCCCTGTCCTTTCTTCCCGAAGGCCTCACTGCAGCACTAAGGGGAGCCTTTCTAATTCTATCATCTCTTTTTGAATATCTGCGAGGTGGTCTGTAATCTTTGCTCTTGTCCTCGACCGGCTCAAGTCCGCATTCATCTGCCCACAGCACAGGTATCTTCATCTGAATATAATCTTCTATAGCTTCAAGACCATAGATATATTCTTCGCAGGCAAGGGTTATTGCCTTACCGCTCTTGCCGGCACGTGCGGTTCTTCCAATCCGATGTACATAGTTCTCAAAATCTTCTGGAATATCGTAGTTCACCACAAGTTCCAGATCATCAATCTGGAGACCACGGGCAGCCACATCTGTTGCGACAAGTATGGTTATCTCGCCTTTTTTCAGTTCCTCAAGAGTCCTAAGCCTTTTCTTCTGCTCCATATCACCCATCAGGTATTTTGACTTATATCCATTCAGGGCAAGACGGTCTGAGACCTCCACAGTCTTTTCCTTAGTGTTCGTGAAGATGATGGCAGATGAGGGATTCGTTTTATGCAGCAACGACAGGAGGAGTGGGAACTTCTCTTCCTTTGAGACATGGAAAAGTTCCTGAACGATGTTCTTGACCGTTATCTCTTCAGGCTCAACGTGTATTTCCATCGGTTCGTTCATGTACTGCCATGCAAGATTCTGTACTTTGACTGATAACGTTGCCGAAAAAAGCATCGTCTGCCTTTCCTTGCTGTTGACCGAATACCTGAAGACCTCCTGGATATCAGGGTAGAAACCCATGTCAAACATTCTGTCTGCCTCATCCAGAACGATGATATCAAAAGCAGAGAAATCCAATTTACCGCTCTTCCGGAAATCCAGAAGACGCCCTGGCGTACCTACGACCAGTGCACTATCAAGTTCCTTGTTCTGCCTCTGATAACCAACACCTCCATAGAAACATCCGACAGAATAGCCATCAATATACTTCGAAAATGATTTGGCATCGTTTTCGATCTGGACAGCAAGTTCCCTGGTCGGAGCAATCACCAGAGCTTTCTCTTTTCCCCCGGCCATGACATATTTCTGGAAAATGGTCAGCAGATAACAGAGGGTCTTCCCACTTCCTGTCTTGGACTGGACCATGACATCCTTTCCCGAGAGAGTATGTGGAAGTACACTTTCCTGACATTTTGTAAGAGATGAAAACGAATGTTCCCCTATTGCCTTAAGGATTCGTTCATCCAGTTTTAATTCATCAAATTGCATAACAAGTCAAAAAGATATTGATTTAAGCCTGTTCTGTCCATTACTCCCATTCTCCAATGAATTCCGAGAGCGCCAGAACGGTCTCATGTGCTCTTTTCGAGACCTTTTTCCCATCAACAGAACGTATCGGAATGGCCTTCATGCTGGTTGAAGTGAGAAAAAGGCTGTCCATCGAATATAGTTCATCAAGGGACAGGGCCTTTTCCTCTATCCTTATTCCATACTTTTCCGCGGCCTTGATCAAACCGAGTCTGGTCACACCAAGAAGGACCATGTCATCGGGTGCAGTCCTGATCACGTTATCTTTGATTCCATAGAAGTTTGATCTTGTACCTTCTAGTACCAGATTATTCCTGTCAACCATCAGAGCCTCGAAAGCGGAACGCTTTTCTGCGCTCATCAGAGCAAGGAGAGAAGGAAGCATGTTGCTCGTCTTCACATTCGGAAGATACCTTTCCGCATGATATGTAACCACATCAACGCCATCAGAGTAATACACATCAGGATACACTTTGATCGGAGAGTGGTTGATGAAGACCTTCACATCATCACTTCCAAAGAGAAGGATCCGGAATGTCGCATTCTCAAGATCCTCTGTCCTGGCAAGCAACTCCAGCCAAGCTGAAAGCTCTTCGTCACTGAACGGATTCTCGATCCCGATTGCTTCTGCTGAGAGATTGAGACGTTTCAAATGTTCATCCAGATGCACGAATTTATTGTTCTTTCTCTTCAATGCCTCATAGACAGAATACGAGTACTGGAATGCCCTATCGAGCACACTGACAGTACACTCGCTCTCATCCACGACTTTTCCGTTGACTATTCCCTTGTTCACTTCTCATCCTTTCATGGCATTTTTATGAGAACTCTGGGCTTAGAGCCATTCGCCTCTGAAATCAGCCCCTCCTTCTCCATGTCATCTATGAATCTTGCTGCTTTGTTGTACCCTATCCTCATGCGGCGCTGCAAGTAAGAGGCGCTGATGGATTTCTTCTCGAAAAGTATCTGCTTTGCCATCTCATATTCCTCTTCCTCACTATCGTATGTAGCATCATCAGAATAGGAACCTTCGTCTTCATCACTCTCGCTCTCCTGATAGGCATTGAAGATCTCAGGATCAAGGTAATCGGGCTCTCCGTATTTCTCTTTCAAGTCAGCGACCATCTTCTCCACCTCCGCGTCGGAGATGAATGCTCCCTGTATCCTCTCCATTCCGGGCGACGTTGGAACCTTGAGGAACATATCGCCCCTTCCAAGGAGGTTCTCAGCACCCACTTCATCAAGAATGGTTCTCGAATCAATATACGAGGAGACAGCAAACGCTATTCGCGATGTGATGTTGTTCTTGATCGTACCTGTAATGACATCAGTCGACGGACGCTGCGTCGCAAGGACAATATGGATTCCGACAGCACGTGCCATGGCAGTAAGACGGCCTACATATGTCTCGATATCTTTTCCGATCGTCGCCATAAGGTCTGCATACTCATCCATGATGAGGACTATGTACGGAAGCTTCTCGGCAGCGATATGCTCCTCTCTTATCTTCTCGTTGTAGGCCTTCAGAGAACGTACGTTCATACCGCTTACCATATCATAGCGCCTTGACATCTCATCAACGAGCCACTTGAGGATATTCTTGACATCCTTTTGATCTGTGATCACAGGAGTGAGCAGATGAGGGATCCCATTGTATATCTTCAGCTCAACGACCTTCGGGTCAACCATTATGAGGCGGACTTCATTCGGGCTCCGTTCATAGAGGATAGTGGCAATAAGACAGTTTATCCCTACACTCTTTCCGCTTCCCGTCGAACCAGCAATCAGGAGATGTGGCGCTGCTGCAACATCAATGGAGACCGGACTTCCTGTGATGGTCTTTCCAAGAACCATTGGCACTGCATATTTCTTTGATATCTCCCGGTCATTCTCAAAAGACTCGAGCATCTCCTTGAAGCCGACTACAGAACGTTTGAAATTAGGTACCTCTATTCCGACTGCCCTCTTTCCCGGGACCGGTGCCAGAAGCCTGATATGTCTTTCGCCAAGGGCATATGAAATATCATCGACACGGGTCTTCACCTTCTGGACCGCAACACCTTCCTTCAGACGGTATTCATACATTGTGACGGTCGGTCCTTTGATTATGTCATCCAACTCGACTTCGACATTGAACTGACTGAGCGTCTCGATTATGAGCTCCCCCCTGGCCCTTGTCTCAGCATCTATCTGATAGGCTTCTTTCGGATACTCCTTCAGGAAATCCTTCAAAGGAGGATTGTAACGCATACGGGAACGTTCCTTTATTCCTCGCATTCCCTTCTCGTTTGACATAAGTCCGCTGATTCCCACTGTATGATAGAAACTGTCCCTCTGCTCAGCAATTTCCTCTTCGTCAGCTCCCTTATATTTTCCCTTGTGCTTCTCGTCGAGAGATGGAATATCCTCAGCTTTCAATGGAGTTTTCTCGTTTTCCTTCTTCGCACTCTTCTCACTTTCGAGTTTTTCAAGTGCTGCACGATAAGGATTCTCTTCTTCTGTCTTCTGTTCCTCTATTTCAATAATCTCATCATCTTCAGGTGGCAAAGGTTTTTCTTCCACCTTTTCCTCTTCTATCTTCGGCTCCTTCTTCTTTCTCAAAGATTCAAAGAGCTTATAACGAGGATGATCCTTGGAGAGATTCGAAGGGGCAAGACTATCATCCTCCGCCTCTTCATTCTTGACTTTTTCCGGTTTGGGGACAGGCATCTGCTTTTTCTTCTGGCCATCATCAGAACCTATCTCTTTCAAGCTTTCGATCGTCGCCTCAAGTATTCCTCCGCTTTTAAAATGCGTTGGTGCGTTCTCAAGGCGGACCTTCTTCTCTTTTTTAGGTTTTTCATCTTCCCAATCAGGGCCAAGCTCTTCCTTGTACGATTCCCCATCATCGAACTGATCCAGTTCCATAGAACGCTTGAAACTTGTCTCCGGATCGTCAGTGACCTTCTTCAGGTCCTCATGCGGTTCTATGGTAGAAAAGTGCGGGATATCGCTCACAGACGGGAAATCCAGAGGATCGTCCGATGAGTACTTCTTCGATACGACAGGGGCCATCTCTGGCTCGTCATTTGTATTGAAGCTTTCAACTATCTCGTCCTTCTCATCCCTTTTCTTTCTTCGCTTTTCCTCTTTCTTCCTCTTTTTCTCAGCCTTCTTCTCTTCTTTCGCCATCTCCTTCATAAGAGGATTATCCAGATTACCAGAAGATGACTCTTCTTCATTTTCAACTGTTTCAGGACGTGTCGAGAATGTCTCTACATTCTCAGTTTCCTCTTTCTGTGCATCCTCCTCGAGACGGGCAAGCTTCTCTTTCCTCTTCTCACGCCATTTCCTGTCAGCAGGAGCAAGCAACGGGAAAAGAGAGAAAACGATGAGGACTGATGATATGGCCAATATTATCAGGCTGATATTCTCATCAGGCGAGATTCTTTCCATCAGGATTTCTGGAGTCATGATCCCTTGTGATAGGTGAAAGAGTCCAAGAACGATAAAATACGGGACGTAAAGGAAAATGAGAATCAGAAATGAATATGGCTTACGTCCTCTGAATGCAAGAGAGAGGACAAACTCAATGGAAAGAAAAGCAATCAAGTCTACAAGGACATTCGGTGAATTGACTGGGAAAAAAGAGAAATTGTCAATCAAGAAAGAAACAGCTTCTTTCTGATAAGGCAGGGCAAAGGATCCTGTATAGAAACGGCAGAACGATACGAATGCCAGTGCCAGAAAGAGAAGAAGTATGTATACAAATGAAAGGAACGAACCTTTTTTCGCTTTTGCCTTACGTGCCATAATCACCTCTGAATCACAAGGAGATTCCTCTCTTCATCTAGGAAAGGAACATCGAGAGGAACAATGTCAAAATCCATTTTTCCATAAAGGGCTGAAACATCTTCCATCTCATGACGAATATTCTGTTCAGGTCCCTTGTAAAGTACAAGAAAACCACCATCCCTCAAAAGGGAAGCAAGTACAGGATAGACATCAGCAAGAGGCCTGAACGCGCGTGCTGTAACGATATCGAACTGCACACCGATATCCTCTGCATCCCTCCCTTCGACTTTAACATTTTCAAGTCTGAGAACCAACGACAGATTCTTCAAGAATGAGACCCTGCGGGACATTCTTTCTGCAAGAGTAACAGAAAGATCAGGAAGCAATGAGGCAATGACCACCCCGGGAAAACCCGCCCCGCTTCCAACATCAATCAAATCTTTTTTCCCGAGAGAAGAGATAAAGTTTACCCCAGCAGCAGAGTCCAGAACATGCTTCACTATGATCTCTTCTTCATCATTAGATCCAACAAGACCATATTGGGGATTGAAGAGCAGGATTTCGTCAAGAAAGGTATTGAGAATCCTTTCCTTAGAGAAATCCAGAGATAGCAATTTCAATCCTTCTGCCAGAGTATCCCTCATAGAACTATTTTTTCCCATGTCCTTTTATCGCGATCGCGAGAATCGCATAATCTGTGACTCTGATACCTGAGATACGCCCCGCCTGAGCGAGTGTCATAGGACGGATGAGAGACAATTTCTCCCTCGCCTCCGAGGAAAGGGCCACTAAAGTATTATAATCAAAATCAGGAGGAATGGTTACATTCTCATCCTTGAGATAATGTCCGACTTCCCTCATTTCCCTTGCAATATAACCCTCATACTTCACGTCGAGTTCGACTTCCTCGAGTATTCCTTCATCCTCAGAAATGGAGAAATCTGAAATGTGTCTTTCGGGTTCCTTGAGGACATCATACAGATTCTTGTCACCAGATCTCCTCGATTTCAGGAGAGCCTTGACATCATCCATTCTCCTTATCTTTTCCTCAAGCCGCTCAACCTTCTCTTTGTCTGCAAGGCCGAATTCATAGGAAAGCTTTGTAAGACGCTTGTCAGCATTCCCATGCCTCAGCGACAGTCTATACTCAGCCCTGGAAGTGAACATCCTGTAAGGCTCGTTGGTCCCTTTCGTGGTAAGGTCATCAATAAGCACTCCGATATAACTCTCACTGCGCTTGAGGACAAGCGGACTTTCTCCGCGAAGTCGCCTTGCAGCATTCATTCCAGCAACTATACCCTGCCCTGCCGCTTCCTCATATCCTGATGTTCCATTGGTCTGCCCCGCGATATACAGATTCTTCATCAGTTTGCTTTCAAGAGTCGGATAGAGATAAAGAGGATTTATATAATCGTATTCAACAGCATATCCAGGCCTCATCACTTCCGCTCTCTCAAGACCGGGAAGCGTTCTGATGAATTTCTCCTGAACCTTCTCTGGAAGAGATGATGAAAGTCCATTGAGATACATCTCTTCTGTTCCTATTCCCTCCGGTTCCACAAAGATCTGATGCCGCTCACGCTCAGGGAAACGGACCACCTTGTCCTCGATCGAGGGACAATACCTCGGACCCTTGCCTATAATCTTTCCTCCGTAAAGAGGAGAGAGATGTATGTTCTCCCTGATGATCTCATGCGTCCTGTCATTTGTGTACGTTATGTAGCACGGTATGTTCGGGCGATCGATCTTCTCATAGTCAAACGAGAACGGGAGCATCAGCTCATCCCCCTTCTCCAGTTCAAGACGGGAAAAATCAAGGGAGCTTTTCCTGACACGCGCAGGAGTTCCAGTCTTCAAACGACCGATTGGGAAACCTTTCTTCCTGAGATTTTCTCCCAACTCAGAGGCGGCTTCCTCTCCTAGTCTTCCTTCTTCCCTGTCATATTCACCTATGAAGATCTTTCCCTTCATGAAAGTACCGGTTGTAAGGACAATAACCTTTGCGCTTATCTCATTTCCCCTTTTTGTCCTCACGGCGCATGCGGCACCCCCTTCGGAGAGAATGTCCGTCACTTCATCCATAAAAAGATGAAGATGCCTCTCCTTCTCGAGCGTCTCCTTTGCCAGCCGTGAATAGGAGAATTTATCTGCTTGCGCACGTGGTGCCTGAACCGCGGGGCCCCGCCTCCTGTTGAGGATACGGAACTGTATCATAGTGCTATCTATCAGATGTGCCATCTCTCCGCCAAGGGCATCGATTTCCCTCACGATATTGCCTTTGCTGAGTCCTCCTATCGCGGGATTGCAGGATAGCCGTCCGACCGCATCAAGACTCTGCGTTATGAGAATCGTCTCATAACCTTCACGAGAAAGAGCAAGGGAGGCCTCTATGCCCGCGTGTCCAGCCCCAATTACTATTGCATCATAATCACTCATTATTTACCCAAACAAAACTTGGAGAAGAGATTCTCCAGAACATCATCACTTGTCACCTCTCCCGTAAGACGGGAAAGAGAAGAAAGTGCATCACGGAAATATATAGCCTGAATATCGAGAGGAGAGTCTGAATTCTCGAGACTGCTTCTTAAAGTCGATAAAGTTCTTTCAAGATCACCTTTCTCCCTTTCTGACGAAATCGGGACAACATCATCATCCATGTCCTCTTCACTTTTGAAATATGACGCTATCGCAGCAAGAAGTTCAGGTATGCCTTCGTTCGTCAGAGAGGAAAAAGATAGCCCCTCCCTCTTATGCAAATCACTCTTAGGATAGACGACAATTACATTATCCTTCCCTTCAAGACGTTCATCCATTGTCCCGTCATCAGAAAGATAGAGAATAAGGTCGGCCTCATCCAACAGAGCACGTGTCCTCCTGATCCCCTCCTTCTCAATTGTTCCAGCACTCTCCCTGAGTCCTGCAGTATCGAAAAGACGAACAGGAAGACCATTTATGGATATATCTGCCTCAATGTAGTCACGCGTAGTGCCTTCTTCATCGCTTACAATCGCCCTTTCTTCCTTCAAGATGGCATTGAAAAGAGACGACTTTCCTGCGTTAGTAGGTCCGGCAAGGACAACAGTGACACCATCTTGGTAGATTCTTGATGTCTTGTAAGTTCCTATTATCCTTTCAATCCTTTCTGCAATATCCTTTATCTCCTCATCTGGGTAGACCCACTCATCTATTATCTCGTCCTCAGCATAGTCAAGATACACTTCAAGAGAAGAAAGAATGTCCAAGAGTTCATTCTTTATTCTACTTATTTCCGAAGAGAGTGATCCTGTGAGCCTGGAAAGCGCAGAAGAAGCAGAGACTTCACCTCTGCTTGAGATGAGTTCCTCGACTGCCTCAGCCTCCAGAAGATCCATCTTCCCGTACATGAAGGCCCTGTATGTGAACTCACCAGGGAGAGCCTGACGGAAAGAAAGTGTCTCAAGAAGAGCGGAAAAAGACCTTATGATGACAAGACTTCCATGGGTCATGACCTCAACAGCCTCTTCTCCAGTGTATCCATGCCCTCCTGAGTATTTGATGACCATAACCTCATCAAGACGCTTTCCATTCTTGTTCAGAAAACCATGCACTGCCATTCCGCTCGGACAAGACGAAAGTTTTCCCGCGTTTGAAAAACATTTGGAAAAAAGTTCTATGCATCCTTTTCCCGAAATGCGGAAAAGGGCAATAGCTGATTTATGGTAACCTGTTGCAAGGCCATATATTGGCACATCCAGCTCATATCCTTCCATGAAATGTGATGATAATCATTCTTTTCCCTCTCTTGCAATAAAGTGTGAATTGGAAGAACCTTTCTTTCCATGAGAACATTCAATTTCGGCTATCAGAAAAAACGCTCGGAACTATACAGGAACATCAGGTCATTCTTTGACGACAGAGGATATCTGGAGGTCTTTACCCCGACACTATCCCCGTACTTGATTCCTGAACCAACTATCAAAGTATTCGAAACGAAATTCATAACACCATACTCGCCTGAGCATAGCCTCTACCTGATTCCATCTCCTGAGATATTCATGAAGGAGATGATCTCAAATGGTTCAGGGAGCATCTACCAGATATCATCATGCTTCAGGAACAGCGAACAACTCGGTGCTATTCATAACATCGAATTCTCAATGCTGGAATACTACACAGTCGGTTTTGATGAAACAGACTCAATTGCGCTCACCGAGGAGATGCTCAGAAAGACGAAGATAGAGGGAGCAGAAGACATAATAGGTTCACCTTTTTCCATAATGAGCATGGATGAAGCTTTCTGGAAGTATGCGGATATGGATCTGGAGAAAGCGCATAGCATTGGAAAGATCCGGGAAGAAGCAGAAAAAAGAGGACACATCATCCCCGAAGATGAATCCTGGGATGATACTTTCAACCGAATCTTCATCTCTGCTGTAGAACCCAATTTGCCACACACTCCAACGGTGATCAAAGACTATCCGAAAGAGATAGAGTGTCTTGCAAAAGACTATGAGGACAGGCCATACAAGAAACGGTGGGAACTATATATCAATCAGGTTGAGGTTGCGAACTGCTACGATGAGGAAACAGACAAGAACCGGACAAGAACCTATTATGAAAAGGAATGGAAGAGGATGAACGATGAAAGGAAGGGAACTGGTGATGTCATTCCAGCTGCTGATTTCTCGTTCTCCGAGCTAGACATGAAAGCATCGAGTGGTGTTGCCATGGGCCTGGACAGGCTCTTGATGATCTCTCTCGCTCTAGACGACATTAGTCCTTTACTTTCCTTCCCTCTTTCTGATATGTTATCGGATGGAAAGAACTTAAATCAGAATACAGAGGTTAATAGATGATTAAAGCAGGTCAGATTGAGAAAGGCACTGCTCTCTTGATCAAGGGACAGCCATTTTTGTGCATCGAGCGTGAGTTCGTAAATCCGGGAAAGGGTTCGGCATTCGTACGCCTTAAGCTCAAGAGCCCGGCAACAGGACAGACGCTTTCAGAGACAATGAAGAGCCAGGACAACGCAGAGGATATCTCAATCGAAGACAGGGACTTCCAGTACCTATATAACGATGGAGAGAACTTTTCTTTCATGAACACAGAAAGCTATGAGCAGATCGAAGTTCCCATGAAGAGCTTTCCTGACTACGAGTACCTGATGAAGGATGGTGAGACATACCGCATCACAATGTGGGAAGATCAGGTCCTCGATATCCAGATTCCTTCAAAAGTAGTTTATGTCGTCGCAGAGACAGAGGATGCAGTCCGCGGTGATACAGTCCAGGGCGTTACGAAAGACGCTGTTCTCGAGACAGGCCTGAAGATCAGGGTTCCTGGATTCATCAAGCAGGGAGAGAAGGTCCGCGTCAACACAGAGACCAAGGAATACATCGAAAGAGTAAACTCATAAGGAAAAAGAAAAGCCCCTTTGCGACCAGCGAAGGGGTTGTTTTCACATCAAGCAACTACGGAAGAGCAAAGAATTTCCTCACTTCCTTTTCGTCTTCCTTCACTCTCTCATGTACCTCTTCGAGGGATGAGAATTTTTTTGTATCCCGAATCCACCCAGTCAATTCAAGTATCATGCCGACACCATAGATATCCATATCAAAATCAAGTATCGTCGTCTCGATGCTTACCCTGTCATCATCATCGACAGATGGTCTGAGTCCTACATTCGTAAGTCCCATGAAGAAACCGAAAGGAAGACGAACAACCGAGGCATATACTCCGAATTCTGGAACTTTGGAAAAACCAGAGAGGGATAAATTGGCTGTCGGCATTCCTACAGTATGCCCCTTTCCCTTCCCATGGACTACAATACCTGAAAGTATGATGGGATTCTCCAAAACCTTTACCATATCCATTTCTCCAAACATCTCAAAGATATATAATCTCGCTAGTTCTTGCAAAGATATGAGAGGTTGAAACCACCAAATGTATATAAAGACAAAGAAAGATCTGGAAAAGAGGCTTGTACTGAAAGTAGACGAGAGAAAGTGGAGTGAGGACATGCCTCATCTGCCAATACTCATATCCGATCACATCTTCTCCCTTATTGATCCAGATGATCCTGACGATCCCATCAGGAGACAGTTCGTGCCATCTTGCCTTGAGGAAGAAGACAATGTCGGCGACATGGATCCGCTTGAGGAAGTCAGGAATGAAAAAGCAAAGAGATTCATACACACATATGAAAACAGAGCCGTACTTTTGATGACAGACCGGTGCTTTTCCTATTGCAGGCATTGTTTCAGGCGCCGCTTCACGGGAACAGAGATCGGGGAAGTGCGCGATGAAGAACTGGAGGAAATAGGAGCATACATCAAAGAGCACAGTGAGATAAAGGAGATCCTGCTTTCTGGCGGTGACATGTTCACGATCAGCAACAAGCGCATTGATCAGATACTCTCCTTTTTGAAGGCAAGAAGGGATGACATTATCCTCCGTCTCTGCACAAGGGCACTTGTATCAGAGCCGAAGAGATTTGATGACGAGCTCTTTTCAGTTCTCAGGAAGAATCAGAAAGGTGCTCCTTATTTTCTGATGACGCAGTTCAATCACCCAAGAGAGATTACTGCAAAAAGCATTGGAATAATTAACAAGTTCATCGACATCGGGATAATACCTTTCAACCAGAGCGTGCTTCTGAAAGGGGTGAATGATTCTGCGGATGTACAGGTTGAACTTGCAGAGAAACTACTTCTCAACAGGATAAAGCCCTACTACCTTTTCCAGGGAGACCTTGTGAAAGGAACAATACATCTCAGAGTCGATGTGAAAAAGGGGCTAGAGATCGAGAAAGAGATGAGGAAACGCCTTTCCGGACTTGCTATGCCGGCATATACGATGGATCTCCCCCAAGGCGGAGGAAAAGTGATCATGACCTACAATTACTACATCGGTGAGGATGAAGATGGATATAAAATAGAATCCCCCTTCGGTGGGAAGAGGGATTATCCAAAATAAGCTGATATCTTTATTACAAAAGAGAGGAGAGAATGCGGTCAACTTCGCTTCTTCTTATATTATTGCGGACGGTACTATAATCTGCATTCGGATCTGGTTCTCCAAATACAGGGTTTCCTCCGATCACATTCTCCGGAACAGTGATATTGTATGCACTCAGGTCAAGTCTCGAAAGAACTTCGTACACAAGCCTTTCAACAGCGTTCACTGTGTTTTCCTGATATGCTGAAAGTCCAGGATATTCCTTGCCTCCTTCACCAGAGAGTGCACTCAGGATATCTGCTGAAGTATTGTAGATTATCTCATCAAATGCAGTCTCCCCATCACCCTGAGTCGCAAGGAGGAGGTTCTCTCCTACTTTATCAGCCACAATATTCTCAATTCCTTCAAGCGAAGTCATCACGCTGTCTGTAATTTCGGATACGAACGCATCCTTGTTCTCAAGGACCTTTGAAGTGACTTCAGATACAAACTCATCCTCATGAGAAAGGACTTCAGCAACCACCTCGGATACAAACGCATCCTTTTCAGCAAGAACATTCTCTGTAACAGACGCTACGAATTCATCCTCATGCGCAAGAACCGCATCCCTAACTTCGCTGACGAAGACATCCCTGTTTTCCATCACCTTGGATGCGACCGCATCAACAAATTCAGCCTCGTGTGAGAGGACTTCATTTGTGACATCTTCAACAAATGCGTCTCTTCCTTCGAGTACCTTTTCAGACACGCGCTCGATGAAGTAAGGTTCATTCTCAAGCACCACAGATGCAACGCGCTCTACAAAGTAAGGCTCATTCTCTATGATCCTGTTTACAATATCCTTTACATATGCAGCTTCGTTGGCAAGAACAGCGTCTGTAACTTCAGACACGAACGCATCCCTGTTTTCCATCACCTTGGATGCAACTATATCAACAAACTCATCCTCATGCGCCATTACAGCTTCGGTTGCAGCCTGAACAAGCTCTTCCTTATTGCTGTCGACTGCAGTCCTGATGTATTCCTGCACAAACGGCCATTCATTATTGACATAACTGATCACATTGTCTGTTATGCTCTTCTCGATGCTTGCCTCGGTCTGTGTCCTGACAAGAGCAGCAACTTCATTTACAAATGCATCTCTTCCAGAGAGGACTTCAGCTGCGACTTCAGATACAAACGCATCCTTTCCTCTAAGGACATTCTCTGTAACAGACGCTACGAACTCATCCTCGTGAGAAAGGACTTCTGCTGCAACTTCGCTGACAAACGCGTCTTTTCCTTCAAGTACTTTGGCAGCGACTTCAGACACGAACTGATCTTTGTATGTGAGGACCTCGGAAGCCACTTGGGATACAAACGCATCCTTTCCTCTAAGAACATTATCTGTAACAGACGCTACGAACTCATCCTCATGAGAAAGGACCGCAGCTGCAACTTCAGCGACGAACGCGTCTTTTCCTTCAAGCACTTTGGCCGCCACTTCAGACACGAACGCATCCTTTTCAGCAAGGACATTCTCTGTCACAGATGCTATGAACTCATCCTCATGAGAAAGGACCGCAGCTGTAACTTCACTGACGAATGCATCCTTTTCTTCAAGCACTCTGTCTGCCACTTCGGACACGAACTGATCTTTTCTGGAAAGAACTTCATTTGCAACTTCTTCCACAAAGGCATCCTTGTTTGCCATTACCTGAGCTGCAACCTGATCTATTACATAGGAAGCATTCTCATTTATGTATGCTGTAACGTCATTCCTGACGCTCTCCTCAACTTGAGGAACAAGGGCTGCTATCTCACTTTCCTTTGCGCTGATCTTGCTGTCAATATCGGCATTGACGGAATCTTTCACAAGCGCATAGAGAGCCTCAGGATCCTGTGAGACACTATCTATGATCAATGATACGATCTGATCCTTATCTGCCTCATCCAATGTCACAGAAGCAGATGCTGAAGCATCGCCTACTTTTGAAGAGAGAGCAGTTGCGAGACTGTCGATGAAGGCCTCATCCGAAAGAAGATAGTCTTTCAGCTCTTCCTTGTTAGCATCACTCAGCTCAGAGAGGCCGAATACAGCGCTCATGCCCTGCGCCTGACGATTTTCTGCACTTTCCAACCCTGAGCCTTCTGCTGGACGAACTTGCCAGATCAGAGCAAAAAGAAAGATTGCAAGAACCACGGAGAATGACAAAATCACGTATCTCAAGTGTTTACCCATATCCAACCTCAACAAAGAAAAGGACGAGATTATTGAAAAAACGCCTTCAACTTTAATTTTAGATTCTAAAGCAAAGAGGTATCACGTGCAATTATTTATTCTTTTTTGTCCCTTTTCTCTATTTCTTTTATGCATTCAAGAACTTTCCTTTCAAGTTCAGCCTTTGATCCTGTGTTTTCAATCACGTATACATCTTTATTGGAAGAGAAGATCTTTTTCCCTATGTTTTCCTGACTTCTGGTCCTTTTCTCAAAATCTTCTGCGCTGGTTCCGTTCCGCAGAAAAGCCCTCTCCTGCCGCACTTCATACGGTGCTGTCACGAATAAAAAGCAATCAGAGATCTCATCAAGACCAAGACGCTCGAGAATAGCCGCATTTATGACCACATCGGAAGAAGATGAATCAATTATCTCCTTCGTCTTTCTCCTCATGTATGGATGGCTTATGCTCTCAAGTTTCTCAAGATTTTCCCTTGCGGAGAAACAAAGTTTCGACAATGCCTTCCTGTCGACAAAACCATCATCTGTTTCGACTGCGGAGCCAAATGCATCTATTATCCTCTCTTTCTCATCAATTAATGCATCATGCCCGAGCTTGTCCTCATCGATTATCAGATAGCCGGAAGAAGAGAGGATTTTAGCCACTTCGTCTTTCCCGCTGCATGAAAGACCCAATAGTCCGATGACCATCAGTGCATACCTCCCCAGGACGGGAATGCCTCCAGGGAAGCTCTCACCGGTACAGGAAGCTTAGTAGTGTTCTCCATCGTCTCCTTGATTATTACAGATAGCCTTTCGCAGTCATTTTCAGGGCATTCGAATATCAGTTCATCGTGCACTTGAAGAAGGAGCATATCCAGAAGTTTGTCATCAAGAGCGAGCATCGCCCTCTTCATGACTTCACTTGCACTTCCTTGGATGACAGTATTGACAGCGACCCGCTCAGCCGCGCTCTTTTCTGTCTTGTTCCTGCTGTTGATTCCGATAACAGTCCTGCGGTGTCCGAACATCGTAGTCACGTAACCTTTTTCCTCGGCACTCCTGACTGTCTGCTGGACAAAATCCTTGACCCCTGAATATCTATCAAAATATTTCTTGATGAAATCACTTGCCTCTGCTCTGGAAATATCAAGCTCATTCGACAGACGGAAAGCGGACATTCCATACATGATCCCAAAGTTTATCGTCTTTGCGATTCTCCGCTCAGAAGGAGTTATTTCATCGATCTTTTTCCCGAAAAGGAGGCCTGCAGTATACCTATGTACATCCTCTCCACTCAAGAAAGCTTCAGACAAAGCCTTATCCCCGCTCATATTCGCAAGCATCACCAGCTCGACCTGCGAATAGTCTGCGCTTATGAACGTATATCCATCCTTTGCCACAAACGCATCCCTGATGAGCCGTCCCTCTTCAGTCCTTACCGGAATGTTCTGAAGATTCGGGTCACTGCTTGAAAGACGTCCGGTAGCAGTCCCTGTCTGATTGAAACTGGTATGTATCCTTCCATCCTTGTCCTTGAGCGTCGGAAGGACATCGATATAAGTACTCTTCAGCTTTGCGCTCTGCCTGTACTGAAGAATATCCTCGATTATCTTTCCACCCTCTTTCCTGAGGCTCTCGAGCGTAGAGACGTCTGTTGAATAACCCCTCTGTGTCTTCTTTCCGGTCTCGAACTTCTTCTCTTCGAACAGAACCGTTCCAAGCTGCCTCGTCGAGTTGATGTTAAATTCGTGTCCAGCCTCCTGATAAATTGAAGAGACGAGAGACTCGATCGATTTCTCACTCTTTTTCCTGAGTATCTCCATCTTCTCATCAGAAAGCAGTATTCCGTTCCTTTCCATCGTCGCAAGCACACGGATCAGAGGAAGTTCGATCGTCATGTAGGGATCTATCAGGTTGCTGTCCTTCAGTCTTGCGGAAAGCAGCTTGTATAGACGCAAGGCAAGGTCGCTGTCCTCCCCGGAGTACTTGACTGCATCATCAATGCCAACATCGCTGAAATCCATTCCATTCTTCACGACATCTGAAAAGTGCAGGGTCTTGTATCCCAAGTATTTCCCAGCAAGGTCATCCAGACTGAAACGCTGAGCGTTCGAATCCAGCATCCAGGCGGCAACCATCGTATCAAAGGCAATGTTCTTTATGTCCTCACCTATACGCCAGAGAACCTTCAAGTCAAACTTTATATTCTGCCCGACAACCCTGAGACGACCTGATGTTATATAGTCATGAATGACTTTGATTATCTCATCTTTCCATGGAACTGGCTCTTTTGAGATGACGAGAGGAACGTAATAGCCTTTCTTTATCTCATATGAGAATGAGAAACCGACAAGTTCGGAAGACTCTCCAAGACCGGTAGTCTCTGTATCGAAAGCAATCAGGGAAGAGTTCTTCTTCATTGCATCCTCAAACAGCATCCGCAGGGTCGAGGCATCCTCAACCAACTTGTATTCACCCTCTCCCCGAAGCGCAAGCTCCTCTTTCGTAAAACCGTCATCGCTTTCCGCAACTACACTACTCTCCTCTCCTATCCTCTTGAGGAGCATCCTCGCCTGATGAGCCTCGAAATCCTTTTTCGCGTTTTCCCTGTTGACCCTATTGAAAGAGAGGGAAGAGAAATCAAAATCATCATCAAGGGCATCAAAAGAGAGAGTGATCAGCTTTCTGGAAAGTTGCGCCATCTCCTTGCCTTCCTCGAGCTTCTTCCTGCTGACTCCTGCGATATTCGAAAGGTTGCGGTAAATCCCATCGAGGGAGATGTACTCCTCCAATAGCTTCCGGGCACCTTTTTCGCCTATTCCCTTCACCCCGGGAACGTTGTCTGCAGAATCTCCCAAAAGCGACAGGTAGTCCAGCATTTGCTCGGGATATACTCCATACTCATTCCTGACTTCATCTCTTCCATAGAGGCTGTACTCTCCGTTGCCTTTTCCAGGCCGTAGCGCCTTGACAGATGGAGAGACAAGCTGGAGCAGATCCTTGTCCCCTGTGACCATGATGGTCATCACACCCTCTTCTGTTGCCTTCCTAGTCAGGCTTGCCATCACATCATCTGCTTCAAATCCTGCTTTCGAAAGGACTGTGATGTTCATCTTCTTCAGAGTCTCTGTGATCATCGGGACCTGTGCGTGAAGATCTTCCGGAGCCTTATCCCTGTTCGCTTTGTACTCCGGATACATTATGTGCCTGAAAGTCGGTTCCTTTTCATCCATCGTCACAGCGATGTAGTCCATCGTGTACTTGTTCATGAGCATGAGAAGCGTATTGAAGAAACCGACATATGAACTTATGTTATGCCCATCCCTATCGGTAAGAGGACGGGAAAGGAAAGCAAAATAGGAGCGGTATATGATCGAATAGCCATCGATGACGTAAAGAGTCTTCAAGTACTCTCTTTCTTCCTTCTCTTTCTTTATCTCTTTCTTCTCCCTCTCATCCTGCATCCTCTTTGCAAGATCTTTCTCCTTCTTCTCTCTTTCAGCTTTCAGCATCTCCTGATCAAGGTCGGAAGATGAAAACAAATCGTCCATCACACCTCCAGCACCATGCCGTCATATGCACTCTGGGCAAACGGCATATAGCTTCTATTTATTTCCTCGCACGAGGTTTCATGATTGATATGGGTAAAATAACATTTTCCCGGCTTGATTTTCCTGGCAGCCTCAATAGCCTCAGAAAAAGAAAAATGTGTCGGATGACTCTTTTCCCTCAGCGCGCCGATGACAAGGACATCCAACCCGGCAAGTGCCTGATATGTCTCATCAGGGATAAATGAAACATCTGTAAGATATGCGAAGTTGCCTATCCTGTAGCCAAGGATATCTATGCAACCATGACGAAGAGGAAGAGCCTCTATCTCAATGTCCTTTATCCTGAAAGTCTCAAATGGCTCCACTATATGTCCGGTTGCCATTGGAAGACCATGGAAGAAGCGGTCAGAAAAAGCATATGGAAACTTCTTTTCTATCTCTCCAATTGTTCTCTTATCTCCATAAATGGGCATCCTTTTGTCTAGAGAGAACACCCTCAAGTCATCAAAACCCATGATATGATCTGAATGTGCATGGGTATAGACAATTGCATCGAGCCTATTGAGACCTGAACGCACTCCGCCTAAACGGAACTCATATCCAGTATCGATGACTATATCGGTCTCCCTTTCATGAAGCCAGATGCTCGACCTATATCTCTTGTCCCTATCGTCCTTGCTTCTGCAGACCGGACAAGAACAGCCAAGAACAGGAATTCCATGACTTGTACCGGTTCCGAGAAAGGTAACTCTCATTGCCCTTGCTCCAAAGCCTGAATGAATGATGATACCTCTTCCGGCATGTTTCCAGTAAGCATTCTCGCGACATTCGAATTCGAGAAGATATCATCTATGCTCTGTCCAGTGCTCTCTAGATAGCTGTCCGCCTGTGACGCAACCGCTTCAATATCATTCTCACTCAGGGAAGTGGAAATGATGCCTGACTGCATCAGCATCGATACGATCTGAGAGCCTTCCCTGCCTGTCACGAAGGACAGGAAACTTCCATCCTCGTTCGGCACTGCACTGGCATCTGGTTCCGATGCCGAGACAAAACCATCACTTTGTGACGAGATTCCAAAGAAACTTACAGAGAAACCGGGGAAGAGGAAATAGATGGCAAAATAGATCACACTTGTGATCAATAGGAGGACAAAAGAAGAAAGAAGTACCTTCAGATGTTCCACTTTCAGCTCCTAGACGAGAATGAATGAAAGACCGAGTGTCAGGGCACTATTCTCCCAGCTGGGCACATAGTTGTCCTCCCGGAAAGAACCTGTTGCGGGGACAGAATATTTCAGATCAATCTCCATGGTGTCGTTGATTATGAAACCAAGACCGATGCGATAAGTGAGATGTGAATTCTCTACCAGTTCCTTGAAGCCAGTAAATGCCTGATGAGAAGATCCATAATACCCCATGTACCATTCACCATTTTTCTGTACTATCGGCATTGAAATACCGACTCCAGCGCTGATGCGTATGAAATCCTCAACCTTGAAATAGAGGTCAAGCCCGATATTGTTGTCAAAGACTATGCCATCTGCCAGAGGTGCGATCTGAGAAGAGAAATCAAGGCGCAGGAAGAATATGTTTATCCTGAGATCAGGACCATATGATATATTCCTCCAATCCCAGAATTCCGAATTGCCACCCATGGCGCTGTAGCCTTTGCTGTATCCCAGATTCAGCCCCAGTTCCAAGAAGTCAGCACAAAGCGAAAAAGGGACCAATGCAATCAGAAGAACAAGAACTATCAGTTTCTTTCTCATCTTTCTCCTCCACATGTATCAAAACCATCAAGAAACGAAGAAATTACAGCATCGCTAGGCATTCTCCAGTCAGAACGCGGACTGAACGTAACTGAACCGACCTTAGGGCCATCTGGAAGGGCACTTCTCTTGAACTGCTGTGCAAAGAAACGCCTGAGGAACGTCTTTTCCCATTTCAATATAATATCTTCATCGTAGATTCCAGTAAATGCAAGCTTTGCAAGGCGGAATATCTTCCGTGGGGTAAACCCAAGACGCACAAAGTAATAGAGGAAGAAGTCGTGTAGCTCATAAGGGCCCACTATGTCCTCCGTGACTTGGCTGATCTTTCCATCTTTCGCAGGAAGGAGTTCCGGAGAAACAGGAGTGTCCAATATATCTTCAAGTGTCTTGCTTTCCGGTCCGTTTTCCATTCTTACATAATTCACAAGATGTCTGACGAGGGTTTTCGGAATCGAAGAGTTCACACCATACATGCTCATATGATCTCCGTTGTATGTTGCCCAGCCGAGAGCAAGCTCCGAAAGGTCTCCTGTGCCGATCACAAGCCCTGAGTACATGTTTGCCTTGTCCATCAGCACCTGAGTCCTCTCACGGGCCTGCGCATTCTCATATGTAACAGAATAGTCATCCTCTTTCTGTCCTATGTCCTCAAAATGGGAGAGAACGCTCTTCTTTATGTCGATCTCTTCAAAAGAAACACCAAGGGCAAGAGCTAGGTCCCGCGCATTGCGGAGGGTACGTCCTGTTGTTCCGAAACATGGCATCGTGATCGCAAGGATATCCGTCCTCGGCCGCTTGAGCATATCAAGCGCGCGGACAGACACAAGAAGTGCAAGTGTGCTGTCAAGGCCACCGGAGAGACCTAACACAAGCTTTTTTGCCCCTGTATGCTCAATCCTCTTCTTCAATCCCATGGCCTGAAGATCAAGGATGAGTGACGATCGGGATGTCAGATTCTCCTTCTCTTCAGGAACGAACGGATACGGAGAGAATTTCCTTGTAAGGGAAGTCCATTGTTCTTCGAAAGATATGTCCACGAAAGCATAGTCATCTTCCCTTAAACTGAATGTCGTCATCTTCCGGCGTTCAGAAATCAGCCTTCCGTTGTCGATTTCAGAAATCAGCAAGCCTTTATGGAAATTGCTTTCATTCAGCACTGCGCCATTTTCCGCGATTGCCATCTTTGAAGAGAAGACCAGATCTGTAGAACTCTCCCCGTCAGACGCAGAGGCATATACATATCCGGAAAGGCCTTTCCCGCTGGTGCTCCTGATCAGTTCCATTCTATACTGATCCTTGCCTACAACCTCGTCAGATGCGGAGAGATTGGCAATAATCGTCGCGCCGTTTTGCACGTGGAAGCTTGAAGGAGATGTTGCGACCCACAAATCCTCACATATTTCTGCCGCGATCCCGATATCCCCGAAGCGATGTATTATCCTGTTTCCGATCGGAACACCTTTTTCATACACATAACCGGAGAAAGATGGAGAGAACCATCTCTCTTCCTGGAATTCCCCATATGCAGGGATATGGCTCTTCAAAGTAAACGAGAGTATCTTGCCGTCCTGGATGGCAACAGCACTGTTGTAAAGTTTCCCTTTATAGGAAAGCGGGAAACCGACAAAAGAGAGGACATCAGAACCTTTTGTTCCTTCACAGTAACGATGAAGTCCATCCTCCGCGCTCTTTATAAGCTGAGAGGAAAGAAACAGGTCCTGTACTGTATAACCTGTAATGGAAAGCTCAGGGAATACAAGAAGCTTGACCCCCTTTTCTCTTGCCTCACGAAAGAGACTCAGCATCTCATCCACATTGTACTTTACGTCGGCAACCCTGAGGCTCGGACTTGCTGCAGCAACCTTCAGAAAACCATCAAACATAACAATAAGGATGATACAAAAGAAACTTAAAGAGAGGAAGTTCTCCCTGTTCATGTTATATTAGTTGCAGGAGAGTTTATGGAAAGCAATCTGAGTCTTTCCGGAATCTGGAGGATGAGGCCTCTCGATTACGGAACAGTTAGGAAGTACACATCCCTCTTTTCTGACAACGGAGAGATGGAGATCGACACCCAGAACAGCATATACACGACACTTGTGACCAGAGGCGGAGTTGAAGAGAGTGTAAGATTTCTCAGCAATCTTTTCTGGATAGTGAAAAGGAAATTCTCGCTGGACATTAAAAACGGAGAGAGAGCTATTGTCAAAGTACCCTCAGCCTATTTGATTCTCATCAACGGGAAAAAAGCCGAAGGAAGGGAGATAACCAATCTCCTCAAGAATGGAGAGAACGAGATCGAACTCATAGTGTCCTCATCATTCAGAGGCAATGCATCCATATCAGTCTCGAAAGAAGGTGTCCTTGACTATATCAGCACCAAGACAAAACAAGCCGAAGGTGGAAAATGGAACCTTTCTTTCCGCTTCAAGTACTTTTCGTTCAGGAAACAGACACTGCCACTGGAGATCAGATTCCTCTCGAAAGAGATAAAGACTTCGTTCGAGCTGGAAGAAGGTTATCAGTCATTCGAGTATAGCCTGGCCATCGAAGAGAAAGTGGATGCATGGAACATCAGGGGAGATGGAAAACAGAAAAGCTATCCATCAAGCATAAAGCTCGGTAATACAGTCTTTGAAAAAAATATTTCCTTCAGAGATGTCAATCTAGTCAAAGATGCCCTTTATCTGAACGGAAGGAGGCTCTTCCACATGGGTGCCATCTGGCCCAAAGGGATTGCAGCAGACAGAAGAAGGTATGAAATGCTCCTGAGCAGTGCCTGCGATGCGAACATGAACGTCATCGCCATTGAAGAAGGGCACGAAGGTCATATGTTCTACAACATTGCAGACAGACTGGGGATCCTCATACTTCACCGGGAAAAGAATGAAGAATTCTCGGATCACCCATCATACGTATATGCAGATCTGGACAAGCTGAAGATTTATACAGCAAAAAAAGATGGAGATGACTACAGGAGCAAATGCATAAATGCAATCAATCTGGAACGCTGGGTTTTGAAGTCACGCAGTTCCAATGAGACAAGAGGAGTTCTGTATGACGACCTCTTTTCAACTGTAACAGAAGACGGGAAATGGGAACCCAGCCATTATGGGGCACGCCGCTTCTTCTCCGATCTTGTACCAATCATGTATATCGAGGACGGGAAACTCAGAATCTTCGCATCCAATGACAGCGCAGAAGACACAGATATGGACATCTCTGTAAAATTCATGCGTTATGACGGGGAAAAGAGAAAAAAGTACATGCACAGCATCTCTGTTCCCGCCCACTCGCATGCGGAGGTGAGAACGGTTGACCTTTCGAAAGTCGACGTAAAGAATGAATTCGTATACGTCAAGCTCCGGACTGCAGATGTGCATAGGGAGCTATCTCTCCTGCTTGCCCCTATCGAGGAGTGCGCATTCAGGAATCCCAACCTGAACGTAACTGTCAACAAAGCCGGCTCTTCCTCCTATTCTTTCAGAGTAAAATGTGCAAAACCTGCATTTGCGGTGACTTTGGACATAGAAGGGATAGCAGGGAAATTCTCTGACAACTTCTTTGAAGTCCGTCCATCAGGTGAGAAGATGGTTCTGTTCACACCGTACGAGGAGACAGATATCGATACCATAATCTCGCGCCTGAGGGTTTATGACATCTACTCAAGCTGGAAGAAAGAAGAGAACTGCTGACTTTTCCCCGCCATCGTTTTCTAAACTTCATCGAGAATGATGGCACTCTCCTCATGGCTTGAACCGGGATAGAAATCAAAAACCTTTCCCTTGGTGGCCTTGTAGCCCTGAAATCTTCCTATATCCCGTGAGAGCGTAGTGCTGTCGCAGGAAATATAGATTATCCTCCTTGGCTTCCAAGAGGAAATCAGGGAAGGGACCGTTTCTGAGAGGCCTACTCGAGGAGGGTCCACGATAACCGTATCCGGCCTTTTCTTTATCCTGAGGGCGAAAGATGCGACATCCTGCGAGAAGATATCAGCCCAAGGAGCATTCTTGCCGAGCAATGCGATTGCATTACTGTCTTTTTCAACAGCAATGACATCCTTTTGAGGGAATAGACGGGAGAACGTCCCTACCCCGGAGTAGAGATCAACGATGAAAGAGCCAATCGCGTTTTCCTCTACAAAAGAGAGAAGAGAAGGAAAAAGGTACCTGTTTGACTGGAAGAACGCATGCGCAGAGACGCTATAGCCAAAACAATTGACTATATTCTGTCCAGAAGAGAGTCCGTCATCCCCTTCAAAAAGAGAAAGTTCATCTCTTTTTCCAAAACTCTTCCAGGCATCCTCTTTTTGCAGGAACTCATTGAGCCTATCCGAAAGAAGCGGGCAGGAGGTGACAGGAATCACTTCTTTCCCGTCTTTTCTGAAGAATCCGACAGTCTTGCCGCTCCTGTGCAAGCGCACCCTTATCCTATATCCCCTCTTCTTGCCGAACTCGGGAGGAAGGAACGGTATCTCATAGCTGACCTTACCTATCCTCTTCAGGTTCTCCCTTACGCTCTCTTCTTTCAGCATAGCGGACCCCTTTTCTGAGACATGGAGGAAATCACATCCGCCACATACTCCATAAAGAGGACAGATCGGATCTTCCCTGTATTCACTCTTTTCAATGATCTTTGTTGCATAGAAGAAGGAAAGCTTTCCCATTTTCCTTATTTCCCTGCACTCGCAGAGCTCGCCAGGGAGTGCATTCTCAACAAAAGCAACACTATTCTGGACATGTGCAAGGCCATAGCCGCCAGAGACATACTTCTCAATTCTCAGCTGCATTCCTGAAGTCTCCGATTATCCTCTCGATTATGTCAAAACTTGAAAGCCAGAAAGCTTTATCTCCGATATCAAAACCAAACTTGGAAAGAAGAGATGAAAGATCTGGAGATGGCCCTCTATGCAACAGATCCCTGTACTCTCTAAAGTCCAGTCCCTTTTTCCTGAGAGCGAGTGCAAGGAGGAATCCAAAGGCATATGGATAATTGTAATATGGTGTCTCAAGCGAATAGTAGTGGCTCTTTACCGCCCACATGAATCTGTGCTTCTCGCTGACTATATCCCCATAAGCCCTTTCCTGACTTCTCAACATCAGTTCGGAAATCCTTTCCGGAGAAAGCGGGCCGTTCTCCCTTTCAGAGAAAAAACTATCCTCGAAGTAATATCGCGATGCGATATCTATTACAATCTCAGACAACGAGGAGACAAAATAGCTCAAGACAGACAGGCGTTCATCTCCACTAACTTTCTTCATCAGGTATTCAAATAACAGTATCTCGCCAAACGCACTTGCAGTCTCCGCAAAACTCATCGGATAGAGTGCCAGCAGAGCTTTCTTATCAGACACCACCTGATCGTGATAAAGGTGTCCCAATTCGTGGGCGAGTGTGAAAACCGAAGAAAGAGATGAGTCGAAATTGAGGAAGACCCTGCTCTCCCCGCTTTTCAGGAACTCTGTGTCGAAAGCGCCAGAAGCCTTTCCTTTCCTCATCTTTCCATCGATCCAGGAGTTGGAAAGCGCTTTTTGTGCGGTATCTGCCATCTCCGGAGAAAAGTCCCTATAGCTTGAGATAACCGTATCCATCGCCTCGGAAAAAGAGAATTTCAGACTCTTCCCGATCGGAGCAGAGAGATCATACCAGCATAGTTCATCCAGAGAGAGGATTTTTTTCCTCTCTTCAAAATAGGAGTGGAATATTCCCTTTTTCTCCTCAATGGCAGAAAAGAGGGCATCAAGAGTCCTTGCGCTGATTGAGAAATTGAAGAGAGATTTCTCTTTCGGATTCCTCCAGTTCCTCTTCTTGTCAAGATACAGAGCCGCGCCCTTTACTCCATTAAGGGCATAGGAGAAGGCGATCTCATTCTTCTCAAGAAGCCTGATCTCCTCCTCATAACTCTCTTTCCTCACACTCCTAGAACCATCTTCTGCTCTGGACCGGAGCTCGTTCAGGGTAAATTCGTCGGTAGCTATTGTTGCGGTGAGTGAAGACTGAAGATTCTCAAATGCAGAAGAGCCATAGGAAGTGATGGCAGCTGACATCTCCTCCTCTTTCTGCGAAAGAAGATGCTGCTTCTCCTCTTTCGCCTTGAAAAAGAATGGTTCGTATTCAGGATACAGAGAAAAATCATCCTCAAACTCATCCAATCTGGAATAAAAGTCTCTCATTGAAGAGTCGAAAGATGAGAGCAGAAGAGAAATACTCTCGCTTTCTGAAAGTGCCTTCTCATCGTAAGCATCACATTCGCTTATGCATGTAATATATGAATTGAGGTTTGAGGAAATGGCGGTTCCCTCATCCATCAGGAGAAGCAGAGCGGGAAGGTCATCCTCTTTTCTGATTGCGTTGCTGATGAATGCCAGCCTTCTCTTGTCGCTCTCATACTCTGGAGAGGAAAGAGAAGGATATATATTCTCAAGTGACCAGAATGGTGCATCGGGTGTGTTTTCCATACCACAATGATAACTCAAAGATTGATATTATACTCCCCTATCTTCGTTATCAGTGTGCGACGTGATATTCCAAGCTCATCGGCTGCCTTGGTCCTGTTGCCTTCCCATCTCTGCAGAGCCTTTATGATCGTGAACTTCTCAACATCGTGAAGATTGTACAACTCATCCGGTATAGGCATCTGCTTGTCCATCGTCTTGCCAGAAGAGACCGAACGGGAGAACATCAGGTCGTTTTTCCTGATAGTCGGACCTTCTGAAAAGATCAGGGCCCGTTCCAATATATTCTCCAGCTCCCTTACATTACCGTAGAATTCATGTTCCTTGAGCGCTTCAATCGCCTCAGGAGTAAATCCATCGATATGGCGTCCCATGCTCTTCCCGATTTTCGAGACGATATGGATGGCAAGAAGGGGAATGTCATCCTTTCTTTCACGCAGTGGAGGAAGCTCGATCCTCACTACATTGAGCCTGTAAAAGAGATCTTCCCTGAATGATCCTTTCTGTACCATCTTCTCCAGGTCCTTGTTTGTCGCTGCCACAATGCGGGCATTTATCGGCATCGCATCGGTTCCGCCGAGTCTCGTGATCTTCTTCTCCTGCAGCACCCTCAGGATTTTCACCTGCAGAGATATCGGCATGTCCCCGATCTCATCGAGAAAGAGCGTTCCTCCTGATGCAAGCTCAAAAAGTCCGATCTTCCGCCCGTTTGCACCTGTGAAAGCACCCTTTTCATACCCGAACAATTCTGACTCGAGAAGGTTTTCCGGGACTCCTCCTATGTTTATAGGAACAAATGGCCCTTTCGAAGAACTCTGCTTGTGGATTTCCCGTGCAACGACCTCTTTTCCTGTTCCGCTTTCGCCAGTGATGAGTACAGTCGCGCTTGTATCCGCTATCTTCGAGACGACTTCCCGTATCCTTGCCATGGCGTCGGAAGAGCCGATAAGAGAACTATCTTCACTTTTTGAGTTCTCCACGACAGCTTTCAGATTTCTTGTCTCTACAAGCGATTTTATCTTTCTTACGATCTCATCAGGCTCAAAGGGTTTTTCAACATAGTCATCAGCGCCCTCTTTCAATGCCTGCACAGCATCGTTTATCTCTCCATGGGCGCTTATCATTATCACAGGAAGGGGAAAACCTTCAGACCTGATCCATTTGATCAGCTCAAGACCATTCAGGCCAGGCATCTTCAAGTCTACAATAACCGCATCGTATACTTCTTCGCGGAGCATACGCTTTGCAGATAATCCATTTTCAGCTACAGAACAAGTGAACTGATATAGCGAAAAGTATTTTTTCATCAGATTTCTGATGTTCTCTTCGTCGTCGCAAATGAGTACCCTCATCCTCTCTCCCCTTCAAAATGCAATTCATGCCAATGGCATCATGAGAAGGAAAAGATAAGCAACTTATCTCTCTTTCTCCCCCTGAGGAAACTCCATACCCATTCCTTTGCAACCATATAATACTGTTTTTTCTCCGTTTTGGCAAAGAATGAGAGAAAATCAAGAAAGCTTTGCTTTGAGAGAGACTGACACATCCGTGCCACCACCATAGCGATCGAGAATATCTATGCTGCCCCCGGCGGCCTCTACAAACTGCCTCGATATCGAAAGACCGATACCTGAACCATGGATCTTTGTCGTATAGAAGGGATCGAAGATCTTGTTCCTGTCCTCCCCTTTTATACCACAGCCTCTGTCCATAACGTGTATCACGTAAAATCCTTTCCTGTTTTTCTCAAGAAAGATCTCGACCGGTTTTTTCTCCATGTCCTCCATAGATTCGAACGCATTCTTGATGAGATTCTCGAATACAGAACGGAACCGGTCCTTGTCAAACATTACGAAGGCCTTTCCCTCTACTGTAAAGGAAAACTCTATATCACCTTTCCCCCTGAAGAGAGAGAACAATGACGAAAGTTCTGTCTTGAGCTCCATTTCCTCTGGATTTCCTATTGGATTATGCAGGAACTCAGAGACTTTGTCCGCAAGGGCAATCAATCTCCTTGTCTCGTTCTCAATCACCTGGAAATCCTCTTCATTCTTTCCATCGCTCGTCTTTTTCAGAATGGCAAGCTGGAGCATGATCGCGCTCAGAGGATTCTTTATCTCATGGGTAAGAGTACGTGCGGCCTGACCAAGACTCACAAGCCTCTCCTGTTTTGCAAACAATTCCCTGTATCGCTTGTTCTCGCTGAGGGTATGGAGGATTATGAAGTATACTGCAACGAGAACCAGAGAAAGCAATGCCATTGATACCTCAACAAGAAGCACAGTCCTTCCATATTCTGATGCATCGTATGACATGTATATGATATTCGGGAAATCCATCAATCCGAGTTCTGGAGCCACAAGGAGGCTCTGGCTGGTCGGGATTATGGCCTTCCTGGAAAATCGGACGTATTCGACCGTGTTGGTATAGCTATCGTAATTGGAAATTGAATTCGTGAGAGTATTCCTCTCTCCCCATTCGAAATTGACAACGGGCAAGCGCGTATACACATCTCCTTCGCTATAGAGGAGGTTTCCGTAACTTGAATAGATTCCAAAGCCACGTACGCCAGATTCGGCCATCACCACAGAAATGGGAATCGTTGAGTCCTCTATCGCAAGGACAACATTATTCAGCGCTCTCTCCACACTGTTCTCCATCTGGAGACGGGCAATAGAGAGAAGGGTTATCGTGATGAAAAGAATGACAAGAAGCACCGCAACAAGGCCCAATGTAGTGAATATCTTGTTTCTGAACACACTTGTCGAGGAGAGTGCCCTCCTCTTCTTTTCTCTCTTCTTCTCGGAATCGTTGGAAAACATGGTTAAGGACATTCTACCATCCCTGAAGGAGAAACACGAGCTACAAACAAAGCTTGAAGCTGTGCTAGAATAAACGGCATGATTTATAAGACTATAGAGGACGAAGAACTCAGAGAACATATTTCGTCTATTTCTCCGGATGGAAGGGAGATATACATATTCAAAGATGCAAACGCAAGGATATATGCAGTCAATATGACAAAAAGCCTGAACCAAATGAAGGCGAACCACGATATCGGGATGCTCGAGACCTATATCCTTTCGCAGGCATACATAGCAGCGGCATTGCTTTCTGCCACGATCAAGGGGAATGACAGAGTGAGACTTGAAATCGAATGCGGCGGTCCTATCAGGGGACTGAGCGTCGAGTCTTCTGCAAACGGAGAGGTACGCGGTACCCTGATCGAGAAAACAATCCCACTTGAAAAGGCACCAGCTGAAGATGAGATAAACCTTCTTTTCGGCCCGGGATTCCTAACTGTCACGAAGACAATAGAAGGGGCAAAGACACCTTTTTCAGGAACTGTGATGCTCCAGTACGGAAACATCGCGAAAGATCTTGCTGTGTATTTTCAAGAAAGCGAACAGACCCCTACTCTGTTCTATATAGCGGTAAAGATGGGAGAAAAGGGAGAGGTACTCGGGGGAGGAGGAATCTTCCTTCAGCTTCTTCCATCTGCAGATGAGAATCTGATAGAGAGGCTTGAAGAGAAACAAAAGGAACTCAGGGGGCTTGGTACTGCGCTGATGGAAGGAGAGAGCATAAACGAATACATAGAGAGAGAATTCGCATCTTTTTCTCCTGTTCACCTTTCCTCTCTTCCTGTATCCTTTTCCTGCCCCTGTTCAAAAGAGAGATTCTCTTCGTACCTTCGGGGCCTGCCTGAGAAAGAGAAAAAAGCCATACTCAATGGTCCGTTCCCGTTTACCGTGAACTGTCTCAACTGCTCAAGCGAATACAGATACGAAAAAGAAGAGCTTGAAGACCTCTTCAAAGGAGATACCTTATGATTTTCTTCGCCAGTTGCGGAAACAACCAAACTGATCTCGTGAAGAAGGAGGTTGAGATATACGCAAAAGCCAATGATGTCAGGATGACCCGTGGCGGGGTTGAATTCCAGTGTGACCTGAAAGGAGGATACAGCTTTGTCCTAAATAGCAGGATCGCAACCCGCACTCTCCTTGCATTCTACCATGACGAAGATATAAAGAGCGCTGATGAACTTTATGAAGCTACAAAAGCGATTGCATGGGAAGAATACATAAATCCGGAGCGGACAATAAAGGTCACGGAAACTGTGATCTCATGTCCATATGTCGAGAACTCGCACTTCGTATCCCTTCGCGTGAAGGATGCGATAGTAGACAGGATCAGGGAAAAATTCGATGGACTCAGACCAGATGTGGACATCGAGAACCCTTATATAACAATACACGTGCATATCCATAAGGACAGCGCAGTCTGGTATCTCGACTTCTCTGGCGAGGGAATGGCAAAAAGAGGATACAAGGTCGATAACAATCTTGATGTGTCAATGAAGGAGAATCTCGCAGCGTCAATCCTGCTGAGGAGCGAATGGGAAAAGAGCATCACAGATGACAAAGTGGGAATATTGCTCGATCCATTTGCTGGAACTGGCGTAATTCCGATTGAAGCGGCCCTCATCGCATCAGACATGGCCCCCGGACTTGTAAATGAAGATCGGGAGTATGCATTCATGCGTCTTCCATTCCACGACGAGACACTCTGGAATGAGGTGAAAGAGGAGGCAAAGAAGAGATGTGAAGAGGCCCGGGAGAAGAGAGACATACGCATCTACGCATCCGATATCTCTGGAAAGGCTGTGAAAATAATGCGCGAAAGTGCAATCAAGGCAGGAGTTTCAGATCTGATCTCAATCAATGAGCGCGATGCCTTTACATATGAAGAGAACGAAATAGCCCAAAGAGGCTTCATTGTTACAGATCCGCCTTATGGAGTGAGGATGAAGAATGATGACATAGGCTCTTTCTATGAAAGGATAGGCAATCTTCTCTCATCTTCATTCAAGGGCTGGCGAGCTACTCTGTTTGCCCCGGAAAGTGAATTGTTCTCATATATCTCAATGAAACCGGAGCGAACAAATACTCTCTACAACGGGACGATCGAATGCCAGGCCGCACACTATCTGATCTATACAGACGAAGAGCGGGAGGAACAGAGAATCAAGAACATCAGAAAAAGGGAGGAAAGGCTTTCTGCCCCACTCTCTGATGGCGCGGAGAAGATCTTCAGGCACCTCGTGGAAAGACTTTCTTTTCTCAAAAGCGAGATGGAAAAGGAGGGTGTCACCTGCTACAGGATCTATGATGCAGAAATCGAAGAATACCCTGCTGCAATCGACATGTATGAAGGCAAATGGATCAATCTCAGCGTATATAAAGGCCCGGTGGATGGAAATCTGGATGAGTATGAGAAAAAGCTCAATGACATCGTATACGCGACGGAGAGAGCTACAGGAATAGATATTGAAGATATCCACGTAAAGGAGAGGATGGAAATGAAGGGAAAGAGCCAGTATGAACGCCTCTCTTCAAAGAACCACTTCAATGTTGCCAATGAGAACGGGCTCAAGGTACTTGTCAATTTCACGGACTACCTCGACACTGGCATATTCCTGGATCACCGCCCGATAAGGAAGTACATTCAAGAGAACAGCAAGGGAAAGAGATTCCTGAATCTCTTCTGCTACACAGCGACAGCAACGCTGAATGCGATCAGGGGAGGTGCCGTCTCCACTGTCTCTGTGGACTCATCTTCCACATATCTGGACTGGGCTCTTGAGAACATGAAGATCAATGGATATCCGACGACGATAACCAATTTCTTCTACAAGAGTGACGTGATAGAGTATCTGAACCAGTCTTTTGACAGATATGACCTCATATTCTGTGATCCACCTACTTTCAGCAACAGCAAGAGCAGGCGGCCGTTTGATGTTCAGAAAGATCATGAAGAGCTCATATATAAATCGATGAGATTGCTCAGTCCGGGCGGAACCATGATATTCAGCACGAACTTCAGGAGATTCAGGATGGACCAGAAAGTACTCGACAACTACTTCGTGAAAGAAATCACAGAAGATACAATCGGGGAAGATTTCAAGATCCGACCGAATATCCACAAGTGTTATCTGATAAGAAAGAAGGTGAAGGTAAGTCTGAAGAAGAGATGATCTCTGATACATTTTTCTTTGTGGACTTTCTTTGCAGAAAAGAAGCATACTTCTTTTTAGGAGAAAAATATGAAAAAAGTAATCATCGCTCTTTTTGTCTGTGTCATTGCCATTGTTCCACTGGCTGCATCGGATCCTGATGTCAGTCTCATGGGTGGCCTTGGCGGCTCTGTAGGCTCTACAGGAAACTCTGTTCCAGAGAGTGGTTCCCTCAATGAGTTCGGGATCAACATTGCTTCAAATACGCAGGTAAGACTCAATCTCACCGCGGAATCAGATATCTTCTTTGATCCCCATCACGGCTTCTATGTGAATGCAGGTTTCTATCTTTCAGGAAGCCAGCTTTCCGGAAAAGTTGGTGGTGGTTATGCATTCCGCACCCCGATTTCAAACTCGAATATTGATTTCTATTTCACAGTAGGACCATATATCAATATCGCAAGGACATGCAGCTTCGGCGCATATCTCGCAACCGATTTCCAGTGGATGTTCCACCAGTCATGGTTCCTGAGATTCGGAATCGGAATGAATATTGATATATTCCAGTTCGGTGGGAACAGAGGTGTCACAACCGACAACTTCTATGTAGATTTCTCAATCCCGCATATTTCGATCGGTTATCAGTTCTGATAATCCAGAGCGTCAAAAAAAGACAAAGGGGCTGTTGCAAAAGTCTAAGCTTTTGAAATAGCCCCTATTTCATCTGTTTCATACCCAGCAAAAACTCTTTACCGGATACTCTGCCATCGCTTTCTCAAAAAGGTTCTCATCATCTGGAGGAAGATTGAAATCATATTCGGGAAGATTGAATATCTTCTGGATGTTCCTCCCGTAGAGGTCTTTTATGTGATCTTCAGAGGCTCCATTTTCGCGCAGCTTATGCATCAAAAGGAGCATCGCGGGAAGTGAAGGTATTCCACTTGCGCCCCTCTCTTTGTCTTCCAATGTATGAGGCGCATGATCACTTTCAACATTGTCAATCTTTCCTTCCAGAAGGGAAGAGAAGATGAAAGCCCTGTCTTCTTCTGAACGGAGAGGCGGATTCATCTTCAGATACCTCTTCTTGTCTTTTGCATCATCTGAAGTATAGAGCGCATGATGCGGGGTTGCTCCCATTGAGATATCGACATTCCTCTTCTTCGCGTCAAGAACTTCCTCCACCCCTTTTCTTGTAGAGATGTGGGCAATGTGCAGATGCCCCTTGAAGCCCGTTTTGTCAGCAAGTTCAAGCGCATCACGTATGCTTTCTATCTCGCTTTCACTCGGGCGGGCCTTGGAATGTGTGGAAAAATCATCCAATGAGAATAACGACATGTCATTCAAGCTCTCTTTTTCCGCATGCAGGACAAGAACACCCCTGTATGAAGCATCCGCAAGTGCAGAAAATACATTCTCCTGCTCCTCTTCACTGACAATTCCCATGTTTCCTGTACTGTGAGAAAGGAAGAGCTTCAGTCCCACTACATCAGGAAAGAGCCTCTTCTGGAGAAGCACCATTCTGCGAACCTGATCGGTATCACTTGTGAGACCTGCGTAGAGAGAATACCTGACGCCATGTTTCTCACCTTCGCTCTTGCCTTCTTCAAGCCTCTTCAGAATAAGGTCTTCTTCTGTAAGCGGAGGCTTTGTGTTCGGCATGTCAAACAACCAGGTGAAACCCAAAAGGCCAGCAACCTTCATCGCATGAGAAATCGTCTCTTTTTCACTTTCATTCCAGTCACGGAGATGAACATGGGAATCTATCATCAGAGTTCTACTCCATTTTCTGTGATGTACTTCCAGGAGAAGAACGTGCCTTCCCTGCATGGCAGGCGATCACCGACTACACATTCTCCGCACATTCCTATCCCGCACATCGTCATCGTCTCGACAGATATGTTGATTTTCTCCGGAGAGACACCGAGAGAGACAAGCCGGTCGGCACCTTTTTTCATCATGAGCGTAGGACCGACAATGTAATACACGGTCTTATCGTCGACATCATCTTTTCCGATCGTCTCCAAAACGCGTCCGGGAATGCCATCATCTGGCACAACTACGTATTTCCCATATTTCCTGAGTTCGTCTTCAAGCAGCCCCTTCCCGCTCTCGGGAAGACACTTCACCCCGATCCTGAAGGACATTTCAGTGCCTTCCTTCTCAAGTTTTTCTGCCAGTAGATTCAGAACAACAGTTCCTGTTCCTCCTCCGATCAGGAGCGCCTTTTCTGCTTTTTCTGTCGCAACCGGAGCCCCTGAAAGACCACGCATGTATATGACATCACCCTCTCTGAGCTTCTTTACACCCTCTGTAAAAGGTCCCTTCACCTTGATGATGAAAGATAGAGGTTTTCTCCTTGCAACAGAAAACGGCCTTTCTCCGAGTCCTGGCAAAAAGAGGAACACGAACTCACCTGCCCTGCATGTGCTTTCCCCATCAAGCGTGAGAATGACAGTCTCTTCATCGTACATGGAAATATCCGTGACGCGATGCTTCCTGTACTCGAGGTTCTCATGACTCATAGTGAAGAAACTTTTCACATCCTCTTTCTTCTTCAGTGCTTCAAAATAAGATGGCCATAAACCTGGATGTATGCGCGCAAGGGCAGATCCGATACCAACGCTGTCAGCTCCGCATGAAAGCATCTTCTCAACATCTTCTGATGTCGAGATTCCTCCCATGGAAAGTATTATAGGCTCATCTCCGATACGCTCACGGATACTCCGGACTGCATCAAAAGCAATTTCCTTCACCCATTCTCCTGATGCGCCACCTTTTCCGCCAAGCTTGTTATGCAGTATTTCATGCCCGTCCAGGAAATACTCCCTCGGTCCGACAGTATTGATCGCAGCAACCCCATCAGCTCCGCTTCTGATCGCAATTTCCGCCATCTTCGCAATTGAGGGGACATTAGGCGTGAGTTTGATGATCAATAGGCTTCTTCTGTCTTTTGTCGCACTGTGTATCTTCTCGACATATGTCCTGACCAGCTCCTCATCGCTTCCTATAGTCGCACCAAAACCTTTCGCCGCATGAGGGCAGGAGAAATTGAGCTCGATCATATCCGCAACCGGATCGAATTTCTTCACAAGCGTTATGAAATCTTCAGGATTCGATGCAGAAACAGAGACATTCAGAATTTTGCAAAGCCCTTCGGAACGCAACTTTGAAAGATATGAGTATGCGTATTCCATTCCGGGATTCCTGAGTCCCACAGAATTTCCAAAGTCACCTTCTTCCGGACTTACGACAACAGGTCCTGTATTTCCCGGGTTCGGCGTAACCTGGAAAGATTTGGTGGTTATTATATCAAGCGCGGGAAAATCCCTGTCAAAATGACGGACAATGCTTTCCTTAGTACTGGCAACTCCTGATACCGTAGAGAGAACTACATCCTTTCTGATGTGGTTCCTGTAAAGCAATCGATATGCCTTTCCCTCTTTCCTATCCATTCAAAGAACACTCCCCGATGAGTTTAGAGATGTTCGAAAGCGAAAGCTCAAGCCAATTCTCAGGCGCAACCTTCTCTTTCTTCTTCCAGGGATGAGTGAGCGCGGAAGAGGAGTTGATCCTCGCGAGCCGCGCATCATACCCAGTTTTGGCAAGTACGCCGATAACATCTGGTGCGCTTCCGCCCTGACTTCCCACACCCGGGACAAGAATCGGGACATTGTGATCCTTGAACACCCTCACAATATTCTCCATCTCCTCCAGATGGGTTGCCCCCACGACCGCACCAACAGAGCCCTCGTCACCATTCCATCTCACAATGCTCTCAGCTACCGCCATATAAAGTGTTCTTCCATCCTGGAGAACAAGATTCTGGAAGTCCTTGCCACCTTCATTGCTGGTCCTGCAGAGAACATAGAATCCTTTACCTTCTTTCTTGAATGGCAAAATCGAATCTGATCCCATATAAGGTGAAACTGTGACGCTGTCCGCCATCCAGCTAGAATATGCTTCATCTGCATAATTCTGACTGCTTCTTGCGATGTCCCCACGTTTTGAATCGAGTATCACAACGCTTGAAGGGAACAGCATCCTGATCATGACCAGAACTTCAGAAAGAGCCTTGGATCCCGAATAATTACCTTCAAGAGGAGAATCAAGAGATGCATAATACCCGATGTTCGGCTTGAATGCAGAGGGCACAAGGCCACGCTCTGACATCTTTCCGAAAAGAGTACTGAAAAAGCGTGTTATGCGCGTTCCTGCAGGAAGCTCCGGATACGGAAGCGCTTCAGGATCTGGATCCAGTCCCATGCATGCTATATTACCGGTCTCGTCAAATGACGAAAGAAGTCTTTTCTTATAATCGATCATCAGCTCTCCTTCGGCCAGCCATGTGCCTCTCCCCAATTGAACGGGTCTTCTCTCCACTCTCTGAGCATCTCTCCCTCTTCCTTGGAGATATATCCAGTCTCAAGTGCCACCTCAATCATCAGATCATATGAAAGTATCGTATGATACATCGCACTTGGCTCAAGCGAAGTGAATGCTTCCTCGGACTGTTTGAGACCATATGAGAATATGCCAAGGCATGTATCGCATAATCCATCCTGTCTTCTGATTGCCTCAACAGCCTTCACAGAAGAAGAGCCGGTACTGATCAGATCCTCAATCAGAAGAATCCTCGCTCCATGATAGGAACCATCCCTTCCAAGACCTTCTATCTGATGGCCAAGTCCATGATCTTTGCTTCCGCTCCTTACATATGAAAGGGGCTTGTACAACCTGTCTGCGAGGCTCGTTGCATGTGGAATGCCTGCGGTTGCAGTACCAGCAATCCCATCAACCTGAAGGGAAAGGCTTTCGATCATGTCGGAAAATGCATCACAGATCAGGGCACGGTACTGAGCCTTTGCAAGGAACTGTCTGTTGTCGTTGTATATCGGCATGCGATAGCCACTTACCCATTTGAACGGGTCTTTCGGGCTAAGCCTGATAGCTCCAAGTTCAAAAGCACCTTTGGCAAGCTGCTTTCCATAGTAATCAGTAATTTCCTTCAGCATCTTCATACTCGTTTTCCTCCTAGTTCTTCTTCCAGATTTCCTTGAATGTATGCACCCTGCCACAGTATGCACACTCGAACTTGCCGTCATGTGTCCTATGGAAGGATGCGGGAACACCCTCACCGCTCAATGGGTGAGATATGCATGCTTCATTAGAACATGACAGGTCACTGAAATTATATATCCTCGGGGGTGTATGGGTCCTGTATTTCTTCTCGACCTTACCATCCTTTATCAGATTGAGAGTACAGTTAGGAGCAAGAGCAGCAAGCCTCTTGAGATCCGCCCTCTTCAATTCATACTCACCTGGCCGGAATATTATTCCCTTGTACTTGCCATCTGATCCCTTGCTGACCCACTCCCCGCCTTTACCGTCATCAAGACCGAGGACAGAGGAAATGAGACGCATATGTGTCCTTATATCCTTGGGCTCCTCGCCTTTGCAGATATGATCAATTACAATGCCATCCCTGATCGGACGCACACCTTCAGAATAGTTCTTGTCCTTCTTCGGATGATCTTCAGGCTGGACCTCGATTATATACTCCTCGCTCTCATAATCAGGCTCTTTCTGCATATGGCCGTCAAAGTCATCCCCGATCTTTCCGCTTATCAGTGAAAGGAGGACCATGCGGCTATACATGCCGTTTATAGCCTGCCTTTCCCAGGCGTTGAAGTTAGTCTTGTCGAGGAATGTTGGGATGGTCGGATGTTCCTTATGCCTTGGCAGCGGATGATAGAACTTGGTGTTCGGATCAATAAGCGGCATGAACTCCTCACGGAACGTGATTGCCTCCCTCAATATCGCTTCTTTCTGCAATATCCGCTCACCCATCCTTTCAAGCTGGGGCCTCGTGAAGTACCACATGAGGGCGACATCACCGCATTTCAGGTATTCTTCAATCGAGGGGAAGATACGGACGGAGAACCCGTTTTCCTTCATCCTGTCAATATAACTTTCAGGCATCATCAGTTCATCTGGAGCAATGAGATCAACCTTGACAGAGTCGAACAACTTCAAGCCGTCAGCCTTTGAATGCACAGTTCTTCCATGATAAAGATCACCGACAAGTGCGAGATGAATATGAGAAAAGTCCATTCCGTTGTCCTCGAGGAAGGAGAACTCATCCAGAAGTTCCTGTGTAGGATGTTCGTGCTTTCCGTCTCCCGCGTTGATGAATGCGGGACGATATGGAAGGCCGTTCCGCTTCGCATACTCACCGGTCTCTTCCGACAACCACTTGGTAAGACCCTCAACAGTACTTCTGACGATAAAGATCACATTCTGGTATCCAGAGAGCATGTTGAATGTATCTGCGTAGCTCTCACCCTTGTTGATCGAGGAAGAGGAAGTCAGAAGTTCAGATACTTTCACATGATGGAACTTCGCTGCGTTTCGGAAGGACTCCTTGGTCCTTGTACTGTTTTCCAGAAAGACTTCGTAAATGCCGAAATCAGGATCGTTGATCCTGAACTTGTCCATCACGTCATCATCTGAGGACAAGATGGCATCCTTCAGTTCCTTCGTCTTCCTGAAGAAATACCTGCGCTCATCGATCGAAAAGTCCTCGATGACATTGAGACTCCTAGACTTGAAAACATCAGACATCGACTCCTCCAAAAAAAATCGGTCCCCAGCAGATGGGAGGCCGAAGAAAGTCAGGGTAAATACGGAAGATGTCAATAACTAGAATTGAGTTATGTGTTTCAATTCGCTTTTTCATTTCTTCCGCCTATTTAGTTGAGGATACCAACTATCAAGAACCCTTGTCCATAGAGAGTATGATTTCCTCAAGCTCTTCTGGTTTTTCCGCACACGGTTCCGGCAGGCCATATGGAAAACCAAAGCCCCAGGAGACAGCAACAAAAGGAACAGAGAGTGCGGCAGCACCTTTTTCATCGCTTTCAGAGTCACCGACAAGAACCGCCTGAGAACTTCTGACGTCAAACTCCCTGAGGGAAAGGGAAAGAATCCCGCTTTTTCCCATCGTCAGCCCAGGATCACTCCCATGAATTGCCGAGAAGAGGGAAGAAAACGGTGTGGAAGCAATAAGGGACTTTGCTGCCCTCTCATCCTTCAAAGTAGAGACTGTCAGGATGTAGCCCCGTTTTCTCAGAGAAAGAAGAACATTTTCCAATCCGGGATAATACGAGTACATCTTTATCCCCTCTTCTTTGTATATCTCACGGTAAAGATCAACAGCCTTGTTCCGCAAAGTACCATCCAGATTGTAGACAATTGAAAAACCATCTTTGAGCGGAGGACCTACAAAACGGCTCTTCTCCTCTGCTGTAAGCACTCTAGAAAACCCAAGTTCCCGAGCTGTCCTTTCCATCGTGTGCCAGATTCCGGGACTTGTATCAAGGAGTGTTCCATCCAGATCAAAAGAGATCAGTCTTATTCCCGATTTTCCCATAAAGCCCCTTCACTGCCTCTTCTGTACCGCAGACAATACTCTTTATATGGTGGCCGGATCTTGTCACATCGACGATGGCCCCTGCTTCACGTGCAATAAGAATTCCCGCCGCTACATCATACTCTTCGAGCATGGTCTCGTAATATAGGGCCACTCGTCCGGAAGCGACAAAACAAAGGGAGATAGCTGCACTTCCAAGACTTCTCTGATCGGTAAAGACAGAATAAAGGTCGTACATCTTCTCGAAATACGAACGGAGGAGTTCAGGATGTCTATGCGGCGGCACCATGATTGCAAGACTCTTGCGAAGCGGTATTCCGCTCTGGACCTTTATCCTCTTTCCATTCAGATATGCACCTTCCCCGCTCTTCGCATAGAATGTCTCTCCAAGTGGGGGACACTTGACGATTCCGAATTTCAGACATCCCTTCTCTTCGTATGCGATACTGATCGTATAGCATGGAAAAGAGTTCATGAAATCCACAGTTCCATCGATCGGATCTATTATCCATCTGTTTTCAGATTTTCCACTCTCTCCGCTTTCTTCTCCGAAGACATCATCTTCCGGGAATTGTTCCCTGATTCCGGAGATGATCATTCTCTCCACATTCTTGTCTGCCTCGGTTACGTAGTCATTCTCTCCCTTTGAAGAAGAGGTGCGCGAGAGACTCGCATGTTCCAGAAGATATACTGACGCAGCTTCCGCCAGGGAAAGCGCAAGGCTGAACCTGTCCATCACTTTCCCCTCCTCAAAAGCTCTTCTCCGATTACAGTCACGATCTTCCAGTCGGTTGAAGAAAAACTGTCCTTGTCAAAATGTTTTATGAATGCATACTCGATTGACATGTCCCTATTGAGATGGATGACAAGAACATTCCAGCTCTCCTTCCCCTTAGAGTACATGACCGCGCCGGCATTATTGACCAGTTCACGCATCCTTAAATCATCATAGACTTTGTTCTTTGAGAGGATGACAGACATATCGTACTCAAATACGCTGAACATCTTGTCCTTGCCGTCCAGAAGCTGCTTGTCAAACCGTTCCATGACTATGCGCTCAAAGTATTCGAGAACAGGACGCTCCTCATTCTCAAGGAACGTCGAGAACACTCCCCTCTCATCTCCAAGTTTCGCAAGGATGCTTCTGATAAAAGGCGAGAACTTCGGACTATGCACATCGATAGTGCCATTCGCTGTTGGGGAACTGTCTTCACCGGATGTCACAATCTTCTCTTCATTCTCTTTTCTTTCACTGATCACATCCGACGCGGAAAGCACGAACACTTTGCCTTTTTCCTCATCTTCAGGCTTTTCCTGTCCATGAACCTGATGATTCCTTTTCTCTTCTTCCTCTTCTATGAACTCCAAGTCTGATGAATCGGTGTTGTTTCCGGCCTCAAGATGTTCCTCTTTTTCTCCGAGCATCTCACTCTGAGTCGAAACCAGCTCATCATTATCGTCATCGTCAACGTCAAGGACCGAACTCTCTTCCTCATTGCCTTCAAGCACGATCTCGTCAAGCTCATCATCCTCTCTGTTCTTTATCTCTTCAGCTTCCGCTTCATCACTATTCTCTTCCACGATGAACGCATCATCTTCGCTTTCACCTGAGCTTCCATCATCCTGACTACTGCTCAGTTCTTCTGACTTGCTGTCACTGGCAACTGTATCAGAGCCAACATTCTCATCAGCCTTTTTGTCAGCTTCTTCCATAGATGATGTTTCCAGCTGATTGTCATATTCATCATCTTCTGTCAGCTGATCGTACTCGAGTTCCTCATCTTCGGTATCGAAAATGGGCTCTAGCTCAGCATCATCCTCAACCTCTTCGTAAAGCTGTTCCTCGCTCTTCTCAAAGGGGGAATCCTCCTTCTCTTCCTCGTCGAGGACCATCTCCTTCTCACTCTCTTCAAACTCGTCATCGTCAAAGAGTGCCAGTTGTCCCTCGTCAGAGAAGATTTCGTCCTCTTTCTCATCCTCATCCCCCGCTATCTCATCCTCGTCAAACGCAGTCTCGATCAGCCGGTCTGAGTCTTCGAGCGCCTCTTTTCCCCTCATATCGGAGATGATGCTCTGGTTCTCCGCGTACTTCTTTCTGTTCTCCTCTATCTCCTCGTCGCTCACCTCAAAACGAGATGGAAGATCTTCTTCAGGCATCTCATCGCCTTCATCTTCACCTTCTTCGTGGAAGATATCATCTTCATCCATGATCATCTCTTCCTCGTCCTTCTCGTAAAGGTCGTCATTCTCTGCCACGCTCTCCTTCTCATCCTCGTCCCCATCGAGAAGTTCATCATAAAGCGGATCTGCATCGATCCTGATTTCTCCAAGAATAGAGGAAAGGAACTCCCTTCTCTTCATCTTGTCATCGCGGATTGAGAGCAAATAGCGGAGGCTGACGAAGAATCTATCATCACCGAGCTTCTCCAGATTGCCATCTGATTCGGTATCGATAACCAGAAGTTTATGTCCGAGCTTCGGGGAAGACGAAAGCTCGCTCCTCCTGCGGTCAAGGCGTAGATGGAATAATTCAGGGTTTATAAGAGGATTGATCTCTTCAAGACTTGAGAGCAATACGACATCGATCTTATTGCCATCGAATATATAGACGCCATCGTCGTCATCCTTGAAGAAGAAGGAAAGGACAGCATTCTCGCATGCCGCCTCCATTCTTCCGCAAAGGCCCATTGAAGAGGAGAAGAATCGTTCTGCGCACGCAAGGAGGTACTTGCCTATGAAAGAAAAATACATTCCCCCTATCTTCAGGAATGGATAGCTCTGGCTGATCCATGTACCACGCCCGATAAGGCTTTCTTTCAGATCAGCAGTTCCAGGTGCTATGGAAAGGACTTCAAGTGTCCTTTTATTGATATTGGAAGTGAACTCCGGACGGAACATGTCAAAGTCATCACGCAGCCCTTGAAGCCTGAGACTCTCCTGATACAGTTTCGGATCAAGCATGACTTTGTTCCTGACTTCTTCCTCTGTTCCTTCATCTCCGTTTTCACGGAGCTTCCTCATCCTCTCTTCGACAACCTTGCGGAAATTTGCGCTATCATCCCTGAGCTTGTCCACCGCAGAAAGGGAATAGTATGCGAACGAATAGAGGGCAAGGGAGAGCTCTTTTGGATCTGTATCGAATGTTGCCCGGACTTTCTCGCTTTCATTCTCAATAAACGAATATGCCCGTTCCCTCTCAAAGAGGATCCTCTCCTCCTCCTTCCTTTCAGGGAAGAACTCTGAAAAAAGGCTGTTGCGGTACTGTTCAAGATCGTCCTCTTTGAGAATGCCATTCCTATACTCGAGGACAACCTTGTTGTTGATGAATTTCAACAGTCGTCTTGCCATATCATCAGCAACAGACAGCAAACGGTCCCAGTCCTTTTTCTTCACATTCCTGTCATGGCTGCTTCCAGTGAAGTATGTTGAAGAAATCACCGACTGTACAAGAAATGGCAACATGCGGGCAGAGACACGAGAAAAACTGTCTTTAGACTGGGAAAGGACCTTCCGCTCCTGCCAGAATGCCATCTTAAGTATTTCAAGCGGGTGATAAAGAGATACCAGCCTGCCGATGTTCGTCAAGTCGATGTCCATATATGAAACAGCATCGGCAATGTTCTTCTCGCACTTCTCTTTGGAAATCGAGAGAAGTTCTCTGATATCAGGCCTCGAATAACTCATGAGAAAAAGCTCCTAACCAAGATTATACATGTTCAGAAGAATGTTTTCTTCCTTTATATGCTTCAAGTCCTTTTTCGAGGCAGGTGGCAGCGATCTCAAGCTCATCTTTGCAAAGCACATAGGCAAGACGCACCTGATTGCGCCCCAGCCCCTTTGTCACATAGAAATCTTCTGCGGGAGCGAACATCAGGGTCGAACCATTATAGGAGAACTCCTTCAGCATGAAGATCGCGAAATCCTCCGCATCCTCGATCGGGAGTTCCGCAACGAAATAAAATGCCCCCTTAGGAAGGAAACACTTCACCCCTTTTATCTTGGAGACCTTGTCAAAGAAGAAGTTCCTGCGCTCCTCGTACTCCTTCTTGACTCCCATTATGTACTCATCAGGAGCGGAAAGGGCAGCCTCTGCAGCAGATTCCTCGACAGCAGGAGGACATAACCGTGCCTGGGCAAGCTTGAGAGCATTGGAAATGACCTCTTTGTTGCGTGACACGAGTGCGCCGATTCGTGCGCCACACATGCTGAAACGCTTTGAGAAAGAGTCAACGCAGATTACCCTGTCCTGGAACTCTGGGAAAGTAAGGACACTGACAAAGTCTTCTCCGTCGTAGCAGAATTCCCTGTAAACCTCATCGACGATCAGGAAGATGTCCTTCTCCTTGCAGAGCGTAAGCAGATCCACAAGTTCCCTACGCGTGTAGACATGTCCTGTAGGATTGTTCGGAGAACAGAGGAGGATTCCTCTCGTTTTCGGTCCGATCTTCTCTCTGAAAGAAGAAATCGGAGGAAGGGAGAATCCGTCATCAATCGAACTAGTGACGGGAATCAGGTCAACCATGGCTATGTTCGAGAATGTGGCAACGTTTGTGTAATAAGGTTCTGGAATTATTATCTCATCACCAGGATCACAGAGAGTGAGAATAGTGAACTGTATCGCCTCTGACCCACCGGTGGTAATAAGTATGTCGCTGTCACTGAGACCATAAATACCATATTTTCTGTAGTACTTCAGAAGGGCTTTCCTGATTCCCACTTCTCCTTCCGAGAGGCCGTATGCGATCGTTGTCTCCGGATAGTTATGAATAGCAGCAAGAGCTTCAGCAGGTGTCTTTATGTCAGGCTGTCCGATGTTCAGATGTACTACGTGGATCCCGTTTTCTTTCGCTTCCCTCGCAAAAGGAACCAGTCTTCTTATAGGAGAACACTGGAACGAGGATATTCTCTTTGACATGCGCATGACTATTTCTCCTCCTCAGTCCAGGAAACTCTCAGCCTCGTTAGCTACAGGGGCTCCAGGATTGGCCTGTGAAGAATCGACGAGCTTCTGGATGAACTTTCTGTTGTCAAGAAGCGGAGAAATCGGCCTTCCATGATGGAGACGCACAATTACACGGGCAAAAAGCTCTGTTACATCAGCCTGTATGAACCATTCCTTCTCAAGTAGTTCCTTACCCTGGAAGACGGCGTTCGTTCCGATTATCCGCCAGAAAACCCCCTCCTTGTAAGCCGCATCGAAATTCTCGATTGCGCTTCCATTGAAGAAAGGAAGTGATACAATGCAGATGATCTTCTTTGCGCCCCGCTTCATCAGCTCACGCATAGCGATGATCAGTGTGCCACCTGTCGCGATCATATCGTCTGCCATAAGAACGGTCTTGCCCTCAACATCGCCAAGAAGGTTTATGGACTTTATGTTCGAATGCTTTGCATCCTTGCTGACTACTGAGTAATCCCTCTCTTTGTAAAGGACAGCAAGCGGTCTATGGAGAGCCTGGGCATAGAACTTGTTCCTGTTCACTGCTCCTGTATCAGGCGAGACGACAACAATATTAGGATCAGAGAAATCAAGGAGTCTCCTGAGAGCCATGAGAACCTGGAAAGAACCATGCAGGTTCTCTAGATGACATGTGCTGAACGCATTCTCTATCTCCCGTGAATGTATGTCCAGCGTGATGATCCTGAACACGCCAAGCTCCTCACAGAAACGAGCGAACAAGCTCGCTGTAAGGGCCTCTCTCCCGCTCTTCTTATGCTGCCTTGCATATGGATATGTTGGCAGGACAAGGGTTATGGAAAGTGCTCCGGCAAGCCTTGCCGCATCAATTGTCGTAAAGAGGAACATCAGGTGATCGTTGATCGAGAAAGGACGAGGATCCTCCTGACCTGCAACTTTTATCGGGAAACTGTTCGAGACATCGTAGACAATGTAGACATTGAGCCCACGGATCGGATCGATGATCTCTGCCTTCACTTCACCATTGGCAAAACGGGTATATTTGACATTTATAGTCACGTCAGGACAATGGAACTGCCCCGGAAGCTTACCCGTCGGGATACGCCGCGAATCGAGGTCGTCGAGGAGAGTGACTTTCTTAAGAAGATCCTCTTCACTCATCCCGTGCCTCTTCGTAAGGGCTTCACTTAGCTTGTGGTATCGGTCGATGTAAAGCCTTCTTAGATGCCGGACCACCCTTCCTGTAAAATACTCGGAGCCCGGACCAGCTATGATACCGAGCTTATGCGGCTTTATAATGCTCATGATGTTCAAAGCATATCTGATTCAACCTAATTTAGACAATAGAAAGCCTTCCTTTCCATAAGGAAAAGCCCCTGTCCGGAATCAGTTTGCCACTTCCTCCTCTTCATTATCCGCCAAGTTGCCAGAGGCCATGCGGAAAGCATCGTAACACCCTATTCCCTTTGGCCATCCATCGGGAAACGCCAGTTCCATGGCATCCATTCCATGCTTTCCTATCATATCTTTTGCCCGTACAGTAGAGTACGAGAATGAATAGAAAAGCAAATATTCGTTCAGCCTTATCCTGACCCCGCTACCTCCAGCTATCCTGTTCATGTATGCCGAGAAAAGGGCATCAATCTCATCATCGCTCGACTTTTCCATCATCCTCAGACGGGCAAGGGATGAGAGGTTTCTGCCTGCGGGAAGTCCGCTTTCCTCAAAAAGTACAGGGAGGCGGGAAAGAAAATAAGGTTCCATCAGCCACGAGTCGAGGCCATCTTCTGTCTTTTCCTCAAACTGGATATACTCGCTGCTATTTTCCATTTCTCCCATGGCATGGACAGGGAAAAGGAGCAAAAGAAAAGCAAAGAGCAAGCTAAGATTCTTCATGAGAACCTCCCTTCCCCTTTGCTTAGTCCAATTATAACAGTTTAAGAAGAGAACGTGTCCTTAAAAAATTAAATATTTATAAGTGCTGCTGCAAGAAAACCTAGAAGGCCGCTTACACTCAGCTTACAACGTTAACACTTCTTCCTGTCAGGAATGCCTCGATATTCCCCACGGCAATGTCAAAAAGCCTCTTTCTGCTTTCATAGCTTGCCCATGAGATATGAGGAGTTATGAGGATGTTCTTCGCCCTGAAAAGAGGACTATCATCCTGAATAGGTTCGGATGAGACAACATCGAGAGCTGCACCCCCTACCTTTCCTGAACAAAGAGCATCTGCAAGGGCCTCTTCATCGACAAGGGGGCCACGGGAATTGTTTACGATCAGAACTCCGTCCTTCATCTTTCTGATGTTCTCACTATTGATGATCTTCTCGGTCTCTTTTGTAAGAGGACAATGCAGGAAGATGACATCAGAAGAACGGAAAAGCTCGTCAAGATCGACATAGTGGCTCTTTCCGTCTTCCAGTTCCTTCTTCGGGAAATTGTCATACATAAGCACATTCATTCCAAAAGCTTTCGCAAGTTCTCCTGACTTCTGCCCTATCCTTCCATATCCGATTATTCCGATAGTCTTTCCCAAAAGCTCTATCTGCGGATAGTTCCAGAAACACCACCTGCCGCTTTTCCCCCATTCGCCGGCAAGGACTTCATCAGAATGCCGTTGCACGTGATGGCAAAGTTCAAGAAGGAGGGCAAATGCGAACTGCGCGACCGATGCAGTTCCGTATGTCGGGATGTTCGTCACAGTCACGGAGTGCTTCCTGGCCTCATCAATATCCACAATATTGTACCCCGTAGCCAGGACCCCTACATACTTCAGATCCTTCGCATGCTCAAATTCCCGTTTTCCCAAAGGAACCTTGTTTGTCAGGACGATATCGGCATGCTCGATCCTCGAAAGGACCTCATCTGCATTCGTGCTCTCGTAAATCTCAACACTTCCAAACTTCCCAAGGACATCAAATGAAATATCTCCAACAGTAAGCGGAACAGAATCTAGGATGACTATCTTCATACAAAATTCTCCTTTTTCCTTATTTTAGATGGCAAACGAAGTTTTGGCACTCTGGATTTTTAGACATTATCTTTTCCTGAAGTGTTCTCTATGTATGAAGAAAATCATACTCATATTCCTCACTGCAATATTGCTTACCTCGTGCCCTAGCGAAGAATTCAGACTCGAGGAACTCTTGGCTCTGGACAGGATGTCCCCTGTGCTTCTTTCCTTCTCTTTCAGGGAGAACAGGACTGTGACCTTGCGCTTTGACAAGAATGTCGTCATAACAGACGCAAAGATAGACGGAGTGAATATAGAAGGCATCACAGATGAAAGCGAGAATGTGGTGATGACACTTCCTTCTCCCCTTTCCTTTCTTGAGATAAAGACGCTCCTGTTCACAGCAGAGGACTCAAGCGGAAACACATCCCGCTATGCCTACTTCCTTACAGGAGAGAACCTCAATCAGGCCAAAGTACTTATTACGGAACTCTCCGCAAATGGAAGCGAAACCAGTCCGGACAGAATTGAACTGAGCGTTATCAAAAACGGTACTACCGGAGGACTGTATATTTCATCAGGAGTCATTGAATACGGGAAAGATGGGTACGCCATGCCGGAAATAAGCGTAAAGAGCGGAGACATCATCGTGATCTACTGGGACAGGGAAAGAAGCGGAGAGATGGTCGAGTACAGGGGAAACTCGAAGACTATCTACCTCAATGCCAGAAAGGAAAAGACACTCACGAGCACCAACGGTGCCATAGTGGTGTACAGCAATATAACAGGCAGGGGAAAGATCTCCGATGCCATCGTATGGAGAAAAAGCGATGCGTCAAACTCTTCAGGTTTCGGTTCAGAGAGGACCCGCCTTTCATACCTTGATCTGGTAAAGAGGAACGAGTGGGCTGGCGATGCTATTTTTTCTGACAATACGACGGCAACCAGAGTGTTCGCAAGGACATACCCATATGAAGACACGAATTATAGCGATGACTTCCACATCACAGACACATCAAGTTCCACATTCGGCAGGAGGAACACGAACAAAATATATGCAAAGTAAAACAGCCTCATTGGAGAGGCTGTCCCGCTTTCAGTAATCATAGATGACCATTCCCTCGTGGAGAAGATCATCTTCTTTCCCATCATCGTCCTGCTCGAAGACGACAAGCTCATCCTTCTTCGCTTTCCCGAGACTGTCCCCTCTCTTCTTCGAGAACTCGATATGGTCACAAACAAGTTCTACCGATCTCCTGTCCAATCCATCCTTGTTCTTCCATCTGGCAAGACGTAGACGTCCTAGAACGCGGCATTGCATTCCCTTCTCGATATAAGAAAGACACTTTTCGGACAATTCTCCCCAAGTGAGTACAGGAAGGAACAGTACATCGTCCTGCATTTCTCCATTCCTGTTCTTGTAATGCCTGTGATTTGCCACATCGAACCTGACAAGCTTGCATCCGCTCTGGGAAACGGTGACAAGCTTCGGATCACTTGAAATAACCCCTTCAAGCACAACACTGTTGATTTGATTCATATGAATCCTCCTACAATTTTAGTAATGCAAGGTCATTTTTTGTCCATTTCTGCTAGAATCTGAAATATGGATACAAAAGTTATTTCACTCGGTGGTTCGATCATTGTCCCTGACGATGTCGACTACGATTTTCTAGGAAAGTTCAGAAGTGCAGTCGTATCATACCTTGAAGAGGATGAACAAAGGCGATTGATACTGGTAACAGGCGGAGGTTCTACCGCAAGGAAATACCAAAACGCCGCAAAGAAAGCAAACGCAGCCATATCAGACAGCCAGCTCGACTGGATCGGGATAAGGACCACCCATCTGAATGCAACACTGCTGAAAGGCATTTTCGGCCCGCTATGCAAGAGCGACATAGTCCTCGATATGGAGGCGGATATAGACTTTCAGGGGAGAGTGCTGATCGCAGGCGGCTGGAAACCAGGGTTCTCGACAGATACCGACAGCGTCTATCTCGCCAGGAGGTTCTCTTCATCTATAATCCTAAATCTGAGCAACATCAAGAAAGTCTACACGGATGATCCCAGATACAACCCTGAAGCAAAACCAATCGATAGGATCACGTGGGATGATTTCCAGAAGATGGTCGGGACAGAATGGGTCCCGGGGAAGAACACTCCGTTCGATCCGATCGCATCCCGACTTGCGAAAGAGAGCAATATGAGTGTTTTCTGCATTGACGGAAGAAATATAGAGAACACACTCGCCGCACTACGCGGAGAAGAATTCGAGGGAACTATAATCTCTCCTTCTTGAGCGAAAGGAAATAAGGGGAAGGGGTGGCAAACGAAAGGGGGAACGGATTATCTCTCCGGAAATCCGGGATCCACGGGATGTCATCCCCAAGCTCCTGAATGAAGCCGTCCTCTATTCCAAACTCATCGAAGTACGAAATGATCTCATCGTACTCTTCCTCGCTTACCTTCTCAAACCCCGGGTTTTCGCGAGGAGGGACGAACTGAACCATCATGGAAAGGACAAAATTATCTTTGTAGTGCTTTGAAAAGTACTCAAGCACAGACCTTGTCGACTTGATCTCGCCAGGAAACAGAAGATGCCTGAGCACAGTACCGGACAAGTTATCCAAATCGGTCCTCGGTTTCCTTTGCTTGATGAAATCCATCACGGGAATGATGTTATCCGCGTATTTTCCAAGCCCTGCGAAGCGGGCTGAAACATCCCTGTCGAGGCTCTTGCAGTCAAGAAGATACAAGTCTATGTACTCATCAATCAGCGAAAGCGCTTCAACGCTCTCATACCCAGATGAATTCCAGACCACCTTGAGGCCCATCCCCTTTTTCCTGCTTTTCTCGATTGCATTGACTATCGAAGGAATGAAATGCGTGCCCGTGACAAGATTGAGGCTATGCGCACCCATTTCCTCAAGCGCGATCATCATGTCAGAGAGTTCATCTTCGCTCACTTCCAGACCTAGCAAGGAGGAATCCCCACCTGAAATCTGTATGTTCTGGCAGAATGCACAATGGAGCGGACAGCCAGAGAAGAATATCATACCAGAACCATTTTCTCCGCTTATCGGAGGTTCTTCTCCCTTGTGGAGGCCTGACCATGCGACAACTGGCAGAGAACCAGTCCTGCACCGGCCTTTCGCTTCATACCTGTTGACCTGACACATATTCGGGCAGAGTTTGCAATCACTGTAAAAAGAGGAAGTATTGACCATTTCCAAGATTTTAGCAAAATCGGAAAGCATGGGCAAACTGCTGTCTTTCTTCAAGAGAAAAGAGGAAAACGAGGAGGTACGCATCATCCTCTCCATAGATGGAGGTGGGATGAGGGGAATAGTGCCTGCCCATATCATCAGGAAGCTTGCCGAACTCTTTGAAAGTATCGGTGACAACAGACCGTTCTACTCACACTTTGATCTAATCGCGGGGACGAGCACCGGAGCACTCCTTGCACTCGGCCTTGGAATGAACGGGAAAGGGAGCATCCTCAAGAAGGATGAAGGGGAGATTGTTGCCGTCAAAGGAATAAGGAAAACAGGACTCTTCAGGAAAGAGGAGTTCATAAAAGGATATATCCCGCGGGGAATAGATGCGAAGGCGCTCGAGGGAATATATCTTGAGAACGCAGAGAGGATCTTTCCAAAAAAACTTTCCACAAGCGTATTCATGCAGCTTCTCAAGGACAAATATGACGAGAAGGATCTCGAGAGATTCCTGTATGACTGCCTTCACGATGAAAGACTGGAAGATGTGAATGTTCCGGTTCTGATCATCAGTTATGACACTGATGGCTCAACGCCATATCTTTTCAGAAGCTATGTGGAGAAAAAAGCTTTCTCCCGCGACGCGGCAAGGGCTTCAAGCGCTGCACCGATGTATTTTCCGGCATTCAGGTATATCGACGAAGAAGGGAGAAAGAAAGTCCTCCTTGATGGCGGACTCATACAGAACAATCCAAGCTATCTTGCATATCTGGAGGGAAAGAAGCTCTACCCTGATGCGAAGAGATTCATAGTTCTTTCTCTGTCGACTGCGAAAAGGACACTTTCATTTGATCCGAGCATCAAGCCAGGAGGTCTCACAGGTTGGGCAAGTCCGATCATCAAGGTATACATGACAAGTCAGGAGAACATGACGGACATGGTCATGAAAAATCTTCCGGATGTTTCATATATCCGCATCTGGGGAGAACCAGATGGCAAGAGGATAAGACTTGATGATACTTCAGACGAAAGCATAAGGCATCTAGAGGATGCGGCAGAGCTGATATTCAATGAGAACAGGGAATGCCTAGAGAAACTTGTACGGTTCATAAAGGACCGCCCGGTTCCAGAACGGGTCAGGCTCATTATGCCGCCGGATACACTTCAACTTGAGCACAGACAAGAGAGTGAGAACTCATAAAGCTTATCTATGTTTTCCTTTACCGTCCCTGCAATGTCAGCAAGGCTCCTCTTTTCCCCGACAATATCTGTAATGAGCTTGACTGAGACAAAGGGAACAGAGAACAGAGATGAGGCGAGGGCAATTCCATAGCATTCCATATCACCGGCATCGAATGGAAGGATCTTCTCTGAGAAAAATGCCGATGAGGACAGAAGGGAAATTCCCTCACCAGAAAGTCTGATCTTCCCGATCTTCTTCCCTTTTGGAGAAAGAGTGACTCCCTTCTCCAGTCCATAGGACGAGAGGTCCTGATCGAATGATGACACATCCTTGATCCTGTAACAGGTGCCGATTTCCAGATTTCCAAAAGCACCTGCACTTCCCGCATTGAGTATGACATCCGGTTTCAGATTCCCGATGTAATGGCTTGAAAGAGCGGCAGAGAGGGCAATTCCGATTCCGGTTTCCTTTACAATGAACTTATCGTTATTGTAAAAAGGTAGCAGTTCCCTTCTCGCGCTTCCGAGAACAAGTACTTTCAGAGCACCCTCCTCCTGAGCTCCTCCATCAATGGAGAAAGGGAGACTCCAAGCCTCCTCTCCCTTTTCATCTCATAACTTCCCCTGATAGTAAGAGAAGAAAGTTCTCCTGCGGTCTTCACAGCGGGGAAGAACGAATATCCCAAATTAGTCAGCCCGAGGAGAAGGGATGCAAAGAGATCTCCAGACCCCGGATAACCTGTACTGACTTCATCAAACGGGAAAAGACGCATCTGGCCATCTTTGTACGCGACATTCGCCATACATCCGATCTCAAGAGGTACGCTTGTAAGCGCAATTGAAAAAGAACCGAGTTCTGAGAGGGCTTTGAAGATATCCATCAGATCCCTATTCGAGTAGCTTTTCTTCATTGCCTTTCCTGTAAGGAGGACTGCCTCTGTGATGTTCGGCGTTATGATGTCCCCTTTTGAAATATATGAACGCATCAGCGTGACATGGTCGTTTCCCAGCCCCGAATAAAGCCCACCATGGTCACCAAGGACAGGATCTATAAGGACAAGCGCATCCTCTCTTTCTATGATGCTCTCAAGGGCATGGAACTCACCCTTTCCCAGAACATACCCTGAATAGATGTAAGAGAACGAATATCCCTCTTCTTTTATCTTTTCATAGATTGGCAGAATGTCAGCTGAAAGGTCATGGCCATATGGAGAAGAAAACCCATCTGTCTGAGTCGACAGCACGCAAGTGGGAATTGCAGCGGCCTCTAAAGAGAGCGCTTCCAGCACCGGCATCGCTACAGTCAGCCCAGATTTTGAAAACGATGAGAAATCGTGAAAGAGAAGGGCAACACTCAATTCATGCACCCCGCGATCGCAGCACCCAGAATCGGACTCTGGTCTATCTTCACACACTTGAAGTACCTTCCCCTTTCCTTGGTCAGATGCTTATAAAGATAGTATTCCGTGTAGTTCTCGAGATTCGCGGTCTTGTAATAAGTAGTTCCATCTATGTTGATCACGACAGGGCGCCGTGGATCCTTTCCTGAATCGGAGGCCAGCACAGCAGCGCTGATATTTATTGCAGCAAGCTTTCCAGCCCTCTCGATTATGCTGTCTATGATTCTGTAAAGGACGTATGCATCATCATCCGAGCCAACGATCGCAGGAAGTGCATAATCATTATTGAAAGGCATTTCAATATAGCGGGACATCTCCTTAGTGCTCAGGGGAGATACAGTAGAAAATCTTTCTGAGAACTCCTTTGAGAAAAGCCCCTTCTTCATCGCTTCTTTTATGACAAACTCAGCCAGATGTCCCTGATAGGCACCCGAAACGGCTTTTTCAAGTCTGTGGGAAAGCGGATTCTCCGTCATCTTCCAGAACGCCTCATCCAGAGGTCCAAGTGCTATATCCAGACACCCTGATTCGGTATTTATGATCATATTGCTTCCCTTCTGATCTATCTTCCTGATATTCCTCACATCCTCTATATACGCGATATTCAATCCTGTTCCGAGGATAAAGCCCAGGTAGGAGGAGACATTCTGCGGATAACGTGCCTTTGCCGCCAGCAGTGTCGCAACAGTATCGTTCACGACAGATATCTTGCAAGAAGATGTGTCATGCCCTTTCTCCCTGAGTTTCGCCAGAAGGGATGAACCGATCTGGGTGCCTTCGACAGAAGGAGCCTTCACTTCCTTCGCAAATTCATTCACGACAGCATCATGATTCTCAAGCGATGTCGCGGGATACGAAAAACAGAGCCCGATTGAAGAGGAGAACGGAAGAAGCCTGGAGATGTTGTCAGCAAGAACGGAGTAGAATGTATCCTTATCTATCTCCCCTTCACTTCCCGGCATCGGTACGTTCCTGAAATCTGAGACAACGGGATCCTCTCCTTTTCTAAACGTCACGAGGCATGTACGGAAATTAGTGCCGCCAAGATCGAGAACGACAGCCTTTGCCCCGTCTTCTATCTCTTCACCAATCCCCTGATAAGTAGGAATCATCGGAAGGCTGCTCTTCTTCCCATCAAGTCCGTTCTTCATTTCAGAAAGGAAGAACGAGAGTACGTTATCGAAAGAAATTGAATCTGCATCAATCCTGTTCTCGGCAAGAAAGGCATCAACTTTATCTTTTAATGTCATCAAAAACCTCCTAAATGGAAAATGGCGGAAAATCCATCCGCTCCCCATTGAACGTCATATCGCTGATCGAGAAGAGGAAAGATCCATCCTGAACCTCTTCAACGGCCACATTGCCTTCCACCAGAATGAGGGAAGGCAACGCACTTCCACTCATTATCAGGGAAAGTTTTGCGGAAAATGAAAGCCTCTCACCTTCATTACCATAGAGGAAATCATAACTTTCAGGGCTCAGAGAAAAAAGTACCGTACCATCAATAATGACCTCTCCAGGAGCAAACTGATACCGATTGAGAATGGAAACCACCTTTTCACGGTATGGAGTCAGCGAATATGAGGATATGGCCATGAGCGTCTCATACCAATTCTGCCTTCCCTGTGTGTTGAATGTCAGGGAAGAGACATATGAAGAGATGTCAGAACGTGAGAAAGATACCCGGATCTCCCCATCCTCAGGCACTTCATCGTAGACCCAAACCCCCTGCAAAGAGGGTTTCATGCTTCCCAGCTGGGCTGAAGATACGGCCATCACCGCATTTACAACCCCTCTCATCGAGTTCTCTATCTCACCAGAGAGAAGAGAAGCGAAAACAGCAGAGCAACAGAAGACAAGAGAAATTAGAGAAAGTAGCATCTTCCTCATGATCAAAAGTCCTCCATTTCGATTATAGAAAAACTATAGCAATCCTTTTTGCATGCCGCAAGAAAATCTCAAGAAGCACTGAAAGCGTCCCTTTCCTTTCTCGCTTCTTCCTCATCGACCTTGCGAAGGAAGATGAAGCCAACAATGAAGAGAATGACAAGAGAAATGATACCGTAGCGCTGTTCGCTCGCGATGAGTGAGACGATACCAACCAGAAAAGGTCCTATTATCGAAGCGAATTTGCCGAGCATATTGAAAAAACCGAAGAACTGGCTCTCGTGATCCTCTGGAACAAGGCGTGAGAAATATGATCTAGAAAGGGCCTGAATTCCACCCTGGAACAGACCGATACAGATTGCAAGTATGTAGAAATGGATTACCTTCGTCATGAAGAACCCGACTACAGCTATCACGGAGTATGAGAAGACGGCAAACAGAATTGCGTTCTTCACCCCTATCCTATGCCCCAAGAAACTATACAGAATTGCAGCTGGAAAGGCCACGAACTGCGTGATGAGCAAAGCGACGATTAAGCTGTCTGCTGGAAAGCCAAGGCTGGTACCATAATCAGTTGCCATCTTGATGATGGTATCAACTCCATCTATATAACACCAGTAAGCGATCAGGAACAGGCTGAGGTTTTTCAATTTCCTGATGCTTTTCAACGTCTTTGCTATATCGCCGAAACCGCTTCTAATCGCACTCCCAAGTTTCAATCCTCCCTCCTTGTCTCCGCTTGGGACAAAAAGGAATATAGGAAGCGAGAAAACCAGCCACCATATACCAACCATCAGGAAGGAGAGCTTTACGGCGGCGACGCCGTCAGGAAGACCAAAACGTTCTGGCATGAGGAACATCAGTACATTCACGAGAAAAAGGACACCACCTCCGATGTATCCCATTGAATACCCTACCGACGATGCGAGATCGACCTTCTTCTCGCTTGCCACTGAAGGAAGCATTGAATCATAGAATGTATTTCCGCAAGCAAAGCCAATATTTGCCAGGATATAGAAAAACACTGCAATCGGCCACATTCCGCTCTGTACGAAGAAAAAGGAGCCGGACATGACAGCACCAAGGAACGCGAAGAAGATCAGGAATTTCTTCCTGTATCCACCGTTGTCCGCAATAGCTCCAAGTACAGGAGAAAGAAACGCGACGACTATGCTGGACACTGAGTTGGCTAGCCCAAGATAAAAAGTGTTGAGTGTACTCTCATTTCCTGCACCCCAATACGCTCTGAAGAAAATAGGAAAGAAGGCAGCCATAACTGTAGTGGCAAAAGCACTGTTCGCCCAGTCATATAATGCCCATGCGAATATTCCCTTTTTCGTATCTCTCACATTTTTCATATTCTGATGATATATCTTTTTGGATATTTTTTTCGACATCAGTATGTTAACAAACAGTCAATTTCCCAAAGCATTTTTTGTGTTATATTTACTTTCGAAATGGCAATACAGAAAACAATACTTTGGTACGATCTTGAGACTTATGGACTCAGCCCAAGGGTGGACCGGATTGCACAGGCTGCAATGATAAGGACAAACCTGTCACTCGAAATAATCGATGAACCAATACTGCTATATGGGAAACTCTCTCCCGATTACCTCCCGTCCCCCGAAAGCTGTATGATAACAGGGCTTACACCGCTTGACATAAACGGAAGAGAAGATAGCCTCAGTGAATACGAACTGATAAAGTGGATAAACGATGAATTCCTTGTCCCCGGGACAGTTGGCGTCGGGTATAACAGCATGAACTTCGATGACGAATGCATCAGAAGCACGCTGTACAGAAATTTGTTTGATCCGTACGAGAGGGAAAACTTCAAGATGCGTTCAAGATGGGACATCATAAACCTTGTGCGCGCGACGAGGGATCTCAGACCGGAAGGGATGGTGTTCGAGAAAAGGAATGACGAAACAGGATTCGTAAGTTTCAGGCTCACAGACCTCACCGAAGAGAACAACATAGAACAGGTGGGCGCGCATGATGCCCTTGTCGATGTATATGCGACCATAAACGTGGCGAGAATGATCAAGGAAAAGCAGCCAAATCTGTTCTCATGGGCTTTTACAAACAGGACAAAGGTCGATATCTGGAGGCTTCTGGATGTCGAAAGACATACTCCGATGCTGCACACCAGTGCCCTCTATGCCTCGGAAAACGGGAACACGCACCCGATAATCCCCCTTTGGAGAAACAGGGAGAAGAGCAATGACATCTGGTGTTTTGACCTGACAAAGGAAATCCCGGACAGCCTTGAGGAAGTCGAGGACATGAAGGAGGCAGGATTCGTACGTGTGATGACAAATAAATGCCCTTTCATCGCGCCATTAAGTGTCCTCAATCACAAAGTCGAGGAACGTCTGGGATTCAGGAAGAAGGATATAGAAGAAAAAGCGAAGGCCCTCGTGAGGGACAAGAGATTCCTCTTCGACCTTTCTCCCCTGTTTGCGAATACGACATACCAAGATGAAGAGAAAGACCCTGATTTCACGATCTATGAGCGTTTCCTTTCCCAAAGTGACAAAGAGCGGTTGAATAAGATCAGGGAACTTCCTCCTGAAAGAAAGCTGAAGGATGGGGATTACAACTTCGACGATCCGAAATACTACAAACTCTTGTGGAGGATGGTCGGCAGAAACTGGCCTGATGTGTTCGATGAAGAAGAAAAACAGAAGTGGAAGAATTTCTGCGCTTCCAGACTGATCAACCCTCCAAGCAAATACCAGAGGACAATGGAACTCTACATGAGAGAGTGCGATGAAATTCTAGAGAGCATTGAAAGGACACCGCAGGAAAAGATAATTGCAAAAAAGCTCAAGGATTATGGGCTTCTTCTTTCCCGCGAGGTTCTCGATTGAGCATATCGTTCTCCACCAGACGGAATATGGAGGCCATGATTGGAACGCCAAGAAGCATTCCGAATATGCCTCCTACTCCACCTCCTACAGTTATTCCAAGAAGCACCCATATCCCGGAAAGGCCGATTGAAGAACCTACAACCTTCGGATATATCAGATAATTCTCACTGAACTGCAGGACTATCAAAAAGAGGATGAATACGACAGCCTGAATCGGAGATGATGTCATTATGAGCAAAAAACCCACGATTCCACCGATCCATGCACCAACTATCGGAATAAGTGCTGTCACCCCGATCAGGGCCGATATCATCGCGCTGTAAGGAAGACGCAGTATGCTCATCCCGAGAAACGCCAGGGACCCGAGGATAACCGCCTCTGTACACTGTCCGACGAAGAATCCATGGAATACATTCGAGAAAACACGGAGAACAGAAAAGAGCTTCTCTTTCTTCTCATCTCCGGCATAAGTCTTCAGAACAAGAGAAATGCTGACCATAAGCCTCTCTTTCGAACAGAGGACATACAAGGAGAAAATGATAGAAAGAACGGCAGTGACTACGATCGATACAGTTTCCTTTGTAAGTGAAATGATATAGTCAACAACTCCGACACCCTTTTCAGTGAGGAAATTCTTTATATTCTCGTTCAGCGATGAATTCCCGAGAACTGTCTCCAGAATCGGGAAATCAAATCTGGCCGAGAGGAAATTGTCGAGTTCTTCCATCAGGTCCGGAAGATGATTTATCAATTCGATTACGGAACTCGCTGCCTTTGGCACGATCATCACGAGTACCAGGACGATGATGAGTATCATCACAAGGTACGCACTTACAAGCGAGAGTAGCCGCTTCAGCGCAAAGTTATCTATCCTTCTGTATATCTTTCGCTCGAAGAACGAGAGCGGAATATTTACCACAAAACTTATTCCAAGCCCCAGAAGAAAAGGGAAAAGCGCAGAGAAGAAAATCCCGATTGTCCCAGCTATCTCATCCCAATAACGGTAGATGACGAACGCGGACAACAGGAATATGCCTAAAGGCAAATACTTTTTCAAAGCCTCTTTCAATTTTCTCCTCACTTAGATGGTATATTACCACAAATCAGGTAATTAGTTACTCACCTTTCCCCTAATAATACAATTTGATAATATTAATTCGTTATGCTTGAAAAACTACCTGAATATAAAAAACAGCTGAAAGAGCTTGATGACAGGCTTCAGGACGAGGCCACTTTTTCTGATATGAAACTCTACAAGGAGATCATGGTCGAAAGAAGCAGACTTGAACCAATTGTCGAGAAGCTCTCATCTCTTGACAGGACAGAAACTGAACTCATGGAGGCAAAGGAAATGCTTTCCGAGAGTGACGAGGAAATGAGAGAGATGGCAAAAGAGGAGATATCCCAGCTTGAAAAGAAAAAAGAAAGCCTCGAGAAGGAAGTGAAAATGCTTTTGATCCCACCTGATCCTCTCGACGGGAAGAACATCATCATGGAAATAAGGGCAGGAACAGGAGGAGACGAGGCATCGCTGTTTGTCGCTGATATATTCAGAATGTATTCACACTACGCAGAAAAAAAGCGCTGGAAGATAGATATAATCAGCCAGAATGAATCTGAAGTCGGAGGATACAAGGAAATCATACTCTCCATTTCGGGGAAAGATGTCTATGGAAGCCTCAGGTACGAGTCCGGGGTGCATCGTGTGCAGAGAGTGCCTTCGACAGAGTCCCAGGGAAGGATACACACATCTGCGATCACAGTTGCCGTCCTTCCTGAGGCAGAAGAGACAGACATAGAGATAAAGAATGAAGATCTCAAGATCGATGTAATGCGGGCTGGCGGACCTGGCGGACAATGTGTAAATACGACAGACAGCGCAGTGAGGATCACACACATCCCAACTGGTCTTGTAGTAATCTGTCAGGACGAGAAGTCACAGCTCAAGAACAAGAACAAGGCCCTGAGGGTCCTCAGATCAAGACTTTACGAAATGGAAGAGGAGAAAAAGAGAAAAGAGAGGGCTGAAGAAAGAAAGAGTCAGGTCGGAAGTGGAGACAGGAGCGAGAGGATAAGGACATACAACTTCCCTCAGAACAGACTCACTGACCACAGAATCAACCTCACCTTATACAAGCTTGACCTGATCATGGACGGGGAACTTGATGAACTGATCGATGCGCTCAAGATACGGAAGGGAGAAGAGGAGCTGGAGGAAGTTTGACACTCAGAGAGCTGAAGGCAGAACTTCAGGGGATATTGAAGGAAAAAGAAAATCCTCAACTTGAAGCGCGTGTGATAATCAAGCATTTGTTCTCCCTCTCGGATGTCTCTTACATCCTGAGAGAAAATGAACCAATCAGTGCAGACGATGAGAAAAGGGCAATCGAAACAGCTCTTGAGAGGAAGAATGGAAAGCCAAGCGCATACATTCTGGGGCACAGGGAGTTCTTCGGCCTCGATTACACCGTAGATGAAAATGTCCTCATTCCACGCCCCGAGACAGAACTCTTGGTCGAATACGCCATAAATGAGATAAAGGACAAGGGATATAGAAGCCTCCTTGATCTGTGTACAGGTAGCGGTGCAATCGGGATTGCAATTGAAAAGAACACAGGCATCGATGTGGTTTATGCAGATATCAGCAGTAAGGCCCTTTCAATCGCGAAAGAGAACCACAGGAGACTTATTGGAGATGGCGGCTCATTCATCCTCTCGGATCTTTTTGAAAACATAGAAGGCCGTTTTGATATCATTGTCACAAATCCCCCGTATATATCCCCATCTTGGTATGAGGGACTGGAAGTGGAAGTCAAAAGAGAACCCAGACTTGCCCTGATTGATAAGGATGAGGACGGCCTTGGCATCATTAGGAGGATAATAAGCAAAGCTCCTGAACATCTGAATCACGGTGGTACGATCGCAATAGAATCCGACTACAGACAGGTTGGTACCATAAAAGAACTTCTTTCAAAGGAAAACTTCACTTCCGTATCTGTGATCAGAGACCTTTCAGGAAAAGAGCGGCATACTGTCGGAAAAGACCTCCGCACGTACTGAACCTCACAAACATTTGTGAAAAAAAATGTGTACATTTTCTTCCAAAGACCAATCAAGTGACAGGCATCGATTACTAGAATGCTATCTATATATGGCCAGTCTATATGCGTGGAAAACACTGTCAGTGAAGAGGCTGGCATCCAGTTGTATTTCTGATGCGAAAAAGCTGATTTTCCTGATGAAAGTTTTAATGCCGTGAGCCGCAACTACGTGTATCACAATATCACAGAGACTGAAAGGAGTCATCAGCGAACGAGATGTTCTAGAACTGGGCCTACCATTACCACGCTGCTATTCTCCTCACGTAGGTCAGATCTCCTCTCAGAAAGTCCATGGTGAGAATTCGATCGGAATAGCCATTTGACTTTGGTTCTGAGCCGAGAGCTCTAGTCACGATTCTATCCATTTGTTAGCGAGATTACGTTCATTTGTGGCTACGATCCTCAACTCTGCTTTCCCCTATTTTCCAACTCCGTATGCAACTTCCTACGAGAACCATATTTTTCAATTGTTGTTCTGTAATTATCTTTTTATGGTACTCTTTATGAAGGAGGTATTGAGGCCTGAGATAAGCAGATTCTATGGTATAGTCATAAAGATGCTATATGAGGCTGGAGGCAAGCATAATAAACCCCATGTTCATGTCGAATATGGTGATTATGAGGCTGCGGTTGGCATTGATGGTGAGGTTCTAGCTGGTGTATTGCCAGAAAAGCAATACAGACTAGTTTCTGCTTGGCTTGTTTTACATGAAGAAGAGCTGTATGAAGCATGGAATAATGCTGTACAAAATAAACAGCTTTCAAAGATAAAACCTCTGGACTGATAAGGAGACAGAAGATGTACTTTTCAAATGGATTTGTTTATGGAGGTACTCCAACTAAGCTGATGAAGGTTGCCAAGGTAAAGCCTTTGGATAATATGATGCTTCTTCTGACATTCAGTTCAGGGGAGCAGAGGCTATATGATGCGAGTCAGCTTCTTAAGTATCCAGTGTTCCAGCCTTTGAAGGATGAGGAAGTATTCACTCATCCGGAGATCGACCATGGTGTAGTCACATGGCTTGATGGAAAATTGGATATAGATCCTGAATCTATGTATGAGAATAGCTATCCATATATAGCCAGAGCGTAGATAGAACCGTCATTCCAGTCGAACATGCATACGCTGTTCGTTTCCTTGTGTACATCAGCTCCTACATAGATTATATTTTCCATTGTGACCTCCATCTTGCATGTGCTAAGGCTGTCCATGCTGTTGAATTCTTTCTTTCTTCAGTATTTAGCCGAATTCACGTATTCTGCAAACCAAGGAAGTCACTTCATATTGTCTAGCCAGGGATGCTGGCGAAGTCAAGCCTCCGGAGATGCTCTCTGTGGATGACCATGCGGCAACGCACCTAAGAAGCATGGTATCAGTGAACGAGGAAAAAGATCCTGGATATTCCATGAAAGCCTCTAGACTTGCCTAGATGGTACCGTCACATGTCGAAAAAAATAATTATTTACAGAATAATGGGATGTAAATAAGCTTAAAATGTTTTTTATGTTGCAAATATATTAAGAGAGAGTATCATAGAAGCAAGAAGAGGTTTCCACCTCACGTGGAGAGTCCCATTCTACATAGAAGAGGGTGAAGTGGAAACTTCTTATTTTTTTTTCATTCCTTTTTTAAATTTTCCATAAAGTCATTTTCTTGGATAATTTAATGGCCAATAATAGTTTAACGTGCCAAAAATAAAAGAAAAATTCCGATGAAAAACTTGAAAATTCATTGAGATTTCTTATACTCATTTTATGGAAGATTTTCCAAATAAGGATCTGATAGACAAATTCATAAAGAACATCATCAGGTTCCAGAAAGAAGAGAAAGACAAAATAGCCTCTGCGGCTGTATATGCTGCAAAGAAGCATGGAGATCAGAAGAGAAAGAGCGGAGAACCGTATATCATACACCCGCTTGCTGTCGCAGAGACACTTATGAATATCGGCATGGATGCGGATACCATCTGTGCTGGTTTGCTTCATGACATACTGGAAGACACTGAGACCACGCAGGAAGAGCTCGAGAGCCTCTTTGGCAAAGAAGTCGGAATGATGGTTGAAGGTGTTACGAAGATCAGCCACATAACAGACAACAAGTCGATCCAGGAAGCTGAGACTATCAAGAAGATGTTCTTCGCGATGAGCAAGGACGTGCGAGTGATCCTGATCAAGCTTGCAGACAAGCTCCATAACATGAAGACCGCGATCTATCTTGAACCCAAACGAAGGCAGGAATTCGCGCAGGACTGCCTTGATATCTTCGCTCCAATTGCAGACAGCCTGGGTATGTCAACAATCAAATGCGAACTGGAAGATCTGGCACTCAAGGCCCTGAAGCCTGAGAGCTACGCATACATAAACGAATATCTGCTTGAGAGAAAAGGTGAATATACTGCGTATGTGAAGGGAGTCTCGAAAGCGCTTTATGATGCCTGCAAGAAGGAAGGAATTACAGACGTCGAGATTTCCGGACGTGTGAAACACGCCTACTCCATCTATCAGAAAGTCAAGAAGAGAAAGAAAGAAATCGACGAAATATATGACATCCTCGGAGTCCGCGTTATCTGCCAGACGCAGGTCGAGTGCTATGCGATACTCGGAATCATACATAACCTGTGGGTCCCTATCGAGGGAAGGTTCAAGGATTACATCGCAATGCCGAAACCGAACAACTATCAGTCACTCCACACGACTGTACTGGGTCCGGGCTCCAAGCCGCTTGAGATCCAGATAAGAACTCAAGAGATGCACAAGACTGCAGAGGAGGGAGTTGCAGCCCACTGGTCATACAAGGCATCCACAGGAAGCGAGAGTGGAACCTGGAAGACAGTTGACAGCATAAACTACAACAAGATCATCCAGAAACTGAAGAGCTGGTCAAAGGAGATCGAGCAGTCAGATGAAGATTTCATGGATGAGATAAAGAACGAACTTTTGAAGGATTCGATCATCATCTTCACCCCGCAAGGACATGTCATCGAACTTCCCGTCGGTTCTACAGCGCTTGATTTCGCGTTCAAGATCCACACAGAAGTTGGAATCCATTGCTCCGGAGCGCGTGCTGACAATTCGATAATCCCGCTGAACAAGCCTCTTGAAAACACACAGATAGTCGAGATAATGACGAGTCCCAATGCCCATCCGAATCAGGCATGGCTCGAATATGCACAGACTCCGAATGCCAGGAAAAAGATAAAGGCATGGCTAAACAAGAACGAGAATACAAATATCCCGATCGCCCCTACCCAAGGTCAGACAAGCCAGAAGAAGGAAGAGCAGACACTTGATCCAAAGAGGATGATACCACCGAGTCAGGGAATAAGATTCATCTCAAAGGGACCAAAGAACTCAATTGTCATTGGAGAGGATACCAATGTTCTCTTTGACTTTGCGAAGTGCTGCAATCCTGTATACGGCGATGATATAGTGGCCTACATTACAAGAGGAAGGGGATATGTGATACACAAGAAGGGATGCCCGAACCTGAAGAACATGAGTGAAGGAGATGAAAGGATCGTTCCTGTGGAATGGGACAGCAAGGAACTGGTGAGAAGGTTCAAAGTAATTGCAAAAATGAATACAGAACTCTTCGGAGAGATTGACAACGCAACCAGGAAATACGGATCACACCTTCTGAGCGGGAATCTCGATGTGGATAAGAACGGAGATCTTTCAGGAGTGTTCACTATCTCATGTGAGACACTGGAAGCGCTCAAGAAGACAACCAGTGCCATCAGGCAGATCCCATCGATCAAGAAAGTGGTCGGAGTCTAGTCCTCCAGTATTCTCAAAACTTCAGGAAGAAGCTGTTTTTTCCTCGAAAGAACCCCAGGAAGATAATAAAGGCCATCTCGCTCTTTTTCATAGACGAACCTGTATTCACAATCAAGACCTGTTGTGATCAGCATGGAGTTCTCCTTGAAGACATCTGTCAGGAGGAGCATTGCCCATGTAAGACCGTTCTTGTCCCTGATCTCCATCAGCTTATCTCTGTAAGCCGCAAATATATCCTCAACCTCATCGAGAGAAGGAACCTCTACCTGCGCAATCGCAAAGGAAATCCCCTTTTCAGAGTATTTCTTGAAATCCTGGAGGATGATCTTCTCTGGATCTGCGTTCCTGAGACGGAGAGAGGATGAAAATAGCGAACGGCCATAATCCTCGATTGAGCTGACTTCTGCGAGGCTCTGCAGAGAGAATGCAGCCTCGATATCGTCCCTTGTTGTTGTAGGGCTTTTGAGCATCACGGTATCTGCGATAACCCCAGAAAGGAGAACTTTCGCAGTCGATTTATCCATTCCGACTCCATACTTTATGAACTGCTGGTAGACAATCGTACAAGTAGAACCTATCGGCTCAGAGATGATCGAAATCGGACGGGCAAGCTTTGGCGCGTCAAGCCTGTGATGGTCTACAATCCCTATTATCTCGGCCTCCTCGAGCCCTGGAACAGACTGTTCAAGCTCGTTATGATCGACAAGAATAACTTTCTTCCTTGGTCGCTCAAGAAAACAACGTCTGGTGACAAACCCCTTCCATTTGTCACCTTCATATATGGAAAGGCCGCGGTACGAGCTGTCTCGGAGTGTATTCTTCGCCTCATCGTAAGGAGTCGAAAGCATCAGCTTAGGCCCTCCATCTTCTGCCATCACTTCCCTTATCGGCGTTGCAAGGCGAAGTAGTCTGATTGTCTCTGCCGTGTCCTCACTCGATAGATAAACAAGCCCTTTGTAAGATGAGAAATCTATGCCCAGAGACTCGATATCATCAACACCGGTGAGTATTATTCCGGGAAAGTCATGCTCCACGGCGTATTCGATATGCCTCTTCCTGTTTCCTACGACAAGAAATGGCTTGGTAGGACATTTTTCCGCGCGTTTTACAAAAACATCGTACTCCATCGCGCCGACGATGATCGAATTCTGGAATGTTTTCTGCTCTCCCCTCTTGTAGAAATGCCCCCCTACTACCTTCTGGATATTCTCCTCGCGAATTATGTAGTTTGGCCTCTCCTTGTGGTTTTCCTTCAGGAAGAACCGGTTTATATCGTCTACGGAAATGAGTCCTATCACATCTCCGTCCTTCTCGATCGGAACGACAGATGGATGTGCTTTGTTATACAGAAGCACAAGCTCATAGATCGGATCATCGCTCTTGAGCGATAATGAACCACGGCGCATGACATCCGATACCTTGCACCTGACATCCTTAAGCACGTCTGGAAGCGGTATGGAAAGTTCTTCGAAAACTTTCTTGACGCTGTCCGATACAGGACCTAGGCGAACTGGAACGTATTTGATTTCCCCATTTCTGAAAACTGTGTTCAGAAGTACCGAATATGCGTATGCGGAACATACTGAATCCATATCAGGATTTCTGTGACCTGTTATATAGCATGCTTCCAAAACGGACCTTCCCTTTTGTATTATAGTAGCATATAAGAAACGAGAAAGGAGGAATGATTGAATGTCCTTGAAAGTAGTTATGGCAAATGATCAGGGAGCTGTTGAGCTTGCCAAAAAGATGAAAGAGCATCTCGAGAAGAGAGGCTATGAGGTGAATTACCTAGGAATCGACCATGAAGAGAGCATAGATTATCCAGATCAGGCTGAGAAATGCTGCAGGGAATACCTCAAAGGCGGCTATGAGTTCGGAATCGTGCTCTGTGGTACGGGAATCGGAATCTCAATGGCCGCAAACAAGATCAAGGGAATAAGATGTGCACTCGTGCAGGACAAGTACTCATCAGAGAAGGCAAAGCAGCATAACAACGCAAACATCCTGAGTTTCGGAGGAAGAGTCGAGTACAAAGAGGATCCTATGGAAATCCTCGACGCATTCATCGACGCGAAATTCGAGGGAGGAAGGCACCAGAGAAGAATTGACAAGATAATGGCTCTGGAAGGCTAAATCTTACAGAAGCTTCAGGATCTTGTCCCTCAGTTCATGCACATTGGCTGAAAGATCTTCAATCCCATGGGAGCGAAGATCTTTTTCTTTCCTGAAACCATAGGAGACTATGAGCGCAGGAGATGAGTAGTTCCGTCCCGTCTCATAGTCCACTTCGCTATCCCCGACGAAAACAGCCTCCCCCTCTCCTATTCCCAGCGGAAGAAGGAGGGATTCGGTGAGTCTCCTGCTTGGCTTCAGATCAATCCCTTTCCTCTTGCCTCTCACGAATAGAAAGAAATTCATGGGGAAGAAATGCCTTATTATGCTATTTGCAAGATCATCATCCTTATTTGAAAGTACCCCGAAAGGTATGTTTATCTTCTCAAGGGAAGAAAGAAGCTCGGGAATTCCATCATATGGCTTCGTACACTCAAGAGGATGTCTGTGATAATAATTTTCCATCAGCTCATACATCAGGTTCTGGTCATTCTCGTCAAAATGCTTGTCCGTCTTGCTTGAAATTGCCCTCGAGAGCGCCATTTTCAATCCATTTCCCACAAATGATTTCACTTCCTCTTCCGAGCAAGGAGAAATGTCGTAACATTTGAGCGCATAATTAATGCTCTTGGTGATATCCCCAATCGTATTCAGGAGAGTCCCGTCAAGGTCAAATACAATAGCTTTCACGTCATCAAGATATATGCTCCCGGACCTTTTGAAAAGTGCACGTTCGATCAAAGTACTTGCTTAAGTGCGCTTTTCTTTCCAAACTTCTAGATGATGTACAGAGTAAGCATAAACGCAGGAAAGGAAAAACAACTCCTTTCTCATCACCCTTGGGTATTTACCGGGGCAATAGGAAGTGTTGAGGGGGACAAGAAAGAAGCAGACTGGGCCGAAGTATACAGCGCTGACGGGAAGTTCATCGCAAAAGGCTGGTATGACGAGAAGAGCCACATAGTCCTCCACTTACTTTCATGGGACTTCAAGGAAATTCTATCTGAAGACTGGATCAGGAAGAAAGTGAAGGAAAGCATCTTGCGCAGAAAGGAATTCTTCCTTCCTTCATCCCCTACCAATGCTTTCAGGATAATACATGGGGAAGGTGACTTTCTGCCAGGAGTAGTTGCCGACGTATATGCGCGCGTTGTGCGGATAATCATCTCATCCCGCTTTGCAAATACATTCGTACAGCAGATTGCAAATGAAATTGAAAGTGTCCTCAGACCTGAATACATTGCAGTCTATCCGGATCCGAATTATGCAAAAAGCGAAGGAATCAAGAACAAGATAAGGTACTTCAGAAACGGAAAGGAAACCGAGATCGAAGAAGAGAACATCCGGATCTGTGAAAATGGTATCTGGTATGAACTTGAGGGCGGAAAAGGACAGAAGTCAGGTTTCTATCTAGATCAGAGAGACAACAGGAGCATAGCAGAGGAATATGCACAAGGGGTCAAAGCACTCGATGTGTGTTCTTTTACAGGGCCATTCACGCTTCACCTGTTGAAAGGAGGCGCCAAGAGCATCAAAGCCGTCGACGCATCAGAAAACGTCCTGAGGCACCTTCTTTATCAAGTTCATCTCAATGAGGACAAAGGGTGTATAGCAAAGAACTCACGGAACAAAGTTGAGATTGTCTCCGGAGATGCGTTTGATATCCTGCGGGGTGAAAAGGACAACTCCTATGACCTCATCGTCCTCGATCCGCCGAAGCTTGCAAAGACGAAAGGCCAGCTCCAGAATGCGCTCAAAGGCTACAAGGATCTCAATCTCAACGCTATGAAGAAAGTAAAGTCCGGAGGCCTGATATTCACCTTCAGCTGTTCTGGTGCGCTTACCAGGGAAGATTTCAAAATGGTGCTCGCCTGGTGTGCGAAAGATCTTGGCTATGAAGTTCAGATCTTCAGAACGCTCTCACAGGGGGAAGACCATCCTATCAGGCTCTCTTTCCCTGAATCAGAATATCTGAAAGGTTTTGTCCTCAGGGTCATCAAATGAGATACTCATCGCCTAAACCATGTCCGATCGCGAATATCTGCGGAGGCTGTATCTATTCTGCCATCCCGTACGAACTTGAACTGGAAAAGAAAGAAGATGAGGTAATAAGGAAAATCGGCCGATATGGCTATGTATTCCCGATAATAGGCACGAAGAAAGAGCACTACCGGGACAAAGTCCAGGCAGTTTTCGGGAAGAACAGGAAAGGAGAGATCATTTCCGGCCTCTATTGCCGTTCATCACATCATATAGTCAGTGTCAAGAACTGCCAGCTCGAGTTTGAAGAGGCATCAGCAATACTGAGGACTATCAGGAAAATGTCAAAGAGCCTCTCAATATCCCCTTATGACGAGGATCTCAAAAAGGGAATGCTCCGGCATGTCCTTCTCCGCAAAGGCCACAATAGCAACGAAATCATGGTGATCCTCATATTCGGGACTCCTGCAGTCAACAAGGCGAAAGAACTTGCAAATGCAATCAAGGAAGCGCACAAAGAAGTAAATACGATTCTCTTCCAGGTAAACGGAGAAGAGACATCAATGGTCCTCTCCGATGGGCAGATGAAAGTGCTTTACGGAAAAGGTTACATAAAGGACACGATCTCTTCCCTTTCATTTACAATCCTCCCCTCTTCCTTTTACCAGATCAACAGCACAGGGACTGAAACATTATACAAAGTAGCGTTGAAGATGGCAGGCCTTAGCGGAAGGGAACGCGTCATCGATGCCTACTCAGGAACAGGAACAATAGCACTGCTGGCAGCCAGGGAGGCCAGGGAAGTACTGTCGATAGAGATCAATCCGGATGCGATAAAGAGTGGAAAGAAAAGTGCAGAGGAAAACGGGATAGAGAACGTCATATTCATCGAAGGCGATGCTTCCGAGAAACTTAAAGAAATGGCAAAAAATAAAGAAAAAGCCGATGTTGTGTTTCTCGATCCTCCAAGACGTGGCTCTGATGAACGTTTCCTCTCTTCGGTGATGAAGCTCTCTCCGGAGAGCATAGTCTATATCAGTTGTGGCCTCGACTCACTCGAAAGGGATCTCCGGTATATGACGAAAGAAAGGAAATACTATGTTCAGGCAATCCAGCCTGTCGATATGTTTCCTCGCACTGAACATGTCGAGACTGTAGTACTGCTTTCAAAACAGTAAACTGATAGTTTAGCTACCTAAACCATCAGTCGGTTGAAGAAGAAAGGAATAATTCTGCATCCTTTCCGAGGAAGAGGAAAATATGAAAAACACATTCGGATCCATGATAGCTTCACTAAGGAAAGAGAATGGAATGACACAACTGGAACTTGCTGAGAAAATGAACGTAACAGATAAGGCAGTCTCCAAATGGGAAAGGGATCTCGCCTTTCCTGATGTACAGACCCTTCCAAAGCTTGCGGAGCTCTTCGGCGTTTCCGTAGACGATCTTATCAAAGCGAGGACAGGAGAAAACATGAAGGAAAACAAAATACTGAAGCTGGCACTGAAGGGAATTGCTATTGCAATGGGTATCTGCGTACTCGTCCTATCCCTTCTCGATGAAATTGACAGCGATACTGCAATCTCCATGCTCTCGATAGGACTTGTCGCATTATCGCTAATAGCCTTGTCTGAAAAATAAGTAAACTCTGATCATAGAAAAGTCCATTCCATTTTCTTATAATATTCTGCCAAGGAGAGCGTATGGGACTTACACAGTGCTACAAGATACTCTCTGACCACCTTGTATCTGGCAAGCTGGAATGCGGCGAGAGCATTTCCATAAAGATGGATCAGAGTCTTACACAGGACGCCACAGGAACGATGGCATATTTGGAATTCGAAGCTCTTGGAATCAATAAAGTCAAGAACGAACTGGCAGTAAGCTATGTCGACCACAATACAGTCCAGGTCGGATTTGAGAATGCAGATGATCATGAATATCTCAGGACAATTGCAGACAAGATAGGTGCTGTATACTCAAGAGCGGGAAACGGCATCTGCCATCAGGTTCATCTCGAGCGATTTGCACTGCCTGGAAAGACTCTCATCGGTTCTGACTCTCACACTCCGACTGCGGGTGGAATCGGAAGCTTCGCTGTCGGCGCAGGTGGTCTCGATGTTGCGCTCGCAATGGCAGGCGTCCCATTCAGCATCATTGCACCAAAAGTGATCGAAATTAGACTGAAAGGAAAGCTGAGACCTTTTGTATCGGCAAAGGATGTCATACTTAAAGTCCTTGAACACTTCGGGACAAAAGGAAACGTAAATACTGTTTTTGAATACACTGGCGAAGGGGTGGATACACTTTCTGTTCCAGAAAGGGCCACAATAACCAACATGGGCGCAGAATGCGGGGTCACCACATCCCTCTTTCCATCGGATGAGAATACAAGGGAGTTTCTGAAAGCACAGGGAAGAGAAGAGGGATTCATTCCCCTCTCTGCAGATCCGGATGCCACATATGACGGACTTTTCGAGATTGATCTATCCCTTCTGGAACCGCTCGCTGCATGCCCGCACAGCCCTGGGAATATCAGCAAGGTGACAGAACTTGAGGGGATGAAGATAAATCAGGTACTGATCGGGTCCTGCACAAACTCGAGTTATACTGACTTGAAAAAGGCAGCCGCAATCCTTTCAGGACATACTGTGCATCCGACAGTATCTCTTGGCGTTGCCCCAGGGTCCAGGGAAGTCATGATGATGATCGCAGAGGACGGCACGCTCGAGACACTGATCAAATCTGGGGCGAGGATACTTGAAAGCGCATGTGGTTTCTGTATCGGAAACCATCAGAGTCCAGGGACTGACGCAGTATCTCTAAGGACAAGCAACAGGAATTTCTATGCAAGAAGCGGAACAGCATCCGCAAACTTGTATCTGGTCTCCCCCGAGACAGCTGCGGCTTCTGCCATTACCGGCGTATTCACCGATCCTAGGAAGTCTGATGCGGATCTGACTGAAGTTAGGATGCCCTCCTCTTTCATTGTCGATGACTCCATGTTCATCTACCCTAGCGGCAAGGATGATGTGAAAAGAGGACCTAACATCGGAGAACCCCCGAAGGGAACAATCCTTCCCTCCATATTCAAAGGCCATGCAGTCATAAAAGTTGGCGAGAAGATAACGACAGACCACATAATGCCAGCTGGCGCAAGACTGAAATACAGATCAAACATTCCCCGTTACGCGGAATTCGTGTTCGAGTCGGTAGATCCTTCTTTCTCGAAGAGGGCATCGGAATACAGAGATAAAGGTGAGAGTGGTTTCATAATTGCAGGCGCGTCCTACGGGCAGGGATCTTCAAGAGAGCATGCGGCAATCTGTCCGATGTATCTTGGAATAAAGGCTGTTGTAGCTATCTCCATCGAACGCATACATCAGGCCAATCTCGCGAACTTCGGCATCCTTCCTCTGATTTTCAGGAATGAAGAAGATTATCAGAAGATAAATGAAGGCGATGAACTCGAACTCCTCAATCCCTATTCATCACTTGAAAGCGGAGAGTTTGTCCTTTTCGACAATACCAAGGGAATAGAAATTCCGCTTCATCTGTTTGCTACCGACGAGCAGAAGAAGATGCTCAAAGCTGGCGGACGCCTGATGGAGGTGAAATTATGAAGATAACTTCAAATAATGGCATTCTCACGGTTCCATCAAGACCCGATATCGTCTATATCGAGGGTGATGGAGTCGGGAAAGAGATCACAGCTATCATGATCGAGGTAGTCGATCAGGCTGTGAAAAAGGCTTACAAAGAGGAAAGGAAGATCGAATGGATCGAGGCACTCGCTGGCGGTAAGGCGATAGAAGAAAGAGGTACAAATCTCCCTGATGAGACCATCGAGAAGATAAAGAGTTCTCTCATTGCAATAAAAGGTCCTCTCATGACCCCTGTCGGGAAAGGCGCAAGATCAATAAACGTCGCACTAAGACAGACACTCGATCTATATGCCTGCATGAGACCAATTGAATATTTCGAAGGTGTCCCTTCCCCAGTAAGGCACCCCGAACTGGTGAACATGGTCGTGTTCAGGGAGAATACCGAAGATATCTACGCTGGAATCGAATGGGAAGCAGGAACTGATGATGTGAAGAAAGTACTTTCATTCCTCCAGAATGAAATGGGAGTCAGGAAGATCAGATTTCCACAGACTTCAGCAATCGGGATAAAGCCTGTCTCGCCTGATGGAAGCAAGAGGCTCATCAGATCTGCGATCGAGTATGCGATAGCAAATGACAGACGTTCTGTAACACTTGTGCACAAGGGAAACATCATGAAATTCACAGAAGGTGGATTCAGGAAATGGGGTTATGAACTTGCAAAAGAAGAGTTCGGGGCATACGAAGAAGACGGGAAGGTCTTCATACCCAACAAAGGGAATGCAATCGAGATAAAAGATGTCATATGTGACGCCTTCCTGCAGAATATATTGCTCAAGCCTGAAAACTATGATGTCATAGCTACGCTCAATCTGAACGGAGATTATGTATCTGATGCACTTGCCGCAGAAGTCGGAGGAATCGGGATTGCTCCCGGCGCAAACATCAACTATCAGAGTGGAGCCGCTGTGTTCGAGGCAACGCACGGAACAGCTCCGGACATCGCAGGAAAGAACATTGTAAATCCCCTTTCGATCATCCTCTCAGGGGTAATGATGCTGAATTACATCGGCTGGCATGAGGCGGCTGGAAAAATCCACAGGGCAGTCTCAGAAGCGATCAGATCCGGAAACGTGACAAAAGACCTTTACCTTCTGCTTGAAAAAGAAGGCCGAAGCGGAAAGTGCCTCTCAACCACAGAGTTCAGGGATCTCCTGCTTCATCTGATGTAAAGAAATAAACAAACCCTCCAGGTTTGATCAAAACCAATTGGAGGGTTTAATACATCCAGATCCTGTTTTCATCGTTCTGTAATAGGGACAACTTCCCTTGCTTCAGGTCCGGAATACACTTGCCGAGGCCTTCCGATCTTCTGATAAGGGTCATGCCTCCACTCAAGATAATGTGCAATCCAGCCAGGTAGTCTTCCCATCGCAAAAAGCACGGTGAACATAGATACAGGTATGCCCATCATATGAAATGTAATTCCTGTATAGAAATCGACGTTCGGATAAAGATTCCTCTCTATGAAGTAATCATCGTGGGTGGCCCTCTCCTCAAGCTCGAGCGCTATATCGAGAAGTTTGTCTGTCTTTCCGCTCGACTTCAGGACATCCATCGTGAGTGCCTTTGCAATCTTCGCACGTGGATCAAATGTCTTATATACCCTATGCCCAAATCCATAGAGCCGGAAAGGATCATCCTTCGACTTTGCTCTTTCAATCACTTTATCTATCGAAAGGCCTTCCTGCTGTATGCTCTGGAGCATGTCCATCACCGCCTGATTTGCTCCCCCATGCTTCGAACCCCAGAGAGCGCATACTCCGGCTGTGACAGACGCATATAGATTGGCATCTGACGATCCTACGAGCCTGACTGCGCTTGTCGAACAGTTCTGCTCATGGTCAGCGTGCAGTATCAAGAGCTTGTTGAGTGCATTAACATGGACAGGAGACGGCATATAGTTATTAACGCTCGTATGGAACATCATGTTGAGGAAGTTCGCGCAGTACGAGTAGTTGTAAAGAGGCTCGACGAAATCAAGGCCACACATCTGCCTATACGTGAAAGCTGCTATAGTCCTCATCTTCGAAAGCAGCCTTGTGACAGTGAGGTCCAGATTCTCTTCCGGATCCTTGTCCTCCAGTTCAGGATAGAAGGCAGAAAGAGATGCGACCATTGCAGCAAGAATACCCATAGGATGCCCGTCATGAGGATATTCACGGAAGAAATTCCGCATATTGACGTGCAGGAGGGAATTCTCATTGAGCATCTTCTGATACCCTATTCGCTCTTCAGTGTTCGGCAGTCTTCCCTTGATAAGAAGGTAGGCCACTTCGATAAAATCACACTTCTCTGCCAGTTCCGCAATATCATATCCTCTGTAGCGGAGTATTCCCTTCTCCCCGTTGATGTAACAGATGGAGGATGTGCAAGAACCAGTATTTACAAAGCCAGGGTCATATGTGATGTACCCTGTCTCCTTTCTCAGCCTGGTTATGTCTATAGACTTCTCTCCCATGCTGTCCGTGATCACATTTACATGGAATTCCTTTCCCCCATCCAGTATTATCGTTGCCGCATTTTTTTCTATTTTCATCGATTCTCCTTTCCCTGTGAGGGAAGAGCTAATAAGTCCAATTCTTTTGCCAAAGCCATTATGGTCTTCCTGAGATAAAGATTGCTTTGGGTTGCAATTATGCTGATGTGCAGTATTTCCATTACTGAAGAGTAGCATCAAAGTCGGATTAGGGGAATTAGTTCACTTTACTGTGGTCTCTCCCCTATTTCATGCGATATAATAGTAAAGTTGAATTATAGGGCATTCTCTGCCAGTCTTGAATTGTTCTTCGCTAATTACAGGTTTGATGCTTTGCCGCTAAAGCTTCAGGGAGTAACATGACATTCGATTTAGATGATTCCTCTTATGGCGATGATCCATATGCAGATATCATTTCAAAATTACAGGATCTGAACAACAAAAGGGATTACAAGGGCGCGATAGCCTTCATCGAAGAGTTATCCGATGAGTACAGGAAGGACAATGCCATAATCGGGTGTCTTGCATCCGCCTATATGGCACTCGGGGAGTACAAGAAAGCGGAAGAAGCGCTCAAGGACGTGGATTTTTCAGAAAGCACAGAAAACATAGAGCTCTATCACTATACTCTGGCATCTCTCAAAATGCTCGAGGGAGACGAAGTGCTTGCGATGCTGGAGGCCAAACGCACACTGAAGCTCCTTCCATCAAAGGCTGGGATGATCGAGCATATGTTCAATCTGCTCCACAGCGCATCAGAATCGCTTTGCAAGAAAAAGAAACGTGGATTCCCTAAACACAGGAAATATAGTGAAGCCAATTACAGGCACATAGAAGAAAGACTTGAAGAATACTTTGCATTTCCTCCTTCTGTCACATACAGCTCGAAGCAAGCAGACGCAGATAGCGATGTGAAGATAATCACACGCAGCCAGATGAACAGATACGGGGTGACGACAATATATACATGCGGACTGTCGAAATACTCGAGCAACACATCGCGATTCATCAAGAAAGCAGGGTTTGAACGCCAGGAAGTGATGATCGAATTTCCTTCCTCATGGAATGAGTTCTCCTCAAATGAGAAGGAAAGAATGCTGTATCGAGACATGATTCACATCGTTGAGGTCATCGTAGCCCTGATTGCAAGCGGGCAGCCTGTCTTCTGGTCATCCACTTTCTCAACAGAACCGATATTCTCTCCGGAAAGCCCTTTCAAGGGCGGAGCAATCATATACCCGAACAATCTGATTGAACTCGAGACTATAGAAGGTGATGATATCAATCTCCATCAGATATACCTGTTGAAAGATGAAGATGTCGAATTCATAAGCAATAACGCGATTCAGAGTTTCATGGCCTTGCTCAATCAGGAGGAAGATTTCGTGATTGATCTGAATGATAAGTACTTCGATGTATATGAGAACTATGTAGTCGAACATGACAGACCCCATAATCTTCCCTGGAACGCCTTTGATTCTGCAGAAATACACATGGAGAGCATAAAGAAACAGGGCCTGAAAAAGGAAGACAGCTACAAGCACATGGCCTACTACCTCAGATGGATAGTCGAGAACGGCCTGGCTTCCGATCTGCTCAAGAACCTTCTGAAGAATGCAGGAGGAGACTATTTCTATCTTGTCGAATCTCTTTCCGGCATTCTCACCTATGATCTTCTGTCCCAGAGAGGAGAGGCGTTCACAAGGTGCTATTACAGCTTCTACAAACCCGGCAAGTCTTTCTTTTCTGACATGCTGGAGATGGCTAGAGGATTCAATCCAAACGCAAAGGATGATCCGGAACTATATCTCATACTCCCCTATTCTGACATCTTCTATGCTGTTGCAAGGCATGTGACATCGTTGTTCTGGAAAAGCTTCAAGAAGACAGAGAAAAGAAGGGATATGATGAAACCGATCAATATCCCGGAGCGAAAGAAGCTTGTATTCCTAAATGAGGAAATACTTCTGAATGGCAGCAGGATAATGTATGCATACAGGGAAAAGCCTGTCGACAGGAGTGATTCAGGCTGGAGATTGAACAACATCATGGAACAAATTGACGATGCAGGCTCGACTGCAATGCCGATTTCAGAACTCAGTTACATAGAACCCAGACTGGACAGGATACTCGACGCGAGCGTCGGATCTCATTTCTTCTTTGTCGCGCCTGAAGGGAAATTCATCAACATCAGCAAGCCAAGGGAAAGGAAGGAGCCGGATTTCGGATTCACCTCATATTCGATCGACGTACAGGATGTACACATCAGGATGATGGAAAAGAGCGACGCGTTCTTCTTCCAGAAGAAAGCGAACCTGATACTCGATCCGAAATTCATAAAGCGATTCAGTCCAAACCCGGAAAGCACAGTATGCGAAAGTATCGAGATGGCAAAGGAGAATGCCATGCTCGATGGCTTTGACTGGAATGAGGATATCGTGGGGAACATAGAGGGAGAGGATGATCACACACTCCTTTCAGAATTATTTGGTCCGCTTGCAGAGGGAACGCTTGAGAAAGGGAAGAACATACTCGATTACATATCTCCGGTAGAAGACTTCAAGGACTATGCAAGACTGAAGAACACACTCATGTTCCTTGAGAAGAAGTTCGGGCTGAGGGGGCAGATTGCCCTCACGGACAGGATAATCCTGACACTGGACAAGCCACTCAGGGAGAAAGAGGCGCTCATGGCCGCAACAGTGATATACTCTTATGCTCCATATGACAGGGATGACAAGATCGGAGAGATCACATCAAGACTGATCAAGCACAAGGTTGCATCAATCATCATTTGATCTGAGTTTCTCTTTCTTCCTCTCGAGGTATTTCCTCTCATCCGGGGTTCTCTTGATCTTCTTCTTGTCTCCATCAGAGAGAAGGAATTTGTTTCTCCTGTCTGAGAGGATGAACGAGCCTGTAAGGGCAATCAATACGCATGCAAGCGCAAGGAATATCCAGGCATATGGATTGGAAGAGAATGGAAGGGTTACATTCATGCCGAAAAAACCTGTAATGAATGTCGGGAACATAAGGGAAAGGGAAATGACAGTAAGTCGTTTCATTATCACGTTCATGTTATTTCCGATTACAGAGGCAAACGCATCCATTGTTCCAGTGAGGATATCCGAATAAGTCTTCGCCATCTGTATTGCCTGCCTGTTATCTGTTATCGCGTCCTCAAGAAATTCTGTCTCTTCCTCGCTGTTGATCAGAAAGTAAGGTGTCCTCTGCAGCTTCTCGAGCAGAATCTCATTGTCATTGAGGCTTGTCGTATAGAAAACCAGAGTCTTCTGGATCTGCAGCAACTGTATCAGCTCATAGTTCATGATCGATTTATGAAGCTGCTCTTCCACGAGATCCTTCTGTCTGTTCATGTACTTGAGCATCCTGATGTAGACAAGAGCGGCACGTCCGAGAATGGAAATCACAAGTCCTTCCTTCGTATCAACAGGACAGCTGCGCACCCTCCTCTTTGCAAGATCATCGATGACAAGATTGTCTTCCCTGCAGATCGTTATGATCTTATCCGGGAAAAGTATGATGCCAAGAGGTATGCATGTACGTACCAGAGGATCATCAGAATCCTCATCATCAGAAGGAAGACGGCATATGATAACAGTATATGCATCTTCCCTTTCTATTCTCGCCTGCTCATCGGCGTCCATGATATCCGCAATGATCTCGGACTCGATCATGTATTCATCTGTCAATATTGCAATATCATCACGATCAATGTCCCGTGCATCAACCCAAGTATAATTCTGGTTCTTGCTCAAACCGGTTCTTTTTACAATCATTCTCCACGTCCTTCATTGTCCGAAGGCGGGAATTGTCAGAAGCGCCATTCGGACGATTTTGATAGTTTTGTTTCGGCATGAGGTAAAGGTTTACTGCCGTCGTCCATAGACTGCTCCTGTTTCTTAATTTTCAAGCTCAATCAAAGCCTTAATGATGTTAGCACACAAAAAAAGAAGAAAACACCCCTTGAAAGAAGATATTACATTCTCTGAACATCTTTTTCACGTCCACTCTTGTTCACGATGAATATTCCGAAAGAGACAAGAAAGAGTGCAATGAGGTTATTGACCCTCAGCGCTTCATCCCACTCTGAAAGAAACAGAGCGGACAAGAAGACACCGAATATGGGAACGAGGAAAGTGAAAATAACCACCCTGCTTACAGGATTGTATTTCAGAAGCAGTCCCCATATCGTATAGGCAACTGCAGAGATCAAGGCAAGATAAAGAAGAAGGAAATATGGCATGAAGTGACTAGGCAGGACAAGCCTTCCTCCAGAGAGATAGGCAAAGACGGTCATCAAAGCACCACCGAACATGAATTGATAGCCGCTTAGCATCGTAGTACTGAAAGATTGGGAATATTTCTTCATCAATATTCCAGAAACTGCATAGCTTATCTGGGCAATAAGTATGAAGGCCTCGCCATTGAGCGAGAAATGAAATACGTTTCCTCCTGAAAAAGAGATATTCATAACCAGAATACCGGAAAGTCCGAGGATGCACCCTGTTATCTTTCTCTTTGTCAGCTTCTCCAGATGGAATACAAGAGAAACAAGTACTATTGAAATGAAACCACCTGATCCAGAGAGGATAGTACACGCCACTCCGCTAGTGTGCATTAGCCCAACATAATAAAAGACATACTGGACTATGGTTTGGGCCAGAGAAAGCTTGAAGATTGCGGGGAAAGCCTTCTTTGGAGGTGCTGTGAACTTCCTTTCTGCTATGGTCTGAAAGAGAATCACCAACACACCAGCAAGAAAAAAGCGCAATCCCGCAAAAAGGATGATTGTCCTGACATCGCTTTCCGAAATGGAGAAAAACTCATACCCCTTCTTTATAGAAGGAACTGCACTGCCCCATAGGAAACAGCTTATCAGGGCAAGAAGGAACACGATGTGCAGGCGGGAGAGGACATCCTTGTTTTTCATGAGGGGACCTTACAACAGAAAATACGGGAAATCAATACTCGACAGATACATCGACAGGGTTATCCTTCTTAATCAGGTTCTTCTTCTCCTTAAGAAGGATCGTGATTGACAGCAGGGCGCCAAGGAGTGCGGTAAGCGGCATATTCATCCAGACTCCGAAAAGGCCGAGCCCATTCAGCAAGAACAAAAGAGAAACTGGGAATATGAAAGCCATCGAGATGGAAATGACAGAAGCGAGGACTGCTTTCTCGATCGCAAGCATGAAACTCTGGGTCGCGAACGAAAGCCATCTGGTGATATATGTGAAACTGAATATCACTATTGCCAGTTCACCGTAGGGAGGAGCTTCTGCCACGAAAAGAGAGAGTATCATGGAAGGGAAGAAGAAACAGCAGAAGAAAGCAATCATGCAAAGGACGAATGCAGTCATGAAGCAATATTTCTCGATCTTCCTGACCCGGGAATAAAGTCCGGCACCCCAGTTATACCCTATTGCAGGCTGCAGAGAATCACAGGAACCATACATGATCGGGAGAACCATGCCATCTGTATACATCAGTACCCCGTAAATCGACACTGCTGCTTCTCCACCAAAACGGACGAGCATAAGATTTATGATTATTGAAGTAAGGCGTCCTGCAATATTGTTCAGAAAACTCGGAAGTCCGCAGGAGATTATCTTCCTGATTATCTGAAGCGAGAATGTCGGACGCACAAACGTAAGCGCCAGTTTTCCCCTGAAGAAAGGAATAATGGAAAAGAGGACAGCAAGCGACATGCCGAGACAGGATCCGATAGCAGCTCCTTCTACTCCGAAGCCAAAGAAGAAGAGGAAAACAAACTCGGCAAGGCCGCAGAAAAGGGACATGAAGATATTGAGGAACATGCTTCTCCTTATCTTCCCAGAAATCCTGAGGTAATTGTCAGTTGCAAAAACCATAGTAGTGATAGGAGAAAAGAGAGCATAGGTACGCAAGTATGTGATCGCCTCTTCCGCAAAAGTGCCACTGGCCCCCATCAGGGAGATGAATACTGGAGCCAATAAGTACAAGAGGGCACCTGTAAGTACTCCGAGAGTGACTATAAGAAGACATGAAAGCGTGAAGATCTTGTCTGCAAACTCTTTTTTTCCTTCCCCGAGTGCGATAGAGATAGGAACAGAAGAGCCTACTCCGATAAGATCAGAGAGGGCAAAATTAATAATCACGAAAGGCATTGCGAGATTCACCGCTGCAAATGATGTGCTTCCAAGTATATTGCCGACGAAAATACCGTCGAAAATCTGATAGAGCGCGGATGCAAGCATTCCGATAGCCCCTGGAATAGATGCGCGGAAGAATAGCCTTCTTGGTGTTGTCTTGACAAAAAGGTTGTATTGTAATTCGTTCCTCATAATCAGGCCTGGAGTTGAAAAGTTATCATGATAACTCTAAAAGTGCAACACTCAATAGTAATCCCGCCAAGTCCCCCTGACATAGACATCATATAGGAAGAATGAGAAGAAGACGAAAGCCCTGTTGTGCACAATGTCATAACCTGCATTTATCTTGAAGATCCTGTCTCTTTTTCCTGTCATCGGATTACCGACAGTAAGGGGAGTCCAAGAAAGGTACACACCTGCTCCCGAGTCATAAAAATCGTAGTATCCCCCAAGAGAAAGAAGCATATTTATCCCATTTCCTGCAACCTTGCTTCCTGTACTCCTCGGGCCTAGGAGAGCGTACGAGAACTCTCCGTATATCATATTTTTTGTAAAGAATGGGACTAGTGAACTGTGCCCGCCAAGAGAGAACTCGATATGCTCTGAAAGACCGAAGTTCATTCCATACATGAAACTCACACCATTTTCCATCCATTCCTTGGTTCCTGTCCCGAAGAAGAAGGAAATATCGTAATTGTCCTTTGCAGAGAGGGAGGAGCAAGTTAGCAGGATCAAGAAGATCAGGAGAGCTTTTCTGATTCTAGAACACATAGGAGAACCTCACTACTTCAAAGCCATATGAGAACGAATAATCTTCCAGTGAAAAAGTCAGTATCGGAGAGAAGAACGTATACTCAAAATCCTTGTCCCTGAAATTCAATATTCCGAATATCGCCTTGAGTCCCCATCCGGCACGATATATATATTCACCACCTAATGTAAGGCGAGGAGACCACAGCGCTGGATTCTGGAAGAAGAAATCAAACGGAGGCGCATAAATTGCAAACGGTTCTGTGGAAACTGCCATGGTAACGCTCTCAAACATCGGGGAAAGGACCACAGACGCCTCAAGACGCAAATACGGTTCGTCAAAGAACTGAAGCGCTAGTCCGGCTTCTCCCCCGCCATAAAAAACATCCTGGCTTTTCTCCCCCATCGCTGAAAGGAAAAGCGAGAAGTGCACGGAAGCATATATGGATGATATTGAAATCAGGATCACGACCAGAAATGAAAGCATTCTCTTTCTCATGTCAGCCTCCGTAATAGATCATCATGTAACTGAGGAAAGAGCCATCTTCTTTCTTTATTGCTTCTGCCCTTTCTTTATCTGTATAGAATGATCCCTCTTCAATCCTGTCATAGAAATGACTTGCCGATGCAGCGGCGAACTCCTCAGAATCTATTACCAGAGAGATCTCATATGCAAGGCTCATCGTCCTGTAGTTGAAGTTGGAACTTCCTATGACTGTATAGCGTCCATCGACTACCGCAAGTTTCTCATGAAGCATCGGGAGATCCCCTATCTCACTCACATACAGTTCTATTCCAAGATCGACCAGCTTTGGAAGAAGGTAACTCACTCCGCTTTTAGCGTACCCTCTGCTGTCCAGAGGGATAAGCATCTTCACGCTCACTCCACGATCTATCGCCCTCTTGATTGCCCCTTCCATGGTTTTGTTCATCACGGGAAGATACGGGAGCATCAGTATCTCCTTCTCTGCACTGTTGATCAGAGAGGCATAGAGCGATGCGATCATCTCCTTCTCATCTCCACCCTGATTGAAAAGATAGGCATCGTAAAGCCCATCTGCATCAGATGGATAGCTCGGGAAAAGAGAACGGTCGGCATAATCGACAGAAGAATCATTCCAGATCTCGAAGAAGGCATCTGTGAGAAGAGAAGAGAGGGCCCTGGATGAGAATACATACATGCTGTCACGCTGAATATCTTCTTTCTCCGCGCCAAGGCTGATGTAATTCAGATTCATTCCTCCAAGGACCGCATACTCTCCGTCAAAAACCATCAGTTTCCTATGATCGCGGAGCATAAGTGTCCAGAGAGCTACAAAATGCATCGAAGTAAGAGGAGAGAACTCATGGAGATGCACGCCACTTTCGCGAAGGAAATAAATTGGCGTCATATGGAACCTGGACTCCGTCATATCGTAAGAAGAGACAGCATCCATCATGAAGTAAACCCTTACCCCGCTTTTTGCCTTCTCCTCCAGAAGAGAGTAAAAGCGTTCCAGACGAGGAGATGATGATCCGAGGAATGTAGAGATGAGGATATAGTCATCAGCCCCTTCCACCAGTTCCTCAAGGCGGGAGAGAAATTCATCGCCCTTGTAATAGCACTCTGGGTAACTGACCTTCACGTGCCTGGCTCCGGCAATTGAGAACTTTTCCTCCACTGTCAGGTCAGGCGAAGTTGCATAACCACTCTGGAAGATATCCAGAGAGGCACAGGAAGAGAACAAAAGGATTACAGCAATCAATATTACAATAGATTTTTTCTTCACTTTTCTAACCTGAATGCATTTGGATAAAGTTCAGAGAACTTATGTCTCTCAGACAAGCCGCTTTCTGTACACAGAATAAATTCTGTACCTTCGGAAGAAAACTCAGATAAGAACTGCAGGCACATCCCACATGGGGGTGTGGGCCTTTTATCTTTTGTGTAGACAAGGACCTTTTCTATCTTTTTCTTTCCCTCCCTTGCAATCATGGAAAGTGTCGCTGAACGTTCTGCGCAGATAGTCGCCCCGTACGAAGAGTTCTCAACGTTCACCCCAGCATATATCTTGCCGCTCTCAGAGAGCACCGCGGCAGCAACTGGAAATGATGAATACTCGCAATAAGCATTCCCTATTGCACTCTTTGCCCTGAAAAGAAGAGCCTTCTCTTTGTCAGCAGATGTGAAGAAAGCAGAGAGTTCCTCTCGAGATGAAAAAGACGGAATAGCGGACAGATCATCTATCACAACATCTGCACCCGATGAGTACGCGTCTTCTTCGCTTATTGTAGTTTTCAGGCCGACTGTGAAAGCATCTGCACTTTTGCCAGCTCTGATTCCTCCCCTGCTGTCCTCAAAGACGACAGCATCTTCGCCACCGACGCCAAGCCTGATCATTGAAAGGGCATAAATATCTGGGAAAGGCTTGTTCCGGAGAATATCCTCTCCTGATATGAAGGCATCGAAAAAAGAGACAGGAAACCCGATTGCATTCACATTCGCAATCACCTTCCATCTTGGAGCGGATGAAGCAACTGCTATCTTGAATCCTGCTTTCTTCGCTTTTTCAAGCAAATCCCTTGCACCTGGAAGTGCGATATCTTTTTTCTCTATGATTTGAGGATATCGCTCTTTGAAGAATGCGGAAGCATCTGCAAGTGAGAATGATATTCCATTGTCTCTTGCCGGCCCTGAAAAGAAAGTAGCCTCCCCGATTCCGAGATGAGGAAAGAAATCCTTCTTCTCAAGTGAGTAACCCAAAGTCCTGAAGAACTCTATACCTATCTCTATTGAGATGTCCTCGCTATCAACGAGGACACCATCTACATCAAAAAGAAGTGCACTGATCATCTCTTGGCACCGATGAACATGCCTTCTCGTGGAATGCCGAGATATATTCCGTCTCCCATGATGATCCTTCCCCTGAGAATCGTCATATGGACTTTCCCTGTCACTGTCCATCCGTCATAGCATGTATAGCCAGCTGCCGAGTGAATGCTTTCCGGAGACAGTACCCAGCTCTCATCAGGATCAAAGATCACAACATCTGCATCCGAACCTTCTTTCAGAACTCCCTTCTTCGGATAAAGGCCGAAAGCTTTTGCCGGCTTTGTCGACAAAAGATTAACGATCTGGGAAAGAGAGAGATGACCATTTGATATCGCGAATGTATGGAGGAGAGGAAGCATCTCCTCAGTTCCAGGAATACCTGGATATATCTTCCTCACATCGCTCTCAGAAAGCTTCTGCTCTTTTGTGAACGAACAGTGATCGGTGGCGACGATTTCAATTTCGCCGTTTACCAGCGCCTCCTGCAGCGCGATATTGTCTTCTTCCTTCCTCAAAGGCGGAGTCATGATGTAAAGAGGCGCATCCTCTCTTTCAAGCAGGCTGTCGTTGAGGAAAAGGTAGTGCGGAGTAGTCTCTACTGTGACCTTGACACCCTCCGCACGGAGATGTCGTACTTCCTCAAGTCCCTTTTTGGAAGAAAGATGCACGATATAGACAGGCATAGAAAGCTTCTTTGCAATCTCCCCGACATATCTGATGGCCTTTGCTTCGGCCTCACTCGGACGCAGTACAGGGTGACTTGAGCTCTTATAGTCCCCTCTGTACTCTTCACCTGCTTTCCTGATAGTCTCATCATCCTCCGCGTGAACGGCGACCATCAGGCCAAGATCCTTACAGATGGAGAATATCTTCTCAAGCTCTTCCTTCTTCTCGACGAGGTAGCCTACATCTTTATATGTCGTGAAGATCTTGATTGTACCGACTCCCCTGTTCTTCATCTCCTGAAGCTCTTCCCTGAGTGTGTCCCTATATTTGTAAACACCCTGATGAAGTGCGTAGTCGATCTCCATCTCCTTCATCTCACCAAGACGGCGGGAGAGAGAGGATGAGAGACTTTTCTTATCATCATCGGCAAAGTCAATTACTGTGGTGACACCACCAAATGACGCAAGGCGTGAGCCCTCCTTGAAAGAATCTGCGGTGACAGTCCCTCTGGAGACCAAATGATAGTGCGTGTGGGCATCGATGAGGCCAGGAAGCACGCATTTGCCTTCTGCGCTTATTATCGTCGTGTCATAAGGAACACTCTCAGGATCAATTGAGGGCGCGATCCTCTTGATCTTGTTGCCTTCAATCAGGATGTCTTCGTGGCGCACCCACTCCGTATCAACTAGAAGTCCGTCCTTGATAAGTATGCAATCGGCCATAAAATCTCCTAATCACTCCTTATCCTCTACGAGGAACTCGTTCTCCAGGAATTCCAGATCAAGACAAGGATAAAGCAAGTGTTTCTTCAAAAGGTTATGGACAGCCGAGACAACAGTCTCTATGTCCTTTTTATCCATTGTAGCCCTGTTTTTGGAAAGTGTCCCCTTCTGTTCGCCTTTTTCAATCAGCTGAGGCTTTGCATGCTTGAGGACGAATGAAATGATGGAGCTTATTTCTTTCATGTCCTCCTTCTTCATGCCAAGCGTAGTGACTGCCGGCGTTCCGATCCTGAGCCCGGATGTGTACCAAGGACCGTTGGTATCATATGGAAGGGCATTCCTGTTCAGAGTTACCCCGCAACGTCTGAGAATGTACTCTGCCTGTCGCCCATTGAGGCCGAACGGTCGTACATCCAGTAACATAAGGTGATTATCCGTACCACCTGTCAGGACGGTAACGCCATCTTCAATCAGGTAAGAAGAAAGGGCCCTGGCATTCTCCACTATATTCTTCGCATATTCCCTAAACGAAGGCTTCAAAGCCTCCTCGAAGCAGATAGCCTTAGCTGCCATTACATGCGGAAGCGGTCCGCCAATGACCATCGGACAGCCTTTGTCGATAGAGTCCTTGAATTCGTTTGTTGTAAGAACAAGCCCTCCTCTTGGACCTCTCAATGTCTTATGTGTCGTGCTTGTGACAACATCAGCCCAAGGAACAGGATTATATTCGCCCTCAAACACACCACCGGCAACAAGGCCTGCAAAGTGTGCCATATCAACCATCAGGACAGCGCCAACTTTGTGGGCAATTTCACTCATTCTCCTGAAATCTATCTTCCTCGGATAGGCAGAGTATCCAGCTAGGAGGATCAAAGGCCTGATCTCTTCTGCCATCCTCTCGATCTCATCATAGTCCAAGAGATCTGTCTCTTCATTCACCTGATAGGAGTATGCGTCAAACATCTGCGCGGAGACGTTCTGTCTGTAACCGTGCGTGAGATGTCCCCCTGAATAGTAATCCAATCCGAGAAGGCGCTGGTTATGACAAGCTGCTCTGATTTTGTCCCAATCCTCACGGGACATATGTGAAGTGTTCTTCACACCCATCTCATCCAGAGAAGGAACTATCACCCTCTGATTGAGGATAGCCCAGAACGCGCAGAGATTTGCATCTGCGCCGGAGTGTGGCTGTACATAGGCATGCTCTGCATGGAAAAGTTCCTTTGCCTTCTCCACTGCATATGACTCGATATCATCGACATTGTCACATCCTGCATAGAAACGATGATAAGGAAATCCTTCCGCATACTTATCTGTCAGCAGATTGCCCATTGCAGGCTGCAGGGAAAGGGATGAGTAATTCTCGCTTGCTATCAGCTTAAGATAGTTTCTCTGGTCCCTGAGTTCACGCACGATCCTATCTGCGACAAGGGGAGACTCCCTCCTGATCAGAGTCAGTGACGAGACGTAGTTGATCATCTCTGTATTTTCTGTTCCGTTCTTTTCAATCCATTTTCCTAGAGCATCCATAGTTCATCCTCACTCGGTTTTATCGGATTTTAGCATTTTAGCATTATCTGATGAACTAGGAACAAGACGAAACAAGCGAGTCGCGTTGACAGGAGAAAGGGCTATGCCTAAACTATTTGTGGTCTGAGACCAAGGAGTTACAATGGCAAAAGAAGAAGCGATTGAAGTTGAAGGAGTAGTAAAGGAAGCACTTCCAAACACTATGTTCCGCGTAGAGCTTCAGAACAAGCTCGTGATCCTTGCCCACCTTAGCGGCAAGATGAGGAAACATTACATCAGAATTGTTCCCGGAGATACAGTAAGGGTTGAACTTTCCCCATATGATCTCACAAAAGGCAGGATCGTCTACAGGGAAAGGTAGTCTCTGCCTTCCCCCGTTTCCCTCAATCATTCTTTTTCTTGAGTATTACCCAGTAAGCGCCAGAGCCCCCGTAATTGATGGGAGCCTTGCTTTTTTCACTCACCAGAGGTGATGAAGAAAGATACTCATCAACCATCTCCCTTATCACAGAAACACCTTCTTCTGAATGAAGTCCCTTGCCTGTGATTATAGAGACTTTACGTATCCCATTGGACATGCATTCTGAAAAGAAATCATCAACCGCCTTACGGCCTTCTTCCCGTGTCATGCCATGCAGATCCAGAGTCGACTGAGGGAGCATAGTACGGAGTTTGCTGATCGTATATTCGACTTTCTTCTCTCCATCGTCCCCTTTTTCCTTGAGCATCTCCTCGAATGTCTTCTGAGGAGGACGTTCACTCTTAACCTTCTTTCCTCCCCTCTTTCCTTCATCACTTTTCTTCGGGGAATAGAAAGAATCAAGGATTTCAGAGAAGTCTTTCTCAGGAGTGTAAGTACTCTTCTCTGTGTTATCCTCTCTTACATCCACTTCCTTCTCTTCCTCTTTCTTTTCTGTCCTTACAAACGATTCATTATTTCCGTAAATAGACCAGGAAGCATTGGGATTCCTCACCTCATCATCCTCTGGGGTCTTGAAAAGATGTTCGCTCTCTATCTTGACTTCTTCCTTCAGCTTATCCTCAGTGATTGCCGTTTTTTCCGTCTTCTGAGGCGTTTCTTCCTCTTTTTTCTCTTCTCTTTCAGGAAGTTCCTCGCCTTCAAATTGAGCTAGAATAGTAGCAAATGACTTGGTCGCCTTGTAAGTGCTTTTAGGCGCATCCTTCACTTCCTTCTTCTTTCCTCTGTTCTCCCATTTCTCGAATATGGAGGCAAAGTCTGTTGATTCTTCAACAGCCTTAGCTTTCTTCAATGCATAAGGATTTCCCGTCTTCTCGTATGCATTGAGGATATCCGCAAAAGATGCATCAGGGTCATACCCGCCGACGATTTCGGAACCTGTCTTCTCCCTTCTCTCCTCTTTTCTGGCTTCCGCTTTCTCCTTGAGGACTATTGATGAGAACGGAGAGATCTCCTCTTCTTTCACTTCCCTCTTCTTGAAATTGTTATTCTTCTGTACTTTCCTTCCTCTTCTTCCCATAGTTACTCTCCCGGAGTAATGATAGACCGGGCAAACGGTGAGATCAGGCTCTCCAGAAGGTCACTGTCCGCGCCCTGGACTTTGAGAGTAAGAGTATAGACACCCTTTTCCTCTTCCAGAGTGCAGAGACTGATTATTGAGATATTGTTCTCAGCCAGTACTTTAGAGATCTTGGCCAGCGTTCCGATCTTGTCATCGACTTCGAAGGTAATCCGGGTACCATAATTCCTTGCTCCAAATAGATCCATCAGGATACTGAACATGTCGCTTCTAGAAAGCACACCTATCAGCTTCTGGTCCTCCAGCACAGGAAGGAACGAAAGATCCTCTGTGATCATAAGTCTTGCAGCCTTCTCCACCGATGTGTTTGGCCCTATAGTGATGACTTCCTTTGTCATCAGCTTGTCTATCGTAAGATTGCTAACTTCGTATGCCATCTCAAGAAGTGACATGTTCTTCTCGTCGGTAAGAGAGGCTTTGAGAATATCCTTTTCGGTAATCACCCCAACAAGATTTCCTTTCCTGTCCAAAACAGGAACTTTCGCGATGTTCTCTCTTCTCATAAGGCGAAGGGCATCGACTGCAGTCATGTCATTGTATGCAACTACCGGATTCTTGCTTATCTTCCTCTCTATTGTCATTTCCTCACTCCTTCTGAAAGTGACACACAAAACATCAAGGACGTGAAATCTCCGTCCTTAACTATAAAATTTAATACGTTCATAATAAGGAAAACAAATGGAAGTTTGAACAATTTTCAGAAGATATTCTCAGAGATCATGCCCTTCATGCCTAAGAAGCCATATCTTCCTGTCTATGCCTGAAGAATATCCGGTAAGGCTTCCATCGCTTCCTATGACTCTATGGCATGGAATGATAATTGAAATCGGATTATGCCCCACTGCCGTGCCGACAGCACGTGCTGCCGTGCCTTCACGTCTAGCCAGCTCTTTGTATGTCACGGTCTCTCCGTACGGTATACTCAGCATTTGCCTGCAGATTTTTACTCTGAATTCCGAACCAGAAAGGCTCAGCGGAAAAGAAAGCGCAGGCCTCTTTCCTGAAAAATAATCGTCAAGCCATCTCCTCGCACCCTGAATGAAAGGAGTATCCTCCTCTGCCAAGTCAGAGCCCAATCCTTCCTTATAGTACTTGCAGCCTTCGAACCAGAGCCCAGAGAGCCCATTCTCATTCGAAGAAAGAAGGATCCTGCCTAACGGAGAATCATAGTATCCGATAAAAGTCATGGCTTAAGTGTAAGGACAGAGTATGTACGATGCAACAACAAACAGAATTTTCCACACCTTGCCATAACAGATGAAAACGTGATATTTTCTCTATTACGTTGATCCTGTAGCTCAGCTGGATAGAGCGTCCGCCTCCTAAGCGGAAGGTCAGCAGTTCGAATCTGCTCAGGGTCATCTAAATACACAAAAGGTGATACAAAGCCTTTTTCTTTAAAGCAAGGAGCGGTATACTAAGAAGTCGCTCCTTATTTTATAGCCCACAAAGGGTTAAGGTATAAGATCGCTCGAAACATAGGCTGTATCACTTTGAAAAAATACTCAGAATCGCTTATTTTAAGACAAATCCCGGATTCCTCTGTATTTCCCTGAAAACTTTAGCCACTCCACCCTGAATTTCGCCCAATCACATTGAGTTTCGCCCAATAGTGCAAAATCTGTTTGAGATTGTGAGAACGAAAATGAATCTCCACCCATGTCCATTCCGAACTCGACAAAAACAGCTTTCGCAGGGCTGATGTGATATTATTAACTTGAGTAAGCAAAACTCCAATGAAGGAATTGATGGATATAGAAAGAATCAAAGAGCTATCAACTGCTAGTCAGATAAGGTGGTCAGCCCATGTTGCTCAACGGATGATGGAAAGATCCATCTCGAGATCTGATGTGATAAGTGCAATACATACGGGAGAGATTATAGAAGACTATCCAGAGGATTTTCCTCTCCCAAGTTGTCTCATATTAGGGATAGTCAATGAAAACCCCATACATGTTGTGGTTGCACAAGATAAAGAAGAAATTGTTATAATATCAGTGTATCGGCCCGATTTGGATAAGTTTGAGCCAGATTTCAGGACAAGGAGGAAATAATATGTGTTCATATTGCCGTGGAAAAGAACTTCAAGAATCTACAACAACATATGTAGCAGTGCTCGGTGATTATACAATCATCATCAAGAATGTCCCTTGTCTGGAATGCACTCAGTGTGGAGAAAAGTATTATACAGACGAGGTTATGCAGAATATCGAGAGAATTGTAACGAAGGCAAAGGAGCTGAATAGCGAGTTCTTCGTAGCTGAATACAAAGTGGCCTGAATGCTAGCCGCTTTTGCTGATTTTAGCCACTCCTTCAGAAGTTTCGACCGATTGTATCATCAAGTACGTTCAAACACATCTTATAACATAAAATGTGATACAAAACCTTTTCTAATCAAACAAGGAGTAGCAATAATAGAAGCCGCTCCTTATTTCTTTACATAAAAAGAATTGTGACATGATTTGCTGGAATCCGACTATCGGCTGGGGACAATTATAAGCCTTGGAATCAAAGCTATTGATCATGTGATGTTTACACTTTTGATACAATCAGGATTCTGAGACATATCTCAAAGACACAATTACCATCAAGATTATTCTTTTTATTACAAGTAATTATAAACAAGATATCATCTTTAGATAAACACCACTATGGCAATTAACAAGAAGATGCCGATGAGGAAAACCAGTCCTCTTATGTGCTTTCAGATTCTTTAGCCACACCTATGGGTATTTTCGTTTCAGGGTTCAATTTGAGTGAGGCGGAACCACCTACCCCGCCTCTTCCTTCACACATCACCGAAGATATGTTTCCGCCCATAAGCTCCATGCAGCAAACTCAACTCGGAGAATCATCTCTTTATAGTTTCTGTATTTCAGTCCATCAGTTATGAAGTTGACCTCAGAAGGAACAATCTCCAGAAGCTTTTTAGTTTTCAGATTCTGCCTACAATAGACCGTTCCGAAGACAATCCTTTCTCCTTTGCCGGATGTTTTCCGTTCATTCTCATTACCAAAATACTTTATTGTCCCAGCTGATCATATAAACTTTTAAATAAGAACAACAGATTCAGCTCCACGAATGATTCTGCTGTCCAGATAAACGTAGAGACCTTTATTTCACCTTATATTCATTTTCAATTAGCATTAGTGCACAACACAATCTGCACATAAAAGGTGAAGCAAAGCCTTTCTCTCTGAATCTTTCATGTCAGCCACCTCGTATTGTCAGATTTGGAGGCATGCAATATACCGAATCGACATGAAGTCAACAATCGACTTTCCATGGCAGTACAATATTCTTATCACTGCACAAAGACATAGGATGAGAACCTAGGATAGCAACTACTGCCCTTTTCATCACGTGGCAGTGGAAACTATAAGGACTCAGAGGACAAGGAACGTGCACACCTCATCAAGGATACAGCTTTGACGTCTCCTATATACCCATCATGCCAATACTGATGTAACGGAAAGAATACTCATAACAGCATCCATTGACAGCATTATAACATTGTTATATAACGCTGTTATATGAGTGAGACAGAAAATATAATTCTCAAAACGGCAAAGAAAGAATTCCTGGAAAGAGGATTTTCAGGCACATCCATGAGAAGAATAGCTGCGCTTTCTGGTGTGACAACAGGTGCTCTCTATGGGTACTTTGCCTCAAAAGAAGAAATTTTCGATTCTCTTGTAAAGGACTCATACGATGCAGTGATGACAAGATACAGAAATGCACATGAAGAATTTGCTTCACTCCCCTATCACGAACAGGTAAACGGGATGGGCACGATAACAGCTAATTGCGTTGAATGGTGCATAGGTTATATCTATGATCATTTTGATGAGTTCAGATTGATCCTTATGTGTTCAGATGGAACAAGGTACAGTGGCATCATCGATGAGATGATGAAAATAGAAGAAGAATCGACTGATCAGTTCATCTCTCTCATGAAGGAACATGGACGCTCTTTTCCCGACGTGGATCCACTACTCGAACATATGATCACATCCGGCTATTTCACTTCTTTCTTCGAGATTGTGCGCCATCAGATTCCGAGAGAAGAAGCGTTCAATTACATACACAATCTTCAGGCTTTCTACAAGGCCGGATGGGAGAAACTTTTTGAAATGAGACTCTGATCTCTTTTTTTGTAAGTTAAGTTAGATTAAGCTAACTAAAGGATATAATGATGACCAAATCTTCAGATCTCAATCATTTGCTGCAATATGCAGAAAAGCACAGGATACTGACATATCTATCTTGGATATTATCAGCACTGTCAGCTGTGCTCGCGCTTTTACCATTCATATGTATCTGGCTGATAATCCGTTCAGTCCTGAATGAAGAGTATGGAAGGATAACAATCTATGGAATCTATGCAGTTGCCTTGTCTCTTCTCTCGATGGCTGTCTACATAGCCGCGCTGATGTGCTCTCATATCGCAGCATTCAGGATAGCGGCAAACCTAAGGAAAGAGATGCTCGCCCACATTGGAGAACTTCCATTGGGAGTCATTGAGAAATTCGGGAGTGGAAAACTAAGGAAGATAGTGAATGATTCAAGCGCTGCAACCGAAACATATCTTGCCCACCAACTCCCGGACAAAGCAGGTGCTATCGCAACGCCTGTGGCACTCTTGGCCATGCTCCTTTATTTTGACTGGAGACTCGGCCTCCTTTCGCTTCTCCCAGTCGCCCTTGGTTTCCTTATCATGATGAGGATGACAGGACAAAAGATGCGGGAGAAGATGAAAGAATACCAGAATGCACTTGATGATATGTCAAATCAGGCAGTCGAATACGTGCGAGGCATTCCTGTCGTAAAGACTTTCGGCCAGACAATCTATTCGTTCAAGCTCTTCAAAGATTCGATTGACCGTTACGAGAAATGGGTATGTGCATATACAGAAGAACTTATGAAGCCAATGATCATCTATACAGGAGCTATAAATAGCACATTTGCTTTCCTGACTGCCGGGGCATTCATCCTTCTTTCAGGAGGCATCACTCCTGATGTGATACTAAACGTGCTTTTCTATGTGATAATCACTCCTGTCATTTCAATAACTCTGACAAAGATCATGTTCAAAAGTGAAGAGGCAATGATAGTCCATGACGCGCTGGAAAGGATCGACAGCATCCTGAATGAAAAGCCACAGACAGAAGCTCACAATCCCCTGCTCCCTTCAGGAAGTTCAATAAAATTTGAACATGTCACTTTCAGCTATGACGGCAAGAAAGATGTCGTCCATGATGTCTCGATTGATATAGAAAGCGGTTCTCTTGTCGCTTTCGTAGGCCCCTCAGGAGGAGGAAAGACAACCCTTGCATCGCTACTTACACGATTTTTTGATCCTCAGGGCGGAAACATAAGGATCGGAGATATCGATATCAGGGACATTCCGAGGAAAAGGTTGATGGAATACATATCGTTCGTATTCCAGGACAGCCATCTGATAAAAGGGACAATACGGGAGAACGTGAGACTTGCCAGACCGGAAGCAAGCGATGAGGAGATATTTGATGCCCTCAGGAAAGCAGAATGCATGGATATCATAGAAAAGCTTCCCTCAGGTCTGGATACTTTGCTCGGAACAGGTGGCATTTATCTCTCTGGAGGAGAGACACAGCGCATAGCCATTGCGCGGACAATCCTAAAAAACTCCCCTGTGATAATCCTCGATGAGGCTACTGCATTCGCGGATCCGGACAATGAGGTAAAAGTGCAGAAAGCATTCTCTGCAATGCTGGCGGGACGTACTGTCATCATGATAGCCCATCGCCTCTCATCGATAACAGATGCGGACAGGATATTTGTCCTTTCAGAGGGTAAGATCATCCAAGAAGGTTCTTTCAGTGAACTTGTCAGAGAAGATGGTTTATTCAGATCTATGTGGAACGATTACAAATCATCTGTTGACTGGAAAGTCAGCAAGGAGGCTGTTAATGATTGAAAGACTTGAAAGGGCATTCGCTCTCTCTGAAAAGGGAGCAAAGGATTCGGTAAAAGCTTTTATTGCGTGTGCCATGCACAATCTGACATTATTTATACCAGTAAGCATCCTCTATCTCCTGATATCTGATCTGCTTGCCGGAACCTTATCTGCCAGAGGTATGCTTTATGCTTCAGCTTGCGTCATTTCAATTCTGCTGATCATGCTCTCATATATGTGGGTTTATAGGTCAACATATTTCTCTACATACAAAGAGAGTGGCATAAGAAGGATAAGTATTGCCGAGAAACTGAGAAAAATACCTCTGTCATACTTCGGGAAAAAAGATCTTGCCGATATAACGAGTACGATAATGACAGACGCCTCAACTCTAGAGACAGGACTTTCTCACTGGGTGCCAGAACTGATCGGATCTATGATTTCAACAACAATTGCGGCAATTTCAATCCTTTTCTTCGACTGGAGGTTGGGACTGGCGGTCCTATGGCCTCTTCCTATCGCACTGTCAATAGTAATTTTCTCAAGAAGTATCCAGCAAAAACTTTCAAAGAAGTCCATGAGCGCGAAGATGGATGCTGTGGATGGCATACAGGAATACATTGAGACAATCAGGGATTTGAAAAGCTGCAATGCGGAACAAATTTATCTAGACAGTCTTTTCAGGAAAATTGATAAGGTCGAGAAAAGAGCGATCATATCAGAAGCCGGAACTGCTGTATTCGTCGTCTCTGCTTCGTTTGTACTGAAAATCGGAATTGGCACAGTTGCACTCATAGGTTCCATCCTTCTTGCGTCAGGCAAGATAAACGTACTTACCCTATTCTTATATCTTCTGATAGCCTCTCGCATATACGATCCGCTTCAGAGTGCTCTGCAGAACCTTGCCGCTGTCATCTCTCTCAAAACGAATGTCGAACGGATGAACGGAATTCTGTTCCATCCGCTTCAGGAAGGGAGAAAGAAACTTACGAATGATGGATATGATATCCGCTTTGAAGATGTGCATTTCAGCTATGGAGGAAACGAAGAAGTACTATCTGGCGTTTCATTTTCAGCAAAGCAGGGGGAAGTCACTGCTCTTGTCGGTCCATCAGGAGGAGGAAAGACAACAGTCTCTCGCCTAGCTGCAAGATTCTGGGATATTCAGAAGGGAAACATTACAGTAGGAGGAATGGATATCGGGGAAACAGACCCAGAAAGTCTACTCTCACTCTACTCCATCGTATTTCAGGATGTAACACTTTTTGACAACACCATTATTGAAAACATCAGGATCGGACGGCGCTCAGCAAGTGACGAAGAAGTCATAGAAGCCGCTAAGATGGCACAGTGTCTTCCATTCGTCGAGAAACTGGAAGATGGATGGAACACTATGATCGGTGAAAATGGGTGCGAGCTATCTGGTGGGGAAAGGCAACGCATCTCCATAGCGCGTGCTTTTCTCAAAGACGCCCCGATAATCCTTCTGGATGAAGCTACAGCATCGCTGGATGCGGAGAATGAGACAGAGATACAGAAAGCTTTATCAGGCCTCATAAGGAACAAGACAGTTCTCGTGATAGCTCACAGGATGAGAACTGTAGAGAACGCTGACAAGATAATCGTTCTTTCAGGAGGACGTGTCTGTGAGGAAGGAAAACCAGCTGAGCTTATGACTAAGAACGGCATCTTCTCACATATGGTTGCGCTTCAGAAGGAAAGCAGTGAATGGAAACTCTGACAAAATACGTGAAAACAAAGCAAAAGCCCCGGAAATTTTTCGGGGCTTCTTTCTACTATTTTCTGTTTGCTGTCTTTCGTTTGCCTGACTTTGCCTTTTCCGGAGCAGAGAGTGCGATTTCCCTCACTCGCTCATCGCTCAAGTCCATCGGATTCTCCTTTTCCTCTTTTCTGAGCGCACAGTTCTTGTCTCCCCACTTGATATAAGCACCATACCGTCCATCTATGAGCTCAAGACTCTTGCCGTCAAGATCAGGATATATCCGGAGTACTTTGTTCTTGGGTTCGTTTTCCTCATTCACGATATCATCAAGACGCACGCTCTCGGGCTTCTTCACCCTGATGTTCTTTCCTTTGTAGGCGACATAGTAGCCATATGGGCCGAGACGCAGGATCGCCTCATTCCCTTCATTGTCAGAACCTAGATTCTTCGGAAGAGAAAAGAGGAAATCAACCTGCTCTTTGTCAAGTTTGTTTATATCACATCGCTTCGGGAGGTTTGCTATCTTTCCGTCGCTTTCTCGCTTGAGATATGAACCATATCGCCCCTCAAGCACAAGAATTCCATTATCTGCAGGAAGCCTGACATCCTCATCCTTCTTGAAAAGGATCTTCTCTGCATCACTATCAGTGAAAGTTCCTGGGAAATACTTCTTCTCTTCAATAGAAGCCATCAGATCCCTTTCGCTGTTCTCAGACGGAGAGAGAAGATAAGGTCCGAACTTCCCTATCTTTATCTGATAGTTGTAACTTTTGCCGTCGTGTTCAAACGAATACTTGAGGCCATCCAGTTCGAGAGTCTTGGCATCTTTTGTACGTACGGTCTTCCTCACTCTCGCAAGATCATTTGAAAGGCCAGGAAAAGAAGAGTCTCCATGCCAGAAGTTATTGAGATAATCCTCTTTGCTCTCATTCCCACTGGCAATCTCATCAAGTCCCTTTTCCATTCTGCTTGTAAAGTCGTATCCGATATAAGTCGGGAATGTACTCTCAAGAAGCTCTGATACAAAGAAGCCACGGAACGTCGGAACAAGCTGCCCCTTTTCCCTTATCGCGTATCCTCTGTCAAGGATCGTGCTTATGATCGTCGCATATGTGCTTGGTCTTCCAATTCCCTCTTTCTCAAGCATCCGCACAAGACTTGCTTCATTATAACGCTGAGGAGGTTCTGTCGAATGGCTGTCGATCGATGCATCTTCAATCATGCGCACATCGTTTTCCTTCATTTCAGGAAGGGACCTCTCTTCGTCATTATCATCCTCTTCCTTTCCATATCCCATAAGACGGAGATACCCATCAAAAAGGACATCACAGCCAGATGCGAGGAAGATATATTCACCGCTTTCAAGGCGGACCTTCGTATAAGCTTTTCGCGCGGCCTTCATCTGGGAGGAAAGGGTCCTCTTCCAGATCAGTGTATAGAGAGAAAGATCATCACCGGAAAGTCCAGTATCCTTTGGAAGGCGGAAAGTATCGCCAGCTGGCCTGATAGCCTCATGTGCCTCCTGCGCTCCCTGACTGCTTGCCTTGAAGTTGCGGACACTGGACGAAAGATAAGCCTCGCCATACAGCCCCTTGATCTGTTTTCTGGATGCATCAATGCATTCTTTTGACAGAGTCGGGCTGTCTGTTCGCATATATGTTATATACCCTCTCTCGTAAAGGCCCTGTGCAATGGACATTATCTCCTTTACTGACTTCCTGAGCACTCTCGAACCATCCTGCTGGAGAGTCGATGTGGTAAAAGGAATCGGAGGATTCTGGCTCTTCTCATTCCGTTCAACAGATCTTACGGTTGCACTCTTTCCCTTTATCTCAAAGGAAATCTTCTCCGCTTCCTCCACTGTTAGCACTATCTGATTACCCTTTGCCTTGCCTGTAGATGGATCAAACGAACGGGATGTTGCAATCGCTTTTCCCGAAATGCTCTCGAGTTCAGCTTTGAAAAGGTCAAAGAATGCTGTCACAGAAGCGTAATCTGAACTTTTGAAAAGGCGTCTCTCCTTTTCTCTCTCAACAATGAGCTTGAGTCCTGGTGATTGCACTCGGCCTGCCGAATATGTGGATCCGAGTTTATTTGAGATGATCGGAGAAATGCCATAGCCCTGAAGCCTGTCAACTGCACGACGCGCCTCCTGGGCCTGGACAAGATTCATATCTATTTCCCGGCAGTTCTTGAACGCATTCTCAATGGCAGAGCGCGTGATCTCATGGAATACCATCCTGTATGTAGGGCACTTCGGCTTGAGAAGTGTATACAGCTGATAGGATATGGATTCACCTTCCCTATCCTCATCACTTGCAAGTACAAGCTGTTCCTTCTCTTTGAGAACCTTCTTCATCTCGTCGATGAGTTTCTTCTTTTCGCTATCCAGCTCAAGTTCAAGCTTCCAGTGATCTTTGTCATCGACACCATATATTCCACTCTTAGGAGCTTTTGCCAGATCCAGCACATGTCCCTTGCTGGCCATCACAGTGCAAGTCGGAGGCAAATACCTTCCAATCGTCCTGGCCTTTGTTGGAGACTCGACTATAATCAGCGTTTTCTTCTGCGGGTCTGCTATCATCAATTCCCTCTTCAAGCACTTCTTTCTATCATAAGGAAGAAAAAAGGGAAAGACTAAGATCAGACTTCAGAAAGGATATAGGATCCGTCACTGCCCTCTTCCGGATTATAAAGCAGGAAATTCCTGACAATTCCTGAGCCATCCATCATTATCCTGATATTGCGTTTGCCATTCTCATCCACGAAGAAGTTATATGTGACGGTAGTGTCAACTGCAAAGCCAAGGGCCTTGGTCTCCACAGTCACAGTCGGATTCTCATAATCGAGCGTTATTGACTCAACGCGCCACGAAGATGGAGTAAATGGAGATGTATTGAATTTCTCAGCGTTACGTCTGTAGGCCTCTGCCTGAGGTGTATCCGCCTTGTACTCTGTCCATCCGACAGGAGGACTGTCCAGATCGAACAGAGGGAATATCCTGTATTCCTCTTCTCCCTCGATCATATATAAAGAGATATATGCACCATAGACATCATCGACTACAGTCTCTGCTCGGAGTACTAGTTCAGTGAGCTTTCCCTTATTTGTCACATCTGTCGTATTTGTCCATGAGTAGATGCCATCCCAGCCTGTAGGAGAAAAAGTCTTGAAATCACTTGAAAGCGTGTTGTTTTCCCCATCGCGCGCTGCAAACGCAAGATCATACTCTCCAGGAGGAAGTGCTCTTATCTCATACTCTCTGGCGTTACTGTCCAGCCTGTTCACGAATTGATTGTCCACATAGATGTCATAGAAAACGGCGCCTTCAGTTGCTGTCCAGTTCAAATGGCATCCGGAAGGTGTCGTCTGAAGATCGACTGAGGCATAGACTCCCTCTGCCGCAAAAATAAGAAGGGCTATCAGTGTAGCGGCAAAGCCCCTTTTACTTGTATGTTTCATTTGCTTCTAGTATCCTCAAAGCATGCGAAAGTTGTCAATATATTATACATTTTTGGCGATTTTGTCTGTTATCTTGGCCTCATGCTCGGTAACTGATAACCTCGACCTCGAAAAAGGAAGAAATGAGGCAGACATTCACATCTCAGATACTCTTTCTTTGGTACTCAATGACTATGAAGCTCTTTTTGCCACTGACGGAGAGTCCATATCTTTCGTGGATGGCAGCATAGACGGAATTTCTTCCCTGCTTTCTTCGATGGAAGGGATCGTTAATTTCGAATCCAACAAGATTGACGAGAACAATGTATCGATCGCTTTTGATATCGAAGATGTGAGTTCCTTCCTCTCTTCTGTAGGTTCTTACGACTCTACGCTGTTTTCTCTTGATGAAAACTCTTTCACATTCTTCCTGAGTCTAGATAATTACGATGAGCTATGTACATTGATCCCGTTCCTGGAAGATCCCAATTTCGAGGTGTATGGCCCGAAGTACAACGAGGGGATGAGTGAGGATGACTATCTGGAGATGATGCTGTACATCCTTGGTGACAACGCTCCTGATGATATACGAAACAGTGTGATCCAGATTGCAATAACAGCTCCTGGAGAGATAACGTCCTCTGAAAATGTAAGAATTGAAGGAAACAGGGCAATATTCGAATTTCCTCTCCTCTCTTTCCTGTTGCTAGAATCTCCCCTCACTTTCTCCATATCCTGGCAATGAACTACTCCTGTACGCTTTCATTTTTCATTACGGAGTGTACAGGTAATCATCATACATGACGATCAACGTCTTTTTTCCATGCTTGTTGTAAAAAAACAGGGATACGGTGTTTTCCGTATCCCGGTAAATACTGGCCTTGTTCCACATCTCCTTTTGAGGGCAGCCGTCGGAAATATGTGAGTTTTGCGTAGGGGAAATTGGAATGGCCCCTTTTGCAACTCTCCCTGTGGACTGAGGATCGGCCAGAGAGATTATTTCGAGTAGAACTCGACTACAAGCTGGTCGTTGACCTGAATTGGAATCTCATTTCTTTCTGGCATGCGGATGAGCTTGCCGGAGAATTCCTCTTCATTCTTCTCGAAGTAAGGAACATTGAATGCAGGATGACCGAGGAAGTTGCTCTTGAACTGCTCGTTCTTCCTTGATTTCTCTCTGAGGCTTACTACGTCACCGACGTTAAGCTGATAGGATGGAATGCTGACCTTCTTTCCGTTCACGAGGATATGGCCATGGGAAACAAGCTGACGTGCAAGGCGGATGGAATTACCAAATCCGATGCGATATACAGCGTTGTCAAGCCTGCGCTCGAGTGAGATGACAAGAGCGTCACCTGTTACAAGATTGCTCTTGAGAGCCTTCTCATAGTAGTGATGAAGCTGCTTCTCAAGTACTCCATAGTAAGCTTTCAGCTTCTGCTTCTCGCAAAGCTGCCTTGAGTAGTCTGTAGGCTTCTTCCTCTTCTGGAAAGCAGGACTACCTGCTCTGTTCATTGCCTTGGGGTGTCCACAGAAATTGACCCCAAGTCTTCTGCACTGCTTGAATCTAGGACTCATGTTTCTTGCCATAGATTTTTACCCTCCATAAGTTAGTGCGTTTTCTTTAGTTCAACCCTTATAAAATATCCTTTAGCTATTTCTATTGTCAACAGAGAAAAAAGAAGCCTCCGGAGATTCCGGAAGCTTAGTAAACAAAACGTGATGTCATCAGGAGAGGATAGCTTCTACTCCCCTTTTGTTCCTGCCGCCAACATTCACAGATACAGTCTCGCCATTCTTAATGTAAACGAGCGTCGGTATGCTCATTACAGAGTATTTAGCTGCGAGATTTGGATTCTCGTCAACGTCGATCTTGACTATCTTCACTTCCGGATGGTCGTTTGCAACCTCCTCCAGAACCGGAGCAAGCATCTTGCAGGGGCCACACCAGGTGGCGAAGAAATCGACAAGTACCGGTTTCTCTGACGAAAGCACTTCCTTATCAAATTCTTTTTCTGAAATATGTGCTACTGCCATAATAAAATCTCCTTTCTGATCTAAAGATAATACCAAAAGACCTAAACGTTAAACTTGAAGAATACGATATCGCCATCCTGGACGATGTACTCCCTTCCCTCCAGCCTGAGTTTTCCGTTTTCCCTGACCTTGAGTTCTGAACCATACTTAACAAGATCATCGAAACTGTATACCTCAGCCTTGATGAACCCCTTCTGGAAATCTGAATGGATTATGCCGGCACACTCAGGAGCTGTTGAACCTTCACGGAAAGTCCATGCCCTGTCCTCATCGCTTCCTGCGGTGAAGAATGTCCTAAGTCCAAGCGCTTTGTACGCAGCTCGGACAAGAGGATTGAGTCCGCTTTCCTTGAGACCAACAGACTCAAGGAACTCTTTTCTCTCCTCTTCACTCTCGAGAAGGGCTATCTCACTCTCCATCTTTCCTGAAATGACCACGACCTCGCTATTCTCCTCAGATGCGATCTTTCTGACGATCTTCACATATTCGTTCTCTTCGAGAATGCCGTCCTCATCGACATTACAGACAAAGATCTGTGGCTTCAACGTCATGAGATGCAGGTCATAAAGAAGCTCCTTCTCCTCATCGTCAAGGCCAAGGGTCCTCAGAGGCCTGCCTTCCTCGAGCGTTTTCATAACCTTCTCATACAAGGGAAGAAGACGTTCATTCTCTTTCTGCATCTCCTTGCTCACTCTTCCCATCTTGCTCTGCTTCTGATACCTCTTCTCCACAGTTTCATAATCAGCAAGAGCAAGTTCGATGTTTATTGTCTCTATATCGCTTTTGGGATCAACTTTATTGTTGACGTGAATGATATCAGGATTCTCAAAGCATCTTACAACGTGTGCTATCACACCAACTTCCCTTATCGATGCAAGGAACTTGTTCCCTAGGCCCTCCCCTTTGCTTGCCCCTTTGACAAGACCTGCGATGTCAACGAACTCCACTGTCGCAGGAACAACACGCTTTGGTGGAATGAGCTCTACTATCTTGTCGAGCCTCGGGTCAGGAACTGCGACCATACCGACGTTCGGGTCGATCGTGCAGAACGGATAATTGGCTGCCTCTGCAGAACTGGATGTGACAGCTGAGAAAATAGTGGACTTCCCCACGTTTGGGAGTCCTACGATACCGCAATTGAGCGCCATGCTTTTCCTCCGGTTTGAAATCTATCATAATTCGCAAAGAAAGAGAAAGGAAAAATGGAGAGCATCAGGACTGAAGAGGTCAAGAACGTCCTTCTGGTGACCACACATACCAGAAATGAAGGTGAAAGAAGGGAATACATTAAAGACGCAGAGACAAGGCGGCTAATCGACACACTGGGGTACAGGATCGTCTATCAGCATAGTCCGACGCTCAGAGAGGAGAACCCGAACACATACATCGGGAAGGGGCAAGCGGAAGAAGTGAGGGACATCGCACTTTCGTACGGCCCAGATATGATCATATTCGATTCCATCCTCACGCCAAGACAAGGGAAGAACCTTGAACTGATAACGGGTTTTGAAATCATGGACAGGGAAAGCCTGATAATCACTATATTCGAGGAGAATGCGCACAGCCGGGAAGCCAAGCTTGAGCTGGAGAAAGCAAGGCTTACATACCTCAGGCCGAGACTGCAGGACAGAAAGGCATCATATTCGCAGCAGAGAGGTGGTGTGAGAGGAGCAAAAGGCGAAGGAGAGAGGGAGATCGAACTCATCAGACGAAACATGGATCGTTTTCTGTTCTCAATAGAGAAAGAGCTGGAGAAGATCAGGAAAACCAGAAAGATACAGAGAAAAGAGAGGGAGAAGGGAGAACTTTTTTCCTTTGCGCTCACGGGATATACAAACTCTGGCAAATCATCTCTCCTGAATCTCCTCACTGAGAGTTCAACGCTTGTCGAGGACAAACTCTTTGCCACTTTGGATACGACAGTAAGGAAGATGCGGCTTTCAACAGGACAGGAAATACTAATCTCGGATACGGTAGGATTCATCAGCGATCTGCCCCACTCCCTCATCGAGGCCTTCTCGTCCACTCTTGAAGAGGCATTATCCGCATCGAGGATCATAATCGTACTCGATCTATCGCATCCCGACGTGATGATGACATACGAAGTGACCAAAACCACACTTCAGGAGCTCGGCGCTTTTGACAAGGTCGCACTTGTAGTCCTGAACAAATCCGACATGATTGACAATGACATTGCATACCAGAACCTGCTGGCCCTTCCATTCAGGACAGTGACTACCTCTGTAAAGAAAAGAGAAGGCATTGACGAACTGAAAAAGGCCCTAGCGGAGATACTCGAAGAAGAATATGGGCGATATGAATTCAAATTGGGACTGGAAAAGAGTCTCTGGCCGTATGTCAGAGAGGGGGACGCAATAGAAAAAGTGGACTATCTGGATGATTTGCAGATAGTCCATATGAGAATCAGGCGGAGAAATTTTCCGTATTATCAATCAATAGTCGAAAAGATAAAGACATCCGATTGAGCCAGAGCCTGCAATATCGAGCTTTGGCAATATGCCGACACCTAGACCGACGCGAAGATAGAGCAGGATCGGATAGTCAGGTATCTGATACTCAAGCCCCGCCTCGGCAAGAACATCGAGATAGAACTCAGAAGAACCTCCATGATATGGGAAAAGTCCGAACATCGATACCTTCGCACCTACAGTGATAGGTATATGGTGAGGCCCGTCAATCTGCCAGTCATACACCTCATAGGCAACGCCCACATCGCCACCGAAACTCGAGTATGAGCCGATCTTGATCAGATTGATTCCTATGTTGGCATTGATATCGAACTTGCCGAATCCGAATTTCATACCAAGGCCTGTATTGGTTCCAAGGTTAAGACCAAGGCCAACATCACCGTTCTTGAGCGTTCCTGAAGTTTCAGTTGCTGCAAAAACGGGGAATGCAAAAATCATTATCAGTAAAGTTAGAACGATGAATTTCTTCATTTCATGCCTCCATCTACAAAACTGTATTTTATCATGTAACCGAAAAACAAGAATTAGATTTTTCCCAATCACTTGTAGTCTGTTTTGGAAAATCAGATAATCAGGCTGTGAAAGAGACCCTGTTCTGCAAAACTGAAGATGAAATTGTAAAGCTGCTCTCCCTGGATGCTCCTTTTCAGGCGAGAATAATCAAAAGCCATCTAGTAAAGGGAAATTCTGATTTCTCAAAGATGACGAACCTTCCCAAGAAAATAAGGGAACGCCTTGGCACTTCTGCACTCACAAGTTCAGTACTGGAAGTAAGCGAGAGTGAATCCAGCGTAAAACTACTTATAGAACTGCATGATGGCCTCAGGATCGAAGCTGTCAGGCTCTCGGATGGAAAAGGCAGATACACAGCTTGCCTCTCAAGCCAGGTCGGATGTCAGATGGGATGTGCCTTCTGCAAAACCGGGACCATGGGCTTCATCAGGAATCTGACAGGTGGGGAGATCGTCGAGGAGTTCGTGCACCTGATTTCACTCGGAGAAGAGATCGGGCATATTGTGTTCATGGGAATGGGAGAAGCTTTGGTCAACCTCAAGAATGTCATGGATGCTCTGCAGGAACTACATAACCCATCTTCATTCAATATTTCGTACAGGAAGATAACAATATCCACATCAGGTTATGTTCCAGGTATAAGGCGTCTTACAGAACTCTCTCTTCCAGTAAAACTCGCAGTCTCACTGGTAAGCGCGAACGACAAGACAAGATCGGATATCATGAAAATAAACAGGCGCTATCCGCTTTCTGAGCTGAAAACATCACTCATCGAGTTCCAGAAGAGAGGAGGAAAGAGGATCACTCTCGAATACTGCCTGCTTTCAGGTGTGAACACATCACAGGAAAGCGCAAGGGAAGTCGCAAGATTCGCAAGAGGACTGGAAGTGCTGATCAACCTGATTCCATGGAATCCTGTAGAGGGAATGCCTTTCTCCTCCCCTACAGAGAGGGAAGCTCTTGCATTTACCCGCTATCTCAAGGAGATGGGGATCAACGTGACAATCCGCCTTTCAAAAGGAAGGGACATCAACGGAGCCTGCGGGCAACTTGCAACCGAGAACTGATCATTCTGTGACGGCCATCAGGTTTTCAACATTATCTTCCACTACTTCCAGAAGGGCGTTTCTGCCAACACGCTCAGGGAAATTCCGCCAGACGACTATATCTGCGTCACTGACCTCTGCAAATGGGGATGCCACAGGATTGTGGACATTGTCTATGATCAGGTCATAATCGCCTTCCCCTGCTCCCCTGATCTCCTCTGCCGAAGGGCTTGCAGGCCCGAAAGTACCTGCTACATTCAGCCCGAGATCCTGTGCAAGCGGAAGCTGCATTGTATGACAAAGCACCTTCATATCCTTAATCGGGGAAGAGGCGATCACATCGCGCATTTTCTCGATATAGGAAACATACTCATCAAGACGCGGCACAGTATTCATTTGAGATGCAATCTTCTCAACTTCTTTCGTGATGTTCTCTATGCTGTTTCCTGTATTTATCTGGATATCCACTCTGTCAGGATTCTCGATGTTGCCCCCGATCGTCCTCATCATGCCCTCGTAACCTGCATAGCAGAACAAGTCCGCATTCATAAGGAGAGCGACATCCGATGGCTTCAGTTCATATTCAGGAGGATGGCGAAGCGACGATGGAGCGATAGAAACGACGTCATCAAGTCCTGCCAGATCCATGTAAGACGCAACCCAGCTGGTAGATGCTACATATGAAGCAGCAAAAAGTGCTGATGAAAGCACCAGAACAAGAAATAACAATAATAGTTTTTTCATTCTCCCCTCCTTTTAGGGACAAATATATAAAACAATCCGGATGTTATAGCGATAGCACCAGATGGGGGAACATCCAGATAAAGCGCTGCGATATACCCGATCAAGGCTGTCATGAATCCGAATACAGAGCTGTAGACAAAAAGTTCCATAAGCCCTCTGGCTCTCTTATATGCAACAATCACAGGTATCATAAGGAGAGCATCGATGAGAAGGGCTCCGACAAAACGCATTGAGAGGGCGACTGTAAGGGCAAGAAGAAAGACCATGATGCTCTCGTGCATGTTGATATTGCCATTCACGGAAAGGGCAACATCCCTGTCGAAGAATATCAGGGAAATTGTCCTGAAGAAGAGTATCACATAGATAAACAGAGCAGATGAGAGAATGATGAAAGATACAAGCTCAAGGCGACCGATTGTGAAAGGGGATCCCCAGAGCATATCGAGAGTGTCTTTCGAAGGCACATCCGCGAGGCTTGCCAGAAGGGATGCAATGGCAACAGACATGACCATCAGGACCGATGAGGAGATTCCCAGATTCAGGTTCTTCCGCCTTCCCAGAAAGAGGACAAGAGATACTATCGACATGCTTGCGACTATATATACCGGTAGTGTCGGAAGCGAGAACACAAGAGAGATCGCACCTCCGAGTATGAGGCCATGCATCAGTGTATAGCGTATAGGAAGGAGATTAAGGCGCAGGACCATCACCCCACAGAGCGGGAAGGACGCTCCGGAGATCAATATCGCAAGAAAACCACGGAGTATCGGAGGAAGGAGCAATAGATCAATCAAGATGCCCTCCTTCAAGATGGAAACGGGGCCACGACAGGAAATCGTTCACGCTCTTGTCATGACTTACAAGTAGGATTGTCGGCATTTCCGAAAATGTCAGGGAAGAAATGAGTTTCGCGAAGTTCTCCTTGCTCTCCCTGTCCAGATTTGCAGTAGGCTCATCAAGAAGGAGAAGTCGTGCCTTTCCCGCCAGAGCTCTGGCGATATTCACTTTCTCCTTCTCGCCTCCTGAAAGGGAAAAATAATTCCTGTCCTTCAGGTGATAGCAACCAGTTCGGCGCATCGAAAGCTCGATCTCTTCTTCGCTCACCCTTTTCCCCTGAGCCATTGAAACGACTTCCCTGCTAGTCAGTGGATATGGAGAGATATCCATATGCTGCTTTATGTACGCTGTGTCACGCACACCTGGTTTGCCGTCAAAGAGGACAGTTCCTTCATATTTCAGAAGGGAAAGTATGCATTTGATCAGTGTGCTCTTTCCAGATCCGTTCTCTCCCTCGAGAATGACAGTATCCCCGCTGTTGAGCACGAATGAGACATCGGAGAGTATTTTTCTCTTCCCATCATATGCGAACGACAGATTCTTCACATCCAGACGCAATCCAGATGTTAGATTCGCTTTCTTTCTCAGTTTCACATAATTCGCATCGAGGGTATCGTCAGGATCAATCAGGCTTTCAGTGACACACTTTATCCTCTCTGTCTTTTCCCTGTAGGAAACATCAACCCCATAGCGTCCATATAATCTGAGCGCGCCTTCGCTTATAAGATCGACATTTACATGCTTTATCCCCAGTCTGATCGTAAGTGTCGCTGCAGCGATCCCTGAAATCGAATCATGGAGAAACAGTTCATCAGGACTATACTCTTTCAGTATTTTCTCGTTCTCAAGCTGAAAGAGAGGATGAAGCCATTTGCCATCTGAGGAGAAAATCAAATCAGAAAGATGGAAGAGTTCCAGAGTATGCCCTTTTGAAAGTCTATCCTTGTACATGCGCCAAGATAATAGCACAAAGAGATAAGGAGGAAAACATCAAAAACAAAGGGGCATATGCCCCTCTGCAATTACTTCTCAAGAACTGCCTTGATCCTTCTGATTCCTGCAGACGAAGACTGCTCCTTGAGTATCCTGAAGTGCCCCATCGCACCAGTATGAGTCACATGCGGACCTCCGCATACCTCTTTCGAGACATCACCGATTGTATATACAGTCACCTTCTCGCCATATTTTGAATCAAAGAAAGCGATTGCCCCTTCTGCGCGTGCTTCCTCGAGCGTCTTCGTCTCGACAACAACTGGAAGATCCCTGGATATCCACTCATTGACCAGATCCTCAACTTCCTTGAGTTCCTCCTTTGTCATTGGAGCAGGATGAGTAAAGTCAAATCTGAGACGTTCTGCCGTGATATTGCTTCCCTTCTGTCCTACATGAGTGCCCAGTACCTTCCTCAGGGCTGCATGGAGAAGATGGGTTGCTGTATGCAGTGCTGTCGTCTGCTCGCTATGATCCGCCAGACCGCCCTTGAATTGCTGCTCAGCGCCACTTCTCGAGAGTTCCTGATGCTTCTTGAAAGCTTCCTCAAAGCCTTTTTTATCTACTGTAAATCCATTTTCCCCTGCCAGTTCCTCAGTGAGCTCAATAGGGAAACCATAAGTGTCATAGAGCTTGAACGCGAGACGGCCAGAAATGATGCGGCTGTTTCCTTTCATGAGGTTCGGGAGCATCTTCTCGAATTCCTTCTCTCCCTTCTGCAGCGTTTCAGAGAATTTCTCCTCCTCCTTCTCGAGCTCTGAATGGATGAAATCCACGTGTTCCTTCAGTTCAGGATATGGATCTGAATAGAGAGAGAGGACTACATCGCTGAGTCCAGAGAGGAAAGCACCTTCGATTCCAAGCTTCTTTCCATGTCTCACTGCCCTTCTGATCAGCCTCCTGAGAATATAGCCCTGTCCAACATTGGAAGGAGCGACACCTTTCTGATCGCCAAGGATGAATACACTTGTCCTCACGTGATCAGAGATGATGCGGATCGAGATATCATCCTCCTCCTTTTCGCCATATTTCTTTCCTGAAAGCTTCTCGATTTCCCTTATTATCGGCTGGAACACCTCTGTCTCATAAACACTCTTCTTTCCCTCGAGGATCGCTACTGTCCTCTCGATGCCCATACCTGTGTCGACACACTTTCTCTCCATCTCGACAAAGCTTCCATCGGCCTCTTTCCTATAGCCCATGAAGACGTCATTCCAGATCTCGAAGAACTTGCCGCATTTGCAGCCTGGACCACAGTCAGGACCACAAGCAGGCCGTCCGGTGTCAATGAACATCTCAGAATCAGGACCGCATGGCCCTGTCTCTCCGGCAGGACCCCACCAGTTGTCTTCCCTTCCCTTTGGGAATATGTGTTCTTCTGGAATTCCATGACTCATCCAGGCCTCTTTCGCGACGCTGTCAAAAGGAACTTCATCATCCCCTTTGAATATTGTCACATAGAGATTATCCTTCTCTATTCCAAGAACCTCAGTGAGGAACTCGAACGAATATGCGATTGCCTCTTTCTTGAAGTAATCTCCAAGTGACCAGTTTCCGAGCATCTCGAAGAATGTGAGGTGATGAGGATCACCCACGCTGTCTATATCACCAGTACGGATACATTTCTGATAATCAGTGAGCCTTTTCCCCTGCGGATGTTCTGCGCCGAGAATATAAGGCACCAGAGGATGCATTCCGGCTGTAGTGAAAAGCACAGTCGGATCGTTTTCAGGTATCAATGAGGATCCTGAAATCTGCTTATGTCCCTTTGAGACGAAGAAATCTACGAAACTCTTCCTCAATTCATTTGCATTAAGTGTTTTCATAACGGAAAAATCCTATTCTTATAAATAGGAATGGTCAACTCAGAAAAGGTCTGGCGTGAGGTCTGTAAAACGGGCTTTCCTTTCCTTAGAGCCAAGAAGGACCTTCACATCTGAAACTCCCCTGTATATCCTTGAGCCAAGCATCAGTCTCTTTCTCGGATACACCAATGTCTCCTCTTCGGAAAGATGACGGGAAATGAACCGTATGCTGTTCTCGGCCTCATCGAAGACCTTCCATGACGGGCCTCCATCTTTCTCTTCCATGATGATCACTATTTTTGAGATGGCAGCAAGAAGTCTGTTCCTTAGTGCCTGATGCCACCTCGAAGGCTTAACAGTAAGACCTATCGGAGAGATGATAAGTCCTTCCCCTTCCAATATTCCTTTCATATATGGAAGGCTCTCCCTGCTCTCTGCTCTCAGAGGAAATGTATATAGGACAGCGACCACTTGTCCCTTCATCCTGAGCATCGTCGAGACAGAAAAGAGAGGGAGACCGGGTTCAAGGGAGGAAAATAGCGTTCCGCCAAGTCCGCTCATGGAAAGTACAAGCTCCATCGTCTTGTCCTTTGCACTCTCAGAAGGAAGGAACGGGCCGAGGATAGTAACCCCTCGCTCTTCCATCAATTCCTTTTTTCCAATCCCATAGATGAACGGAATCGGGAAAGGCCCTTCCAGAAGGCCGGGATCCACACTTTCTGAAGGAATAGAGAAGATCTTTCCCTTAAGCTTGCTGTAAGCTGAACGGACATTTCTCCAAGCATCCTCATACTCCATCGCCATGGATCCGAAAAAAGAAGAAACCTGCGGGAACGGCCTATTCTTTCCCATGCTTTCTTCTAGAGAGAGAAGCGTACTATAGCTCTTTTTGAAGTCATATCCATTTACTGCCATGATCGCTTCATGGATCATTGCCCGGTCAAGAGAATCTGACGACATCTTTTCTCGCCTCCAGAAGGACAGACAGCAAATTCAGATAAGGAGTACTTACCGAATGCCGTGAAGCAAATGATATTACGGAAGAAAGGACATACTTTTCCTTTGCAATCACGCACACTTCATCATAGTGATCCACAATGTGAGACAGCATCCCTTCTATATCTTTCTGGACTATCTGATATCCGAGGTAAGACGAGAGCAGACGGAATTCAGAAGAGATCATCCTGAAGAGTCTCGAGAACGACTGGAAGTGGGAAAGGAGAGAAATGCGGGCATCCAGTATAAGTGAAATCAGGGAAAGCCCCAGAGACGAGAGAATATAGAGCGAACGATCTTTCTCCACATCATCACTCTCCTCTATCCTGATTGTCCCCAATATTCCTTCAAGCATTTCTTTCTTCCCCTTTTCCACAACAACAGATAGGCTATCTGGAGAAAAAAAAGAGAAAGCGTCATCATCCTCAGACACAGGTCCTTTGACAAAACCATATGATGCTCCATCACAACGGACAGGCAACAGAGAAAGATCATAGACAGGTATTCCCTTCTTCACTTCATTTGCCCTCGCGTCAGGCGAGAACATGATCAGACACTCCGTCCTCATTGAAAGAGGCTCTATCATGATGGAGTTTCCTACATTATGTGTAAAGAGAGATGTTATCCTTGCGCTTCCCAGAAAAGAAACAACCATGATCAGATTTTACTTTTCCAATAGCCCGTTATGCAACAAATTACAGAGGAAAAACACATGACATGCCTATATATTATTCTTATTTAGGAATATATATATGCTTTTAATTCTAAACTAACATTAAAATCACCGGCCAAGAATAAATTTTAACGATTCAATCTTCAGTGGGACAGGAGACTTCGACCATTTTTTCTATCATGTGGTGCAGCAAATCGGCATCTACAGTGCCCGCTGCTCTGTAGTATACTTCCTTGCCTCTCCGTCTGCTTTCTATAAGCGAACATGACTTCAATATTCTCAGATGATGAGAGACAGCAGGACTGGACATACCCATGATCGCGCTGAGATTCATGACGCACTCCTCAATATGGCACAAAAGCCAGAATATCCTTATGCGCGTCGGATCAGAGAGGATACGGAACATGTCAGAGACAATCTGGAAATCCTTGTCAGAAGGCATATGCTCCTCAAGAAGTTTCACTTTCCCCAATTCGTCGTGATCATGTGGAAGTTCTATCTTCATCTTCCCCTCCCTCTCTGGATAGAAGATAGCACTTGAGCTGAAAGTTGACAAATGTTGTTGACGTGGAGGAAGGAAAGGTATAGATTACAATTAAACAGATGCTTAATCGTTTAAATGGAGGCAGGATATGACAAAGACCTACAACATTGATGTGGACTGTGCATCATGTGCAATGAAAATGGAAGATGCGGCAAAAAAGACCACAGGGGTCAAGGATGCAATCGTAAACTTCATGGCGCTGAAGATGAAGATCGAGTTCGAAGAAGGAGCTGACGATAAGAAAGTCATTCAGGAAGTCAGAAAGAACTGCAAGAAGGTGGAACGAGACGCGGAGGTCTATGTATGAACAGAAAGCAGAAAGTGATGCTTTCAAGGATAATAATCTCTTTCACGCTTCTTGTTATTCTCAACTTCGTTCCTGCTAGAGGATACACAAAGACACTGCTGTTCCTGATTCCATATCTTGTCATTGGATATGATATTCTCAGAAAAGCAATCCTAGGGCTATTCAGCGGTTCTCTTCTGGATGAGAACTTCCTCATGGCACTCGCAACTGTCGGGGCATTCATAATCGCAATCTCCTCAACTGGCGATTACAATGAAGCGGTTGCTGTAATGCTGTTCTATCAGATTGGGGAACTTTTCCAGAGCTACGCTGTCGGGAAAAGCAGAAAGAACATATCAGCGCTGATGGATATCAGGCCAGACTATGCGAACCTCGAAAAGAAGGGAAAAATCGAGAAGGTAGATCCTGACACTGTTCCTGTAGGGAGCATCATCGTTGTCAGGCCGGGAGAGAAAATACCGATCGACGGAAAAATAATCGAGGGAAAGAGCAGCCTGAACCTGAGTGCACTCACAGGAGAGAGCATACCAGCAGATGTCAAAGAAGGGGATGAAGTTACAAGCGGTTCTGTCAACATGACCGGACTGTTGAGAATAGAAACAGAGAAAGAGTTCGGCGAGTCGACTGTGTCAAAGATCCTTGATCTTGTGGAGAATGCAAGCTCCAGAAAGTCAAAGAGCGAGGCTTTCATAACGAAATTCGCCCGTATATATACTCCTGCTGTCACAGTCAGTGCAATCCTTCTTGCTCTGATACCACCAATTGCAAACATATTGATTCTAGAAAGCAATCCACAATGGATGACATGGATATACAGGGCCCTTACATTTCTTGTAATAAGCTGTCCGTGCGCTCTTGTCATAAGTATCCCCCTCAGTTTCTTTGCGGGAATAGGAGGAGCAAGCAAAGAAGGAATCCTTATAAAAGGGTCAAATTTTCTCGAAGCACTCTCAAAAGTGAGGACTATTGTCTTTGATAAGACAGGAACACTTACTAAAGGTGTATTCATTGTGAACGGGATACATCACAGTACTATTGAGAATGAAAGGCTTCTCGAATACGCGGCATATGCAGAGAGCGCTTCAAGCCATCCGATTGCAAGAAGCATCATTTCTTACTATGGAAAAGATATCGATGAGAAGAGAATCGGAAAAATCGAGGAATTCGGAGGAAACGGAGTCATCGCTATAGTCGATGGGCATGAAGTTGCCTGCGGGAACAGCAAGTTGATGGATAAAATCAGCACTCCTTATATTAACTGCCACTCAATTGGAACAATAGTTCATGTGGCTATCGACAGGAAATACGCGGGACACATTCTGATTTCCGATGTAATAAAGCCAACATCAAAAGAGGCGATCAGGAATCTGAAGAAAGTCGGTGTGGAAAAGACTGTCATGCTGACAGGTGACAGAGAAGAAGTCGCTTCAAAAGTTGCCAGCGATCTTGGACTTGATGAATACTACAGCCAGCTCCTTCCTGCAGACAAAGTAGACAAGGTAGAGACTCTGATGGAAAAGAAAGAAGGGCTTCTCGCTTTTGCTGGCGATGGAGTCAACGATGCGCCGGTACTGTCGAGGTCGGACATAGGAATCGCAATGGGAGCCCTGGGCTCAGATGCTGCGATAGAAGCATCTGACGTGGTCCTCATGGATGACGACCCACAAAAGATCCCCAAAGCGATAAAGATAGCTAAAAAGTGCATGCGTATCGTCTATGAGAATATAGTATTCGCCATAGCTGTGAAATTCATATGCCTGATACTAGGAGCTTTCGGCATTGCGAACATGTGGCTTGCAATCTTTGCAGACGTGGGGGTAATGGTGATCGCAGTCATCAATTCAATAAGAGCTCTAATGGTGAAGGATCTATGAAATGTGCCGGGAAAATCCCGGCATATCTATCTCATATGACGTGAAGAATATCATCAGCAGTTGGTATCGGATAATAAGCTATCGACTCACCTTCAGGCATTGCAAGGAGAGCCTTCTCCACATTGTATGCGTTTATCCTTCTGTTCTCTGCTGGTGAAAAATAATATGTTTCAGACTCTGAGCACATGACCGCCGTGCAGAGTGTCCTCTCATATTCATCATGATCCGCATCCTCTTTGAGCATACCTTCAGGCACATTCACGACAGAGAATATGTTGAACATCCGTGTCACGCCATCTACTTCATTGCTTCCCAGAGGCGAGAATTCTTTTGCAAATGCAAGCCGGACAAAACGTGAAGGAGAGGAATAGCTTCCCGGGAGACCAAAACTTCCTCCGGTTCCAACTCCGAATGCAGAAAATTCCTTTCCAAGAATATCAACAGGAGGTGTATCTAGATTAGAGATCGCCACATAGTTCTTCAGATTCGTCACCTGCCAATTGTAATCAGGTGCGTTGGCCATCACCCCGATCGTATTGCGATGAACAGTTATACCGCCTTCATCAGGCTCAATTATGATAGCCTCTCCTGTCCTGTCCGAGAAAAGGTAATGCACAGACATGTGAGCGCCGAAGATCTCCTCTCCAGTCAGATTCAGAGTCTCGACTTTTTTCTCAACTTCATCCAGAGTCTTGCATGTTCCGAGCATATAAGGAATGAAGAAAGCAGGATGGAGATCGAGATTTCCTTCTCCCTTATTTGTATCGTAGTATCCATAGCCAGGGAAGTTCTGCAATGTTCCCATCAGGCCTTCCTCATTTATGGCATCTGTAAAGATTGGAGAGGCAGAACCTAAGATCGCATTACCTACAAAACCATATTCCATCACGACCTTCTCGCCATTTCCAGATGGAGAGGTCTCAAGTTCATACCCCGGGGCGATGACAGTGATCCTATTTCCCTCCAATGTACCGAACATATCATACGTCCGTCCAAGCAGATGGAGTCCATCTGCTGTTTGCCAAGAGAAGCCTGAACAGCAGAATAATGGGGAAACTGCAATAAGCAAGGCAATCATGACAGCCAGAAGTCTCTTCATACCTTTCTCCTCCTTAATTTCAATTCTACTTCATTATGATATGTTTTCGTATTTCAACTTAAAAATTAATTTCTGCTCATTTGTCCTTATTTAACACCATGACGTCATGGCAGGAAGCGGGACGAAGAAAAGTACAAGATGGCAGAATGGAGTGTTCACTATACCTGTTGTAATATATGCTAGATTATTATCCTTAGAAGGAGAAAAGATGACAAAAGCAATATTCCTCATCCAGACAGAAGACAAGAAGGGACTCCTTGCTTCAGTAGTAGATTTCTTCTACAGCAAAAGTTTCAACATCCTTCATTGCCAACAGCATACTGATAGTTATGAAAAACGGTTTTTCATGCGTATAGAGCTAGATGCATCGGATATGAGCATGACGAGAAAAGAACTCTATGACTCATTCAATGATCTTGCAACTGAACTGGGGCTTGAATGGTCCCTCCACTGGACTGACTACAAAATGCGGGTTGCTATCCTTGTTTCCAAGACAAGCCATTGTTTATATGATCTCATTTCACGTCAGCTCGAGGGAGAGCTTGACTGCGAGATACCTTTGATAATCTCAAACCATCCTGATATGGAGAAAGTTGCAAACCAATTCCGCATTCCATACTACTATTTCCCTGTCGGCGATGATAAGAAAGCGCAAGAAGGAAAGATAAGGGAACTACTCAAGCGTTTCGACATTGACCTCGTAGTCCTTGCACGTTATATGCAGATACTATCATCAGAATTTACCGAGGAATGGAAAGGAAAGATCATAAACATACATCACGCGTTCCTTCCTGCATTCCAGGGTGCAAACCCATATATGAGGGCCTATACAAGAGGCGTGAAGATGATAGGTGCAACTGCTCATTACGCCTCTGAAGACCTCGATCAGGGGCCGATCATCGAGCAGGATGTAGTACGCGTAAACCATGAACTGACGCCAAATGGACTCAAAGAGGTTGGCAAAGATTGTGAGAAGAGAGTCCTTGCTTCCGCAGTAAAAGCACATCTTGAACACAGGATCATCATCTATAGGAACAGGACGATAGTATTCGCGGTTGAAAGGTAAATAATGAATGGCCCATCCCGTCTGAGGGATGAGCCTGAGATGATTCAATTAATACTGGTTTCCTCTTCAACAGAGAGCCTGTAAACTGTATAGTCGACAATAAAATCGGCAGCAACTGGATAGTTTTCATGAACCTCTTCCAGCCTGCTTCCATCCACAATCGACAAAATACTGTTCATAGTAGCATCATCAATGTCAAAAGTCGTATCACGATCACTTTCCGGCAGATGGTCGATGGCTGCAATGTAATCATCTTCCAAGCTGTAAGTACCTTTATAAGTGAAATCTGTATTTCTCATTATGTACTTCACACCACCACCGTACGTATTGTTGAACTGATATACGAATATAGCCATGGGAGATGCAACTTCACTCTTTCCATAAGTCACAGAAGAATCTGAGAGAGTGAGTGTAGAATTGAGGGAACTGTGAATCGGGAAAACGCTAAAGTTGTTACTGTCCCCTGAATTATCTGAAATACATTCAATTCTAGCGTTCCTGATATCCACGTCCACATTCGCAGATCCGTTCCTTACATAGATTGCACACCAGCCTTTGAGGAATGAATCTGAAATATTGACAGAACTTCTCGTCTCTTCGTTTCCGCAGTCATTGATAAATATCGGGTAATGATTTTTGACTGCTGTGATTTCAGAGTTTGCTATATCCAGATCGATCTGATCTATCTTGTTGAGAAGGACGTTGATCGTTGAGATGGATGGATCAACATTCCCCCTGATCTCTGAATCATGCAGAGTCAAGGACAAAGAATCGAGGTACTCATACTCTACCCCAGTTGTAGAATACTTGTTATTGACAACAATACCACCTGTCCTTCCATATGAACCACCACGAGCATACGATGCGCCCACATCTGAGTTTGATAAATCTATGACGGAATCATTTACTTCAATTGCAACTGGACTTGCGTCAGCGCCAGATGAAAGTGATATTTCGATTCCATATGCTGCTCCCTGTGGAATAATACTCGAATTGTTTACACTCAGCTCAAATCCCCCTGTTTGCGAAAAGACAAGGCCCATTCCTCCTGTAGTGTTGCTATCACTACTATCATTTGTGAGTGTCATGTTCTCGAGACTAAGAGAAGAATCTTTTGCCATTACAATCCTTCCAGAAATCGTTGCGTTCGCAATCGAGCTATTTATTCCAGAAAGCAGAAGACTATCTCCTTCATTCAGTGTAACGTTCTCTTCTATTGTTCCAATAATGAATATCTTATTCTCTCCTGATGATTCTTCAAGCGCCTTTGCGATTGTGGCATAAGGAGAAGCAAGAGAACCATCTCCAGTGCTATCATCTCCAGATGAAGATACTACCAAATAGTCTGAATTCTCATCATATGTCCATAGTGCATAGAGAGTCACATCACTATTCAAAAGGCCATTCCATGATGTTATAGCACTTCCTCCTTCATCATATGACCAGCCAGAGAAGACAAGCCCATCCCTTTGAGGATTTGATACAGGTTCTACAAGAAGAGCACTCTTTCTTGTATCATACACAGCACCTTGATCCATATAGGTAATCGCAGGTAGTGTTTCCTCGATTTCATCAAGCACAGATCCATCAGGTATAAGAGAGCATGACGCGAGGACCAGAATCATTATAGAAATCAATGTAAATATTCTCTTCATACAGCATTCCCCCTTTCTAGAAGACAAACTTCAGTCCTACGTTCACGGGGCTGATGTGATATGCGATGTCAAGGTCACTGGTATTTCCCCTGATTGTGAAAAGTAGTTCGTGCTGTGTTTCAAGAAAAACAAGAATGTGTTCAGATGCAGCAATTTCCGCCGCAACAGCGACTCTTGCTGCAGGCCCGATGCTTGCCATATTTCCCTTGAAGAGCCAATATGCACCTCCTGAAAGTGTAATTGGAAAGCTTACTATTCCACACTTTGGAATAAATGCAACATCTATGTAAACAGGGAGAGTGAACATATAGTCGTCAGTATAGGAGTTTTCAATATTCTCAAAACCTGCACTTGCTCCTATCTCAAGCCAATCCAGAGGCGCATAGGAAAACGCAAGATCTGCTCTCCACTCGCTCTCGCCCATAAGGAGAGGATAGTTTTTATCCTCTTGCCAGTCCAAACTGCTTCTATACTGTGCAAAGTGCAGATTCACCCCGCCACTTACTGAAAGTGCGAAGTCACCGGATGAGGCAAATAAAGCACCCCCTCCCAGTAAAAACAGCAGGAATATTGCCATCAGTTTTCTCATGACAATCCTCCTTGTAGTATTAAAATGAAAAAGGCATCTTGCCTCGGTTCAGTTAAATTTTACCATTCCACATTTGATTAAAAAACTTTTTTGTTAAAAACTTGATAACGCTGAGAATTAGGAAAGAATCTCAGCTGTTGGAAATGAATAGTACTCAACTGACTTCAGTTGGGATGGGATAAGTTTTAACGGTTTTAGACAACGATGATAAAATATTTGCCATCCTTATTCGTCGGTCGAATATAGTCTAAAGGATCAGATAAAGAAACTTGCATTCAACTTCTATGCAAAAGGCGTTTTCTGCAAATCTAATTATATCAAAAAGGAGGACGTTTCCGCCATCCTCGATAATAGTTCGATAAATCAGTTCAATTAGATGGTGTAAGCAATTTAACGATATCTGCAAAATCATAAGTAACGTTGTTGGACTTCACTGTAACACTGCCTGTTGATGCAGTCAGATTTGCAGAATATCCCTCAAGAACAGCAATTGCAGTTGGTTCAGTTACTTCAGAATCACCTTCACCTGTTGTTGTAAGTGTGATCTCAACTTCTTTTTCACCAAAAAAAGGAGCCTTAAAGCCATTGATATCAACAGTTATGCCAGCAAGCTTCTCGTATCCTTCTCCACTCTGGTCATCAGATAGCTGGAGGTCTTTTCCTGCAAATGTGAAGTCTTTTCCCGTAAATGTATTATCAGAAACAGTACCAGTCACGGTAAGAGTGATATTACCGTTTACGAGGCGATGATTTGTCTTGTCCACACCACCCTCTCCAATTTCGCCATTGTACCTATGATTTGTTGCAGTATATGTAAATACTATTTTTGCACTATCATCTCCTGCAGCAGGTGTATAAACAGCATCTAGGTTTGAAATCTCTTCAGTGTCAGCTTTCAAAGCAGAATTGATTTCACTGAAGATGTGCTTAGTTGCAAAATTGTTGAAATAAGCAACTACCTGAGATGTCTTAAGATCGCTAGGAGCCTGTGTTGCGTTGTCACAGGAAGCAAAAGAGAAGACCATAAGAACTGCTAGAAGTACAGCAAATACCTTTTTCATAATTTCCTCCTTGAAACAGGTATGCATATAATACCCCCCCCCCGCTTTTGAACTGACCCCCGAAAGGTAGACACTTGAGCATTCCTTTTTTAGTGGACACAGAAAAACAAGGGTATAACATTCTAAGGAGGGGAAATGCCCAAAAGGTATTCAAGGCAATTTCGTAAGATGGTTGCGGAACTAATTTGTGTCCAAAATGAGGGAACAATTAAGAC
>CASFDA010000030.1 GCA_949293335.1 uncultured Spirochaetales bacterium
CAATTGCTCTTACAATCTCTTTTGTTAACATTTTGAAGTGATCTCCTTTTGCATGCGGTAAGGCAAGCCTCTTAGTTTTTGACTATGGTATTGCCGAATCCACGATCCGGCAAATCCGAGGTCACTTCATATTGTTTAAAAAGCCTCTTGAACCGGACTTTTTTGATGTTTTTGTTGTTTTAGTCCGGTTTGTGATATAATCAAGTTATGTCGATAGAAAGAAAACTGTATCCCCGAGAGAAGTATTTATCTGTCATACGGCCATTTTATCAGGATACCGAGATGATCAAGGTTTTTACAGGCGTACGTCGTTGTGGAAAGTCATCATTGCTGCTTCTGATTGAGGAAGAACTTAGAAAGATAGGTGTTGAAAGCTGCAATATCCTTTCTATAAACCTTGATAGACGGCCTTATACCGCCATAAGGACATCTGATGCTCTGGAGCGTATTATCGATGAGGGCTTTCAAGGCGTAGAAGGTGTCAAATACCTTTTTATTGACGAGGTTCAGAACGTTCAGGATTTTGAAATAAGTCTGAATGCCTATCGAGAAGACGGTGATTATTCTATCTTCATAACAGGCAGCAATTCATATTTGCTCTCTGGAGAGCTTGTCACAAAGCTGACAGGAAGGTATCTCGAAGTTAAAATGTCTACACTCACGTTTGATGAGTACCTTGGCATGAAGTCCTTTTTGGGAAAGGAAATCAATTCAAATATTACAGAAGAATTACGTTCTTACATACTGGAAGGAGGTTTTCCTTATGCTCTGAATTATGAAGGACTGTCTGAGAAACGTTTTTATGTCCAGAGTGTTGTGGAAGAGATCTTTGAAAAGGATGTAAAAGGTAATAGGAAGATCCGTAAGAAACAGCTATTCAACCTTATGATGCAGTTTATTATAAATAATTTTGGCTGCACGATTTCCATTGACAATGTTGTGAAGCATCTTAAAGAAGTGCTGCATGAAAATGTGAGGAAGGAGACAATATACGGCTATATTGAGCAACTGGAGAACCTCAGGATCATTTCAAAATGTAACAGGTTTGATCTCAAAAGCAAGAAGTCGTTGAAGGGAGGAGAGAAGTATTATCTATCCGATCTCAGCTTCTATTTTCTTCGTAACACAGATAACCGGATACCTTATGGTCCTGTACTTGAGAATATCGTTTACCAATATGCCCGGAGCCTGGGGTATGAGATAAGCGTTGGAAAGGTGGGGAAGTTTGAGGTGGATTTCATCCTGCGTAGTCCCTCTTTGGAGTACTCATATGTACAAGTTGCAATGTACATGCTCACTGATGATCCTTCTACCGAGGAACGAGAATACCGCTCTCTTGAGGCGATAAAGGACAACTATCCGAAATATCTTCTGACATTGGATTCCTTGATACAAAAACGTAATGGCATCATTCATGCCAATCTTGCAGAATTCATCAGAGATAGAAAACTGTTCTGAAACGGACTTTCTTGAAGTTTTCTTCTGTTTTGTCCGGTTCGTGCAATAGTTTGCAATGGGATTGTGCTGATTATGCATCATACATCCTTGCAGTGACACATACTTGAGAAGAACTAAGAATATATGGATATGCAGAATTGCTACAGTTCATGTCCGTATTAAGCAAAGATAAATTGTAATGACATTTTGCACCAATCTGGTCATCCTTTTTCATTTATATATAATATAGTGGATATTGCACTTAGAAATGAAAGTAATTAAATATATTAATGATACTTATTCAAATAAATTACATATCAGTTATTACAATCTGCGAACTTTTGATCATTTATATTGTATTGGGTTTTTATAAAAACTATTCATTCCTAATTCAGAGTTTGTATGAGTTATTAGTAATCTGAAGAAAGGGGAAGTGTTATGTATCTTTTTTCTCCTTTTTGATATATTTCCATCCGGTTATGAAAGTAAGAAACGAACATATCAGGAATATAGCTATCATTGCACATGTAGACCATGGCAAGACAACATTGGTCGATGCACTTTTCCACCAGAGCGGACTTGTCGGCAAGGACATGGATGTCGACAGGATCATGGATTCTGGTGCCCTTGAGAGAGAAAGGGGAATAACTATCAGTGCGAAGAACTGCTCGATCAGATGGAAAGGTGTGAAGATCAATATCATTGATACTCCGGGCCATGCTGATTTCGGAGGTGAGGTCGAACGCGGATTGTCGATGGTTGATGGCGCACTCCTGCTTGTTGATGCTGCGGAAGGTCCTCTTCCTCAGACCAGATTTGTTCTTGAGAAGGCACTTGAGAAGAAGCTGTCGATCATTGTCGTCATCAACAAGGTTGACAGGCCTGATGCTCGCCCTGATGAGGTCCTGAACGAGGTTTATGATCTTCTTCTTGAGCTTTCTGATGATGAGAGTCTTCTGGATGTGCCTGTCTACTATGCCATCGGCAGGGATGGAAAGGCTGGACTTTCTCCTGATTCTCTCGAAGGGAATATGCACTTGCTTCTCGATGGAATACTGAACTATATTCCAGCCCCCGAGTATGACGATAGTGAGCCTTTCCAGATGCTTGTTTCTGACCTTTCTTATTCTGATTTCCTTGGCCGTCTTGCAATTGGAAACGTAATAAATGGAACCGCAAAGGCGAACGACACTCTGGTATGTGTGAAGGAAAATGGGACTGAGAATCTGAGAGTCACCCGTCTCCAGACTTATGACGGCGCATCGTTTCATGAGACAGATAATGTGGAGAGCGGCGATATAATCGTTCTTTCTGGAGTCAGCGATGTCTCGATCGGAGACACGATCTGTACCAAGGATGATATAAAGGCCCTTGAGCGAATCTCTGTTGATGAGCCTACTGTATCGATGCTTTTTTCGAAGAATATCAGTCCTCTTGCAGGAAGAGAAGGAAAGATAGTAACTTCGGCGAAGATCTGGGAACGCCTCCAGAGAGAGGCCCTCAGGAATGTATCGATAAAGATTGAGAAAAATCCTGATGATACATTCACAGTGAAAGGTCGTGGCGAATTCCAGATGGCCATAATAATCGAACAGATGCGTCGTGAGGGTTTCGAGCTTTGCGTCGGTCGTCCACGTATCATTTTCCATACTGACAATGAAGGAAGACGTACCGAGCCTGTAGAGGTCCTCTATGTCGATTGTCCAGAAGAGTACTCCGGAACTGTGATGGAAAAGCTTGGAAGGAGGAAGGCAAAAGTAAACGATCTGACATATACGGGAACTGGTCGCGTCAAGATGCGCCTTGAAGTTCCATCCCGAGGCCTGATCGGATATCGTGATGAATTCCTTACAGACACCAGGGGCCTCGGTATAATGAGCAGCTATTTGAAAGGATATGAACCGTATAAGGGAGATTTTCCTGATCGATATTCTGGTTCGCTGATCTCAGACAGGAGCGGAACAGCAGTTGCATACGGGATCTGGGAACTTGAAGACAGGGGACGGTTCTTCATCCTACCTGGCGATGAGGTCTATGAGGGTGAAGTTGTCGGCGAGAGGAACAGGGAAGGGGATCTGCTTTTGAATCCTACAAGGACAAAAAAACTTACGAATCTCAGGGCATCTGGACACGATGAAGCTGTGACTCTTACTCCCGTTGTCCGGCCTTCACTCGAGAGTGCGATTCAGTTCATCAAGGATGATGAGCTCGTCGAGGTTACTCCGACATCCATCAGGATGTGCAAGAAGATCCTAGACAGTCAGAAGCGCAGGATCTACGAGCAGAGAGGAGAGATTCCTTCATACTTGCTCTGATCCTATGGATTCGTGGCATTCTTAGTGTTATTATTCAGTCACATGCGGGGGAGCCGGAAACGGCTGAGAAGGTAGAACCTGACCCTTGGAACCTGTTGGTTAGAACCAGCGTAGGGAGCATTTCTTCTCTCCTTGCGCAAAAAGGAGGGAAAAATGAAGAAAGTACTTACAATTGCGGGCTCCGATCCATCCGGAGGAGCTGGAATAGAAGCAGACATAAAGACAATGTCAGCGCTTGGCGTTTACGCGATGTCTGTGATTGTTTCTGTTGTTGCAGAGAATACAGCGCGCGTGATTTCGCTTCTTGATATGCCTGATTGGATAATCCGTGACCAGATAGACGCTGTTTTTGAGGATATTGTTCCAGATGCAGTGAAAGTCGGCATGCTATCAGGGCCAGAGCAGATGGGGGCTGTAAGGGATCGTCTTCTCTTTTACAGGCCACAAAAGGTTGTAATTGATCCTGTGATGTATGCAAAGAATGGAGATCCTCTGATGCACGAGGATGCCGTTTCATATCTTATCGAGAATATTCTTCCTCTTTCATATCTTCTGACTCCGAATATTCCTGAAGCTGAGAAGATCAGCGGAATGAAGATCGAGAGTGTCGATGACATGAAGGAAAGTGCAAGAAGAATCAAGGCGATGGGTCCGGAGAATGTCCTTATCAAGGGTGGTCACCATATAGGTGATGCTCTCGATGTGCTTTACACAGACGAAGGATTCTCCACATTTGTGACAAAGAGGATTGATACGAAGAATACCCATGGTACAGGTTGCACTCTCTCTTCTGCCATAGCTTCTTTCCTGGCAAAGGGTGAAAGCCTCTCTGTGGCTTTCCGTCATGCGAAGGAGTATGTGACAGGTGCTATCGAGCATGCGCTTGCTATCGGAAATGGCTGTGGCCCGACTAATCACTTCTATGCCATTTGGAAGGAGGGCTTATGAAATACATGAAAGAAGTCGAGTCGAATGTGCTTGATCTCTATATCGCTGCCCGTAACTGTCTTTTTCTTCAGGAACTTGGAACAGGCAGCATTTCAGAAGAGAAACTCAAAAACTACATGATCCAGGACAGTATCTATCTCCGGTATTACCTGAAGTGCTTTGCGATGGCAATTTTCAAGGCAAAGAGCTTGAGGGAGATGCAGTTCTTCAATACTTTGCTTTCATTTGTGGATGAGGATGAGAACGCGACAAGACAGAGATATCTGAGATCATTTGGTCTTACTGATGATGATATCGAGACGTTCGAGATGGCAGATGCCACAAGGAATTATGTTTCTTTCCTGCTTGAAACAGCTAAGAGGGAAGATAATGATGGCATTTTGTTTGCTGTACTTCCTTGCATGCTCGGATATGAGGATGCTTTCATTGCACTCAAGGAAAAATATCCGTCGGTCCTGGAAGGTCCATATGCGGATCTTGTCACCGATTATACATCAGGTAGGTATGAAAAAAGTTGCCAGGTCTGGCGTGAGTATGCGGATAGCCGCCTTTCCTCGCTTGAAGAAAAGCGGAGGAATGAGCTTTCGGAAATCTATAGGGAAGGATGCCGTCAGGAACTGATGTTCTGGAAGATGGCTGGAGGTGAAAAATGAGAGATGATATCAGAATACTGAGGAAGAAGAATCCTCTTGTGCATGCCATTACGAACAACATAACGGTAAATGACGTTGCCAACGCGATCCTTGCTATTGGCGGATCTCCTGTAATGGCTGATTACGTTGAGGAAGTTGAGGAGTTTGTATCACTTGCAGACTGTCTCCTGATAAATGTCGGAACTCTCTCTGATCAGATAATCAGCGCAATGCTCAAGGCAGGGAAGAAGGCCAATGAACTCGGCACTCCTGTTGTTCTTGATCCGGTTGGCGCTGGTGCAGGTCCGAAAAGAAATGGAACTGTGATGAAGCTTCTTGAGAACATTCATTTTTCAGTCGTGAAGGGAAATCTCTCAGAGATGGCCTTCCTTTCTGGTCGCGATGTTGTTACCCGCGGAGTCGACTCCTCCCTTTCCCTCGGAGAGGATGAGGCTCTTGAGATTGCCCGTATCTGTTCTGAAAAGTTTGATACTGTCGCAGTCGTCACAGGCAAAGTTGATACGGTCTTTTACAAAAATAAGGTTGCCCGCATCTATTCTGGCTCTCCTATGATGAGCAGGATCACAGGAACAGGGTGCATGTCGCTTGGCGTAATCGCTGCATTTGCCGGTGCTCTTGATGACCCGTTCATAGCTGCTGCGTCTGCAATTGGCTCGATGGGAGCAAGTGGTTCATTTGCTGAAGAAAAGGCAAGAGATCTCGGAACCGGAAGTTTCAGGACCTATCTTATCGATTCTCTGAGCATGATGAGTGATGAGAGGCTTGAGAAGGAAGGAAAGATAAAGTATGAAGATTGATTATTCTCTTTACGTCTGTACGGACAGGACTCTGATGACTTCAAGGACGATCGAGGAGTCTGTCGAGAAAGCAATATCTGGGGGAGCCGGAGTTATTCAGGTAAGGGAAAAGGATCTTCCAGGAAGGGATTTCTATCTTGAGGCATGTTCCCTTCTTTCAATAACTCGCAAGCACGGTGTTCCTCTCATCATAAATGACAGAGTCGATATTGCCCTTGCCTGCGGTGCGGATGGAGTTCACGTCGGTCAGGAAGACATTCCAGCCCGCGTTTGCCGTGCCCTGATCGGAAAAGATAAGATTCTTGGCGTGTCCTGCTCTACGCTTGAAGAGGCAATCAAGGCAGAAGAGGATGGGGCAGACTACATCGGCCTTGGTGCAGTGATTGCAACCGATACGAAGAGCGATGCGCCATCAGTACGTTTTGAGGACATTGTGAAGATAAGGGAGAGTGTGCACATTCCTATTGTGATCATAGGTGGACTCAATATGGATACCATCTCGCGTTTCAAGGGGCTTGGTCTTGATGGCATTGCTGTCGTCTCTGCGGTCGTTGCGAAAGAAGATGTTGAGAAAAGTGCTAGGGAGCTCAAGAAGGCATGGCTGGCATAAAGAGCGCGATATTCGACCTGGATGGTACGATCCTGGATTCTTTTGGCATATGGGAACGTGTTGACGTGCTTTTTCTTGAAAGGAGGGGCATTGAAGTCCCTCCTGATTATATTGATGAGCTAAACAGGCTCCCGTATGATCTGACCGCTTCCTATACAAAGGAGAGGTTTTCGCTGCAATCAAGTACAGCTGAAATTTATGAAGAGTGGAATGAGATTGCTGAAGATGAATACAGCAAGGTAGCTCTCAAGGATGGTTCTCTCGAACTATTGTCGGCTCTGGAGGAAAGATCAGTCAGGATGACTGTCGCTACAGATCTTCCTCCACGCCTCTATACCAAGGCCCTTTCAATGCCTTGTCTCTCCCGCTTCTTCTCTTCTGTATCCTGTTCTAGTGAAGTAGGGACAAGGAAGAGCGAACCTGATTTGTACCTTCTTTCACTCCGTCGCCTCTTTGCCTCTCCAGAAGAGACTGTTCTTTTTGAAGATCTGCCAGCAGCACTCGGAACAGGACGGAAGCTTGGCATTCGATGTGTCGCGATAGAAGAGAAGGCAACATCCAGTGGAATAGATGAACTCAAGAAATATACAAAATTTGCCTATAGGACTCCCAGAGAGGCTCTGGCTAGACTTGATGATATACTGGCATGATAATTAGCATATGGATTTAATATTAAGATATTAAATATCAAAAATCAGTCAGGGGTTTGAAATAGCACTAAAGAACAATTAAGTTTTACATTTTAAAGATAATAAAAACATATAATTATTTATAAATATTGAAATGAATTCTATATAATATGATATCGTTTTGTAAGTTTTTGCATTCATCTTCGATTTTTATTGTTGTGTATTTTCATTCATCTACTTATAATTCCTCACTAATAGAGGTTGTGCGATGTCAAAGACTGTGGCTTTTCATTTGCAGAAGGGTGGTGTGGGAAAGACGACTATTTCCTGTACCCTTGCTGCTCAGTCAGCTATAAATGGATCTAGAACGCTCATAGTTGATTGTGATCCACAGGGAAACGCATCATCCTGGTTCCTTAGCTCTTCCCCGAAGTATGAACTTGCAGACGTGCTGCAAGGCAAATGCTTTTCGAAAGATGCCATTTTGAGTATTGATCAGGTAGAGGGGCTTTACATCCTTCCGACATTCGGAATCGGTGGAACGCTGAAACTATACAGCGAGACAAAGCTTCTTGATGAACCTTTTGTAATACAGGATCTGATCAGTGAGCTGAAATCAGATTTTGAACATATTGTATTGGACTTGTCTCCAGGTCTTGGGCGTCTGGAGCGTTCTTCCCTCATCGCAAGCGATGAGATAGTAACACCGATGATTCCTGAGGTCTTCAGCCTTGATGGACTGGAGATATTTATAGAGGAACTTTCCAAACTCAGGAAGAACATGCATTCCTCTGTAAAGCACAACAAGATAATCATCAATTCCTTTGACGAAAGGATCCGGCAGCATAGGGACATTTATAGTGCTGCCATATCCACTGGCCGTTTTTCTGTCTACAAGATTCCTGTAGAGCCACTCTTCAGGAAAGCTCAGGAGGCAGGAAAGGTCCCGCAGCTGTATAAGGTGCGAGGGAGAGGGCTAAAGGCCGGTACAGTCGAGGCTATACAGTCACTTGATAGGGAGATCTGGAGATAAGATGGAGGTATTCACATGGCTTTGAAAAAATCGATCGAAATTCAGGATGTGCAGGAGAGCATCAGTGGCAAGAAGGCCAAAGAGGTCTTTTCTCAGGCTGGCAAGGAGAAGAAAGTTCTGACGACTTTTTCCATTGAGCCTTCGTTCAAGGCTGAGCTTGAAGAGCTTTTTTCTGATCTCGGTCTTAGCTGGTCTGCAGGTGTGAGATTCGCACTCAAGGACTTTTCCAAGCGATATTCGAATAATTAATATATTTTCTTACTTCTTTCTCTTTCTGATATGTAAAAGCTATCTTTTTTTGTAGCTTTTACATATTTATGTTTAGATATCATATGACTTTGATTAAACAAAGAAATAAGTCCATACAATAATTTTGATAGATGCTGTAGACATTCAATAATTTTCATAAATCGTATCTATCAAATTCTGATAGAGCTGCAAAATACTTTTTCATTCGAATCTAAAAAAGCTTTTGCTTGGTTGCATGTTTTTTTTTTGCATTATGTTGCCTTGAGTCTGACATAGCACATGAAACTACAAAAAGTAATTCTTTCTCTTTCAAGTCTTGCTTTCACTCGATGTGCATTTCTGTGATATTACAAGTGACTGTATTTAAAGTCATACAGATAAAAAAAAAGATGCCATAAATTTTTTATATTTAACACTAAATAAAAAACCTTATGCAGTTAAAGATACAAAAAGAATTTTGTTTTCTGCATTTTCAATGATAACTGTCTACTGACGTGGAATAGATGATAGTTTGAGATAAGAGGATGGCGAAAGTAATTTTGTCTAGAGAGATACAGGAGAGGAGCATCCTTGAAAGAATGCTCCTCTGATACTTTATGTCTGTGAATTTGTAATGTTCTTATAGCCGATTACTTTTCTGCTAGAATCATATGCCGTGACAGCAAATGAAGTGAATCTGACAACTCCGTCTTCGTCCTTGAGGGCAGGATTATCTTTTGTGATGAAGAAGGCATGATCATAAAGACCAAAATTCGGGATGTAGTAATAGTAGTTTCCATTATCTTCTGTCCATCCCTGCTCAGTCAGATTCTTCGATGCTACAATCTCACTTGATTCATCAATCACATAGAGCTTGGAAATGTCATAGTTACCGGCAGTGCTTGATCCTGCCATTTCCTCGGAAATCGGTATTGTCATTGTCGTATCGGCAACTTGCTGCTGAGGACAACTCTTGTTTTGTGTGTGCAGAGAGCATCAATGGCCAAGGATTCTTTCCTCGCAGTACAATACGCAAGATTCATGATAAGAAGAGGAAAGAGCAGGTCGAAGATGACAGCAGCATACTCACAGTTGATTACCATCTATTACATTATGAGAGATCGTGTCTCCTTCCGTGATATTGGGGAGGATTACTATAACAGGTTCAATGATGAAAGTTAAGATAAGCATTTACATCAAGAAACTGGAAAACCTTGGTGTGTCCGTCAACATAGAAGCGGCTCCTGCTCTTTCATAAGAAATGGAAACAGCAGGCCGTTTCCACGAATGTACCTGCTGCCAGAAAAATGATACGAGCGACCTTCGTGCCTCATTATGTTTATGTCCAAAGTTTCAAAAATCAGAACAAAGTGTCATAAAACCCATTATTAAAATAAATTATATGAAAAAGTATGCAGTATCCATGACATGAAAATGATACGGTAAGCTAGATTAAAACAATGGATAGCAAAATAGCTTTTATATCTTTTTATAATAATAAAGCCTAATAGTTTATTTGGATAAATATATTGAATAAAATAATACAAATATCAGAAATATTATTTTTTGTACTTATTCAATAGCGCTCTTAAATTATTTAAACTATTTTCTCTATCGTTTTTCTCAAGTTCTTTTTCATTCTGAAATAGATCTTGTGGTATTTCTTCTATGAATCTGGATGGAACAGAGAGAACCATCTCTCCTTGGCTGTTCAGACGCTCCTCTGCAGTGTTTATCACCAGAATATCTTTTGCCCTTGTTACGGCAACATAGAACAGTCTTCTTTCTTCCTCGATATTGTCCTTGTTTTCTTCAAGTGCCTTCTTTGACGGGATAATATGGTCATCAGCTCCAGCGATGTAGACAACTGAGAATTCAAGGCCTTTTGATGCATGCATTGTCATGAGGCTGACTTTCCCACTCTCATCTTCGTCTTCTGAAATGAGTGTAACAGCGTTGATGTAGTCCATAAGAGTTGATCCTGCATGTCGCCTGAGATAAGAGCTTACCCTTTCTGAAAGGAAATCGAGGCCGTTCATCTTGTACTCGATCAGCTTTTCCTTGTCCTCGTACTCTTCGTAGAGCATGCTCTTGTATGAAATGTCGTGTACGATCTTCCTGACGATGTTCTCGCTGTCCTTAGACTTCTCCCATTCATTTATCTTTTTCCAGAAATCCGAGAGAGCTTTGCGAGTCCTTTCAGGGAAACTTTCATCCTTGATACTTTCTTCGAGGGCTTCAAAGAGCGAAATGTTCTTCTCTTCGCTTTTCTTGCGCATCTTCTCGACGCTTATCCGTCCGATTCCTCTCCTTGGGGTGTTTATGATTCGAAGCAATGCAGAATCATCCTTCCTGTTGATCAGGAACTTCAGGTATGAAAGTATGTCCCTTATCTCTTTCCTGTCATAGAATGACTTTCCGCCCGAGATGCGATGAGGTATGCGGTTTTCGAGAAGTTTCTCCTCGATCAATGTGATGAGGGCATTTGTCCGGACCAGTATTCCGATCTCTCCCAGATCTGTGCCTCCTCGCGCCCTGTTTCGTATATCCTGGACGATGAATGAGGCTTCTTCCTCGCTGTTCTTGTGATGGCGGAGGTAGAGCAGGGTACCTTTTGCAGAGTCAGTCCAGAGGGTCTTCACCTTTCTCTCTGTGTTGTTGCTGATTATTGCGTTGGCCGCCTCGAGAATCGTCTTTGACGAGCGGTAGTTCCTCTCGAGCTTGAACTCCATCCTTTCCGGAAAATCCCTTTCAAATAGCGTGATGTTCATGAAGTTCGCGCCACGCCATGAATAAATCGATTGGTCATCGTCTCCAACGACTGCAATGTTCCTGTATTTTTCCGCAATCAGTGAGACCATTTCATATTGCCTCAGGCTTGTATCCTGAAACTCGTCAACAAGTATGTACCTGTACTCATCCTGCACATTTTCCAGAACACCCTTCTTCTCCTTGAATATCCTGATCGGAAGTATGATGAGGTCGTCGAAATCAACGACATTGTACGCCTTCTGGGACAACAACCATTCCCTGTATATCTCACGCACAGCGCTATCCTTGTTGCTGTCAAGTTCCTTGCGTCCGGTCTTGAAGTCTGAAAAATAAGATAGGAGCGTTGATATATTGTAATTCTTTATCTGATATCCGAGTGCCATTATGGCATCCTTCAGAAGCCCTTCGTTGTCTCTCTGGTCATACAGAGAGAAGTCGTTGTGGTATCCGATGAGATGTATGTAGCGCTTGAGGATGCCGAGTCCGAAAGAATGGAATGTAGTGACCGTCACATCCTTGCTTTTCTTGCCGATTAGAAAAGAGACACGCTCCTTCATCTCACCAGCTGCCTTGTTTGTGAATGTGAGGGCGAGTATGTTCTTGCCGCTGATTCCGCTTTCGATCATGTGCGCAATGCGGTATGTGATCATCCTTGTCTTCCCGCTTCCTGCCCCGGCAATGATCAGTATCGGTCCGTTGATGTTCTCTGCGGCTTTTCTCTGTTCCTCATTGAGTGCATCAAGAAGATCAGGCATCGTTTTTCCTCAACAAGGCGCAGTACATCGGGCCTGAGCCGTCTGCGCGGTCAGGGAGTATTATGATTCCTCTTTTCCTCTCTTCCCCTTCAGACAGAGTGATCTTCACTTCTTCGACTTCATCGCTATGCCGGTCAATGAGACGCTCGACAACCTCTTCGTTCTCAGCTGGGTTTATCGAGCATGTGGAGTAGAGTATGTATCCACCTTTCCTGAGTGCAATGAGGGCAGAGGAGAGAAGCGCGTACTGCTCCTTCTTCAGTCTCTTCGGCCTGTTATCGCTCCACATTGAAAGGTATTTCATATCATTGAGCACATGACGCTCAGATGAGCATGGTGCATCGAGGAGTATCCTGTCATATGCTTCTTGCTCATAAAGGCACCACCTTGATGCATCGTGGTTCGTGACTCTGACTTTTTCCCTGATTTCTTCTGGTAGTGTAGCGATGGTCTCCCTGAGTCTGCGCACCCTGTCCTTTGACCTGTCATTTGCCACAAGTTGGGAAATCCCTGGAATGGAAAGGAGTAGGGAGAGCGTTTTTCCTCCCGGAGATGCGCACATGTCAAGGAATCTGATGCCATCTCCTCCTGGCATGAGTGTCGTAACCAGCACGGAAGCCCTGTCCATGTAATAAGGTTTTGTGAGTCTGTCGGAAAGAGAGATCTTCTCACTTTCCTTCATAAGGCATTCCTTGAGTGTGCTCCACCTTTCTTTCCAGATATTTTCGTAATAGAGGTCGAATGCCTCTTCTGAAGAGATCCTGTTCTTTTTCATGACAGGTTGAGTGTGATAAGACATCCGATGATCAGTCCGAGGAGGAATCCCCCAAGGACTTGCGAGAATGAATGTCCGAGGAATGTCTTGAGGTTCGTAGGTTCGAATGGTCCTCCCTTATGCATGTTTGAAAGGATTTCTGACCACTCGTTGATTACTTTTGCGTGCTTTCCAGCCTCAAGCCTTATGTTCAGTGAGTCATGTATGACAATTATCGAGAAGACGAAGCAGATTGCAAAATATATCGAATCAATTCCTGTAAGGATACCAACGCTGGTAGTGAGCGCAGTCACTCCAGCTGTATGGCTTGATGGCATTCCTCCCGTGCTGAAGAGCATGTGGGAGGATATCTCTTCTTTTGACGCGAGTGCGATCAGAGGCTTGAGGATCTGCGCACTCACAGTTGAGATGATTGCCGATAGCAGAGGCAGACTTATAGGAAGATCCACGTTCTATGCCTCACTGACTCCAGAGAGTTCTTCGATTGCCTTCGTAAGGGCCTGGGTGCCGTTCTTGCCCATTCCCTCCTCTGCAAGCTTCTCGTACAGATCCTCCACAAGGCGGAGTCCGGGGAGATTCAGTCCCATGGCCCTGCTTTCCTCGATTGCGATCCTCATATCCTTGACGAAGTGCTCGATCATGAAGCCAGGATTGAAATCTCCATTGATGACTCTTGGCGCGAGATTGTCGAGTGTCCAGCATCCGGCTGCTCCCTTGCTTATGGTCTTCACCATCAGCTCAAGATCCAGACCTGCCTTCTTTGCGTATACCAAGGCTTCCGATACGCCGATCATAGTTCCCGCTATGACGATCTGGTTTGCCATCTTCGTATGCTGCCCAGAGCCAACTTCACCCTCATAATTGATGTTCTTTCCAAGGACAGAGAGTAGGGGAAGCACTTTATCAAAGTCATCTTTCCTTCCGCCAACCATGATTGAAAGGGTCGCATTCCTTGCTCCTACATCACCTCCTGATACGGGGGCATCGAGAAGGCGAGCGCCTTTCTTCCTCAGCTCCTTGTTGATCTTTATGTCAAGAGAAGGCTTTGTCGTGCTCATGTCGATGAAGAGAGAACCTTCATGCGCACCTTCAAGGAGACCATCCTGTCCGAGGTATACTCTTTCAACATCCTGAGGAAAACCTACTATGGTGATGGTCACATCAGCGTTCTCGCTTACTTCCTTTGCATTCTCACACCAGTGGGCACCAGCTTCCAGCAGCCCGGAGGCCTTTTCTTTCGTGCGGGTATTGATGTAAAGCGGATATCCACTTTTGAGGATATGTCCGGCCATCGGGTATCCCATGACACCCAAACCAATGAATCCAATTTTCATCATGTCCATTATTCTAGCAGGATATCAGCTTCGGCGCTATACTCGCCTTAATTTTAAGAGAAGTGTGACTGGAATCCCGATCACGTTGGTCCAGTCGCCGTCTATTCTTTCAATCAGATCCATCCCGCTTTTCTGGATTCTATAGCCTCCTGCGGCACCTTCCCATTCGCCCTTTTCGATATATTTGTCTATTTCTTCATCGCTTAAGGAAAAGAACGTGACATCTGTCCTGTCCGTCCCGCCTTTGACAGTTTGTTCCCTCCAGTCGTAGAGGAACAGGGAAGTATAGACCTGATGTGTTCGTCCGGAGAGCATCCTTATTATATTTTCCGCATCTTTTCTGTCTTTTGGCTTTCCGATCGCTTTCCCGTCAACAGAGACAAGGGTATCGAGTGAAATGGCATCCATTTCAGGTTTCCCGTATTCTTTCAGGAACGCATCCATCTTTCTCTTCGCGTTCGTCTCTGTAAGCTCTTCAGCATTACCTTTTTTCTTTTCATCAGTCAGGACAGGCCGCTGGATGACCTTTATCGAGAGCGACTCAAGGTATTCCCTTCGGTTTGGAGAGGATGAAGCGAGTATGAGGGAAGGAAATGTCTTCGCCAGAAGGCCATCAGAAGGATCATATGTCAAAATTCTCGACCTCCTCGGAAAGCATCATCCACTTCTCTTCCTTTTCTTCTTTCTCTTTTTCGAGCTTTTCCTTTTCTTCCATAACCTTCGTTATCTTCATCCGGTCCGAATAGACTTCCTCCAGTGACATTTCATCTGAGAGTGTCCTTATCTTCTCCTCGATTGATGAGATTTCGAGTTCCAGTTTTCCGATCTCTGCGATCAGTTTCTTTTTCCTGTTTTTAGCCTCTTTCTGTTCCCTGTAGTTCTGGGTAGTCTTTTCAGCAGGCTTCTCTTCCCTTTCTTCTCTCCTGATCTGGTAAAGTTCCTCTTTCTCCTTGAGCTTGTAATTGAAGTATTCCCAGTCACCGCTATAGAATTCCGGTCCTTCCTCACTCAGATAGAGTATTCTTGTCGCGAGCTTTGAAATGAAATGCTTGTCATGGCTTACGAATATGACAGTTCCCTGATATTTGTCGATTGCCTCAAGCAGCATCTCCTTCGTGTTGATGTCCAGATGGTTTGTCGGCTCGTCGAGAATGAGGAGATTATACGGATGCATCAGTATTTTCAGAAGGGCCAGACGGGATTTCTCTCCTCCTGATAGCACTGAACACTTCTTCATCACATCGTCATCCGAAAACAAGAATGCTCCCAGCATGTTGCGGACTTTGGGAAGATCCTTCGTGTCTGCCACGCTCTCAAGTTCTTCCAGTACAGTATTGCTGCCGTCTATTGTCTTCTCGGCTTCCTGATCAAAATAGCCGACCTTCACATTTGCGCCCAGACGTACGTTCCCGCTGTAGTCATGGTCTCTCTCTGCGAGGATCCTCAGCAGCGTGCTCTTTCCTTTTCCGTTTCGTCCTGTGACTGCAAGGCGTTCCTTTTTGTTCACTATGAATGATATTCCATCGTAGATTACGTTATCCCCATAGCTCTTGTGGAGATCTTCGACGATCACGACATCGTTTCCGGATGGCTCTGCATCGGGGAATGAGAAGTGTACTTTCTTCAGGTGAGAAGGAACTTCCACAAGCTCTATCTTCTCAAGCATCTTTATCCTTGACTGTACCTGTCTTGCTTTCGTTGCCTTGTACCTGAAACGTTCGATGAAGGCCTCTTTGTCCTTTATTTCAGCCTCCTGCCGTTCCCTCAGTTTCTCCCTCTCCTTTATCTCCTCTTCCCGTGTGACGAGGTACTTCGAGTAGTTTCCCTTGTACTCCTTGAGCTTTCCCATAAAAAGTTCGAATACCGTGTCGACTGTCGAGTCGAGGAAATCCTGATCATGAGAGACAAGCATTATCCCTCCAGGATAGCTCTTCAGGTATTCTTCAAGCCATGTCAGGGCCTCGATGTCCAGATAGTTTGTCGGCTCATCCAGAAACATGAAATCGGGATTTTCGAGCAGGACGCGGGCAAGGGCTATCCTCATCTGGTAGCCACCAGAGAATTCGCTGACATTCCTTGAAAAGTCCTTTTCCTCAAAGCCAAGTCCCATCAGTACCGAGCCGATCCATCTCTTTCTTTCGTAATAGCCGCCACTTTCAAGTTCTTCGTGTATCTCTGAGAGACGGAAGAGTCCCTTCTCATTTCCGTCTTCTATCTCATTTCCGATCATTTCCTCTTCCCTGAGGAGGGGAATGAAACGGTCATATCCATGCTCTGCGCTCTCATATACGCTCTCATCCTTCAGGACAACATCGCTCTGGGGAAGATATGATATCCGGCCACCTTTCGTGATCGAGATATTTATATCATCTGGTTCGATTATGCCCATGACAGATTTGAAGAGAGTACTCTTTCCCGATCCGTTTGCCCCAACAAGGGCATAACGGCTTTTCTCATCCATCTGGAACGAGATTCCGTCAAGGATTTTCCTGTCTGCAAATGAAAGGTACAGCGAATTGATCTGCAAGCTCTTCATACGTCACTCCAAGATAAAAATATTGACAAAAAGAGGAAACAAAGCCAACTGGTGAATTTACTGTATGCATCAATGGGATAAAAATCGTATTATTTAGCTCATGATTTGCCTTACTTTATCCTCCACCACTCTTCGTGATGCAGAAGAAGAGATCAAGAGAAACAGGGAATATATAGACCTGGCAGAATTGAGAGTCGATCTTCTTGCCAGGGAAGAGATCAGGAAAGCCAGAGAATTTCCAAAGATGGTTGATGTTCCATTGATCCTCACTTTACGGCGCAAGGAGGATGGGGGAAGATCCACATTTTCGGAAAAGGAGAGAAGGGAGATTCTCCTCTATCTTCTCGATGGGGATTTTTCCTATGTGGATATTGAAGGGGATATCAAGAGGGGAGATGTCGAGCAGAAAGCAAGGGCAAGGGGAATAAGGATAATCAGGAGTTACCATAATTTCTCATCTGTTCCGGAGGACATTTATTCGAAGATTTATTCTCTGCATCAGAAAGGGGACATTGCAAAAGTTGCAGTAAAGCTGAATTCCTTCCAGGATGTGCTGACGCTTTTCAAGGTTGAGGAAGAGCTCAAGGGCATAGAGAAGATCGTGATAGGAATGGGCGAATTCGGTGTTCCTACTCGAATACTCTACAAGAAGCTCGGCTCCATGCTCACATTCGCAAGTGAGAGCGAGGTCGCGCCAGGACAACTGAGTGCAAGGGACCTCAAGACACTCTACAGGGCGGACATGGTGGATGACCGCACTTCGATTTACGGGATAATAGGGAATCCTGTCATGCATACCTCGTCCCCGAAAATACATAACCTCGGCTTCCAGGCCATCAGGTTCAATGCGATATACGTTCCCTTCCTTGTGGACAATATCCGCCTTTTCTTTGCATTCGCGGAGTACATGCATCTGAAGGGTTTTTCTGTAACGGTTCCTTTCAAAGTCGATGTGCTTTCGTATCTGGGCAATATTACGCGTGAAGTCAAGCAGATCGGATCATGCAACACTGTCGTTCGTGTGCGCGGAATGTGGAAGGGGATAAACACAGACTATTACGGTTTCATAAAACCCATAGAGAAGGAACTCGAGAGCGGAAAGATCAAGAGCGCCCTTGTGATCGGGGCAGGAGGGGCATCGTACGCGATTGTCTGGGCTCTGAGGAACAGGGGTGTCAAGGTTGTGATATTAAACCGCACGCTCAGCCACGCAGAGAGGATCGCAAAGATAAATATCTGCCAGTATGACAGCATAGACAATGCGTCCAATTACGAAGGAAAGGTCGATCTTGTCGTGCAGACGACTAGCGTCGGCCTCTATCCGCATGAGGACGAGTCACCGGTTCCGAATTTCCATTTTACAGGAAAGGAGATTGCATACGACATTATTTACAAGCCGAGGATGACCCGATTTTTGAAGGATGCATCTGAAAAAGGTTGTATCCTCCACTTCGGTTCCGAGATGCTTCTTGATCAGGGAAAGCTTCAGTTCGAGGCATTCTCCGGATATTACTATCCCTCCTGGGTAGATCCCGGATTATAGTAATGCGATCGGGATGAGGGTTACTTTATAGATTCCTCCGACATCCATCCCCTTGTGCTGGAATATCATCTTGTCATTCCCGTCGTCTGTCTTCGTGAGGATATCGACCCTCCCGATCTGGCTTTTTCCCTTATAGTCCTCAATAAGAAGCGCGTAATCGTCTCTTTCTTTCTCAGCTTCCTCTATGAGCTTGAGCTTCCCCTGATAGTCAAAGGCATCGCTTGACGGGAAGTAACCCTTCACTTCTTCATCGAAGATAAGGAATCCTGATTTCTTCAAAAGTGCGCTGATCACATCTTTTTCCTTTTCTCCGCTTTCCTTTATCTCACCTTTCCAAGACCTCTTCCTGATTTCCGGGAAAGGCTTTTCAGCGACAAAAGGAAGAAGTGGTTTTCTTTCTCCAGTTATTTCAGGTCCCTTTATCTTCTTCTCGAATCCGTCAGATGAAGAAGAAAGGAGTTTCCTCCATTCTCTCTGGTACATATAGTCCATGACGTAGTTCTCATCGTCGATTTTCCTCTTTATGTACTTGTCAATTCCTTCGATGAGCGGAAAGAGCCGTTTCATCCTTCCCTTGAGAGTGAGGACGATGCTTGCTTCCGCAGAGTATTCGGAGTACTGGTCGTAGTATCCTCTGATCCGTTCTGCGATTGCATCAGAAATAGGATAGCGGCTGCTTTCGGAAAGGAAGCGTATCGCATCATTGTCACTGTAGCCGAGATCAAAGAAGGAAAACAGGCTCTCCTTGTCAAAGCCCCAGATGCTTACTCTGTCAAGCGACATGGGATATGAAAGGAGCGAAAGCCTCGGGTCAAACTTTCCCTCGCTTGTGATCCTCCAGTCTGAAGAGATGAAAGTGTCACCATCTTCAATCAGGCATCTTGCGACCAGATACTCGCCCTCGTCGTCTATGAATCCGAAATCAATGAGATCTTTTATGTCGGTAAAACTGCATTTGGTAATGAGGAAGAGCCTTTTCATCGTCAGGGCTATCTTATCTTGCCTCACTGCCCCGGAAGATGTCACCAGACGGAGAAGATAGAGATGATTCTCCCTCTCTTTCTCACTCAGCTGCGGTCTCATGATGTATGAGAACTGCAACAGGGTAGGAAAGCCTATGAAGGCAAGGTAGTTATCCCCCTCGACGATCAGGTTGTCCTCTTCCTTTACAACAGAAAGTTCCTTCAGAGCCTCGATTGCTCTCTCACTTGCATTTGAGATCCTGTTCCTGTCCATGGAGGGAATGAGTGAGAGATATTCATCGCTCGAGAAGTATCTTCCGTTCCTCTTTATCTTTCTTCCCCTCACGAGGGAAAGGAGAAGCAGGGGAAAAGAAGAGGGTAGGGCTTTCCTGTTCTCCCTTTCTTCTCCCAAGAGAGGATAGAGAAATGTAAACTCTTTTGAACGGAGCTTTATCTCCCCGTCTTCTGTCACACTGATGAAGAAACGGGATTCGAGCCTCTTCAGATTGAAGACCTCCTCTTTCCCGAGAGCTGATCTGACATCCTTGACTGTCAGCGGACCGGAGAATGAAAGGATTGAAAGGAGGATGAGCGTCTCCTCCTTGAGAGAAGAGAGGAGTTCATCTTTGTGCAACTGGAAAAAGTGTTCCTTCTCCGCTTCGTCCACCTCTTCCTTTTTGAAATATATCAGGTTCCTTATCCGCTCTGTCTCTTTCGTCATATCTTTTCCAATGAGTAGCTGTAGCCCTGTTCGCTGAGGAACTTCTGCCTGTTTAGCGCATAGTTCTCCTCTTCGGAAAGCTCGGTCACGATCGTGTAGAAATGGCTGTCCCTGTCCTTCGGTCTGAGTATCCTCCCCAGTCGCTGGGCCTCTTCCTGCCTTGAGCCGAAAGTCCCGGACACTTGTATCAGTAGAGATGCATCGGGCAGGTCGATTGCGTAGTTTGCGACCTTGCTTACAATAAGTGTCCTTATCTTTCCGCTCCGGAAAGCAGAATAAAGTTCATCCCTGACACTGTTTTTTGTGCTTCCGGTTATTATCGGAAATCCGAAGGCCTTCTGTATCTCCTTCAGCTGATCAAGGTATTGTCCGATGATGAGTCCTTTCTCATCATTGTGTCTTTCAAGGAGCATTCTGACTACATCGATCTTCTTGTAGTTCTCTGCGGCGATCCTGTATTTCTCTTTCTTTGATGATGTTGCGTAGAGGATCTCCATCTCCTCTGGCAGGGTGATCCTTATCTCGTGGCAGTACGCCTTGGCAATGAAGCCGTTTTTTTCCAGTTCGCTCCATGGAGTATCGAAACGCTTCGGCCCGACAAGGCTGAATACTTCATCTTCTTTCCCGTCTTCACGTACAAGGGTTGCTGTGAGGCCAAGGCGGTAAAGGCTCTGCAGCTCTGCCGTAAGCCTGAAGACTGGCGCGGGGAGCATATGTACCTCGTCATAGATAACAAAACCCCAGTTTCCGTCCCTCAGGAGGGAAAAGTGAGGGAATTCCCCTTCGTCATTTCGGTATGTGAGGATCTGGTATGTGGAGACCGTTATGGGCTCTATCTCCTTCTTCTCGCCTGAATACTCTCCGATCTTTCCGTCGTATGTACTCTTGTCCCTTATCTCGCTGATCCACTGATGGACGCTCGATACATTTGGGGCAAGGATCAGCGTTCTGGTCTTGAGAGCCTCCATCGCCTTCAAGCCTACTATTGTCTTTCCTGATCCGCAGGGTAGCACAATGACGCCGAAGCCTGTTCCGCTCTCTCCGTTTCCGAGGAGGCTCTTGACTGCATCCTCCTGATATTTCCTCACTTTGAAGTCAGGCTTTAGTGAAAAGGGGACATATTCACCTTTTTTCAAGGGTACCCTGTCATCTACAGGCAGGTTCATCTTGATGAGCATGAGTTTCACGTTTCCCCTCATCTCCCTGGAGAGGGCAAAAGTATCCTCGCTTCTTTTCACGAGAATTTTCTCAAGACTCTTGTTTGCCTCTATCTGCAGGAAGAATTTCTTCTTCTTGCAAACCAGAAGGAGCTCGCCATCCTTTCCTTCTTCCAGAATGATGTCCCCATAGCGGGAGGAAATATCGCGTATGAAGAATGTCACGCGCTCGTCAAGTTCATAGCGTGACCATCTCTTCAGTCTTTCTATCATCTCTTCCCCTGTCAGTCCGGAAGCTACTGCATTCCAGATCGATAGCGCGGAAATCTGATATGTGTGCATGTGTTCAGGTGATTTTATCAGTTCTGTGAACGGTATGATCTCAGAGCGGGCCTTGTCACTATCCTCCTGATGAAGATCAAGGAGGATAGTCCTGTCGCTCTGCACTAACAGTGGTTTTTCTTTCAATGGAAATTCTCCAAATACAGGTTCATGATCGATATTGCTGTCATGGCCTCGATGACAGGAAGCACTCTGAAGAGTATCACAGGGTCATGCCTGCCCTTTATCTCTATGACCCTCTCTTCACCTTTCTCGTCGATAGTCTTCTGGCTTCTTGAAACTGATGGGGTAGGCTTGACAGCAACAGTAAAGTATAGTTCTTCTCCTGTTGTGATCCCTCCAAGAATCCCCCCAGCATTGTTCGAGAGGAATCCTGACTTGTCCATCTGGTCATTGTTTTCAGAGCCAAAGAGGCGAGTTGACTCAAAGCCCAGCCCGAAACTTATTCCTTTTACTGCCCCGATACTCATCACAGCATGTGAAATTATGCTTTCAGTTTTATCAAAGCAAGGTTCTCCGAGTCCACGTGGAAGTCCGGTGACATGGCATTCTATAGTTCCTCCGATGCTGTCCTTCATCGCCTTTGTATTCTCGATGAGCTCTCTTATCTCATCATCCCTGTCATCGTCAATGAAGTAAAACGGACTTTTGGCATCCCTTCTGAAAGCACCTTTTGCAACAATATCCTTGATGCTTCTGACAGCAGAGTAGAACTCTATTCCTTTTTCCTTCAGAAAGAGCTTTGCAAGAGCACCTGCTGCAACTCGCATGCTAGTCTCTCTTCCGGAACTTCTTCCTCCACCCCGTTCATCCCTTATGCCATACTTCATGAAATATGTGTAGTCGGCATGTCCCGGCCTGAATACAGTGCTGATGTCGCTGTAGTCTCCGCTCTTCTGATTCTCGTTGTGTATGATAAGTGCAATCGGGGTGCCGAGAGAGATTCCGTCCTTCACACCAGAAAGAATCTCGACTTTGTCACTCTCATTTCTCATTGTCCCGTATTTCGTACTTCCCGGGCGCCTTCTGTCCATCTCTTTCTGGATAAATTCTTCATCGATCCTGATTCCTGAAGGAAATCCGTCAACGATTGCCCCGAGTGCCTTCCCGTGTGATTCGCCGAATGTAGTTACCCGGAAAAGCTTTCCGAAAGTGTTACCTGGCATCTAAGTACTCCCTGATCTTCTCATCCAGAAAGAGGAGTGTCTCTTCCCTGTCACGGTATGGCCCCATGTCTATGACGAGATCTGCGGCTGCGGAATATATACTGTCTCGTTCCTGATATATCTTGTGAAATGAATTCTCAATGTTTTTGGCATCAAGAAATGCAGGAACGCCATGCTTGAGGATTACACTGAGCATCTCTCCCTCACTTCTCTTCAGGTAGATGAGGGTTCCTTTTCCTTTCAACAGATCAAGTGTCTCTGGACTGTCAGAGACCCCACCTCCGAGGCTCAGGACAAAATCCTGTTCCTTGTTTTCCTCGAGGAAATTGTCTATAGCGCGATATTCGATCTCATGAAAGCTTTCCTTCCCGTGTTCAGCGTAGTATTCCCTGATACTCTCTGGCGCAATTTCTTTGAGCACGAGGTCATCCGAATCACTACCGGTTATTCCGTACTTCTTTGCAAGGAGCTTTCCAAATGTCGTTTTGCCCGAGTGCTTTATTCCAAGTAAGAAGAGCCTCATTTTCATCCCCTTAAGGCTTAAGGGTAACAGAATCAAAGCTTTCCATTCAAGTGGAATGTGACAACTCGCCTGCCTGAAACCGGGAGTATTCCCGCCGTGAATTTACAAGGAAAAGTGGAAGAGCGAAAACCCCTCAATCAGAAAAAAGATCGCTCCAGGAACCATCGTCATCTGGTGCATTCACGCTCTTTCCTGTCCTCCTGATCTTCCTTTCCTTTTCTTCCCTTTTCATCTTCCTTCTCTCAACCTTCTCAAGGTACTCTGCTTCCTTGAGATTCTTCTTCCCGTCAGAGAGGAATCTGTTCTCTTTCACTTTGTACCTCAGGGCATAGTGGAATGTTATGATCATCAGATACCACAGTACAGAAATCAAAAACGGAGCGAACGAACGGAAAGACATCAATACTTCATCCGGACTTTCCAGGACGCGGATCAGTGTGTCGAGATTGAGGAGGAAAAGGATGCAGGAAATAAGGCCGGGGATTATCCAATAGTTTCCTTCCCTCGAGAGTATGAATCGCATCGAAGTGAGAAGTGAAAGGAATACGAAAAGAAGTGACAAAAGTGGCAGTGCTATATTTTCCAATCTTTTTTCCTCTCCTGAATGGTATCATTTAAGCATAGGAGTGGCAAATGCTGGACTTGAGATTAGAAAAAGAAATGGACCATCTTCTCCGCATGCGCATAAGGGAGAGGCAGAGCGATGTAAGGAGTGACTATTACAGAGATACTACTGCAATAATACATTCTTCCCCCTTCAGACGCCTGAAGCATAAGACACAGGTATTTTTTGCACCCTCAAATGATCACATATGCACACGCATTGAACATTCGCTACACGTCGCATCAATAGCGAGTACCATTTCCCGTCCTCTGAATCTTGATACAGAACTCTGCTGGGCGATAGGACTGGGACATGATCTCGGACATACTCCGTTCGGGCACGTTGGGGAGAGAATAATCAGTGAAATCAAGGAAAGTAGGGGACTTGGCAAGTTCGAGCATGAGATAAACAGCCTCCGTGTCGTTGATTTTCTTTCAAACGGGGGAAAAGGACTGAATCTGACGTATGCAGTGCGTGATGGCATAATCTCGCACAATGGGGAGAGCATCAGCATGCGGATCAGACCTACGTTCGAAATAAAGGATCTCTCGTCGATAAAGGAACGGAAAGGACTGATACCTTCGACGTACGAAGGGGTAGTCGTCCGCTTTTCCGATACGATTGCGTATCTAGGGAGGGATTATGAGGATGCGTCAAGACTTGGGCTTCTCAAGGACAAGAAGCTTCCAGATATAGTCATGAGCCGTCTTGGAAAGAGCAATTCTGAGATAATCAATACTCTTGTGAATGATCTTATCGCAGGCGCTGACAGCAGTGAAGGCATCGGCTTCAGCGAAAAGATATTCGAGGCGGTTGAGGCTCTCAGCGCCTTCAATTATGAGAATATCTACCGGTCGAAGATACTAGATGGCTATACAAAATACTTCACTCGCCTGATAGACCTTGTAGTAGGCTACCTTTCGTCTCTTTTGAAGGATTACGGGTATGACGAGAGAGGATATCTTGATGAGAAGAACATGCTTGCAATCGGTTTTTACAACTACATATCCGACATGAAGGAGAAGTATCTCAGGATAGATGGATCTCTTGATAATGTGATAATCGACTATGTCTCTGGCATGAGCGATAATTTCTGCCTTGATGCTGCGAACGAGATACTGAAGCCCGAGCACATCAATGATGAGATAAACAAGAGCATAACAGGTAAGTGGTTCGACGCTCTATGAGTTACTCTTTTGCGTCCTTCGCGATCTTCTCGATCTCCATCACGAACTGTCCGACGTCGTTGAATTCCCGGTACACGGCAGCAAAGCGTACGTAAGCAACCGGATTGAGCTTATAAAGCTCCTTGAGTGTCTCTTCCCCGATTTCCCGGCTTGTTATCGTTCGTTTAGCACCTGCAATCTCGCTGATCCTGATCTCGATTTTCGACAGGGTCCTCTCCAGTTCCTCCTGGTCTATATTGATCTTTTCGGTGCAGACCCTGATCCCATGCTCGACCTTGCTCATATCAAATGGCTGATGCTTGCCGTTCTTCTTTATGACAATGATCGGCTTCAGTTCTATCCTCTCATAGCTGGTGAATCTCCAGCCGCACTTTTCGCACTCTCTTCTTCTCCTGATTGAGAGCCCATCCTTGCTCGGGCGGGACTCAAGGACTTTATCTATCATGTATCCACACTTTGGGCATTTCATAAGGTCTTTATTCTATCACTTCAGAGTGTGATTTTGTGTAATTTCAATATTGTTATAGTTTTTCAATTTTGTTACTATAACAACGAAATGGCTGGAAATATAACAGAACAGGTAAAATTTCTCATTAATTCGAATCCGACAATACAGGATGCAATAGCTCTTGGAATCGTGAACTACTCAAGTCTTGCGAAAGTGCTTTTGCCTGAAGTGGAGAAGCAGATAGGGGACAAAGTAAGTGAGCAGGCTGTAGTGATGGCTGCTAGAAGACATAGTACGAAGATAGAGTCTGCCGGTGAGAAAAAGAAAGGGATCGGATATGAGATCATGATGACTACAGGAATATTCGATGTGAATATGATCAGGAGGAACTCATTTGTCTCGAGACTTTTCGAACTATATGAAATAGTTGATCTTTCAAAAGGTGAGTTTCTGAACATAACACTTGGAAGTCACGAGCTCTCTGTTCTTGTCAGTCAGAAATACAGGGGCAAGGTACTTGAGATAGCAAAAGAAGAGGAGATCATCCGCACATGGGATGACCTTGTATCAATCTCAATACTCTTCCAGGGGGATTTCATAGACACTCCGGGGCTTGTATATCAGGCAACAAGGTGCCTTTATTTTGACAGGATAAATGTGATCGAGGTTGTAAGCACGTACAACGTCCTCACGTTCGTGGTGACGAGAGAAGAGAGCCTCAAAGCCTATCAGGTACTGGAATCTTTCATGAAGAGCTATTAGCTTTCCTGACAAGAGCTATAAGATTCTTGCACTCTCCTTTTTCTGCTGTGTATACAAGTCCTTTTGATTTCTTCCTCTCTTCAAGCATTTCCTCTGTGAATGAAAGGGGAGTACCGTCCTCATATACGTTTTCTATACCGAGCTTTTCAGAAACCGCTACGGCAGATGCGAGATCCCAGGCGTAGCAGGGTAGTGTGACAGAGCCTTTTATCCCGGAAGAGAGTGAGACGAGCAGTATCTGGAGGATGGAGGAGCCGATCACTCTCGCTTTCTTGTCAAATGAAGAGAGGTCATAGCATCCCAGCCTGCTTGATAACATGATCTCATCAAGTCCTTCCTCCTTCCTTTCCCTCACGAATTTCTCTCCGTTGACAAATACATCGCCACCTGGAATATACGATACGAACAGTTCCTCTTCACCAAGGCCGAACCTTGGTGCTGCTATGAATGCTCCGACTGCTTTCTTATTGCTGTCCAGAATTCCCACGGATGTGCAGTACGAAGGAAGGCCAAGTGTGTATACTCCAGTACCGTCTATAGGATCGATCACGAAAGTCCAGCACCTGGAGCTGCTATATTCGGTCACGTGTTCTTCGCTGACAACGTTCGCATCGGGAAACAGATTGCCGATTGTCCTTATCAGAGAGCTGGATATCTCCATATCAACGTTCGTGACGGGGGTTCCGTCATCCTTCATCGTCTTTCTTGCGTCTTTCTGACATTTCCTTGCATATCTAGAAAGGTCCCTCACTTCTTCAGAGAGGACTTTGAATCGATCTTTTTCGGACATATATTCCATCCTGAAAAGATTATAACAACTTTCAGCAGGTTGCCAAAGGTGGTTTGTTTTCCTATCATCATCCATGCGATGGATGAGAAGCTGGATGATCTTATACATTCGTATATTCTAAAAAACAAGTTCATGGATACCTTCGGAAAAGATCCGGAAGGGTGTTTTTCTATTGATGGTATATCCAATTATCCTCTCTCCTTATTGCTTTTGGATTCTTATCAGAGAAGCAAAAGGCGTATCTTCTGCATTTTCCCGACAGAAGAGGCACTGAAGGAGAGGGCAAAAGAACTAGAGGGAAAGACAGACAACCTGATCGTTTACCCGGGAAGCGGAAAGCTTCTCTACAGCCCTTTCACGATGAACAAAGCTGAGCTAGATGAGAAGGACGCTTTGGAACGCATCGGCGAAAGTGATTCATTCCTTGCCCTCTTTTCCCTCCGTTCATTCCTTTCTCCCTGTCTTGGATTGAATGCGATAACTGAGCATTCGCTGAAGTTCTCTGTCGGAGATGAGTATGATCCTCTGTCAGTGATCGAGCGTCTCAATGAGACCGGGTATCAGAGGACCTCTTTCTGCAATGACGAGGGTACTTATGCCCTGCGAGGAGAGGTCCTGGACATCTTTCCGTTTTCCCGGACCTATCCGATACGCATCTACTCTGAGTGGGACAAGATCGAGAGGATAAGGGAGTACGACCCTCTTTCACAAAAAGCACTGAAGGATATAAGGAGCTTTTCTGTCTCTGTCGGTTCATCCAGCCTGGTTCTCAATTCCCATATTGATCAGTACATCAGGGCTGGAGATCTCTTCTTCCTTATCGGTTCGGAACGCCTTGAGACAGCAAGGAAGGCCATTTTGAAGGAAGCTGGAGAAAGGTATAAGGAGGAGTACAGAAAAAGAGAGGACGTTCTTTCTCCGGATAAGCTTCTTCTTGATTTTGACACTTTCTTTGCAAACAGAAGCGGGGTGACGACAATTCATGACATAAGGAATGAAGACGCGTTTCACTTCTCAGTCTCCCCGTCGCGGTCATATTTCGGTAATCTTACCTATTTCAAGGATGATACCCTTTCTTTGCTGAAGAACGAATGGAAAGTCTTTGTAATAGCGCCAAGTGAGGTTCAGAAGGAGAGACTCGACTCTGTCCTTTCATCAATGGATGTATCCATCATGATCAAGGACCTGTCGTCAGGGTTCTCGGTTGATGATGAGAAGATACTTGTGACGCTTGATGCGGAGATCTTCGGCAGGAAGAGGAGGAAAGTCGAACGCATCAGCCAGATCGAGAGCGCCCCCCTCGATTCGTTTGTCGACTTGAAGGAAGGGGATTACGTCGTACATGTCAATTACGGTATCGGACAGTTTGAGAAGATCGAACGTGTAAAGGCGTTCGACACAGAGAGGGATTACATAAAGATCAAGTATCTTTCGGATGAGTATCTCTATGTGCCGATCGAACAGGCGAACCTCGTACAGAAATACATAGGAAACGATGGAAAACCACCGAAACTTGATTCGATGGGCTCTACAAGCTGGACGAAGAAGAAGGAGAAGGCTAGGAAAAGCGCTGAAAAACTCGCATCAGAGCTTGTGCGTCTCTATGCAGAACGATCTGAAGCTGAAGGTTATCCATTTGAAAAGGATACCGACTGGCAACTTCAGTTTGAGGCATCTTTCCCGTATTCAGAGACTCCTGACCAGATCAAATGCCTTGAGGAGATAAAGGCGGATATGGAGACGAAGAAGGTAATGGATCGTCTCATATGCGGTGATGTCGGGTATGGAAAGACAGAGCTGGCCTTCCGCGCGGCATTCAAGGCAGTACTTTCTGGAAAGCAGGTTGCCTTCCTTGCCCCGACTGTCGTTCTTGCTGAACAGCATTATCAGAATTTCATGGAGCGTTCATCTTCTTTCCCAATCAGATGTGCGATCCTCACGCGCTTTACAAGTACAAGGGAAGCCTCACGCATCAAGAATGAAATCAGTACTGGGGGAATAGATATTCTTTTCGGTACACACAGGATTCTCCGTGGTCTCAGGTTCAGTGATCTCGGGTTGCTGATTGTTGATGAGGAGCAGAGGTTTGGGGTAAAGGACAAGGAGAGGATAAAGGAGATGAAGACGAATGTGGATTGCCTGACGCTCTCGGCAACTCCTATTCCACGCACTCTCTATATGTCCCTTCTGAAAGTAAGGGACATGTCCCTCCTTACTACTGCTCCTAGGGAACGACTTCCGGTAGAAACTTACATAGGCGAATACGATCCACATCTTGTAGAGAACGCGATAAGAAATGAACTCCAGCGAGCGGGGCAGGTCTTTTTCCTTCATAATCGCATTGAAGATCTGGATGACGTCGCAAGCGAGATAAAAAGGGCCATTCCTTCAGCGATCGTCGAATCTGCGCATGGTCAGATGGATTCGGAAGAACTTGAGGACAAGATGCACCGTTTTGTCTATGGCGGGGTGCAGGTTCTTGTCTCGACAACGATAATTGAGAATGGAATTGATATTCCAAATGTCAATACGATAATAATTGACAGGGCTGAGAGGTTAGGCCTCAGCCAGCTCTACCAGCTTCGCGGAAGGGTAGGGAGAAGTGACAGGAAAGCATATTGCTATCTGTTCTATCCTGATAAAAGCGCCCTTACAGATGATGCGATAAAGCGCCTCAGGGTGATGAGTGAGAATACAGCGCTCGGATCCGGGTTCAAGATCGCTATGAAGGATATGGAGTTCAGGGGCGCAGGAAATATACTTGGCCGGGAGCAGTCCGGACATCTGGAGGCTGTCGGACTCGATATGTATCTCAAGCTTCTCGGTGAAGAGGTAGATCGTCTGACAAGTGAAAACAAAGAAACACCACGTGAGGTATTCCTTGAACTCGAATACACAGGCTTCATTCCCGACTCGTACATTTCTGATGCCAGCGTGAAGTTTGATCTTTATAAGAAGATCGCCTCAGTTTCAAGCAGGGAGAGCCTTGATTCCCTCCGCTCAGAGATCACGGATCGCTTTGGTCCGCTTCCTGAGGAGGTTGATAATCTCTTCTGCATCGCTGAGATCAAGATACTCATGAGAGCCCTTTCTATCTATCATGCGTACGAAAGAAGGGGAGAGATCACATTTGTCCTGGATAAGGTTGCAGCCATCAATGTCTCGAAGCTCGTCACACTGGTAACACTTTCAGCTGGGCGTGTACGAATTTCACCTTCCTCTGACAAGATAATCATGAAGACAGATACATTCTCGCTTAAGGACAAGGCACTGTTCATTCTCGAAGAACTCAGGAGGCTTTTATGAACGATGATGAGATCCTTGAAAGGATCATGGACGTAGAGATAAGGGAAGAAGGGAGAAGGGGAATAAAGAGTTATGTGCTCAGGAACAATGTCCTTTCCGATGAAGAGAAGAAGATCATAATTGAGAACAAGAGATTCCTCTCTTTCTTTGACAGCTCGAAGAGAGTCACTGATCTTTTTGATGAAAAGAAACCACTTGTCATCGAAATTGGATTTGGGATGGGTGACATCACATGGCGCATTGCAAAGGAAAATCCTGAAACTTCTTATCTTGCGCTCGATGTGTATCTTCTGGGCTGTGTGAAGTTGTTGCGTGAACTTGGAAAGAATGGTGTCGGGAATGTCAATGTCATGAGATTCAATGCACCAGATGTCCTTTCTTGCATGACAGATGACGGTTCGGTGGATGGTTTCCATATTTTCTTCCCCGATCCATGGCCGAAGAAGAGACATCACAAGAGGCGGCTTCTGAATCTTCCTTTCCTTCATCTGCTTGCGAAAAAGCTAAAGAAGGGCGGATATATTTACTTCGTGACAGACTGGGAAGAATACGCAGATGAGGTTCTCGCCCTTTCAAGGGAAGAAAGCCTCTTGGTCAATCCGCATGATGGATTTGCCCCTCCTTGCTCATGGCGGCCGACCACCAAATTCGAGAGGAAGGGCATTGAAAAGGATCACAAGATCAATGAGATCTGGCTTGTGCGGCAGTGAAAAAAGCATCAGAGTTTTTACGCTCTGATGCCAATACTAGCCTCACTGGCTTTCTTTGTTTCTCTTGGATTCTGCGATCACATCGTCAGCAAGCTTCCCGTTAAGCTGTTCGTAGTGGTCGAACTCAAGCTCAAATGAGCCAGTACCGCTGGTCATGCTCTTCAGATCGGTTGCATAGCTCCTGAGCTCTGCCATTGGAACTTCTGCCCTTACAGATACGACGTGACCTTTTTCTTCCTGTCCTAGCACTCTTCCACGCTTGGATGACAGGTCAGAAAGTATTGCCCCCAGATATTCCTGATCGACGAACACTTCAAGTTTCATGAAGGGTTCGAGAAGTACGACTCCAGCTTTGCCGAGAGCCTCCTGCATAGCCCCTTTTGCTGCAAGCTTGAATGCCATTTCAGACGAGTCGACCGGATGCTCTTTTCCATCTACCAGAGTAATGCCGATGTCCACAAGCGGATATCCAGCCAGATAGCCTTCTTCCATTGCCTCGTGGATTCCCTTCTCGATTCCAGGGACGTACCCTTTGGAGATAGCGCCTCCTTTGACTGCGTTGTTGAACTCGTAGTATTTTCCCCTTTCAATCGGTGAAATCTCAAGCACGACCCTGCCATACTGACCGTGTCCGCCAGACTGCTTCTTGTGAGTATATTCGGCAAGGCCGGATGGTTTTGTGATCGTTTCGCGATATGCGATCCTTGGCGTCCTGGTCTTGATCGTGATCTTCTGCTTGTCCCTGATCTTGTCGAGGATCATGGATATATGGAGTTCTCCCATGCCTCCGATGATCGACTCCTTAGTCTCATCGTTATAAGACATCTGGAATGTGAGATCCTCTTCTGCAATGCGATGGAGAGCATCATTCATCTTGTCTTCACTCTTCTTGTCCTCTGCGCTTATTGCAAGCTGATAGATCGGCTGTGGAAGCTTGAGAGGGCGGAAGCGTCTCTTGAATTCAGGCCCCGCTACAAAGGTCGCATTCGTATATGCAATATCGCACTTCGTGATTATTCCAATGTCGCCTGCAGCAAGACTGTCTGTCTCGATAAGCTTCTTCCCAATGGCTCTGTATATCTTTCCTGGCTTTGCCTTACGTCCGATTTCGTTGTTGTAGATATCTGTGTCAGCTGTAAGGACTCCAGTCACGATCTTCAGGAAACTCATTTTTCCAGAGAACTGGTCGATCGATGTCTTGAAACAATATGCAGAGAAAGGCTTTGCCGGATCAATTTCAAGTGTAGTCTCTTCACCTTCGTGACCGATTATGTATTCCTTGATTCCAAGAGGCCACGGGAAATTATTCTTTATGAAATTGAGAAGTGATGTTATTCCTGCACCCTTGTCAGTTGCCCCGCAGAATACAGGGATGACCCTGTTTTCCCTCATGCCGACAGCCAGACCATGCCTTATGTCATCTGGTTCCAGCGTGCCGTTTTCAAAATATTTCTCGATCAGTTCGTCTGTGCCTTCTGCTGCATTCTCGATAAGTCGTGCCCTGAAGTCTTCTACGACAGCTGCGTATTTCTCTGGAATCGGCATGGGTGTCTCCTTGCCGTTCTCGTGATATTCATATGCCTGATTCTCTATTAGATTTATGACTCCGCGGAATTCCTCTGCTTCCCCAAGTGCCATCACGACAGGGACAAAATGAGCGTTGAATTCCTCGACTAGGGAGTCTATGACATGGCGGAAGCTTGCCCTTTCCTTGTCCATCTTGTTGATGAATATGGCTCTTGGCTTGTTTCTCTCATCAAGTCGTCTCCACAGCTTGATGGTCTCTATCTGGGCGCCTTCTCTTCCATCTACAACCATCAGTGCCGCTTCCGTTGCCCTGAAAGCACTGATCGCTTCTCCGATGAAGTCTCCTGTTCCCGGAGTATCCAGTATATTGATCCTCTTACCTTCCCAGTCTATCGAAGAGAGGGTAGTATGGACGGACATCTTCCTCTGGATCTCCTCCTCTGTATAATCGCTGGTTGTTTTTCCGCTTTCAACTGTTTCGGCACGGGAAATGACTCCTGCATAGTACAACATCTGTTCTATGAGGTTGGTCTTTCCCGTACCGTTATGGCCGATTACAGCCAAATTCCTCAGATCCTTGGTCTCAACGCTCATAAATTCCCTCCTTTTTGAAATCAAAAGCTTAAAGATAAGCTTAAATTGTGGAGTTTGATAAGTCAAAGAGAATTGAGCGTTGGAGAGTTAATTAGCCAAGAACCTCTTCAATAGCATCACTGAGCTTGTTTTTCAGGATGAGTTTGATCATGTCGCTGCTGCCCGACAGGTTTGTCCTCAGATTGTCACTGTACTCGCAGAAAAGAGTCCAAGCTGGAACGCCAAGAGCCCCTGCGATTTTCTCTATCGTCTGGAAAGACGGTGCTTTTCGATTAGTCTCAATTTCTGTAATGAAAGATGTTGAGACTCCGATTTGTTCTGCCAGGGCCATCTGGGTAAGCCCTGCCTTCTTCCTGCGTGTCTTCAGGTTGTTTGCGAAAACGACCTGCAGGTTGCTAACTTTTTCCATAGTTGCTTCTCCTCGTTGTATGTTAACAAAGTGCGTTTTTCTCGCTGTTGTTCTTACTTTTTCTCGTCGTAGTGGCTAAACTCCATCGAGAATGTTCCACGCCCCTGTGTAGACGATCTTAATATAGTAGTATAACCGAACATTCGTCCAAGGGGAACTTTTGCGTTCACAACATCTCCATTCGGTCTGGATTCCATGGACTCTACGATTCCTTCTCTCTGAGTGATACTGCCCATGACCTCCCCGATGTACTCAGATGGGGCAGAAACCTGAACGTTCATCACTGGTTCCATCAAGACGGGGTCAGCAGCATTTGCCGCCTGATCGAATGCAGCTGAGGCTGCAGATGCGAAGGCGACAGTACTTGCCCGTTCTTCATCGTAATCGATATCCGTGACATCAGCAGAGATCGCAGTGCATTCATAACCGAATTTAATTCCGCTTTTGAATGATCCCTCGACACCTTCACTGATTGCCGACAGTATTTCTTCCGGAATATCTCTCGTGTGGGCAGAAACCTTGTACTCATTTCCACTTCCCTCGGAGAGTCTGGAAAGCCTGAGAGTGACCTTCGCATAGTTTTCCTTGTTGGCAATCGTCTTGTCAAAAATACCAGTACCAGTACTTTCCTTCCTTATCGATTCCCTATATGTGACCTGAGGATTTCCTACCCTGGCATCTATCTTCATCTCTTTCGTGATCCTTGTGACAAGAACATCCAGATGAAGTTCTCCCATTCCGGAAATCACAAGCTGTCCCGTCTCGAGATCGTCTTTGTATGTGAATGTCGGATCTTCCATCGCAAGGGTTTCCAGCGCTTTCCTGAGCTTTCCCTGATCTTCCGTTGTCCTTGCCTCTATCGCTATTGAGATTACTGGATTTGGAAAGTGCATCTCCTCTAAGAGGTATGGAGTTGTCTCAACGCCGATGGTATCACCTGTCTGTGCGTTCTTGAATCCTACAATTACTCCGATGTCTCCAGCTCTGAGTTCTGTAAGCTCCTCAGATCTGTCCGCATGCATCCGCAGAAGCCTGTTGACTCTCTCTTTCTTTCCCTTTGTTATGTTGTATACGGCAACGCCTTTCTTGAGGACACCTGAATATACGCGTACAAAGCAGTAGGCACCTGCCTGCGGATCCACCTGAATCTTGAAGATGAGGGCCTCAAGGTTCGCTTTCGTGCTGTGTTCGATCAGCACATCCTTTCCGTTCCTCTTGTCCTTTGCCTCTACTGGCGGAACAGAGAGAGGGGAAGGAAGGAGTTCGACAATGCCGTCAAGAAGAGTCTGTACTCCGATGTTCTTCAGCGAGGAACCGACAAATACGGGAAGAAGTGTTCTTTCAAGCGTGCATTTCCTTAGTGTGGCGATGATAAGGTCCCTTGGAATCTCTTCTCCGTTGAAATAAAGTTCCATGATCTCATCAGAGTATGATGAGACACTGTCGATCAGTTTTTCCTTCCATTCAGAAAGTTTTCCTTTCATATTCTCGGGAACTTCATTTTCTGTGATCGTCATTCCCTGATCGTCTTTGTCGAACGTGATATATTTTTCCTTTATCAGGTCTATCACACCGGAAAAATCATTTTCTTTGCCGACTGGAATGAATAGGGGAACTGGATTCGCACCCAGTTTATCATGCATCTCCTTCAGGACTTCCTCGAAGTTTGCACCAAGCCTATCCATCTTGTTTATGAATGCAATCCTGGGAACTTTGTATGTATCGCTCTGTCTCCAGACCGTCTCTGTCTGAGGCTCAACTCCTCCAACAGCGCAGAATACGCAGACAGCTCCGTCAAGGACTCGGAGTGAACGCTCCACTTCTGCTGTGAAGTCAACATGTCCCGGAGTGTCAATGATGTTTATCTGGTGTCCTTTCCAGTAGCAGGTTGTCGCGGCGCTTGTGATAGTTATTCCTCTGTCCTGTTCCTGCTGCATCCAGTCCATCGTGGCTTCACCGTTGTCGACTTCACCGATGCGATGATTTTCACCTGTATAGAAAAGGATTCTCTCCGTGGTTGTTGTTTTTCCGGCATCGATATGTGCCATGATGCCTATGTTTCTTATAAGCGTTTCGTCCATAATGAATTCCCCGGACTTTATTGCCAGACGGCAGGAAGATGCTAAGATATTTCAGTCATCTCCTGCTTGTGGGTTCCAAGCCTACGATAGGCTAGCAAAAAGAATTGATTTTGTACACACTACAGCCTTTGTCCGCGATAGATTCCGATCTTTCCGCTAAGTACAAAAGAGGCAGCAGCGGCCATGAACAGCATGCTTGGTTCACTGTAATGGAAAAGCTCAAGTCCGAGCGCAAAACATACGAGGCTCAAGTTCGTTCCGCCAGAGAGCATCCCGATTGCGCCTAGGGCAGAAGCAGGAGCATCCGCGATTCCGATCAAAGGCCCCAATGCTCCGCCTAGTGTAGATCCGAGTACAAGCAATGGAAGGACTTCTCCTCCCTGGAAGCCTGCAGAGAGGGAAAGCAGGATGAAGAGGAACTTGATCAGGAAATCAAGGATGTTTGTCTCTCCAAGGATCGAAAGTGTAATGAGATTGAGGGACATGCCGTTGTATTTGTATGTACCCTCAGCCTGATGGACCACCAATGAAAGGATGACAAGAAGTGTTGATAGAAAAATGACTGCCATCATCTGGTTGCCCTTGAATAGCTTTTTCGTATCCTCCCTTACCTTGTCTGTAATAAAGCAGCAAATTCTCGTCACAATGCCAATCAGGAGTGAAAAGATCAGCACTCGGAAGTAGTTTGAGAAGCTGATTGCAAGAGGCATGTAGTTTGGAACTGTGAGCACGTGTACCCCAATGAGATCTGAAGAGATGTTCCCCATGAAAGATGCGAGTACACATGGAAGGAACATGTCAAGTCTAGTGTTCTTTGGGGAAGCGAATTGCAGGCCGAAGAGTGTTCCTGCAACGGGAGACTGAAAGAGGCTTCCGAATGCAGCTGAGGCACCTGTCATCAGATAACACTCGAGATTTGAGGACTTGAACAGTCTGCGCTCTGCAGTATCGAAAAGGACTGCAGATGATATCCCGAGCTGCACGCCAACTCCTTCTTTTCCGACTGCAGCACCAAGTGTCTGCGAAATGATTGAATTGAAGAAATTGACGATTCCCATCCATGGGCTGAGCTTCACATAGCCCTTTGGCGTTCCTTTGATTTCCTTTTCCTCTTCGATGGCGTTTATGTCATCGATTGCATAATTGGTGAACTTCTGGTATCCGCCGAATATCTGATATGTCGCATAGGTGAAGACCGCGCCGATGGGGAGCAGGAATACAAGATGACCATGCGAGTAATTGTATGTACTCGCATAGGTGATAATAAGGGAGAAAAGTGAAATCAGAGGACCTACGAAGAGACCCATTGCCATCCCTCTTATGGCATCTTCAGTCCTCTCTCTGAAAAGAGTGTTCAAGTCCTTTCTCCGTAACGGTCAACAATTTCCTGATAGCGTGCTGTATCAGAAGCGCGATGCTCTGGATAGAGATCATACATGGCCATTGCATACTGCAAAAGCATTATCGCCTCCTGCCTGTCACTCATCTGAGAAAGCGTGACTGAGGAATAGAAGGGCTGTGCGGAACTTCCGTTTGCCCCTTCATAATACTTCATCTTTTCAGAAGGAAGAGTATTGGAATCGTATGAGGCTTTCATCTCATCAATTTCCCTTGTTCTCTTCTCTGCATTCCAGTTCCTTTTCCAGAGCTGGTCAGAAAGTTCAAGATAGAGAGTCAGATAAAGCCCGCGATTTGGCAACTGTGTGTCGAGGCTCCTCCTCATGTAGCTTATCGCATAGTTCTTGTTTCCAAAACTGATAGGACTTCCCGGAAGCTGGCTGTAGAGAAGGGAAAGGACGTACCAGGCATCGGTAAAGTCATAGTTGTAGTCATCTACAACTTTCAGAATATCGCTCTGCATGCCACGTGCCTTGCCAAGGCTGTCAAGCGGACCTTTTGTCTGTCCCCATCGTCCTACCGCAGAACTCCTCCAGAAGTAAGCATCCGCGTTCTCTTTTGCAGCAAGGGATTCATTTGCAAGATCCTCTGCTTTTTCATATTTTTCAAAGCGGCCATTCTTGTCTTTCCTGTCGAGCTGATCACCTTGGGTCAGTACATTCCGTGAAAGACGCCACAGGATTTCCGCTTTCTCATCATCGTCTGCTGCATCTTCCAGTGACGCAGTGAGGTATTGGTATTCAGCATCATAATCTTCTGACAGATAGAATAGATTGTCGCTGTATTCCTCATCGAATTGAGCAAATAGGGAAAAAGATGCAAAGACTGTCAAAAGCAGGATCAGTATCTTCTTCATATAACCCCCAATCAGTGGAGCATCAGTCTGATGATTCCTTCCTTTTTCTTATATGGAGGATTTCTCAGAGTGATGTCTGGCCATCTGTAATGTTTCAATATGCCCTTCTCATGTGTGAAGGTATCGAAACTTCTTTTTCCATGATAGCTTCCCATGCCACTGTTGCCAACTCCTCCAAAGGGGAGATGGTGACTTACAATGTGCATTATTGCGTCGTTGACACAGCCTCCGCCGAAGGTAACAAGCTTATGAACTTTTTCAATTTCCTCTTTCCTGTTCGAGAATATATACAAAGCAAGAGGCCTTGGTCTTTCGTTGATGAACGAAATTGCATCGTCGAGATTCTCGTACTCAAGTACAGGCATTAAAGGTCCGAAGATCTCTTCCTGCATGACAGGATCGTTTTTAGAGGCAGGGAAAAGGATCGTAGGTGCAATTTTCAACTTCTCCTCATCCGTTTTTCCGCCGGAATATACAGGACTTCCCTTGATAAGTCCTGAAAGCCTGTCGAAATGATGCCTGTTGATGATCTTGCCATAGTCCTTGCTTGTTATCGGATCTTCTCCGAACGCTTTCTTTATCCCTTTTTCAATTTCAGAGAGGAATCTCTTTGTCTTCGATTTGTGTACAAGTACGTAGTCAGGTGCGATGCATGTCTGCCCGAGATTCATGAACTTACCGAAGATCAGTCTGCTTGCAGCAAGGACCTCATCTGAATGTTCTGTGATGATTACCGGACTTTTTCCTCCAAGTTCAAGTGTTACTGGTGTCAGGTTTTCCGCGGCTTTGGATAGAACTATCTTTCCGACATTCGGACTTCCTGTGAAGAATATGTAATCCCACTTAAGATCCAGAAGGGCTGTATTCACATCACGTCCGCCCTCGAAAAGGAAGAACTCTCTCCTGTCAAAATTATCATTTATGATCCGCTTCATTACTGCTGAGGTCGCAGCACTGTAGCGTGAAGGCTTGATGATTGCTGTGCATCCTGCTGCCATCGCTCCCACTAATGGTGCGAATGTAAGCTGGAATGGATAATTCCAAGGGGACATTATCAGTACGTTCCCGATAGATTCCTTAATAATATATGACTTGGAGGGGAAGTGCAGGAGTGCAGTCCTGACTCTCTTGTTCCTTGACCAGGAAGAGACATGCTTTATTGCATTTCTGATTTCACTGAGAACGATGCCTACTTCTGTCGTGTATCCTTCTGTATGTGATTTCCCGAGATCTTCTGTCAGCGCGCTGAGTATGTCCTCTTCGTTTTCCTTCAACACTCTGAGAAGCTTTCTGAGATTTTCTTTTTTGTGTCCTATATCCTTTGTCTCTCCAGAAAGAAAATATGTTCTCTGTTCCTGAAGAATTTCTTCATATGTGTTCATGGGCACAACTTTTACAAAATTGCACAATAGTGTCAATAAAAACAATTTCTTTAGTTGAAAGAAGATGAAAATTGTTTTTCTGGCAAAGAAACATAAGAAACCATCTATTTCATATAAAAAATGAACTATGAGTTATCTCTTACAAGAATGAAAGTAGTAGATGATTAAATACTCTTTTATGTTATTTAAAATACAATTAAATAAGTGATATATAAAAATTATTTATAAATAATATAATATAATGTATATATATCGTAACAAATATCCTATTTAATATATAAAAGTTGTAAGCTTTGCAAAGAGTTTTTCCATCAATTGAAAATTGTTTATGGCAATTTTTTTATCTTTTTAGGACATCAATCATCAATGGATATCGCGAAAAGGTTTTGTATTTCACTATTTCTTTCATCTGCTGAGAAAACTTTCATAGAAATCCGATACTGTCATGACTATAGAGTCATTTGGGAAATGTTTGATATTTCCTGTTATCAGAACAGCTCCAGAGGCCTTTGCAACCTCGAAGAATTTTCTATCTGATTCATCGCTGAATGCGACATTCCGGATTGGATGCGCCACAACCTGAATGCCATACTCCCTTATCGGTGACAAGAAATCAGCAATATCATTCTCATCAAAACCAAATTTTGAATAGTGTAGCACTTTACTATATTCGTCCATGATCCTGAAGTCGTATACCAACTGGAAATTACCGAAAAAAACTGATTGAAGTATGCTGTAAGCTTTTCGGCCTGGTGACAGCATTGCCGACACCAGTACGTTTGTATCAAGGACTACGTTCACGTCTTCCTCGCATCGCTTATCATATCTTCAATTTCTTCATCGGACATGAAGCCGTTCTTTTCTGCTTTTTTCCTCATCCTATCCATTGCAGTTATTGCCTTAGCCTGCCGGATGGCACGTACCGTCTCATCAAATCTTCCTTCAGGTATCCCTACCATCAGGGCATATGGCTTACCATTGTTCGTTATGACAACATCATTATCTTCTGAAAGATCTTTCCAGATTGATTTTGTATTGGTTCTGAGTTCTCTTGCAGAATAGAATTCCATGATGACCCTCCATTAAAAAAATACACGATCGTGATATAATTGGCAATACAATTGTATATATAGTTGTATATGGAACATGTATTACGTCCTTGTCCTGTTAAGTAGAGAGGCAATCTAGGCCTTCAATATGTGGAAAAGAGTAGAGCGATACCCATCATTGAGGAAGTCTATTACATTGTATTTTTTATAGTACCTGTCAGTAGCAACTTTAGCACAAACTTTTGATACTCAAAGTCTAAAGACAGGTATTATAATGAAATTGATACATAAAACGAATAAATAATCTGACACGTATTATTGAAAATATCATGTATTATGTATTATAGTTATATGTAATTTATGTAATAACATAACTAATATACTATGTAGTTTATAAAAATCTTTAGATTTGCAAAGTGTCTTTTCGTCCAAATAGAGTTTCCTGTTAATCTCAATCATCATCAGCGACATAACTTTTGTTTCTTTGTGATAGAATTTCAAGGGAACAATTGTCCCTTTGAAAGGAGAATTTAGTTTGACTTTATATTTTCGTTCTTCGAAAAACCTTATGACTGTATCAATAAGATAGTGAGGAGTATGGTATTCATCTGTCCCTATGCATATATCTGGTCGAGGAAAAGTTTTATCGGCTTCATGCTGCAATACGCTAGATGAAAATGAGTGGCAATCGACTATAAGAGCCTTGTCATATTTCATAAGTGCTTCGTCGGTGAGTTTCTCAAGCTTTAAATGATGTGGGTAGTAATATTTTTCAAGAATCTTCTTTCTTGTTTCTGCATCAAATTCTTTAAGTAATTTCCCCGCTGATGTTCGTGTATATATTGCACCCATTCCGACTTTTGCCATTTCTTCCTCGTCATCATTTTCAAAGCGTTCGGTATCGACAAGTAACCGTGAAACATTTCGTATGACATTATTTGCATATCCAAAAGTAAATAACTCATCTGTATACCAGTCGGTCATTATTCTGAGTTCCTCAGAAAGATCATCGATTCTGAAGAGAGTGTTATGTTCCTCCGGTATGTATGTTCCAGAGTGGGGAATATTAAGAATAATGTTATCTTTCACATGATCTCCTTCGACCATGTGAGCATTAATTGATCAGTACATTTACCATCGATCAAGCTTTAGCACCTTGCATATTGCAGGTTGCTGTGCGGTCATCGGGCTTGTCCCTAACGCACTCTTCATGGCCAATATGAGTATATAGCTTTTTGTACTCTGAAAAACAAGATGGAAATACGGTATATAAGTATGTTTAATGTATTGGTTACAATAAAGAAATAGGGAGATATGATTAAAAAAACAATAAAAATATTTAGAAATCATACGTAAACAATCATATTACATATTTATTAAGTCATTAAAATTTAAATAATTTTGTATTGTATAATCAGTGTATTAATAAAAAAAGGGGAGTAACACAATTAATTCAATATGCATTGATATAATAACCAAAATAAACAAAATATGAAGTTGGATAAATAAATGATATACTTTTTCCCCCTTTGTCAGCGTAAAAAGGAGAAAGTATGACTAAAGAAGAAGCAAGAAAACAATATTTTCATGAGTATTATGAGAATTGGGTTCGTATCTACAAGGAAGGTGCTGTAAGAAGCGTGACTCTCAACAAATACTTGTCCAATCTCTCCTGGATAAGAAAGCTAGCTTCTGATCTGAGGCTTGAAGATTTGAACAAAACAACTTATCAGCAATTATTGAATGATTATGCTATCTTCCACGAAAAACAGACAACAATGGACTTTCATCATCAGCTAAAAGGAGCAATCATAGATGCAGTTGATGATGGTCTGGTCGACAAAGATCCAACTCGAAAGGCCATAATTAAGGGAAAGATTCCTGCCAAAAAAAAGATCAAATACTTGAATCAGTTTGAATTGCATACACTACTGTCGAATTTGAATCTTCATGACATGAATCTATCCTGGGACTGGTTTATCCTTCTTGTTGCAAAGACTGGTATGAGATTTTCAGAAGCGCTTGCTCTGACTGTGGATGATTTTGATTTTGCACATCAGACATTGTCAATTAACAAGACTTGGGACTACAAAGGAGAAGGAGGTTTTCTTCCTACCAAAAACAAGTCTTCTGTCAGAAAGGTGCAGATAGATTGGCAGACGGTGATACAGTTTTCTGAACTAACGAGGAACTATCCAAAAGAAAAGCCGATTTTTGCCTTTGACAGTTTTGTATATAACTCAACAGTCAATCATGTGCTGGAACGGCATTGTCGCCGACTTAATATACCAGTCATATCTATTCATGGGCTAAGGCATACACATGCGTCATTGCTGCTATTTGCAGGTGTATCAATTGCAAGTGTATCTAGAAGACTGGGACATTCGAGTATAACCACAACACAGAAGACCTATATACATATAATTCAGGAATTAGAGAATCAAGATATTGACCTGGTGATGAGGTCTTTATCGGGTCTGCTGTGATCATTTATCACTTACGCTGAACAAAGGTGATATTTGTCAACGAATTTAAATATGAAAAATGAATCACTAAAGATAAAGGTATTAAAGTCATTATATGTAAAGTTCTCTTCGCGCTATGCAAAACACCAAACCTTTGCACATCGATGTAATGGAGATCTTAATAATTGCTTTCTTGCGACAGGAATATGTGAAATATAAGAAAAAGAGCATATTGGAACATGATAACTTGTTTTTTCCTTGCTCATAATATTTGTATATCATAGCTAATACAGAGCTATAATCGATATATATTGGTTGTATAAATCGTATCTAATTCGTTTTGTAATATAATTAGAGCATATATGATAATAACTGAATCTCTGTAATAAATAGTATACTTGTATATAGCAAAAATAAATCATTGGTATGAAAAACCAAATTAAGAATATGAAATGCTAATTTAAATAAATTATAACCATTGAATACATATATTTAAACAAAGAATATAATGCCTATTTTAATATAAATATCATATAATTATAATTGCTATACTAAATAATATTGATAGTGTTTTAAAGTTATAAAATGAATTTGGACTTAATCAGACAAAAAAGTTTCAAGTTCGATACTGTAGTTAAAGTTGCTTCTATAGTTAGAAAGGCATGAATGGATCATAAAATTACAGTCAAGGAACTGTCTTTGTGCCAGTTCCCTGAATACTGCACGATATGATCATTGAAAAAGCAGAGAATTATTTTAGATACTTTTATCTTTTTCGAATTCTTCTATGTCAAAACCACCTGAGGTTATGAACTGACGTAGTAGGGTATCCATCTTGATACTAACTTTTGGTGGAATGATCTTTTTCCCTTCAAGCCTCGAAAAATATTCTGCAGCTTTTTCTTTGACAAAGGTATTCTTGATCTCTTCATATTGCCCGAAAGTATTGATGCTTTTTCCTGGAATATATTGATCCATTAACTTTCTGAGCTTTTCTTCATCAAATCCGAATTGTTCTGCAAATTTGTGAATCTGGTCATTTTTAGCTCTGTTCTTATATTCAGTTATGTAATCCCTGAGTGTCTTTCCTTCAATGGGTTGTACGTCGCCTCTTTGTATATCATGCAAGAATACATCTGCATACTTCTGATCTTCTTGTGATAATGTAGCAAAAGTACGATGTAGTTCACTTTCAGCTTTCTGAAGATCTGGATTATCTTTTGATTCTTCAAGAAGTTTTACGTATCGCGCAAATCGTGCATTCATATATTCGTTATCAATATCTTCTGTGCTGATTGACATAAGATAGCCATCAATGTCGTATGGAACATCCTCAACTGGTCCTGGAACTCCTCGTGGATTGGTGGATAGTTCTTTATAACGTAGAAGAAGTATCTGATATGTTTTTTCATCGAACAAAATGAAAAGACCTCTCTCTTCAAGTCTTTTCGTATCTTTCCATGAGAACCCTTGGAGTTTTGCTGCATCAAGATGATCAGTAAGTTTTTTAAAGAGACTTGCAAATTTCTTCCTTAAAGTATCATCGTCAGGAAGTCTAATGAAATTTTCGATGTTTGCGTCAGCAAAAATATTCAAAATCTCCTTGTAGCTATTGTTCATGCTCTCGATATTCCTGTCGAGTTTGTCGACAAATAGACCGTATGGTTTGTCTCCGGAATAGAGCCGTACAGCAGCTTCTATATTCTTTTCCATTGTGTGCGGACGCCGGTAGTACCTTATGATGCCAAACTTCTTATGCTCATCAAAGATTCTATTGGTTCTAGAAAAAGCTTGGATTATGTTCTCATACTTCAGCATCTTATCCAGATACAATGTATTGGTCCATTTCGAGTCATATCCAGTAAGCATCTGATCAACTACCACCAGAAGGTCAAGTTGCAATTCTGGCGTTCTGTCGATATGTTCATATTGCTTTTTGTGTGCAAGACGAAGCGATATATCACTTTTCATTGCACCAAAAGAAGCAATTGTATAGGGCGTTCCATACATTATGTGATAATCGTCAATGATCTCGCAGAGTCCATCTTCCTTGAATGCAGAGTTGCCATTATTGTCTATATTGGGATCAAAGAGGGCACTGATCTTGAGATCTGGGGCAGCTTTTTTGAGAAGTCTGTAATATTCAATTGCTTCTGGAATGCTGCTTGTCGCGAAGATCGCATTGTACCTTTTTCCCCATGATAAAGTTCTGAAACTGCTTACAATATCAGATACGACTGTATTCTGATGTGCTGCAGTACGGTACTGGGAGTCATCAATATAATCCTCAATACCCTTGATGTAGTTGCCCGATTCCTTATCCACATGCCCTGTCATTTCAAGGTTGTAGTATTTGTAGAAGACATCTTCCTTCTTCTTGTCTTTATAGACCTCGTCAAGTGATTTTGCCTTTGCCTTTTCCAGAGCGACTGCCATTTTTAGATCTTCATCCTTGAATGTGAGAACCTTGTAGGGATCAAAGCCAAGAACATTCTTGTCTCTGATGCCGTCAGCAATGCTATATCTATGAAGTTCATTGCCAAATACAGTATCTGTACGGCTCATCTTCTTCTGATTCTCTTCTTGTATAGGTGTTCCTGTGAAGCCGAAGAATATGGCATTTGGAAAAGTCTCTTTGATTGTATAGAGCATATCGCCAAAAGTAGAGCGATGGCATTCATCGATAATGAATACAATCCTCTTTGAATTCATTATACGCATGTCTTCCGCACTCATATCATCTCTCTTGATATTGCTCATCTTCTGAATAGAAGAGACAATTAATGTATCAGAGGGGTCAGAACTCTTGAGTTTTTTGATCAGGACTCCAGTATTCTCTGTACCCTCTACAGTGATATCATCGTTTGCAAAATGCCTGTATTCAATCAAACTCTGAGTACCTAGTTCTATCCTGTCCATGAGGAAGATGACTTTATCTGCATCTTTGGATGAAGCAATGAGCTGTGCAGATTTGAATGATGTCATCGTTTTTCCAGATCCAGTTGTATGCCAGATATAGCCACCTCTCTGGTTTTCTTTTTCCCATTTAGTCGTAGTGACCTTGTCAGATATTGCATTTGCTGCGTAATACTGATAGCTACGCATTACTTTTAATGCGCCATCAAGTGTATCTGCGACAGTATAGAAGCCAATTAACTGATGAGCCATTGGAATAGACAGTAGGGTAGATGCAATTTTCTTCCAGTCATTGATTGGGTTGTTATCGAAGTCAGCCCAATGAAAATAAAACCTTGGATTGAATGTACCATCTGGACCTGGATTTGCAAAATATAAGGTTTCCTCAGGATTCATGGCAACAAATACCTGTACAAGGGAAAACAAACCTGTGAATACCTTTTCATCTGAGTACTTTTTAATTTGGTTGGCTGCCTTATTAACTGATTCATTGCTACTTTTAAGTTCAATATGAATTACTGGCATACCATTGATCAAAAGCATTAAATCACCACGTCTGTTGTTATGAATAGGGTTCGGAGTAGGAAAGATAGGTTGCCTAACTATCTGATATCTACTTTGGCCAGCTGCTATCTCTTTTCTATCATATATCTTTAGAGAAACTTCTTTTCCAAAATGTCGTTTGTCATCCTGATTATCACGTTTGATTGTCACAGAACCACCATTTATAAAACCATTTAATTTCAATGGGGTCTTCAGTGTTGTTATCTGCTCCATTATCTGAAGCATCTCTCCGCTTGTAAGAGGATGATTGTCTAGTCGGTCAATATTTCTATTGTTTTCAAAAAGTATGTTTGCCCAGTTCTCTATAAGTTGCTTTTCCGTATAGTTGTAGAGGATCTTATCTTCCCAGCCCTTGGTTGTTAGAACTGATATAAGCGCTTCTTCAAAATCCTTTTCAATTGCAAATGCCATAACCAACTCCTTTTTTAAATATTTTATATTGTGAACGTTTACGCTGATGAAGGGTGATGAGAGTGTTAATTTCTCGAAAGAAAGTTGCAATTGTTTCTTGTTCAACTAGCGAAGGCAAATGTGTTTCCAAAGAAGAAAATTCTGTTTTGTTTACTATCTGCATCGTTCCGCTTGCTGCCTGCTTTTTCATTTGTGAGGCCCAATTATAACTATCAACAAATAGGAAATACGGATTTGCTTTAGTAATATCAGGGGTTAATGAATTAATCTGTTGGTTAAAACTACTTACAGTATCAACAATTGCATTCTTCCCAATACTAGCAATACAGGTAACAAGAATGGTGTTAGCTTGTACAACTCTTGCTACCAACTCTCCAGCAGGAGATAAATAACGAACAGGGTGTACTTCTCCCATTTCTCCAATATCAGTGGGAGTAATCCATTGAAGTCCATTATCTGCATAATAATCATTGTTATTTGTAGATGGCGTATTACCTGTAAGAATCGTACCAAGATTCCCCAGCCTACGCTGTTCCCAAGCTCCATTGAATCCTTTGAATCTTATCTGAGGTACATTATGTTTTTTTGTCATATCAGATACCTCCAAGAAGCTTTTTGAACTCTTCGATGCCTTTCATGTCGTATTCACTACCAGTAAGGTCATCAAGTAACGATATGAGTTCTTTTTCTGTATCTTTGATCTCTTTATCGATGTCAGATAATGTACTTTGATACTTGTTTTTCAGATTATCGAGTTTTGAAATCAATTTGGAAACTGCTTTGTCAGGGAGGGCGTATATGCCATTAAGTAGGGGAGTAATCCACTTTTTCTTCAGCATGGATAATGCTTCCTCCATTGAGAGGCCATCAATTGCTTCTTTTGTCTTGAGATTAAGCTCTTCACTTTTATTCTTGATCTTAGATTTAAGTTCTTTTTCTCTCTCTGAGACTTTCACAACTTTCTTGAGGATAGAAAGTACTTCATCATCTTCATTCTTTGCTTTAAGTGCTTTCTTTACCTCCGTGAGGACAAAGTTCTCTTCGTTGATATATGGTTTATCTTTTGCATCTTCTGAAAGTTCATCAAAGAGAGCAGAATAAGAAGAAGGAATTTCAGCTAGTTCATTTTTGAGTGTATCCAATTCTTCTGTTTCTGTTTTCAATAGTTCATTTTGAACAAGATCAAACGGTAGAATGTTTCCTTTCCCCTGGATAGAAACGTTCTTATTATCTTTTTTCTTTGTCTCTGTATCCTGATCAACAGCTTTTATTACCTCCAAACCTTCACTCTGGATGATCTCGATGTCTGCTGATATTACTTGCCATTCATCATCAAGCATCTGAAAGGCATCATACGGATCTATGAGAGAGAAATCAGAAAGTCTGGAGAAGAGTTCCTTATTGATTTTCTCCTCGTCGTTTGCGCTCTTTACATTCTTGATGTTATCTATCAGTAGGGATGAAAGGAATTCTTCAAAGCCTAAAAAGGATTTTTCGAACTTTTCTTTGTATTCCTTCACATCACAGCTCGTTTCTATCTCCTCTTTGATATTCACTGTCTTGATATCAAAATAATGTTCATTGCGTTTTTTCAGTATCTTTTCCAACAGTGAAGGAAACTCTTCCCAGTATTTGCTGAGTGTTTTTATCTCGGTATCTGGTATTCCCCCGAACATTGATGAGTATATGTCCCATGACTCTTTTTCTTCGGATGAATCTACATAACGTGGAATATTGAGGTTGTAATCATTGTCCCTAATTTCTTCCAGACTTACCAGACGCGAGTACTTTTCTATTGTGCTGCGGGACGTGTATGTGTCGACAATCTTCTTTATGTCCCTCGAACGCAGCATATTCATCTTGCCTTCTTTCTTGAAACCTTTAGAAGCATCGATGAAAAGCACGTTTGTATCTGGTCTGTTTTTCTTCAGGACCATTATGATTGTTGGGATACCTGTCCCGAAAAAGATATTTGCAGGAAGTCCGATAATCGCATCTATGTTGTTATATTCAATCAAGTTCTTCCTGATCTTTCCTTCTTCTCCACCACGGAATAGGACTCCATGAGGAAGGACAATTGTCATTATTCCATCGTTTTTGAGATGGAAGAGATCATGAAGGAGGAACGCATAATCAGCTTTACTTTTTGGGGAAAGGCCGAAACGTCTGAATCGTTCATCATTTTCTTTGTCCACGGGATTCCATGGCTGAGAGTAGGGGGGATTCGAGACGACAGCATCAACGAATAATGGTTCATATGAATTGAACCTGTCGTTATCATCGAAATACGGCCAGTCATCTTCGAGTGTATCCCCGTTACGCGTAACGATGTTGTCTGGTATGATTCCACGCATGACAAGGTTCATTCTTGTCAGATTGTATGTATTCTCCTTCAATTCCTGCGCATAATACTTTACGCGGTTTTCTCCAGCGATATATTTCTGGATGCTTTTTCCTATGTTTATCAGAAGAGATCCGGAACCACTCGTCGGGTCATATATCTCTATCTCTCTTCTGTTCTTGAGGTGTTCTGCAACTATTTCAGACATCAGAAGCGAGACTTCATGAGGTGTATAGAATTCTCCTGCCTTCTTTCCAGCATTTGCGGCGAAGTTGCTTATCAGGTATTCGTAGATATAGCCAAGAACATCATAATTCTGCTTTTCGTCCATTGGTATATCATCAATAAGGTAAATCAGGTCTCGAATCGCTTTTGTCCTTGCCCCAGATGTCTCTCCCAGCTTCGATAGTCCTGTCTGCAGTGTGTCAAAGATACCTGTGAACACCTTCTTGTGTTCCTTGTTAATTAATCGGTTGAACGCCTGAAGAGCATCAGTCACATCTGATGCAGCAAAGTCTGAACCTTTTTCTATCCATGTCGAAAAGAGATTATCATAAGAGATGAAGTATCCGATGTTCATCTGTATGCTCTTTACTGTCTCTTCGTCATCTTCTTTCAGTTCGGGCAGGTACTCGTCTGTCCAATCGTTCTCATAAAGATATTTCACTTCCTTGTCTGAGAGGAATTTGTAGAAAATAAATCCAAGTATATAGTCTTTATATTCATTGGCTTCTATTTTGGATCTCATCTTGTTCGCAGATTCCCAGATCTTTGACGCAAGTTGCTGTTTAGTCATTATTTTTCACCTCTTTTAGCAAATATAGGACAGAAAACATGGATGATAACTAAAATTTTAGCACTTTGTCCTTATACAATATAAAAATATTCTGTTTGCTTGCGTTACTCAATTAAAAATTTACTTTAATAGAAGTGAAAACAAATAAGTAATGTTTATTTTAAATATGGAAACAAAGATTATTAATATAATTTAAATATAATAACAAGGGAATAATAAATGAATATAGTTCAGAAATAAATAGAAAATTGTTTATATCTGATGTTTATTTTATATCTACTATTTTGCATTTACTTCTATCCAATGAATATCCGATGAGCGCCCCCAAGAAAGTTGGGAAAAGCCACAAAAATGGTGATGAGAATACTTTGAGGATCGTCAGGAGAGAGAAGAGGAGAGCAAATGAGATGCTGATGACATATGTGTAGTGCAGTTTGTCTGCATTCTTTAAAAACGCTAGCCCGATTAGGGTTATGGCGGCAGGGTAGAGTAATGTAAGTACAGGGCTTGAGAGCTGTATGATGGCATTAAGTCCTATATTTGATATCAGGAAAGAAAAGAATGCGAAGATGAAAATCCAGAGTGCTCTGCTGAGTCTAGAATAAAGACTGTTGAAATACTCGCCACACGAGGAAAGAAGGCTTACCGACGTATTGAAACAAGCGATGATGAATATCAAGGCCAATATTGGACGTCCGAAACTTTCTGAGACGTGATAAGCTACTTCTGACAATACTTCAGCGCCATTATCTGCACTGAAAGAAAAACCTCTGGCAGCGAGTCCCACGAAGACTATCATCAGGTAGATGATCAGAAGGAGCATTCCACCTCCGACTGCGGCAATTGCTGCTTCTTTCCTCTCTTTTTCCTTTTCCACCCCGAGTGCCCGTACATTGATGGACAGTATTATTCCAAAGACAAGTCCTGCCAATGCGTCCATTGTCTGATATCCGTCTGTAAATCCTGTCTGGAATGCTTTTTCTGCGTAAGCATTGAGCGCAGGCACATTGGCAGAATGCGGTACAGAAAGAGAGAAAAGGAAGAGAATGGATATTAAAATCACAAGGACTGGGGACAGAATCTTTCCAAGACGTTTTGTAAGTTTTTCTGGTCGGAGAGCAATAATTGCACTGAAGAAAAAGAATATTGCCGAATAGATGAGTCTATAAAAAGAACTTCCAATAGGATAAGCATTTGCCAGCATTTCGAAGCTTGTGCTGGCCGTTCTTGGAATTGCAAGGCATGGCCCGATTGCAAGATAGATTGCTACTGTGAATAGAATGCCAAATGCCGGATGGACCCTAGCTGCAAGCTTTTCAGCAGATCCTGCTTTTCCGATTGCAACAAGAGACAATACAGGAAGCCCTATAGCTGTGATAACAAATCCAAGAAAAGCTACTGCCGCATTTTCGCCAGCCATGAATGCAAGGAACGGAGGGAATATCAGGTTGCCAGCTCCGAAGAACATTGCGAAAGTAGTGAAGGATAGGACGATTCTCTTTTTCAAGCCAATCATTCTAACATCTTCTCAAAAAGGTCATCAGAAAGCAAGAAAACACTATTGAGCTTCTGGAGTATACGCATGCAGGTTGCAGCAGGAAAGGGGAGGATGCACATAGATGACAGAAAAATCTATGCGAAGGCACATGAAAAAGAGCAGGAGTGAAGATCCTGCTCTGTAAAATAGTATTTTGAAGATTCCTCGCGCATCAGATATATGATGCGATTACATCTCCCATCTCAGTAGTGCCCAGGAGCTTGTCTCCATCTTTGCAGATATCTTTCGTCCTGTAGCCATCCTGTATTGCTTTCTTCACAGCATTCTCGATAGCTTCAGCTTCATTTTTCAGTGAGAAAGAATACCTGAGCATCATTGCTGCAGAGAGTATAGTCGCAATCGGATTCGCGATGTTCTTTCCCGCAATGTCTGGCGCAGAACCATGGATAGGTTCATACAGACCGACATTTGACTGTCCAAGGGATGCAGATGCAAGCATTCCAATTGATCCTGTGATCATGCTAGCCTCGTCCGAGAGGATATCCCCGAACATGTTCTCTGTCACGATAACATCGAACTGGGATGGATTGATCACCAGCTGCATGGCTGCATTGTCGACATAGAGGTTGTTCACTTCAACCGAAGGATAATCTTTGCTGACTTCGCTGACGACTTCCCTCCAGAGCCTCGAAGTTTCAAGTACGTTCGCTTTGTCAACACTTGTAAGTTTCTTCCTTCTGAGCATTGCAAAGTCAAACGCTCTCCTGACAACGCGTTCGATCTCGCTCCTTTCGTAGCTCATGACATCGTATGCGCCTGTTTCTGTCCTTTTCTTCTCCCCGAAGTAGATGCCTCCTGTGAGTTCCCGCACAACAAGAATATCAAGGCCTTCAGGGATGAGGCTTTCCTTGAGAGGGCAGGCGGATGAAAGCTCAGGGTACATTACTGCAGGCCGCAGGTTTGAAAAGAGTCCGAGTTGAGCACGTAGTCCCAGAAGTGCCTTCTCCGGACGCTTTGAACTTTCTACGTTATCCCACTTCGGGCCACCGACAGCGCCAAGAAGGACAGAATCTGCTTCCTTGCACTTCTTCACAGTCTCATCGGGGAGGGGAATTCCATATTTGTCAATCGCGGAACCACCTGCAAGCGTTTCGACAAAATCAAATTCATGTCCATATTTCTTTCCGACTTTTCCAAGGACCTTTACTGCCTCAGTCACGATATCTGGGCCTATTCCGTCTCCTTTCACGAGGGCAATTGTATATTTCAATTGAAGCCTCCGTTCCTGACGAAATTCACAAGCCCGCCAGCATTCAGCAGATCCTGTATGAACTTTGGAAATGGTGTTGCCTGATACTCTTCATTCTTTGTGAGGTTCTTTATCACACCTGAACTGAAATCCACTTCAACTTCATCCCCTTGTTCGATTTTTTCGCTTGCTTCCTTGCATTCCATCAGAGGAAGACCGATATCAATTGCGTTGCGGAAGAAGATACGGCCGAAGCTTGCCGCGATCACGAGACTTATTCCGCACTCTCTCAGGGCAATCGGTGCGTGTTCGCGAGAAGATCCGCATCCGAAATTTTCTTTTGCGACGACAATATCACCTTTTTTTACATTTTTCCTGAAATCTGGATCAATTTCTTCCATGCAGTGAGCAGCGAGGACCTCCGGGTCGCTTGAATTGAGGAAGCGGGCTGCGATGATTACGTCCGTATCGATATTGTCTCCGTATTTGAAGACTTTTCCTTTAGCATCCATTATTTTCCCTCCATGAATTCGCGTGGGTCTGTTATCACCCCATTGACTGCACTTGCCGCTGCTGTCGCAGGAGAAGCCAGATATACCTCTGATTCTTTGTCTCCCATTCTGCCTATGAAGTTGCGGTTTGTGGTGGATACGCACCTCTCGCCCTTTGCCAGAACTCCCATATGTCCGCCCAGACATGGTCCGCAAGTCGGAGCAGAAATCACGCATCCTGCATCAAGGAATATCTCGAGATATCCATTCTCCATTGCTTCTTTGTAGACTCTCTGCGTTGCAGGTATGATGATGCATCTGACATCTGGATGGACCTTGTGCCCATCAAGGATTTCTGCAGCTGCCTTCAGGTCGGATATCCTTCCGTTTGTGCAGGATCCGATCACCACCTGATCGATCTTGATGTTTTTCCCTTCTTTTGCATCGTGTGTGTTCTCTGGAAGATGAGGATAGGCAACAAGAGATGGAACGTCCTCGAGGTTGATGTCATAGACTGCATCGTATTCAGCTCCTTCATCCGATGTGTAGATCCTCGGCTCTTTTGCGCCGTGTTCCCTGAGATACTTCAGCGCATTTTCGTCAACAGGGAAGAAAGCGCTCTTTGCACCAGCTTCGATCGCCATGTTCGCAATGGTGAACCTGTCATCCATCGAAAGATTCTTAATTCCTTCCCCTGTGTATTCCATCGCCTTGTAAAGCGCTCCATCAACACCGATCTTGCCGATTATATAGAGAATGAGATCCTTTCCCGACACATACGGCCTGAACTTTCCAGAGATGTTGAACTTGATGGAGGAGGGGACTTTGAACCAGAGCTTTCCAGTTGCCATGGCAGCCGCCATATCTGTCGATCCTATTCCTGTCGAGAATGCTCCGAGTGCTCCATAGGTACAAGTGTGGCTATCTGCTCCAACTACGATATCTCCGGCAGTCACAAGTCCTTTTTCAGGAAGGAGAGCGTGTTCGATGCCAACCCGTCCTACCTCAAAGTAGTTCTTGATTCCTTCCTTCTTTGCAAATTCCCTCATGCACTTGCACTGTTCTGCCGCCTTGATATCCTTGTTTGGAGTGAAGTGGTCTGGGGTAAGGACAATCTTGTCCTTGTCGAAAACTTTTTCCTTTCCGAATTTCGGCCATTCTTTTATTGCCACAGAACTCGTGATCTCGTTTCCAAGCACCAGATCGAGATCTGCCATGATGAGTTCTCCCGGCTTGACATATTCCTTTCCCGCACCCCGGGCAAGGATCTTTTCAGTTGCTGTACTTTTCAATTCATTCCTCCTTATCCGTATGTCCAACAAGCATGTCACCTTCATCGGTGTCCACGACCTGATCTATCTCGTTGCTTTTCATTACCTTTCCGTCAATCATCCTGTTCACAGCTTGCATCAGGGCAAGAAGGGAAGCTTCAATCACGTCTGTTGAAAGTCCTCTTCCTCTGTACATCGCTTTCCCGTCAGAAATCTTTACGAAAACTTCTCCTTGTGCGTCACGGTGCGCGGTGACTGCCTCAAGCTGGTACTCCAGCAGGCTGAAAGGATGCTTTATTATCTTCTCTACGCATCTGAAAGACGCGTAGATAGGGCCGCTTCCAATCGCAACGCCCTGCATCTCCTTACCGTCTTTTTCAAGTGTTATGCATGCTGTCGATGTAATCCCGTTGCCACTGTTCACCACATAGTTCTTCATCTTCCAGTGATGTTCGTTGCTGAAAGTGTCTCTTGTTCCTACAAGGGCGATGATATCGTTGTCCATGATCTGCTTCTTTCTGTCCGAAAGCTGCTTGAAAGACTCAAAGAGTTTCTTTATCTCGTCCTCCTCGAGATTGTATCCGAGTTCCTCAAGCTTTCTGGTGAAAGCATGTATTCCAGAGTGCTTTCCCAAAACCAGGTTCGTCTTGTTCACTCCTACAGATTCAGGTGACATGATCTCATATGTGAGGCTGTTTGCCATAATTCCGTGCTGATGGATTCCGGATTCGTGCGCAAAAGCGTTTTCCCCGACAATCGCCTTTGACGGACTGATCTTCACTCCTGTGATAGAAGAGAGCAGGCGGGATGTACGATAGATCTCTGTCGAGTTGACATTCGTATAGAGTCCATATTTTCCCTCTCTCGTCTTGAGTGCCATGACAACCTCTTCAAGAGCAGCATTTCCGGCCCTTTCACCGATTCCAGAGACCGCACACTCAAACTGCCTTGCACCTGCTTCAAGTCCGCTGATCGTATTTGCTACGGCCATTCCCAGATCATTGTGACAATGCATGCTCAGCCTTGCTTTGTCAGATACAGGGACATGTTCCCTCACATAGCGCACCATGTTGGCAATTTCTTCTGGGGTAGAGTAGCCGACAGTGTCTGGAAGATTTATGGTCCTTGCTCCCGCATTGATCGCCCCTTCAACTACCCGGCACATGTAATCAAGATCAGTTCTCGTCGCATCTTCGAGACTGAATTCAATGTCAGGACAAAGGGAACTGGCATATTTCACCATTTCCACGATCCTTTCATATGCGTCATCTCTTGAGAGTTTCAACTTATATTCAAGATGGAGATCCGATGTGGCCAGAAAAACATGGATGCGAGGGGAAACAGCGCATTTCACAGCTTCATATGATGCATCGATATCCTTCTTGAGCGCCCTGGAAAGCGAACATACCGTTGCATTCTTGATGATTCCGGCTATGCTCTTCACGCTCTCAAAATCCCCCGGACTAGAGATTGCGAAACCAGCTTCGATAATGTCTGCCCCCAGTGCCTCGATCTGTCTAGCCATCCTCAGCTTCTCTTCGAGGTTCATGCTGTATCCAGGAGCCTGTTCCCCGTCTCTGAGCGTAGTGTCGAACACATAGACTCTATCTGACATTCCTTACCTCCATTTTTCATAAAAAAAAGGACTCAACCTAACGAGTCCCCGAAGTGCATGACAAAAAGTCTGACCTCGGTCAGATCTTTAGTAGAAGTGCCATGCCAAAACAAGATTTCATAGCACTTTTATGCATCAATGCACCCTCTCTTGTCAACATGAAAAAATGATCTGACCAAGACATTTTCTTTCAGTCTCAGACTGCTGGGTCTTGCTGCCCCCTCATATTGTTCAATTGCTCGATTTGCTCAGTTGCAAGGTAATATGTTCCTTCATATTCACCACCGGTGATCCTTACAATTGCAGTGACAACATCTCCAGTCTCTCTGTCGCTGGTTGTCCAGTCTTCAAATGTTGATATCGAATCATCATATGGAGGATTAAATGTCATTTTCTCGTATACTGAGTCGTCTTCGGCTACTCCTTCGCCTTTAATATCATATTGTTTTCCTGATATTAAAACGCCAGCCAGAGTCCCACGTATAATCATATTTGGTGAAGATGATACTATCTGATATAAACCCTCACTGTTGACGATGGGTTGTATATCACCGCTAAATTTTTCATTGTACTCAGCTTCTGTTACTTCTGAGTTGTTTATAAAATATTGTGGCTCTTCTCCACTGTTCTGAATATTGGATAAGATCAAAACGGTCAGACCATTTTCAATTTTTTCATATGTGCATTCTGATTTTATACTTTCGTTTTCTTGAATACTGTGGACGATCGTTGTAAGGACTATATCTCCATTACTGTCAATGTAATCAAAATACACGTCACTTTTCATATACTCTATTTGCATGTTACTTGCAGAGTCATTCCAGTCAACTTCAAGTATGGGCATAACAGAATCAAATGCTTCTGAAGGCATTGCTCCGTCAGCTGGGTCAGGTGCATTTGTATTTGATGACGTGTTGATGTTTCCATCGCACGAAGCGAAGACTAGAACAAACAATAAGATAAATATAGCGGATTTCCTCATCTCTTCCTCCAGTATATAAGCCTACCCCTCCCCGGTTGATATTTGTCCACTTTAAACAATATGAAGTGACCTCGGATTTGCCGGATCGTGGATTCGGCAATACCATAGTCAAAAACTAAGAGGCTTGCCTTACCGCATGCAAAAGGAGATCACTTCAAAATGTTAACAAAAGAGATTGTAAGAGCAATTGG
>CASFDA010000031.1 GCA_949293335.1 uncultured Spirochaetales bacterium
AGTAACAAAGAGCGCTTACATATTAAGATCTTCTTAAAAACCTTGTACTCCAAGGTTCACTTCTTCATGCCCTTTTGTCAACCATCTTGAGTGGAAATCAATGCCTTCATTTTCTTCTTGACTTACGGGCTCAAATAAAAACCTCCAGAATCTCTTCTGGAGGGAAGTATCGAAGAAAGCAAATCTCATTTCTTCTTGAGGTACTTGATACTGTCCAGAGTGACAGCAGCAAGGATGATGAATCCTTTGAACACGAACTGCAGGTTAGTGTCAATTCCAAGGAATGTGAGACAGTAAGTAAGGGATGTGAAGATTATGACACCCAGTACTGCACCACCTATCTTTCCTATACCGCCGTTGAAAGATATACCTCCGACGACACAGGCTGCGATAGCGTCCATCTCATAGCCTTGTCCAGTTCCTGCGCTCGCATTTGCCCTGAATGCCTCGAGGAATGAACCACAGCCATAGAAAACGCCAGCCATGATGAAGACGCCAAGGGTAACGCCAAACACAGAAATACCTGACACAGCAGCAGCTTCTGCATTTCCACCTACAGCATACATATTCTTTCCGAAAGTTGTCTTGTTCCAGATGATCCAGGCGATGATTGCCGCGATTATAGCGGGGATGATCAACTTCGGGAATGTGATTAACTGTCCGTTGATGACTCCAAGAGTCCAGCGGCCGCCGATAAGGCTTCTGATCGAACTATCGATAGAACCTACAGGAGTACCTGATGTTCCGTAAAAGAGCATTCCGTAGATGATCAGCTGCATTGCCATCGTCGAGATGAACGGATGCATCTTGAATTTAGCTGTAAAGAAACCTGCGACCGAACTGAACAGTACACAGAGGATTATGGACAGTGTCAGTGCCATTATCACCCGCAATGCCATCGGAAGCGGAGAGAAATCCCACGTGGGCATCCCGAAAAGGGATACGATGTTCATGCCAGGATGCAGGATAAGTCCTGTCGTGACAGAACCGAGAGCAACCATTCTTCCGATCGAGAGGTCGGTTCCCGCAAGGAGGATCAAGCCTGCGACACCGAGAGCATAGAACATTCTCGTAGATGCCTGTTCGAGAATCGTGAAGATATTCGGGAGAGAGAGAAGGTTTCCTGATCCGCGAAGCGGAGCTGCGATGATACACACAATGAAGAAGATGATGATCGCAATGTAAAGACCGTTTGCAAGGAAGAACGCAGAAGGCGTGAAGCTTCTGATGAAATCCTTCCACTTCATCTTCATGTCCTCGCCAAATGCAGCCTTTCCATTCCTCAGTTCCCTGTTCTTCTGCACGTGATCAACATATGCCTGATGCCTTGCAGCTTTTGCCTTGTCTATCTCATTGAGGTATCTGCTCTTCGAATCAAACAGAGCACTCTTTGTCTCGTAGCGGCAGATATCAATCTCGCTCTTGAGCATCTGAGGATCACCATTTGCATAGGTTGCCTTGATTTCTTCTTCTCTCTTGGCACCCTCTGCCTTGATCTTCTCAACTTCTTTCTGATAGAAGCTCTTGGCTCCTTCCATCTTCCTTTTCTGTCTTTCGTTGACTTTCTGTTCGATTTCTCGGGAGACGGAATTCACATATTTCACAGCCTCTTTCGAAAGGGCATTGACCTCCGCTTTGTTCTTCTCAGCGACGACACTAGCCTCTTCGATTATCTTTTTGAGTTCTTCTATACGCTTCTGTCTGTCACTATCATCAATCAGCTTGTTTTTCTTCACAGATGTCAGCTCTATCCTGGCATCGTTCAGTTTCGTAACCCCATTCTCTCTCAGCGCTCTGAGTTTCTGGGAATACTCTTGTACTTTCAGATCCTCTTCCAGTGTCTTTATTTCTCTATCTTCTGCCATTTCCTGTTCTCCTATAGATACTTCGCCGAGAGCCTGAGAAGCTCTTCCTGATTTGTCTCTTTCGTATTTACGATTCCAGCAAGACGGTGGTTGCTCATCACAGCTATCCTGTTGGTTATTCCAATGATCTCAGGCATTTCAGAAGAGACAACTATGATTGTCTTCCCTTCCTTTGCCATACGGATTATCAACTGATAGATCTCGTATTTCGCACCCACATCGATGCCTCTGGTCGGTTCATCCATCAAAAAGACTTCAGGAGATCTCTCCATCCATTTTCCAATGATTACCTTCTGCTGGTTTCCGCCAGAGAGTGCTGTAATAAGCTCATCGGGGGAAACACACTTAGTGTTCATCTGCGCGATTTCCCTGTTTGTAGCTTCATACATCTTCTTGTTGTCGAGGAAATTGAACGTCTTATAGGCCTCAAGGTTCGTTATTGTCGTATTGAACTTGATCGTGTCCTTTCCAAACATTCCATTCAGTTTCCTTTCCTCTGTCACGAGAGCAAATGAATGATCCATAGCGTCTTTGGAAGAACGGAAGCGCATTCGTTTCCCGTTCACTTTGATCTCTCCTGATGCGATAGTGCGGATTCCAAAAAGAGATTCAAGCAGTTCGCTTCTTCCAGCGCCAACAAGGCCATAAAGGCCGAATATCTCTCCCCTGCGCACAGAGAAAGAGATGTCATGGAGAACTGGGGCATACTTGGTGTTCAGCCCTTTCACAACCAGATAATCATCTCCTGGGGTATTGTCCACATCAGGATATCTCTTATCCAGCGATCGGCCGACCATTGCAGCAATCAGTTCGTTCATATTTGTATCATGGATGGACTTCTTGAATATCATCTTGCCATCCCGGAGGACAGCGACATCATCACAGATCTCGAATATCTCATCCATCTTGTGTGATATGTAAACAAAGGAAACACCCTGTTTCCTCAAGTCATCTACTATTGAAAAAAGCTTCTTGACCTCTCTTTCTGTCAGAGAGCTCGTAGGTTCGTCGAGAACAATGAGCCTCGCATTGTAGCTGACGGCCTTTGCAATCTCGACCATCTGTCTCTGGGAAACAGACATTGTCCGCATCACAGTCTGCGGATTGACATTCATCTTCAGGCTTGCAAACAGATTATTGCTTTCACGAAGCATTCGCGCCTCATCAACAACTCCACCTTTCGTGGGATACCGTCCAAGGAAAAGATTATCCATGACAGTTCGATCAAGACACTGCTGCAATTCCTGATGAACCATTGCCACCCCGTTTTCCAACGCCTCTTTAGGGTTACGGAAATCTACTGGGTGCCCGAACAGGGAAATCTGCCCTTCATCCTTTGCATAGATACCGAAGAGGCATTTCATCATCGTTGATTTGCCAGCTCCATTTTCCCCCATGAGCCCGCATACAGTCCCCTCCTCTACGGTGAGGTCTATACCATCAAGTACTCTGTTCTTGGCAAAGGATTTAGAGAGGTTCTTTATCTCGAGTACAGTTTTTCTACTCATTCTCATCCTCTTTTACACTGACTTGAAACAGTCAGAAAATCCGAAAATGGCGGATCAAATGATCCGCCATGAAGAAGTTCTCTCGAACTTGCTCAGTACTGAAGTCTATCCAGATAGTCTCTTCCTGAGTTGGTTCTGACCATGTTGATCGCATAAGCGTCGAAACTATTGAGGTTGGTGAACCTGTCAAGACAAGAGGATTCGTTCTGTCCGTCTCCCTGTACGATCGTGAGATCGATGTTCAGAAGCGGTGCATAGTACTGAAGTGCAGGAATATAGGAAGATGAAAGGAAGTTATCTCCTGAGTTGTAGATCGTGAGAAGAACTCTCTTGCTCTCTGCTGTGCTCTGCTTGATTCCAGCATCCCTTGAACCTTCTGTGTACTGCTGCCAGTTGGAAGCATTTACACCTGTGTTCTGTGCAAGAAGTGCCTTTGTCTCAGGAATATATTCCATGCTTGCAGAGATCTTGTTTCCATACTGATCTGGTTCTGTTATGCCAGCTGTAACAGCATCTGTTCCTGTAAGTCCGTCAAGAAGGTTCCTGATGACCTGGAGTGTAGCTGTAGCCTGAGCGTCGACGTTCTGGGATACAGTTCCGGTGAGGCGGCCCTGTCCGATAGCTTCGATTGCATCAGCGTTTGCATCGTATCCGAAGATTGGTACGCCAGCAGGATAGTTGGATGCCTGAAGACAACCCATAGCCATACCATCGTTGTTGGAGATGACCATATCGATCTGATCACCGAGCCTTGTTGCCCATCCGCCCATTGCGTCTGTAGCAGCATTGGCATTCCATGTCGTTCCATCTGTTCCGGTCATAGCTCTGCTGTCAAGCTCAACGACCTTCATCTCTGTTCCACCGACATTGGCAGAACCTTCTACTGCCTGTCCTGGATCTGTAGAGCCATTCCATGTGCCGAGAGCCTCTCGGATGCCCTGTGTACGTGCCTTGGAGTCATTGTGTCCGACATCTCCGATGCAGAGAACATATCCGATGACGCCATCTCCGTTCCTGTCAAGGACCTGAGGATCTGCGGATGCAAGATAGTCGACAATAAGCTGTCCCTGTACTGCTCCACCACCAGCAGCATCGAATCCTACATAGAATGTCTTATCATTCCAATTCATGACTTCCATATCAATTTCGCCAGAAACTGGATCAGAAGGCTGTCTGTTGAAGAATACAACAGGCTTGCTTGCATTTCCTACAACAGCTGTTGCAGAAGCAGTGTCTGCATTACCTCCGGCAAACACAACTGTGCATAGCATAGCCATCATGACCATAGCGACAATAACTTTTTTCATTGTTACCTCCTAACATGAACTAAGTACTTATAGCCTACCCTCACGGGATTTGCCCCGTCAAATTATTTCTTCCCTTTGTTTACTGAATTTTACTTACAACTGTTTCTAAATGTACTGTAAGCGAATATGTAAAAGCGCAGGACTGCCTATATGGAAAAAATATCCCCCGAGGAAACAGAGTATGGAACATCTGTCTTACGGAAGAATTTGATATCACCGACATAAGACACAGACATGCGGGCAAGCCAGTTGAAGTCACTCTCATCGTCCACTCCCATTCCCGATCCGCGATGTACGACGAACCAGAGCATTGCAAGTCAAAAAATCAGGGCAAGAATAGCAGCAAGGACAGGAATGAGTATCATCATGAGGTTGGAAAGTGCAAGTTGCCGTCTTATGTTCATCTCTCTTTCTCCATTTTCATTCTCGCATAAGATTCTAAACAGAATTTAAAGTGTTCCAGTCTTTCTCTTAGAGAGACTCTTCTCAGCTATCTGACCAGACTTTTGTTTTCTTGCCTTTACAGGCGTGATGCCAAAATTCGATTTGAAAAGATGATAGAAATGGCTCAGGTTCGAAAAACCACACTCCTGACAGACATCTATTATGCTCATGTTGCTCTGATGGAGAAGAAACATTGAGTATTTCAGCCTCTCTCGATTGATGAAATCTGTCGGCTTTTCACTACAATATTCCCTGAAACAGCGGCAAAGATGATTTGGAGAACAAGGTGCGAGTTCACACATCCTACTGTACTCCTGTTTGAAATTCTCCTGACGTTTCATCAGGGAAATCAAAGTACAGAGCCACTCAGGCACATCTGTATCCATTGCAGTTCCCTCAACAAGAAAGCAGTGCTGCAATGTCTGTGCTATGAGAGTGCGGGCCAGCCCCCTAGCCTCCTCTTTCTTTCCAGAACCGATACATGTACCAATCTCTTTTATACAGGATGTGATGTATTCGATCTCCAGATACCCTAGATAACGTCTTGGCGGATGCGATGACTCACAAAGGTTCCTGATTTTTTCTTCCTGCCCGAGAAAGAGGCAGATATCACTGCAGATTTCATTGCTGAAAGCAAGATTGTACAGAAGGAAGTCGCTGGAGTTATAAAAATTGTAGCAGTGAACATCATGAGGTCTGATCAGGAAGAGATCTCCCCTTTCCACAAGTTCAACAGATTTGTCCACCATATGCAGTGCCTTTCCATCAACCACGACAAAAAGTTCAAAGAAGTCATGGGTATGCAGACCCGGGAGAGTTGAGATCCGACTGATATTGCACGCGATGCCACACTCTGGATCCAGGAAAAAGTTCTCTCTGCCAAAGACTGGTATGTGTTCCATGTTCATCCTCACCAAAACATCAATAAAGTACAAAAAAAAAAAGGCAATACAACGCAAGAATATCGAATGTCAGAGTGATAGATTTCAAAACCGTATTGGAGAATTACATGAATAAGCCAGTTATATTCTCTCTGCCGGTAATCATTCTTTTCCTGCTGAGTTTTCTTCTCGGAACCAGTGAATTTGTAGTCGTCGGTATCCTGCCGGAAATTGCAGACGGTCTGGAAGTAAGTCTGTCGATAGCAGGAACCTCTGTATCTGCCTTTGCATTCGCATATGCAATCGGCACACCATTTTTCTCTGCCTATGCAGGTCAGCATGAAAGGCGGTGATTCATGTTCATCTGCACAATCTTATTCATAATTTTCAATGCTTTCGGCAAACTACATGTCATTCATCAGTTGCAGGATTGTTCTGGCCATACTCAGCGGAACAACTATACTTTCACTTTCAATGACAAGTGCAAATGATATTGCAAACGACAGCAACAGGGGCAAGATTGTGTCAATGGTATTCACCGGCTTTTCGGCCGCTTCTGTATTCGGTGTTCCTCTGGCATCTTCCCTGAGTCATCTGTTCGGGTGGAGAGCAGTATTCATCATCATTGCTGTGGCAACTGTCCTGATACTCCCTTTCATGTACCGTGTGATTCCCGAAGGTAAGAAGGAAAGGAAAACAACTGTGCTCGGCCAGCTCAGGCTATTCAGGAACCGACAGATCCTGCTTGGAATCCTCATCGTTATCTTCACAGCAGGAGCAAGCTACACATTCTATACATATCTCAATCCAATCCTCCAGCAGAGAATCGGCATGAGAGAATCATTCCTCAGCATGGCCCTCATGTTCTATGGATTTGCAGCATTACTGAGCAATGTTCTCTCTGGACGGATAGCAGAAAAATGGAAGCTTTCCCAGATTCATCCGGTGTTCCTGATTCAGGCGATTTTCCTTGCCGCATTGGTCTTCTGCGGAAGGAGTGCTGTATTTGGCGGTCTTGACATCATCGTCCTTGGAATCCTGATGTACGTCATCAATTCTCCAAGTCAGCTTTTCTTCCTTTCCGTCACATCTGAAGAACTACCAGACTGCATCAGTCTGGCTTCATGCCTCAGCCCTGTCTGCTTCAATCTTGGTATCGCTATGGGATCCCTAACCGGAGGTATCGTAATGGATTTCCTCGGTCTTGACTTTCTAGGTCCTGCAGGAGCGATCATAGCAATCTTTGCAGTGATGACATGTCTCGCTCTAAAAAAGGACAGGTTAAACGCATTGGAAGAAGAAAGAAAATGATCATATCGACGGTGAAGTCCCAAATACCTCTTTCCTAGAATTTCGCAAATCTCCTTATTCTCATATTTCGCCGGATGCCTGATCTCCGGCCAATACTTCATATCAAGAAAGCTGCCCCATGGTTCCGGGTGATTTGTAAATCTCTTCATGAAAGAGACATAGCAGTACTGGCAAGCTGCAGTCAATCAACCAGGAGAGCCTTCGGGTCACCCCGTAAGTGGATGGAGTGCCACAGGTAAACCGGCAACGGAGCCTGTGGATGAAGCGTTCACGGCCAAGCCTTCAGGCTTTCTGATGGTCGTTGACTTCTAGCACTATAGTTTAGCTGAAAGCATTTGGTGAATTTGATAATAATTGCTAAACTTTTTAGCAGATATCATGATTTTTGATTAAAAATCTATCAGTTATAATCTCATCTGGAGAGGCAATGGCAAAACAATGTGACAGTACCATCTAGGCAAGTCTAGAGGCTTCCATGGAGTATCCATGTTCTTTTTCCTCGTTCACTGATGCCATGCTTCTTAGGTGCATTGCCGCACGGTCGTCCACAGAGAGCATCTCCGGAGGCTTGACTTCGCCGGCGTACCCGGCTAGGGCCTTCAGGCCAAAGGATTCCAGATTCAGGACCGCATTGCGGTCCCGATCATGTTTGGTATGGCACACGGGACACTCCCACTGTCTGTCACCAAGCGTGAGCCCTCCATTGCGCCAGCCACAGTCATGACATGTCCTTGATGAAGCAAAGAACCTGTCCGCTATTATGAGCGTCTTTCCAGAAATCTACGTATCCATACTGCTTTCCATTAAGCTATCCTGTATTCAAGAACCTACTTGAAAATAGAATCAGATGAGAGCATGTCTCAACACAAAATGAAAAGGAATGACAACATTGAATATACAAAAGATCGATCAAAACAAAAAACAGCTTCTTCCGCTGCTGCTATTGGCAGACGAGCAAGAAGATATGATTGACAGATATCTGGACAAGGGTGTCCTATACGTTCTTGACGATGACGGAATCAAAAGTGAATGTGTAGTGACGGATGAGGGTGGAGGCATCATCGAAATCAAGAACATCGCGACATGGCCCGAGTATCAGGGAAAGGGATATGGAAAAACTCTAATTGATTATATTGTCATGAAATACAAAGATAAATACTCTATTCTGCAAGTTGGTACAGGGGATAGCTCGCTGACAATTCCATTTTATGAGAGATGCGGATTCACACGTTCTCATAGTATCAAGAATTTCTTTATAGACAATTACAATCACCCTATATTTGAAAATGGTGTACAACTGGTGGATATGATCGTCTTGCAGAGGAAACTATAACGGAATATTGCACGCACCAGAAGTAACTTAATTTCTTCTTTGCGCACGTTTATGACTTTCTCGCAGATTTCTTGATTCTCTCGTGATAGAAATAGTTCACCACAACAGGAGGAGAGTCAAATGGCCGCTTTATGCAGTCATCATTGGTTACATAGTCCAGCCCGATTTTGCAGGCATAGCTTTTTAATTCGGCATCAAGCTTTTCCCAATAAGTGCAATCACCAAATTTATAAATTTCCTCAAACAACGGAAGAAGCCCCGGACGCGTATCTCTGATGTAGTCCACGATAACTACTTTGAAACTGCCACGTAAATTGAGATTTTCCAGCCATATAAGATTGCACTGGTTCTTTACCCTGTCGATGATGGCCTTTACATCCGTAATGCCAGGAAATATCGGAGAGACAAAACATGTGGTACGGATACCTGCATCATGAAAAATTTTCATTGCATTGAGGCGACGTCCGATACTGACGGCATTGTCCGTATCATTTTTAAAACTTTCATCCAGCGTATTGACTGACCAGGAAACGCGAGCATCAGGAAAAGTCCTGATCAAGTCAAGATCTCTCAATACAAGGTCGCTCTTTGTAGTGATGCTGAGTTTGACATTACAGCCCTTGAACTGTTCCAGTAAAGTTCTGGTACGTCCGAACACTTTCTCCTCTGGCAAATAAGGATCTGTGACAGAACCGATGAAAATCTCCTTATTCTCATATTTCTCCGGATGCTTGATCTCCGGCCAATACTTCACATCAAGAAAGCTGCCCCATGGTTCCGGGTGATTTGTAAATCTCTTCATGAAAGAGGCATAACAATACCGGCAGGCATGAGTGCAACCAACATAAGGATTCACTGAATAGTCACTCACAGGCAGATTTGATTTGGTGAGAACGCTTTTGACCTGCTTTTCCCTGATAATAGGTCCCATTGGCATATCATCCTATTTCCAACTTAAGAAATAAAGCTATTTATCAAAATCGGCAGCATTACACTCCAATGCAGTTCATTTGGATCAGCTGAACTCTTCTCTGAAAGGTGTCCTGAATCAAATACCAAGGCTGAAAGTCTTTGAAAACAGAAACTAGGATTCTAGAATCTCCGGGCCACATGAAAATTATAAGTTTCTTCTGCCAGTTTCTGTCACAGTTAAACAGTATCCTTTATTTATCAGAGGAGAAAAGAATGAGAATGAGCAAGTACTTCGGAGCTGGAATGATTCTCTATACCAAAGATCCGGAGAATACTATCCATGTCCTTCTGGAAAAAAGAGCAGATGACCATACATGGGCCATTCCCGGAGGTGCGCTTGATGATTTGGAAGACTATAAAAGTGCAGCGATAAGGGAAACATATGAAGAGACAAAGATCCTGGTAAACTCTGCCTGGTGTGTTGCTCATTACGAGCTGCCCTATTTTTCGTATTGGACTTACGCTTCAGAACTCAAAGTTCAGGAAACACCTGTGAAGAACTGGGAAGCTGAAGAAATCGCCTGGTTCAGCGTCACTGAACTTCCTGACGGAATGAATTTCATGACAAAGAAAGAGCTTAAAGATTTTATAAGAAAGGAGAAAAATCATGTGGAGTGAAGAACTTAAGAAGATGACAACTGAACATTTCGGAGATTTCGGTGCAACGATACTCAAGACTGTGGTGAAAGGCAAATATTCCTATGCTATCGGATTTGACAAGAATCTCTATATCTCGGATAAGGCAGAATCCATTATTCCTGAAACCGAAAAGGACAAGCGATATTTCATTTTCACAATGGATGGTTCAAGGACCCCGATATCTTTTATCAAGGCATATGATTTCATAGAAGATCTTGTCGAAGACGGCTGGGCAATCGACTGAGGACAAACATGAACAAATCAATTACGGAACATTACAGACAGATTATTAGAACAGATATTCCTCGATGGGAAGTTGAGGAAGCTTTGTTTGCGGCAATCAGAAGTGATGATGCGGATCTTGTCAGGGCATGCAAGGACAAGGGCCTTCCATTATCAGAAGATGAATGGGATAAACACGATATGAAAATGTACCCTACCATGTTCGCACTCAGGGAAATGGCAAATGTCTCCACTATCGAAGCTTTGATATACATAGGATTTTCCCTTCCAGAACATCCTGAAATCACGCCATTCTCAGGGACATCTGAAGAGATAGTCACACTCCTTATGAAAGCAAAAGGAATTGATAGAAGCGAAGCTGTTAAAGAGCATATACACAGCACCAATTATTATCTTGAAGTCTTTTCAGAAGATTATTCATGCTTCCGCATACCATTCACCATGAACCCAGAAAACATCTTCGAACCGGGATTCTTCTCGTATCTCAGCAATTGGCTGATCGATTTTGCTGCCTTCTGGATGAAAGAGAGGGACAATTGTGAAGATAGAGACATCTATCCCGCCATCAGCACGTGCGCAAAACATGAAGAACTTTTTACAGCACTTGAAGCAATAATTGAATATGGAATACTGAATGAGGAGGATATCGGTCACTGCATGAACTGGGCCATAAGAGGTGATAACGAGATGGCCTTTGACCGTCTTCTTAATGTCGCAACCGAAAAATCGCTAGAGAAAATAAGGTTCTACCCAGTCAGAAACATCAATATTCTTAAGAAAATGTTCAACTTGAACATACTTGTACCTGGCTCTGAAAAGGCTTATGAAGCATTCCTATACTTCATTTCCCATGCCTATATGGATGATGAGAATGAAGAGCTTCTTAAATCCATTATCCACCAATCGTACCTGGGAAGACGAGATGACTCTGGACAGACACATCTCATGCTGGCAATAGAAAGGAACAAGGAGTTCTATTTCCATGCCTGCTCTCTTCTGGTCAAAGACAGGGAGGAACTGAATGCAAGGGATAAGTACGGTCGTTCAGCCCTTTACTATGTTGCAAAGAACCTTCCCCCAGAATGCATCGAACCACTGATTGAAGCTGGTGCAGATCCTTATGAAGTGGATGACGACGGGAATACAGTATTGCATGTGTTAATCAGAAACCGCATGTACAACTACTGTGAAGGATTGAAAGAGGAGATTAAATTTCTCCCAAAAGACATTATAAACAAGCGCAACAAAGCAGGAAAAACACCATTCGATCTTTTCCTGGAACCATGAACAAAAAGAATGCACAGGACGATCGCACCCCGAGAAATCAAACGGAATTCAGGAGGAAAAGGTACCTTATTGATCTTAAAGGACTTTTGAAAAAAAGGATGGATCTGAAAGCAATCAATCTCCCTCATTCTTCCTTACCAGAAATATATTTCTTCCCTTGACGCTGAAACCAGCTATGATACTATTGTCGTTCTCAATGTGAAATCTGTATTGCTTTTCCCCATTTACGGTAACGGTCACCGCCTCAGGCGGGGCAAGTATGAGTCTGTTTCTTTCCGGCCGTACATTGAGAGTGGTCACTCCATCCCTCTTCTTCGTTGGGAAAGAAGAAGTAAAGACTATTAGCGAAAGACCATACTCCACTGCGACCTTCTTCAATGCATCATAACAGTCAGCATACCCCTTCTCTCTTGACTCAGCATCAAGATACGGGAAATCAGCATCATCTGAGAGAATGATGACCTTGTATCCTTTCGAGGACAATATTTCAAGTTCATCTTCCACTTCGCAGAATCTTTTTGCTCTTAATCTTTTCGACAGGAGTGCCCGCACTGACAAACGTTCGATTATCTCTTCATTCGAGTCATATTCTTCACTCAGAAAGGAGAACAACATCCGGTTCTGGAAGATGTAAGTTTTTTCATTGCAGGAAAGCATCGCAAATGGTGTGTAGTCAAGAAATGCAGAACGAAGCATGTCAAAGAGGAAAAAGTAGGAATAATTGATACAGTTCAAATAAACAACATTGCCAGGTGAAAGTTTATCCAGAACAGGTGAGGCGATATCAATGACTCCATTATTCGGGCATTTCCAGATTGCAAGATTTTCCGGATATGTGTAATCGATGAGTTCACATGCTTCTTTCCAATATGGCGAGAATCTGTCAATCATAAATCAAATCTCCTGAATCACCTTCAAATGTAATATCCATATGTGTCATATGCTGACAGAGTTTGAAAAACATCAGATAATTTACCAAAGGAAATGAAAAAAATGGCCTCAGATGATCTGCCAACAAAACTTGGGATTGCAACATACATTGGACTTGGAAATGGACGATCCATTTACGATATTGCAGAACATTTCGGGATTTCTATAAGAACTGCCTACCGATTCATCGACAGACTTCAGAATGAAGGCTATGCACTTACAAACGAAGAAAGAAGAAACGGCAAAGAAAAGCTCTGGACAATGCTGGATCTACATAGCGATAAGTATGGCAACGCCTTACCATCATCAGAGTTCTCTCAAGAAGAACGTATAATCCTTCACTACATAATGGCAGAACTGAAGAGAAACGAGGAGATTCTGCCATCGTTCAAGTCCGTCAGGAACAAACTTGCATCAATGCTGAGCCAGAAATCGATAGCATTTCCTTCCCTTGATTATCCTAAGATAATTTCCAGAAAGCTGTTTCCAATAGAGAATATCAGCACCATCAGCAAGATTGCCTCAAAAGAGACACAGGACATCGTCAAGCAGATTCTGAAGGCCATCAACGGACAGAACAATATCTGCATGACATATCGTGTACCAAACAAACCAGTAGCACTTGAGGCAAAGAACATCTCTCCTATTTTCGCATTCTTCTTTGATGGTGGAATGTACCTGCAGGCGCTTATCGAAGACGGAGCGCTCAGGACATACGCAATTGAGAGAATCGAAAACATAAGCATCATCAAGGACAGCATCGCCATGAAACCAGATTTTGATCCTTGCATTCTCCTGACGGATCCTTTCGGCCCTTTCATTGGCAGAGAGAAGATAGAAGCTAAAGTTTGGATAGCTCCGGCCCAGGTGCAGTATGTCAAAGAAAGAAAATGGCCGGATAGCGTCATAATCAGGGACAGCAAAGATGGATCCGCCATCTTCGAAGTGACGACATATGGCGAATGGGAGTTCGTGAACTGGATACTCTCAATGCGTACAAAGGCAAAGCTTCTTGAACCTGAATGGCTGAGGGATAAAATTGCGTCTATCCTCGATCAGACAGCTACTCTATATCACACTCAACAATGATTTCCTCTTTCAACGCAGTTTCCCAAGACGTCCTTATCAGCTGATCCGACCAGCTATACGGATACGCTTTGAAGAATTCCTCGTAGTCATGATATTCGGAAATCATCATTCTCCTTCTCTCATTATCACAAGCCTGGATGACATGCACCATCGCACCATCCAGATCATCAGGTGCGATATTTTTCGGATATGAATCGTAAATTGCATTCATCAGAATTCGGTTCACATTCTCCACATTTGGCTGACTGAAGTCAGACGTAGAGACAATATCGCCTTTGTACTGGATTACAGAGCGTGAGAAAAGTTCTCTGACAAGGATTTCCCTCTCATCATGTATATACTGACTGGCATCAAGTCCAACTCTTATTCCGTTGTTCTCGCTCTCGTATTTCTCAAAAGTTGCCACGATTCTCGCAAGTTTTTCTGATTTATTCAGAAAGTCCTTATCATCAGGAGTAATTGTAAGCCTATGATAGTCTTTCTCATCAGATGTGGTAATCATGATCTGGAAAGGACGGGCAAAATAAGACATCATCGATATTTCGTCCATGAACTCTGAATTCCTGTCAATCGTGAATACAGGTGAAAACCGAGAGAGAAATGAACTGAACCCCGGGTTCATGCCAGAAATGTCCTTTATGAACATCCCCCTCATCATAGAGGATGTCATGAGAATGTCACGAGTTATCCTCTCATTCCTATCCTTTGGAGAAATGAAAGGATCATTGGCTTCGGCCTGTGCCAGAAGATAGTGTCTGAGAGCATCAATGTGAGTCTGAATTTTATCTGAATAATCCATATATCACCTCTGGGTATTGACAATGATAATGGATAGATGTGACAAAAGCTGACACAGTGACGACACAAAATCAACGTGTGTCTTGATCTTGGACAACAAAACAAGTGACCCCGTGTCGATGAACAATACAACATCCATCATTCAGAGCAAGCTGAGAACCGAAAGATGGACTATGAAATGTGAAGCTTTCTGATTTTGTGTAATAATTCCGAACGAAGTATCTTCTCGATTCAAAAAGTCCCTTTCCGATTTCGTCTCAATTCCAAGATGCCATTCTACCTAGCTATTCTTCATCCTCCATATATCACTACTCCGAATTTTTAGACAATTTACACTTTCTTCGGAGTAATTGTTGACTATCGAAGATGAAATTTCTATGATTAATACGAATATAGTGACAATTTACATTTTTTTCGGAGTATGAGATGACTGAGATAAAAAGAGACGCATATCTTCAGCGCCTGATCAAAAGAACAGGTAATGGCCGAGCCAAGATAATCACGGGAATAAGAAGATGCGGAAAAAGCTATCTTTTGTTCACCTTGTTCCGAAACCACATTCTCTCCACTGGTGTTGATGAAGATCACATCATTGCCATTGCCCTTGATGATGATGAGAACGAACATCTTCTGGACAGGCATGCTCTTGGATTGGAAATACGCTCAAGAATCAAAGATGAGAAAACCTACTATGTATTCCTTGATGAGATACAGAATGTCGATGGTTTCGAGATGGTCATCAACGGGCTTCTTCACAAACCGAATGTTGATGTCTATGTTACCGGAAGCAATTCAAGATTCCTTTCCTCGGATATCATCACTGAATTCAGAGGCAGGGGCGATGAAGTTAGGGTAAGACCTCTTTCATTCAGCGAGATCAGACCACTTTACGATTCGGATGATGAAGCCTGGGATGATTACTTTAACTACGGAGGGCTTCCTGCAATCTATGCAGAAGGAATGGATGATGAACAGAAAGTATCATTCCTCGAATATGTCACAAAGACAATCTACATCAAGGACATTGTGGAAAGAAACAAACTGAAGGACGATAAAGGCATTAGCAGCGTGCTTGATCTTCTGTCCTCTGCAACAGGGAGCCTGACAAATCCATTGAAGCTCGCCAATACATTCAGGAGCAAGGGGCAAAAAGGAATTACGGACAAGACAATTTCCAATTATCTTCGTTTCATTGAGGAAGCTTATATGGTCGAACGTGTCCAGCGATATGACATCAAAGGAAAGGATTATATCGAATCCCCTTATAAGTTCTATTTCTCGGATATCGGTGTCAGAAACTCCAGAATAAACTTCAGACAGGTTGAAGAGACACATATCATGGAGAACATCATCTACAATGAACTCAAAACAAGAGGATATCTTGTTGATGTTGGGATTGTAGATCATAGGGATAAGGTAGCTGATGGAACATACAGGAAAAGGCAGTATGAAGTTGATTTCATTGCAAATCTTGCAGGTAAGCGATACTACATACAGTCCGCACTGACACTGCTTGATGAAGGAAAGCTGGAACAGGAGCTCAGGTCTCTTTCTTTAATCAGGGACTCATTCAGGAAGATTGTGATTACAAGGGACAGAATAAAACCAAGACGTACGGAGAATGGAATTCTGATAATCAACCTCTTCGACTTCCTGCTCAATGCTGGTGCAATAGAACAGTAATGCAAGAAAACGTAGTCATACGGCAAACATCATAAGTTTAAACTTTCCTGAACCTCGGGCGGAGGTTTTGTTGCAAAAAAACTCCTTGCATCCTACAAGGAGTTCTGAGTGCCGCCTCCAGGAATCGAACCAGGGACACAAGGATTTTCAGTCCTTTGCTCTACCAACTGAGCTAAAGCGGCAATAACAATATAAGCGTGAGTATCTTAGCGTCATTGAAAGCTTTTTTTCAAGTACTTTGCCTACAAATTTCTGAAATTCCTTCAGGAAAATGAACATTATTCGTTGTAATTTAAGTTCTGGCATGGTTTTTGGAATCACAACACCTTCTTTAATTTTATTTGAGAAAAAATTATTATCCTGTTTTGAAATGAACAGAGATTATCTTTTGAGGGAAAAACCACTGAAGGCAATACTGATACTTGCCCTTCCTATGATAGCAGGAAATTTTTTCCAGCAGTTCTATACGATGGCTGACTCGATGATCGTGGGTCGCCTTGTAGGAGAAGAGGCACTGGCTGCCATCGGAGCATCGTACGCACTCACCACTGTATTCATTTCAATCGCAATCGGAGGTGGAGTCGGCTCTTCTGTCATAACAAGCCGGGCATTCGGAGCCGGGGACTTTCAGAAAGTAAAGAACAGTGCAACGACAGCGATAATAACGTTTGTACTCATCGGCTGTATACTGATGGGAGTCGGACTACTCTTCGCAGAAGAGATCCTCCTGTTGCTCAATACTCCCCTATTGATACTTGATGAGGCAACCACATATCTTGGTATCTACTTCATGGGATTGCCATTTCTGTTCCTTTACAATGTCCTGGCATCGATATTCAATGCACTAGGGCGTTCTAAAGTTCCTCTATATCTCCTGATTTTCTCATCATCCCTGAATATCATTCTGGATATTATCATGGTAGGTCCTCTGGGAATGGGTGTTGCAGGAGCTGCCTGGGCAACCCTGATAAGCCAAGGCATATCCGCGCTGATTTCACTTTTTGTAATGACAAGGCTTCTTTCGACATATGAGAGCGCGGACAGAGGCAGATTCAGGTCAGATCTGATTGCATCAATGGCGGCAATTGCACTCCCTTCAATATTACAGCAAGCCACGATATCCATCGGCATGATGCTCGTGCAGTCTGTAGTCAATTCGTTCGGAGCAAGCATGCTCGCAGGATATTCGGCGGGAATGCGGATAGAGAGCATTGCGGTGGTCCCCTTCTCCCAGCTTGGCAATGCAATGTCATCATATGCTGCGCAGAACATAGGAGCAAAGCAGGAAGAACGGGTCAGCCTCGGATACAGGAAGGCACACCTCATAGTATTCTCATCGGCAATTGTGTGCTGCATCATTCTCGAGCTTTTCCATGATGGACTTATAAACCTTTTTCTGGAAAACGGATCAGCAGAGGCCCTCGCAACTGGCTCAAGCTATCTGAAATTCATCGGATTCTTCTTCGTATTCATCGGGCTTAAAATGATTACAGATGGACTGCTCCGCGCATATGGGAAAATGAAAGCATTCACAAGCGCGAACATCCTCAATCTCACATTCCGTGTCGCGTTCTCTTTCGTGATGGCACCCATCTATGGAATTTCGATGGTCTGGGTCGCACTCCCCGTCGGCTGGATAATCAACTATGTCGTCAGTTTCACTGCCCTGATGTATTACAAAAGAAAAGGTACGCTACTTGTAAAGTAAAAATATTGAAATTTACTTTACAATACCGTACTATCTCTCTATGCACACATTAACTGTCGACAATCTTTCCCTCAGTGCGGGAAAGAACAAGATACTTGAAAATATCAGTTTTGCATCGTCGGGAGGTGAAATAACTCTCGTTGCCGGGAAAAACGGATCTGGAAAATCAATACTCCTAAAGACGATAAAAGGGTTGTGCAGAGAAAGTAGCGGCTCCATTTCTCTCGATTCCGAGAAGCTCTCATCAAAGGAAAGGATGCGCAAAATTGCACTCTGCTTCCAGGACTCGATGCTCCAAACTGTAGGCAGAACTGTGAAAAAGGACATACAGTTCGGACTCGAGAATCTGAATCTCAGGAAAGAGGAGATAGACAGGAGACTTGAAACGACAATAAAAGAATTCTCCCTATCTCCAGTCGCAGACAAGGATCCTGTCATCCTTTCCGGAGGAGAGAGGAAGAAAGCAGCGATCGCTGCTGTAATCGCGATGGATGAAGATGTGATCCTCCTCGATGAACCCCTCGGAAACCTGGACTGGCCATCCGCGGTTACTGTAATAAACACACTCGAGATGCTTAAAAAACGCGGCAAGAACATAATCATCGTCAGCCATGAGGCAGAAAAACTACTTGCAATCACAGACAGATGTGTAGTCCTTGCTGATGGGAAGAGTGTATATACCGGATCTTCAGAGAGTGCTATACCCTACCTCCGGGCAAACGGTGTATTCGTACCGGATGTGCCATTTGGCATGCTGAGGTGGAATTGATGGGACACCCGATACTGAACCTGATTTCCCTTCTCCTGTTTTCGCTCTCCGCAACATCCGGGAAAGAACATGCCCTGCTTGTCTCTTCATCGCTGCTTGTCATCCTTTTTCTGGTGGCGAGAAGAAAGGCAACGAGGAAATCCAGTATCTCGAGAGGGCTCATATATCTCCTTTTGTTCATCCTCATCTCGAATCTGATAATCTCGAAGGATGCGTATTATTCGCTCCATCAGGCCCTGGAATTCGCAACACTTGTAATTGCGTCCATGATGTTCTCCATCCTTACATATCCTGATGAGCTTTCTTCCAGTCTGGGCAATTTCCTCCATCCTTTTTTAGGCAAAAGAGGCTACAGCGTCGCATCCTCTGCAATGCTCTCGCTATACATGATCCCTCGCATCATGCAGAAGGGGCAGATCATGCTCGATGCAAGAAAGGCAAGGAACATGAGCTTCATGCGTCATCCGGTAAAAACTATCGGAGAGTATTCGGAAAGCCTAATCACATCACTGATCGATGAATGCAAAGTCATGGAAGAGGCTCTCTCTTCAAGAGCATTCAGGCCAGATGTCAAACGCTACGGCAAGAAGATCAGATTTCTGGATACACTTCCGCTGATTCTGACTGTAATATTCTTCGTGTGGACAAGAGTGAACTGAGAAAAGAGGCAAGGAGGAGACTTCTCGCCATTTCCAAAGAAGAAAAAGATAAGGAAAGCAGAAGCATATGCGGAGAGATCTCATCACTGGATGTATATAAGAACAGCAGATGGGTTCTCCTTTACTCTCCTCTTCCTGACGAAGTCGACATATCATATCTCTTTGACGATGAGAGGGTCCTATTCCCATATATAGATGGCCCTGATATGCATTTTGCCCCACCTCCGCTTGAGAAAGGGAAATTCGGCATTCCAGAACCAATAGAGAAAAGGCCTATTGAGTTTGACAGCGCCATACTTATCGCGCCCGGCCTTGCTTTCACAGAAGATAAATTCCGTCTCGGAAGGGGATTAGGCTATTACGACAGGTACTTGAAGAAGATGAGGGGGAAAATATATGCCGTAGGGGTGGTCTTCTCACCTCTCTACGGCATGTCTTTCAAACCTTACGACTCAGACGAGCCTTTTGACCTTGTACTCAAAGGGACCTGAGATATTCGTTCATGCTCCTTGCAGCCCTTCGTCCTTCGCCCATTGCGAGGATCACAGTTGCTGCTCCGAGTACGATATCTCCGCCAGCCCATACTTTGTCCATGCTGGTCTTGCCGTTCTCGTCAACGATGAAATTACCTCTCGAATTGACCTCTATCTCATCTGTAGTGAGCTTGATGAGAGGATTCGAGGCATTTCCTATAGCGACAATGACCTCATCATACGGGACGACGTAATCACTTCCTTCAACCTCGACAGGTCTTCTTCTGCCATCTTTTCCTACATCCCCGAGGACACACTTCCTGATCTTCAGCCCACTTACCTTGCCATTCTCATCTCCGATGATCTCCACAGGCTGACTGAGCATGATGATATTGCATCCCTCTTCAACAGCGTGTTCGATCTCCTCCTTCCTCGCAGGCATCTCCTCACGTGTTCGTCTGTAGACAATATCAACTCTCTCAGCTCCGAGCCTCAGTGCAGTACGGGCGGCATCCATAGCGACATTTCCACCGCCGAGGACCGCAACCCTCTTTGCAAGATACTCAGGCGTATGGCTGTCCTTTCTGTCATAGGCCTTCATCAGATTGGATCTGGTGAGATATTCGTTTGCACTCAGGACACCTACGAGATTCTCTCCAGGTATTCCCATGAACTTCGGAAGCCCTGCCCCGCTACCAATGAAGATCGCATCGAACCCATCTTCGTCAAGCAATTCATAGATAGTCCTGGTCCTTCCGATAAGAACGTTCTTCTCGATCCTGACACCCATCTTCCCGAGCTTGTCCATCTCCTTCTCCACAAGTTTCTTCGGAAGACGGAATTCAGGAATTCCATAACTCAAGACACCTCCCGTCTTGTGGAGTGCTTCGAACATCACAACCTCGTGTCCTTCTCTCCTGAGATCAACAGCTGCGGAAATAGAGGCCGGACCCGATCCGACTACCGCAACTTTATGCCCTGTAGGAGCAGAAACAGGAGGAACTTCCGCGTCCTTGTTCCAATCCGCGACAAAACGTTCGATCCTTCCGATAGCAACTGCCTTATCGACATCCTTCAATGCCTTTCCGAGAGTACAATACTTCTGGCACTGCACCTCCTGAGGACACACGCGACCGCAGATCGCGGGCAGAATCGAAGAGGAAGAAATGACTTCGTATGCACCTTTATGATCGCCTTTAGCGACCCGTGAAATGAAAGACGGGATATCAATGGATACCGGGCACCCCTCGACACACGGCTTGTTCTTGCAATCAAGACATCGTGATGCTTCCGCCATGGCCATGCTCTCTGTGTATCCCAGTGCAACCTCGTTCATGTTGGAAATCCTTTCCTTCGGATCCTGACTTGGCATCTCCTGATGCGCTATCGCCATCCTCTCTTTCGGAGTAAGGGTCTTTCCTTTTATCTCATTGAGGATCTTCTTTGCCTCTCCATCCATTTCATTGATGTTCATGCCTCTCCCTCCTTGATGCCGTATTCGGCGTGGCATCGGTGATGCATCTCTCCTTCAAACTCTCTGAATGTCCTCTGCCTGGACATCAGATTCTGCCAGTCAACCTGATGGGCATCGAACTCAGGACCATCGACACATACGAACTTTGTCTTCCCACCGATTGACACACGACAACCTCCGCACATTCCCGTTCCATCGATCATTATGGTATTGAGCGAAGCGATAGTGGGCGTCGAATACTTGAGCGTCAGTTCGGATGCGGCCCTCATCATGACAGCAGGTCCGATGACAACGACCAGATCTGGCTTTTCTGAAACAAGGAGTTCTTCGAGAGGCATTGTCACAAGTCCTTTCCTGCCATAAGAACCATCATCTGTCACGACAATGAGATCTTCATCAAGAGCCCGCATCTCCTCTTCTTCAATGACAAGTGACTTGTTCCTCGCGCCAATGATGATCCTTATATCGTTTCCTTCTTCCTTCATCGCCTTTGCAATCGGATAGAGGGGAGCGACGCCAACACCACCGCCAACAAGTACGACTTTCCCATATTTCTTTATATCTGTGGGCCGTCCGAGAGGGCCTAGAACATTCTCTATCTCATCGCCTTCATTCATCATTGCGAGACGGTGCGTTCCCTCCCCCACTGCCTGGAATACGATATCTATCGTACCCTTTTCCTTATCGCTGTCGGCAATCGTGAGAGGAATGCGCTCCTCAAAATCGCCACCTTTCTGGATGATCACGAACTGACCTGCTTTCCTTTCCCTTGCTATCATGGGACACGACAGGGTGAAGCGGAAAACTTCTGGAGAGAGTTTCTCCTTTCTCAATATCCTGTACATCTGTTCTCCTCGGAAAAAAATATACCTACTTAAATATCACGATTTTACCATATACAACAACGATGGAAAACAAACAAAGACCAACGCATTTACCCACCTATGGGCTATATTCTACAAGTATGGAGAAAAGGACATATATCGCTATCGATCTGAAATCATTCTATGCTTCTGTAGAGTGCCGGGAGAGGAATCTCAATCCCCTTGATGTGAATTTGGTCGTCGCGGACAGTGAAAGAAGCAGCAAGACAATATGCCTTGCCGTGACACCTGCGCTCAAAGAGCATGGGATAAAAAGTAGGTCCCGCCTTTTTGAAATCGAAGAGAAAGTGAGAAAGATAAATGAGCAGAGGAAAGCAAATTACCGACATGAATTCAGAGGATCATCCTATTCGAAAGCAGAACTCCAGAGAGACAGATCGCTTTCCCTGGCTTATATCACAGCTCGCCCGAGAATGGCTCTCTACATAGAATACAGTTCGAGAATTTATGAAATATATCTCCGTTTCGTATCAGCGGAAGACATACACGTTTACTCAATTGACGAGGTATTCATAGATGCAAGCGATTATCTGAACGCCCTTGGAATAAGCAGCGAGGAATTTGCAAGAAGGATAATACGGGAGATATTCAGCGAAACGGGAATAACCGCAACAGCAGGCATTGGAGAGAACCTTTACCTTGCAAAAATTGCTATGGACATCATGGCAAAGAAGACAGAAGCCGATGAATACGGAGTGAGGATCAGCACGCTTGATGAAATGAGCTACAGGAAGAAACTGTGGGATCATACACCCATCACAGATTTCTGGCGAGTCGGAAAAGGATATGCCAGGCGTCTTGAAGAGCACAGAATCTTCACTATGGGGGATATAGCCAGGACATCAATCGAGAATGAAGCACTTCTGTTCAGGCTCTTCGGCATCAACGCAGAACTGCTGATCGATCATGCATGGGGTTACGAGCCTTGCACGATGAAAGATATAAAAGAATACCACCCTGAAGAGAAAAGCATATCATCAGGGCAAGTTCTCCAGACTCCATATGATTATGAGAAGGCAATGCTTGTCGTGAAGGAAATGGCCGATGCCCTCGCATTCTCACTCTCCGAGAAAAACCTTCTGACAGATCAGATAGCGCTTTCCGTCGGATATGACATTGAGAATCTGAAAGATCCTGAGGTTGTATATGAAAATAAAATTGATCTGGTTGAAGACTATTATGGAAGAATCATTCCAAAAGGGGCACACGGAAGCATATACCTTGGAAGGATGACATCCTCATCACGCCTGATAATGAAAAAGGCTGAAGAATTATTCAGGAGAATCATCTCAGAGGATCTCCTTGTAAGGAGATTCTGCATCACTGCCCTTGACGTGAGAAAAAGAGGTCTTGATGGAACGCAGCTGGAACTCTTTCCAGAGGATGACGGAAATGATGAAGAGAAGGAAGAAAGCCTCAAGAAGGCGGCTATCGAAATAAAGAGGAAATATGGGAAGAATGCAATACTGCGCCTGATGGACTTTGAAGAAGGCGCGACGGCAAAGGAGAGGAACAAACAGATCGGAGGGCACAAGGCGTGAGAGGAAAATATGACGACATACTGAATATGCCACGTCCTGAGATGAAACATGACCGCATGCCAAGAAAAGCAAGGGCTGTCCAGTTTTCACCTTTCGCAGCTCTTTCGGGACATGAAGAGGCAATCAGGGAAAGAGAAAGGAGCACAGAACCTTTCAGGGCACTCGACGAGAACGAGAAAGCCATACTCGACGAGAAGTTCTCCTCCCTTTCTTCCGGAGACTACTTCACAGTCACCTACTTTGAAAAAGACAGGAAGAAAGATGGAGGGAAATATATAAAGGAAGTCGCAAGACTATTGAAGACAGATGCTGAGAAAATGGAACTCGTCATTCAGGAAGGAAGACGGATACCAATTCAAAACATCATCTCCATCTCCCCTCTTCATACTCCGCTTGAACCATAGTTCGGGAGAACACGGGCAGAAGGGTCGGAGACATTGCAGTTCTTCCACGTCGGATTGGGCATCCAGAAGCCAGGGATCATATCAGATCCACCAGGATAGTAATGCTCGAATATCATGCGGTAAAGAAGAGATTCGGCAGTGAACGGCCTTCCTTTCTCAGGATATTTCAGACACTCCTTCTTCCAGTCCTTTCCCTCGAAGAACTTCTCCGCATACTCCTTCAGATCATCCGCCAGACTGTGGCCTACCGCATCGCTAAATGCCGCCTTATCCCTCCAGAGAATGGAATCAGGGAGATACGTACCGTCATCAAATGCCTTTCGCAGGAGGTATTTTCCATGGCCTGTGTGATTCATCTTCATTTCAGGATCTATAGAAAGGACATAAGATGCAAAATCAAGGTCTCCGAATGGAACACGTGCCTCTATGCTGTTGTCCGCAATGCATCTGTCAGCACGCAGAACATCATATGCATAAAGCTCGCGTACCCTCTTCTGGCTCTCTTTCTCAAATGCATCTGCGTCAGGAGCGAAATCTGTATACTTGTAACCGAAGAGTTCATCTGAAACTTCACCTGTCAGGAGAACACGGACATCAGTATTCTTATGTATGTACTTGCAGATAAGGTACATGCCCATGCTCGCCCTTATAGTAGTGATGTCATAAGTTGCAAGTGACGCTATTACCTCTTCGAGCGATGAAATCACATCATTGCGCGTTATGACTACTTCTGTGTGATCACTGGAAAGATAGGATGCGACGATCTTCGCATATTTTGCATCAATCGCATCCTTGTCCATTCCGATTGCGAATGTCCTTATCTTTTTTCCGAGCAATCGGCTTGCAATAGAACAAACAAGGGAACTGTCGAGACCGCCAGAAAGGAGAAAGCCAAGAGGGACATCTGAATCCAGCCTTTTCTCAACACCAGCAATCAGCCTTGTGCGTATGCCTTCCGTGATCTCTTCCTCACTGCCTTTCACAACTTCCTTGACCTCTCCGATATCTCTGTAGCGATAAAACGAACCTTGCTTGTAATAACATCCCGGAGGAAATGGTCTCACGTCGTTTATGAAAGGAAACAGCAGACAGGCCTCACTTGCAAATGCAATCTTCCCCTTCTTGTCATAACCATAGAAAAGCGGTCTGATACCGATAGGATCGCGTGCAGCGATCAATCCTTCTTCACTGGAATATATCACTGAGGCATACTCAGCATCGAGCTTTCCGAATGTATCTGTACCATATTCCATGTACATGGGATTCAGGATCTCGCAGTCAGAATCCGATGAGAATACATATCCCTTCTTTTCCAGATTTTTCTTCTCTTTTCTGAAACCATAGAATTCCCCATTGGTCACACTGACCAGATGGCCCAGATGGAACGGTTGCATTCCCCTTGAATCGGGACCCATTATCGATAGGCGCTGGAAAGCTATGAAACCGCCATCAGGGAGAGCTTCTATCCTCTCATCATCCGGTCCTCGCCGTCTTGTCTTCCTGAGGATGCCCTTCACTTCCTCCAAGCAAAGCTCATCTCCCTCATATGCAAATACAGTACACATACATAAGCTCCTGATAAAGAAAAGGGCGTCGGGAGAAGAGGATGCATCTACACCCTGTTTCTCCTGACGCCCTTGTCCGGATATAGGAGGGAATTTATACAAAAAACTGAAATAGTGGAAGAGGAGAACAGGAAATTTGCATCAAATATTGACAAAAATAAGGAGAGAAAGCTAGAAATAGCGGGATAAGGACAAAGAAGTCTTCTTTACAGGGAGGATATCTTTGTCCTTTTTTATTTTGGAGGACAAAAATGGGCAGGAAGCACATATTCGTGACAGGCGGTGTCGTCTCGGGACTGGGAAAAGGCGTTACAGCTGCAAGCCTGGGAAGGCTGCTTAAAGAGCGGGGGCTGAAGGTAGCGGCCCAGAAACTGGATCCATATATGAATGTTGATCCAGGAACTATGAGTCCATACCAGCACGGCGAAGTATTCGTCACAGAAGATGGCGCGGAGACAGACCTTGACCTCGGACACTACGAGAGATTCATCGACGAAGATCTGAACAAACTGTCCAACCTGACATCAGGCCGTGTCTACTGGGACATCCTCCACAAAGAGAGACGAGGGGAGTTTCTCGGAGCGACAGTACAGATCATTCCGCATGTGACAGATGCGATAAAAGACGCTATATACAACGTCGGCGAATACACCGAAGCGGATGTAGTCATCACTGAAATCGGCGGAACTATCGGAGATATGGAAAGCCAGCCATTTTTGGAAGCGGCAAGGGAAGTGAAGAGCGAGATCGGGAAAGATGCGATGTTCATCCATGTTGTCCTGGTCCCCTATCTCAACTGTTCAGGTGAATACAAGACAAAGCCGGCCCAGCATTCTGTACATGAATTACAGAGCATGGGAATAATGCCTGACTGCATAATCGCAAGAGCAGACAAAATACTCGAAGATGCGCTTCTGGACAAGATTGCTCTATTCTGCAATACAGAACGAAGGGCTGTGATATGCAATGAGAACATAAGCCCGCTTTATGAAGTCCCTCTCAAGTTGCACGAACGAGGATTCGATGACTATGTGGTCTCAAGGCTGTCTCTGGATGTGAGGGAACCTGACTTGAGTGACTGGATCGAATCTGTGAACAAGATGAAGAACCCGAAAAAAGAGGTAACAATCGCAATATGCGGAAAGTATGTGCGATTGCACGATGCATATCTATCGATCATGGAATCACTTTTCCACGCAGGGGCAGCGAACGAGGTGAAGGTGAATCTCGAATTCATAGATAGTGAGGAAGTCGAGAAGGAAGGTGCGGAAAAACTCCTTTCCAATGTAAGTGGCATCCTTGTTCCCGGAGGTTTCGGAGAGCGTGGCATCGAAGGCATGATACTGGCAGCAGAGTATGCGCGGAAAAACAATATCCCCTACTTTGGAATCTGTCTCGGAATGCAGATCGCAGTCATAGAAGCGGCAAGACATATGGCTGAACTTGATGGCGCGAACTCCAGAGAGTTCAATCCGGAGGGGAAGTACTCTGTAATCGATCTCATGGACGAGCAGAAGGAGAAGACAGACAAGGGAGGGACTATGAGACTCGGCTCATACCCATGCCTCACCAAAGAAGGAACGCTGCTGAGGAAACTCTACGGCACAGAACTGATCGGAGAAAGGCACCGACACAGATATGAAGTCTCCAATGCTTTCAGAAAGCAGATAGAAGAAAGCGGGATAGTATTCTCAGGAACTAGCCCCGACAACCTCCTTGTAGAAGCGATGGAGAACCCAAAATGTTCATTCTTTGTCGGAGTTCAGTTCCATCCTGAATTCAAGAGCAGGCCGAACAAGGCACATCCTCTTTTCAAGGGATTTGTAAAAGCAGCAGTGAATTATCAGGAAAGTATTGACGGAGAAAAATCAAAAACAATATAATCCGCCCAAGAAACAGCAATGGCGCTGCAGATATGGAAAAGAATCTGTGGCGCCTTTTCTTTTTACGGAGATCGATATGGACATAGAAAAGATAAGAAGCTTAATTGACGAATTTGAAATAAAGTTCATCAGACTTGCTTTCTCAGATATCTATGGCAGGCAGAAGAATATAGCGATTATGAGCGATCAGCTCGAGCATGCTCTCAAATACGGTGTATCCTTCGATGCATCACAGATCAAGGGATTCATGGATGTGACAAAATCCGATCTGTTCCTCTTTCCTGACCTCGATACATTCTCAATCGTTCCATGGAGGCCGAGCGAAGGTGGCGTTGCCAGATTCTACTGTTACATCAAATACCCGGACGGACGACCATTTGAGGGAGACGGCAGATATCTCCTCATGCAGAGGGAAGAAGAAGCGAGAAAGAAAGGGTTTTCATTCCTCGTAGGTCCTGAGTGCGAATTCTATCTCTTCCAGCTTGATGGAGATGGATACCCGACAGAAACGCCATATGACAGGGCAAGTTACTTCGACATATCCCCTCTCGATAAGGGAGAAGACATCAGGAGGGACATCTGCTTCGCGCTTGAGGATATGCATGTAACTCCAGAACGCAGCCATCATGAGCAGGGCCCGGGACAGAACGAAGTTGATTTCCGATGTTCATCCCCGCTCAAAGCAGCAGACGATCTCATGACATTTAAGACTACAGTCAAGGCGATAAGCCAGAGCTATGGCCTTTTTGCCTCATTCTTGCCAAAGCCCCTTCTGAGCGAAAGTGGCAGCGGACTCCACGTGAACCTTTCCATATTCGAGAATGGAAAAAATCTGTTTGCAGATTTCCAGAAAGACCCAAATCCAAAAGCAACCTCCTTTATGCAGGGAATACTGAACAGAATCGGAGAGATCACGCTGTTCGCCAATCAGCTCCCGGGCTCGTACGCAAGATTCGGAAAATGTGAGGCACCAAGCCATGTCAGCTGGAGCTCTGAAAACAGGTCAACGCTCGTGCGAGTACCTGCAGCAAAAGATGAGGATTCGAGAATGGAGGTACGCAGCCCCGACCCTGCGGCAAATCCATACCTTTTGTTCACCCTTCTTCTTGCTGCAGGTTTCGAGGGAATCGAGCAGGGTTCTGTACTCAGTGAGGAAAAGAAGACTCCAAGCCATGCGAAGGATCTTCCGACTTCGCTGTCAAAAGCTGTGAAACTTGCCAGGAACAGCCAGTTCGTCTCTTCAGTAATTCCTGAAAGCACACTCTCAAACTTCCTCGAAGAGAAGCAGAGGGAAGCGATGGAATATGAAAAGGCTGAAAATCAGCATCAGTACGATATGGAGCGGTACTTCCCGTATATTTAAGGTCTGATATAAATGGAAAACATCCTCATAGTCTCGAAGAATGAAAGGAAAAAGGACATTGCAAAGCTCTTTTCCCCAAAGAGCTATGTTATCCTGCACACGGAGACTGTGAGGGAAGCTAAGAAGATGATCCTGGACAAGACCATCTCCTTGGTCATAATAGATTTCCCTACAGAAGGGGGCACTGTAAAAGATCTTCTGAAAGACGGAGTGAACACAAACCCGGACATGATCATTCTCACCCCGGGAAACCTGTACATTACCCTCTCTGCCCTGTACTCTAAATATGGCCTGTATGTTATGCAGAAATCGGTACAGGAAAGGGAAATGCAGCTGTTGCTGCGACTTCTGGAAGTCAACAGGATAAAGCTTGGGGAACTTGCAGCAAAGAATGCAAGACTCCAGAAACGCCTGGAAGACGAGAAGATGCTCTCAAAAGCGAAATGCCTTCTCGCAAAAGAGAAAGGGATGAGCGAAGAAGAGGGACATCGCACCATCGAGAAGATGGCGATGAACAAAAGAATTGGCCTTTCTGAGGCTTCAAAGGAAATAATTCGAGATCTCAGTAGAGAGGGAGAAGGAAAATGGACATAAGCGAAATTTTTCAAAGCATGGTATTCAGTGACAAAGTGATGCGACGCATGCTGCCAGAAAAGGTATACGCTTCGCTCAAGAAGACGATGCTCGAAGGCACTGCCCTGGATGAGGGAGCATCAGATGTGATTGCCTCGGCTATGAAGGACTGGGCGATCTCCAAAGGAGCTACGCACTTTACACACTGGTTCCAGCCAATGACCGGAATCACAGCTGAAAAGCATGATAGCTTCCTTACATTCGAGAAGGACGGATCCCCTATCATGGAATTCTCGGGAAAGGAACTTATCAAAGGAGAGCCTGACGCATCATCCTTTCCTTCAGGAGGCCTGAGATCGACATTCGAGGCAAGAGGATACACAGCATGGGATCCGACGAGTTATGCATTTGTAAAGGATAACACCCTTTACATTCCTACTGCATTCTGTTCATTCAAAGGAGAAATCCTCGACAAGAAGACTCCTCTATTAAGGAGCATTGATGCACTAAGCAAGGAGTCTTGCAAAATCCTTTCCCTCTTCGGGCGCAGTGCGAAGAGAGTACAGGCCACGATAGGAAGCGAGCAGGAATATTTCCTCATTTCCAAAGATGATTATGCAAAGAGACTTGACCTGAAGCTCACAGGAAGGACACTCCTTGGTGCCCACAGCGCAAAGGGCCAGGAAAAGGAAGATCACTACTTTGGTTCAATCAAGCCAGGGGTAAAAGCATTCATGAAAGAGCTTGATGAAGAGCTCTGGAAACTTGGTGTCCCATCCAAGACAGAACACAATGAGGTAGCTCCTTCCCAGCATGAAATGGCGGCTGTTTTCGACAATGCCAACAAGTCTTGTGACGAGAACCAGATCACGATGGAGATGATGAAGAAGATAGCAGAAAAGCACGGCTATGCATGTCTTCTCCATGAAAAGCCTTTTGAGGGAATCAACGGATCCGGAAAACACAACAACTGGTCCATTGCCGACGATCAGGGCAGGAACCTCCTCAATCCAGGAAAAACTCCGGCAGAGAATGCGGAATTCATGCTCCTTCTCACAGCTGTGATAAAAGCTGTCGATGATTATCAGGACCTGCTGAGAATTAGCGTTGCAAGCGCAGGAAACGATCATAGACTTGGAGCAAATGAAGCTCCTCCGGCAATCGTATCCATATTTGTGGGAGATGAACTTGGAGAAGTAATCTCGTCCATCATCGACGATCAGCCTCTCTCTGGAGACAAGAAGAAGCGAAGCATCGATATCGGCACGAGCGTACTTCCGAAACTTCCCACAGACAACTCCGACAGGAACAGGACAAGTCCGTTTGCCTTTACAGGGAACAAGTTTGAATTCAGGATGCCTGGATCTTCCTTCAATACAGCTTGCATCAATGTAATGATCAATACAGCTGTCGCCGAATCACTTCGCGTGTTCTACGATGAGCTTGCAGGTGCAAAGGATTTCAATGCAACCTTGTCTGCTCTGATCAGAAGAGAGCTAAAGGCCCATCAGAGGATCATCTTCAACGGCAATGGATACTCCAAAGAATGGGAAATAGAAGCAGAAAAGAGAGGACTCTCAAACTACAAGACGACTCCAGAGGCTGTGATACATTACGATGATGAGAAGAATGTCGCACTCTTTGCCCAGCACAAGATCTATACAAAAGAAGAGATCATGGCCAGAAAGGAGATCGCGCTCGAAGAGTACGTGAAGACGATCAATATCGAGTGTGAGGTAATGCTGGAGATGCTCAAGAAGGAAGTCCTTCCTGCTGTGATTTCCTTCTCGAAGGATCTTGCGATCTCGGTTCGAGAGAAAGAAGCTCTTGGAATAGATACAACTGGAGAGAAGGCACTTCTGAAGAAAATCGGAGAAGAGGAGAACAAGCTGTTTGCTGCAGTATCTGCACTTGAAAGTGAAAAGGAAAATGCGTCAGATGATGTCACGAAAGAGGCATTCCACTCCTCAGAAAAGCTCATTCCTCTAATGGAAGAAGCAAGAAAACACTCTGATGAACTTGAGAAGATAGTAGGAAAAGAGTACTGGCCATTCCCGACCTACTCTGAAATGCTCTTCAGGTAAAAATTCATTTCAAATCCTTCTTGTTTACAGCAATGTTACAAGAAGGACACTTTACTTTTCACAGGAAGCTGTTACCTTCTTTATAAGAAAAAAAGTTCGGGAACTCGATTCCCGTGAAAAGATAAAGTCCTAGCCGTGAAAAATACAGAGAGAGGCGGCAAGGAAGTGCTCTTGAAGGGGAGCCGTGAGCTGACGGTATGAAAGCCTCCCAGCTAAGGCATGGATGAGGCGTACTCAGAAATCAGAAGGCTTTCCCTTGGAGCTTTTTTTTTCTTCTTGACCAAAATAATGTTTTATGAGGATAATCGCACCAACGGAAGCCTGCCTTGGCATTGAAAATGATGACAAGCTGTCCTGCTATCCGAAATCCAGAAGAAATTTTATCGGAGAGAAGGACGATGCCTTTGGATAAAGAAAAGGGCATTGGCTCAAGTGTGGTCAATGTACTTAACGGCATGGCCCAGGGACTTTTTTCATCCCTTATCATCGGGCTCATCATCAGTCAGATCGGAACTTATGCGAACATCAGCTGGCTTACTCAATTCGGCAAGATCGCACAAAGCCTCACAGGACCGGCCATCGGAATCGGAGTTGCCTGGAGCATCGGGGCGAAGGGACTTTCCCTCTATGCCTCAGCAGCAGTCGGAGCAATTGGCGCAGGAGCTATAAAGATTGCAGAAAGCGGAGCAATGACCATCTCCGCAGGAGAGCCATTAGGAGCGTGTATAGCTGCGCTCGTTGGGGCATATATTGGAAAGAAGATCACGGGAAAGACAAGAGCCGATATAATCCTCGTTCCTCTGATAACAATCCTTTCAGGAGGACTTACAGGTCTGTTCATATCACCTGTAGTCTCTGCACTGATGAACGCCATTGGAGCATTCATAAACAGCCTCACTACACTCTATCCACTCCCAATGGGAATCCTGGTTTCAATCGTAGTCGGAATGGTGCTCACTCTCCCGATCAGTTCAGCGGCAATCTGCATCTCACTTGGTCTTGACGGATTAGCAGCAGGAGCTGCATGTGCAGGTTGTGCAGCACAGATGATTGGATTTGCATTCATGAGCTACAGGGAAAACGGAATAAGCGGGATAATCAGTCAGGGGCTCGGTACTTCGATGATCCAGATTCCGAATATCTGGAAGAACTGGAAGATCTGGATTCCTCCAACGCTTGCAAGTGCAATCACGGGACCGATATCGACATGTGTTTTCAAGATGACAAATAACGCATCGGGAGCGGGCATGGGAACCAGCGGACTTGTCGGACAATTCAACGCTGTCGCCAAAATGGGAACTGGAGCCATTCCACAAATCATACTGGTACACTTCATCCTTCCTGCGATCCTTTCGGTACTCTTCTGTATCTGCATGAGAAAGAAAGGATGGATCAGGGAAGGGGATCTGAAACTCAGCGTGTAGTGTGGTAATATTTCCATATGGAAATCATCGCCCGCAGAGTATTCACCCTGCCATACATATTCCTGGACAGTGCGTTCCTTATTCTTCTGTTTTTGCTTCTTATATGGAAGAAAAGGTACATGACAACCATTGTCGGATTTGTCATGGGGATTGTTTACATGGCAGTTGATTATGGGATCTTCCACTTGCTTCTCAAAACCAGATCAATTAGCGGTGGAAGCCTTTTCTGGACTCTTCTATGGATGTCAATGAGCTATGGGTTTACGAATTTCGTATGGATATGGCTCTATCTGAGAAAAGATGAATTCCTTTTTGAATTCTCATTCCTGATAATCCTCTGGTGGTTCACCTGCCCTATCATATCGTCTTTTTTGGGAAGAAATCTTGAGCCAATCACGATAGAACGGACAACAGGGGCATACCATTTCTACATGGCAATAATACTCTTTCTAGGATACGTGTTCACAATAATGTGGAATCTGAAAAAGGAGAAGAAATACAGGATAGATATTCCTCGCCTCCTCTTCATAGGCATAGTTGTACAGTTTGCCTGGGAGGCGTCCCTGCTTCTCGGAGGGATCAGAAGTAGCGGATTATCCCCAGCAGAAAGTCTCTCCACCCTTGTCGTCAATTCGCTATTGGAGACTAATCTGGGAATGGGGTATGTATATGCCATCTTCATAGGGATAACCGCAAAAGTGACAGAGAATCTGAAAAGAAGAAACATATCTCTTGCATTCAGAGAACGGATAGAAGAGAACAACAGGGAAAAAAGCGTATCAGTCTAGAACAATCATCTCACTGACAGAGAACAGGTTCTCGTCGTCCTCATCATGAGAGACAATAACAGTCGTGATATTTGGAAATTTTTCTACTATCAGAGCAGCCATCTTCCTCCTGTTCTCATCATCGAGAGCGCGTAATGGTTCATCCAGAAAAAGTGCATCGCCAGAAAGAAGGAGAATCCGAGCAATGGAAAGTCGTCTTCTCATCCCGCCAGAGAGTTCTGAGGCCTTCACTTTCTCTTCCCCTCCAAGCCCTACGCTATAAAGCGCGGTACGGGCTTTTTCCTTATCATCTGTTACCATCATCAGATTTGAAAGGCATGAGATATTAAGTGACAGCCGATCTTCCTGGAATAGTATGACAGGAAATTTCTTCTTACCCTCAAGGCTTCCAATGTAATCACCATCAAGTCCCGAAAGGATACGGAGGAGAGTCGTCTTTCCACATCCGGAAGGTCCTTTGATCAGTGTTTTCTTCCCTTCCTTTATCTCAAACTTCCTGTCTTCGAATATTATCTTCTCTCCGAACGCTTTCCTCTTTATCTCTACGATCATAGGCTTATCCTTCTCAGAATAGCGGAAGAAAATGACACGAGCACTTTCTCTAGCACGAACGAAAGAATGATTATGACAAATGTCCAGCAGAACAGTTCTGGCGTTTCGAGATACACCTTCGCATCATACAGCCTCTCACCTATCGAGCCAGACGGAATGGAGATCACTTCTGCTGCAATTCCGCTTTTGAAACTCAGCCCGACAGAAAGGGAGATGGCACTCTCGAGGTATGGAAGCACATACGGAACGTATATGTATCTGATTTTCTTTCTCCTCTTTACCCTATAGCATTCAGCCATCTCAAGAAGGTTTTTATCTGTCTCATCTATGCCCTTCAAAGTGTTTTCATAAATGATCGGGAAAACCATCAGGAAAGAAATCACAAAAGAGAGGTTACGACTCTCAATCCAGACAAGGAGAAGTATCACTATAGAAGCGACAGGAGTTGACTTTATGATCTTCACAAGAGGAGAAAAGAGATCGCGGATGAGATGGAAGGAGGAAGATAAAGAAGAAAGCAAAACTCCGATTCCTATCCCAGCCAAAAGCCCAAGAAGAATTTTCGAAAGTGTTGTGAAAAGTGCATGATAGAACGAAAGTTCAAATATGAGAACAGAGAAAGTTCTGAACACCAGGAAGGGAGAAGGCAGGAGCAGTACTTCATCCAGAACAATGCAGGCAATCTCCCAAAGGACAATATAGAAAAGAAAGATTAGGACTTTCGAACAGATCTCAGATCTTGTAGAAATCATTTTCCGGAAGTGCTCCTCCAATGCTCTCTTTATCCATCGAGTACAGAAAGTCCAAATATGGAATGAGGATTCTCTTCATCTCTTCTCCAGAGATCATGACGATATTCGCATTTTCTATCGCTCTCTCTGCAATCTGAGCGGGTACGATATTGAATTTGCCGACAAGAACAGCACCATCTTTGACATCATCATTCAAGAAGGAAACAGATGACGCATACTCGGCAAGGAAAGAAGGAAGAAGTTCTTTGTCATCTTCAAGTGCATCTTCATTTGCAATCGTTACTCCAGTAACCATGCTCAGGCCAGTAAGACGTTCCCATTCTTTGTTGATATCCAACACAACCTTGAGATCAGGATTATTCATGACAGCTGCAGAAAGAAAAGGTTCTGGAAGAAGTGCGAAAGAATCATTCTCCTCACCTATCTTCACGAGGCACTCTGTGTGCTCGTTTCTCCACTCGACAAAGACATCCTTCCCTATTTCAAGTCCATTTAGAGAGAGAATGTATTGCAATGCGTACTCTGGTGTAGCACCCCGACCTGCAGAATATATCGTCTTTCCCCTTAGGTCTTCTATCGATGAGATATCATCATATCCGGCAAGATAAAGCACTCCGAGTGTATTGATTGCCACCACAGAGATATCACCTTTTGTCCTCTGATAAAGCACGGATGCCAAATTCAAAGGGAGGGAGGCAAACGTGAAATCCTTCTGCACTATGCGGGGAATGAGCATATCAGGAGCAGCTTCTATTGCGAAATTATATTCATATTCAGTATCCCCTCTCTCCGCCCTTTCCATCAAAGGCGCCATTCCCATGGCAGTAGGCCCCCTGAGAAGCAGGACATCCACAACAGGAGAGGAAACAAGAGGATATAGCGACAATACAAAAAATACAGAAAGAAAAATCTTCTTCATACGAAAGAAGTATAGTTAGAAATCTTATCTTGGGAATAAGGATGCACGACCGATTTCACACAATTGGGTCATAAAGCACAGAAAAGAGAATTTCCTGTCCCTTATAACCCAAAAGTTGTTTTACTATCGCAGGACACGACCAGAACCATCGCCTTTTAAAAGAGCCTCTATTTCAGAAAGCCTTGATAAATTGAAATCACCACTTACTGAATGTTTCAGGGCAGAGGCCGCAACTGCAAAATTTATTGATTTCTCTTCGTCATCAAAATGTGAGAGAGCATATATCAGTCCGGCAGCAAACGAATCTCCCCCACCCACTCTATCTACAATATCGGTAATCTCATAATGCCTTGAATGATAGAATCCAGTTTGGCCATGAAGGACAGCGGACCATCCATTGTGATCTGCGCCTTTGGATTCTCGTAGTGTAATTGCAACTACTTTTATGTTTGGAAAACTCTCCTTGACATTCTCTGCAAGAGTTTTATACACATCAATTTCAAGTTTTCCAGATGTAACATCGCTTGTAGCCTCAATGCCAAGGCATTTCTGTATATCCTCTTCGTTTGCAATGACGACATCAGCATATTTTACTATCTCACACATTACTTCAGGGGCTGTCCTTCCATAATTCCAAAGCTTTTTGCGATAATTAAGGTCTATTGATACAGTAGCCCCTTTATCCTTTGCTTTTTTAACTGCCAAAAGTGCAGAATCGGCTGCTTTCTGACTTAATGCTGGAGTAATACCTGTGATGTGAAACCAAGTTACATCTTTCAAAGAGGTATCAAAATCAAGAAGTTCAGGGGATGCTTCTGCAATGGCACTATTAGCGCGGTCATACACTACCAGCGATGGCCTCTGATTTGCTCCTGTTTCTAGAAAATATATTCCCAAACGCGAATCAGGAACCATTTTTATTTTTGATATATCTACACCATATTTCCTTAGCTCCATCAAGGCAGCTTCTCCTATCGCATTCTTTGGGATAGCAGTGATGAAGGAAACGTCCTCCCCTAAGAGAGCAAGGGAAACTGCCACGTTCGCCTCACCACCCCCGAAAGTTGCCTCAAGTATCGGTGTCTGAAAAAGGCGGTAATGTTCTGTACTTCTCAAACGAAGCATAATTTCTCCAAAAGTCACATATCTATTAGCCATTTCTTTTCCTCCTATTTTTACATTGTCTTTATGAGATGAATTGCAAAACCACCTATTTCCTGTCGTAAATAACAGGATTTAATTGTCCCTCTTGCATCATATGAGAATGTTTCATCATCAACTTGAAATCCCTTTTCGCTGAGATAACGAAGGGTTCTTTCTACATCAAAACATCTAAATGCAAGATGTCCATTTCCACCTTTGTAAATTTTCTTTACTACTTCTATCTCAGTATTCATGAAAATAGAAGAATTTCCGTTTTTGTCTTTCATTGAGAAATTCTTGAGAGCAGAGGCTACTTCAAGAGCAGCAGACTCATTTGGTGTATTTATTCCAACATGAGCGAATTCCAAGCCCTGAAACCTCTCTCTTGCCTCGGCTGCAAGTGTTGCAATCTCTTCCCACTTTTCACCATTGATAAGTTCTGCTTTCACCATCCATGACCCTCCAATAGCTAATACGTTTGGAGCTTTTGCATAACTTTGAATATTTGTCATATCAATTCCTCCAGTAGCTATGAACTTGACTTTAGGAAATGGTCCGGAAAGAGCTTTCAGCATACTTACTCCTCCCAGCGTCTCAGCCGGAAAGAATTTAAGGACATCAAGCCCTAAAGAGAGGCCCAATTCTATCTCGGATGGAGTCGCAATACCAGGAACAACTGGAATCCCATTTGAAATACACCATTTTACAGTTTCAACATTCAATCCTGCAGAAACAATGAAAGAGGCCCCTGCTCTTACTGCTTTTTCTGCAAGACTAGGATTAATTACAGTACCAGCCCCCACAACAATTTCCGGACATTCATTGGCAATTTTCCGGATTGCGCCTTCCGCTGCATCAGTTCTGAAGGTTATCTCAATGTAACTAATACCACCTTTGTTCAAAGCCTTGGCTAAAGGAATAGCATTGTTTTCGTCATCAATTTTTACAACAGGTAAAACCCCTATATCGTGGATTTCTTTAAAAAGTTCTTTTTTCGTCATGAAGTAAATCCTTTTAAGTCATGAAATAATAATTCATACTGAGTACGATCTCAGAAATCAATTTAATTACTTATATATTAACTAATTAGATCTAGGTTATTAGACTAAAGTACCTTCTTTCTCTTTCGCCCAATGATCAACTATTGTATTAGGGGAGTAGATGAACATCATATGAAGTTCTCCTTCGCCTGTGTTCTGCAACGCATGACTCTTTCCAGAAGGAATAAAGATGTAATCACCTTCGTGTACTTCTTCTTTCTCATCCCCCACTGTCATAATCCCAGTGCCTTTTAAGATTGTATAAGATTCAATGTTCTCATGCTCGTGTGCAGGAATTCCGCCGCCTTTGTAAATCACGACATAGCCTTGACAGATTCTCTCTCCTTTGATTGCACCATTGAGACCAATCATGACTCTTGTTCTTCTTCCTGCAGGATATTCAGTTCCCTCTATCTTCCATATATTATTCTTCTCCACTTTTATTCCTCCTTTGGAAATGTCACAGATTCACGCTCAATGAGATTTCCTTTGAATAATGTGACACTATGTTTGTTGTTATGATTCCGATTTTCTGCCATCAGTGCATCGAATATGTACTGTGCATTATCAGCACTCGTATGTCGTATTGTAGTCAACGGTGGATTCAAATACCGTACTTGTAAAGTATCATCGAAACCCATTACAGATATGTCAGTAGGAATCGACAGTCCATTTTTGTTAATAGCCTTATAAACTCCGAATGAAAGATAATCATTGAAAATAAAGAAAGCTGTGGGACGTTCACCAGAGTTGAGCATTCTATCAGTCTTCTCATAAGCATCTTCAATTGAATCAATGTTTCTTATGATGAATTGTTCGTAATCCTTTATTCCATTCTCTTTGAATGCTTTTATCGAACCAGAAAGCCGATCCTTGTTATACTGGTTTTCTGTATTGTTAATCAGTACAGATATTTTCCTATGGCCAAATTTGATCAGGTAATTAACGGCATCATATGCTGCTTGTGCATTATCCAACGATATACATGGAGCCTCAACATCATAAACACGATTCAAAAAAACCAATGGAATTTTCCCGATATATGGTCTGATGTGCTCAATTGAATTAGTTGAGGAAATGAATATAATGCCATCAACAAAAAGGTGCATAAGCGACTCAAAGAAACGTTTTTCCTTTTCCGCATCACCCAAAGTTTCACAAAGAATCATTGAACATCCTGCGTTGTTAGCTACTTGTTCAATCTTTTTTACCAGTTCAGGGTAATACGGATTAGTAATATCAGGAATGATGAGGCCAAACATTTTGTTGCTGCCTCTGTTCTTGAGCGAGCGTGCGGCATAATTCGGTTTATATCCAAGCTCCTTCATTGCATTTAGAACCTTTTCTTTCGTATCTGGTTCTACATAGGCATTCCCAGACAATACTCTTGATGCGGTACTTGGTGAAACATTTGCTAACTTAGCTACATCTCTTATTCCAGCCATTCCTGCTTTTCTCCTTCTTACTGCATGAAGAATTTGTTATATTCTTTCCACACATTCTCAAAGAAATTATTCCGAAACGGAATAGAACGTGCATTTCTCCATTGAATGGAACATTCTGTTTCTGACAGAGTAATCTCCTGTATCATGTTCTCAGTACTCTCATCTTCAAGCTGAAATCTGAGAAGTTCAGGTATATTCTTGCCTTTCGGTAAATCTCCATTTTTTGAAGAATAAAGGGCACTTCCCCTTGAACCTTTTTCTCTTTTGGCATAATCAAGCATAGCAGCCAAATAAACATACTGGCTGATGACAATACCTCTTAATCGAAGAAAATTATCCACTTGATGTAGACCACTGATGTTTATTCTTTTGCTGAAATTGACAATCAGATCCTTAAGAACGACAAGGTATTCTTCAATAGCATTTTTATCTCTAATAGCAGCACCAATTTGACTCATACGGCTTCGCAAAACATCAAAATAATAATTTAAATTGGATTTCCCATCAGGAGTGACGGCAGACTCAATAAGAAGGCGTATATCCTTAAGATGCATATCTGCAATTGCCCGTTCCTTATCACTTACCATCATCTCATTATAATCGTGCTTTTTACAAATGGACAAAGCAGCTTTTAATGATCCCACTTGCCCCGAATTGAGAGCACTTCCACCAGGGCGATATACCCCATGAGTTCCTGCAACTTCGCCAACTGCATAAAGCCCTTTTATATTTGTTTCCCAGTTTTCGTCTACGGAGAGCCCTCCGTTGTTATGTTGAATGCAAAGATTAATTTCCAGCATTTCTTTTTCAATATCGATGCCCTTCTCAAGAAACAGTTTATATGCTGGCATATTCATCTTCTTTAGTCTTTCAACTGGTGTTCCAAAACACACTCCTGCATTCTTGATATATGAATATGCTTCCGCAGAAAGATTCTTCTCATTCAAATCTTTTCCACCTGAATTTCTGGTGAAATCTAGATAGACCCTACGGTTTTTCAAGAATCTTTCAATATATACCAGCACATCTATTATCGAACTACCTGAAATTATTTTCCTGACATCAAAAGGCCATTGGTAGCCTTTGAAGAAAATTAGGTCTTCAATCTTATCTTCCTCGCCAAGATAATCGTAAAGGAATTCCCTTTCATCACTCCCATCATTTTCTTTTGAGACAAAGCGAGGAATAACCTGCATATAGGAACCACTGACGTTCCATCTTGGAGAAACTGAGGCAAGGCCAGACTGCCACTCAGTAAGATTTTTTCCTGTTGCACCAATTTCGAGCGCAAATCCAGTTGCTCCAAACTGAGAAGCAGGATATACGCTAGAGGCATACATTCCAGCAGGGCCACCTGTCGCCAAGATGATATTTTTGGCAAAGAAAACAGAGAATTCATTTTCTTTGGAATTATAAGTTATCAAACCAATAATATGCTCTTCATCTCTCAGTAGCCTTACAACTTGCTGATTGTCCAGTACTTCTATGCCTTTTTCCAGAACAGCCTTTTCAAGACATTCGGTCATCATCTTTGACGTATATGGTCCTACACTGGTACCTCGAGACGCAGAATCATGATCTGTCTTATAGCCAACATACTCGCCATATGCATTGTGAGGAAAAGGAATCCCAAGATTAACAAGTTTAAAAAAACATCTTGCAGACAATGCTGATTCAATAAGGGCATGTTCTCCATCCATACACTTGCCATCAAAATAAGATTGGGCCATCTGCCCGATACTATCAGGAGAATCGCCAGAGAGTGACAATTTATAATACGTTTGCTTATCTGAACCTGTGTTGCGGGAAGTTCCTGAGAGAATTCTTTCACTTAGTACAACAATATTCTTTACTCCCAATTGATAAAGGGAGTCTGCAGCATTGTATCCCGCAGCACCTGTTCCAACAACAATAGTATTGTATGAATATGATTTAAGCCCAAATTGAATCATCCCAACCTCGCTCCTTTGTTTGCGGGGCCTCCATATTTCTTGTATAGATTCAAGATGCCCTTATAATTTCTCTTATCTTTTGGATTCTTTGCCGCTTCTCTCTTGAAAATTCCATCATTTACAACTTCAATCGTTCGTGATGGAATATCTATTCTTATCAAATCCCCATCTTTTAGATAAGCAAGAGGTCCATTTTTTGCAGCTTCTGGAGAAATCTGACATACACCAAAACCCCTAGCAAAACCAGAGAATCTTGCATCTGTGATCACAGCAACATCCTTATCCAATCCCATACCACAAACAGTTGCCTGCACAGCATAAATATCAGGCATGCCAGGACCACCAGAAGGTCCTTCAAATCTGACAACCATAACATCACCTTTGCAGATTTTTCCTTCTTTCAACGCGAGAAGAGCATCTTCTTGAGAATCAAATATTTTTGCAGGCCCTTCATGATGGAGATTTTCACGGTACCTTGCAGACTGCCTAAGTATTGCACCATCGGGTGCCAAATTGCCCCGTAGAACTGCAATTCCACCATCTTTGGATATTGGAGAAGAAAGGCTATAAAGTACATTCCTATCTACTTTTACTGTCTCTAAGTTTTCAAGATTTGATTTCAGGCTTTCTCCATTTGCAGTGAGGACATCCAAATTAAGCAATGAACGTACCTCTTTCATGGCCTGAATCATTCCTCCTGATTTCTGAAAATCAGTGACATGATAAGGACCATTCGGTTTTACATTCACAAGACAAGGTGTTCTTTTGCTCACATCTGAAATGAAATTGAGATTGATCTTATCCCCAAAGCCAAGTTCTTCAGAAAGAGCAAGAATATGGACAACAGAATTAGTTGAACCACCGAGAACCATCATCATTGTAACCATGTTCTCTATGGCTTCTTCTGTCATGATGTCACAAGCCTTTATATTTTTCTCCACCAATCTTACAATTTGATTGCCGCTAAGCTTCGCATAACGAAGAAGCTCTGAAGATGTCGCAAGAAGAGTTGAAGCTCCAGGAAGGGTAAGGCCAACTGCCTCAGATAGACACTGCATAGTATTTGCTGTCCCCATCAATGGACAAGCACCCCAAGTAGGACACGCCTGGTTTTCCATCCTTCTTATCTTCTCTGCTGATACTTTTCCAAGAGGCCATGCCCCCATTACTTCTTCATCGAGATCAGACAAGGAAAATGCTTCACCATCCAGTTCTCCATGAGCCATAACGCCAGCACACACAAATATCGATGGCAAGTTAAGTCTGGCAGCAGCAAGGAGCATGCCTGGAACAACCTTGTCACAAGCTGTAATGAACACAATTCCATCAAACATTTGGGAGTGCACTATAGTCTCAATGTCAAAAGAAACCATTTCCCTTGTTGGAAGATCATATCTTATGCCATCAAGGCCTAATGTGAGTGTTCCACATTGAGATATTGTCGTAAATTCAACAGGCATTCCACCCTCTTGGTATATTCCTTCATGGATCTTCTGACTGAGCAGATTCATGCCATAATGCCCGGGACATACCTCTCCCCAGCTATTTACAATCGCAATAATGGGTTTCTCAAGATCTTTATCTGTATAACCCATTGCCTTATAGATTGCCCTTCTATGAGCACCTTCTACACCAGTCATGTATTTTTTAGTTGGATAATCCATTTTTACATCCTCTTGATATGAAAGCCGCCATCGACATCGATATAGTTTCCTGTTGTATATATGAATCTGTCACTGCACATAAGAGAGACAACGTCAGCTATATCTTCTGGATATCCCCATCTCTTTATTGGGAACAGCCCGTCCTCTATCATTTTTGAATACTTCTCGTGAACAACCTTTGTCATGTCCGTATCAATTACACCAGGACGTACTTCATGAACCATAATGCCTTCAGCAGCAAGTCTATCCGCAAGAACAACAGTCAGCATTCCAACTCCAGCTTTTGAAAGACAGTACTCCGCTCTGTTTGGGGAAGAAACAGTAGAAGATGCAGATCCTATATTTATAATTGTTCCTCTCTTCTTTCCTGCCCAAGGTTGCTTGATCATCTGATTGGCAACAAGTTGTGACATAAACAGGGTACCTTTGAGGTTTGTCCCTACTACATAATCAAAACTCTCTTCAGTCATTTCGAGGATATCCTTACGAATCTTAGGAGCAACACCAGCATTATTCACAAGAACATCTATATGTCCAAATGTTTTTACAACAAGATCAATAAATTCTTTCCTGTCAGATGAATCTGTAATGCTTCCTTTGAAGAAAAAATTCTTCTGATTGAACTCTTTCAGTCCTTCAATGTTTTCTTTATATGTATCAGAGACATTGATATCCATGACAGCAACTAGATAACCATCTTCGGCCATACGCTTTGCAATACCATATCCAATGCCCCGAACTCCGCCAGTAACCACTGCAACTTTTTCCATTGTTCAATCTCCTCCTCGTTGATTATGGGTTGAGAATTATCTTAAGCGGCTGATCGCCTTTTACATTCTTCACGTTCATCGCTTCGTTGACTTCCATGAGCGGCCAATGGTTTGTGATCAATGGTTTTAAATCGACAACACCAGTAGATGAGAGTTCTATTGCCCTCTCAAAATCCCAACAATAACTTGACGTTCCAATTACCTCGAGCTCTTTTACCATTGCATCAACAAGACTCTTTGTACTGAATTCATCTTCAAAAATTCCGAAGATTATTGCCTTTCCCCCTTTCCTTGTAAGTTTCATTGCCAGATTGAATGTCACTGGAATTCCAACAGCTTCAAAAGAAACATCAACACCACGGCCTTCTGTCTCATCCATTATCTTTTCCAAAGCATTGTCATCGTTATAGATAGGAATGCATCCATAAGATTTAGCAATTGCAAGATTCTTCTCCTGCAATCCCAAGACAAAGACCTTAGTAGCTCCTGAGACCACAGAAAGTCTGGCAAGAAGCAATCCAATAGGTCCGTCTCCAAGCACACAAACACGATCACATAGCTTAATGCCAGCTTTCATTACAGCATGCACGGTACAGGAAAAAGGCTCCATTAAAGCACCTTCATCAAAAGATAGTGAAGAAGGCAGGATATGCACCCATTTTTCTTCTGCATAGTAGTATTCAGCATAACCACTATATCCATTGCGATATTTTAACTTAAGATTCTCGCAATAGTCATATCTTCCATGCTTGCAGTAATAACAAGTACCACACGTCATGAGTGGTTCAACCGTTACCCTGTCCCCCACCTTTATTCTTGAAACATTCTTACCAACCGATTCAACGACACCAGCAATCTCATGCCCTATTGTTGTTGGAAGTTTTGTGTAAGGATGCTTTCCTCGGAAAATATGCATATCGCTTCCACAGATTGCAGATGAATAAATCTTGATAAGTACCTCATCATCATGAGGTGCTCTCTTTTCTATTTCCTCAAATACAATGTTTCCTGGACTTGCCAATATTCCACGTTTGAATTTTTCCATTTTTCTCTCCTAATCAAATCGCATCTGCTAGTTCATATGCTCTATGGAAAGCTTTGAGAGCGTTACCAATTTTCTCAACGTCTCCAACTTTATAGAAAGCGCCTTTATAATCAGTAAGAAGATTCTCTATCGAGTTCGAAGCTTCAATCTTTGTGCTTACAATGACAGTGTCTGCACTAACCTTGAATTCGATTCCTTCTTTCTGACATAACAAACCACCAGGTATTGCTTTCAATACTTTTGTTTTTGTTGAGACATTGATATTTTTAGGGAAGAAACGTTTGAACATGTTTCCTCTGTTCGTGAATCCCATTCCAGGAACAAAGCTATCTCTTTCCGTGATGATCGATACTTTATGTCCCTTATCTGCAAGATCCTCAGCTACATCTGCTGCGGCATGTCCCATTGCACACGCATAAGTTTCACTTGTCTTCAGTCCTACAACATCATCTGGTATCTCATGAGAAACAACATGACAGGTCCATGGACAACCAAATGAGCAGGCAACAACAGTGACATACTTTCCGATTTCTTTACCACCATCGAGCGCTTCTTTTGGGGTTATGACATGTTCCATATCCATTCCAGGTAAGTTTGGCTTCTTGAATTCACAACCTGTAGCATCTACAACAACATCTGCCTTTACTTCATCTATAAGATCTCTTCTGAATGGAGTATTGAGGCGGACATCGACACCACTTTGAGAAAGCGCATGAGAAAAGAAGACAAATAAATTTCCAACTTCTTTCTTGAGTTCTGTATAGCTACAGTAAAAATAATTTCCTCCTAAAAAATTATTCTTATCTATCAAAGTTACAGAGTGTCCAAAGTCTGCCAATGAGAGTGCTAGTTCACAACCGCTAGGACCTGCTCCAACTATGAGCACATTCTTTTTATTGCGTTTCTTTGCTTTTCTCTCTTCAAGATATTTTATTTTCCTCCCAACCGATGGATTCACCATGCACGTGATTGGCTTTTTCATCCAGAGTTCGTCATAGCAACCCTGACAACAGGATGTACAAGGTATCATATCCTCTATACGATCTTCGAGAATCTTATTTGCAAACTCGGAATCACAAATTGCCTGTTTCCCAAAAGCAACAAAATCTGCCGCACCTGTCTTAATGGTAAGCTCAGCAATTTCAGGAGAAAATCTCTTTACTATAATGACAGGAATGGATACAGTGCGTTTTATTCTGTCCCCGAGATGTATCCAAGCACCTCTAGGCTGACCAGAAGAGTGATCATTGAAACTAAGTTCAGAATCTCTCATTCCTCCTGAGACATTCAAGGCATCTGCTCCTGCCTTTTCCAAGCACTGTGCGATCAGTTCAGCCTCAACAATGCCATTTCCGTCCTGTTTGATAAAATCATCACCATTTATTCTAGGAACTACAGGAAAATCACTTCCACACGCATCTTTGATGGCTTTTACAATTTCCACACAAAACTTGATACCTCCTTTCAACCCTCCATATTCATCAGTTCTCTGATTTGAAATTGGAGAAAGGAAGTTATTAGCAAGATAACCATGTGCCATGATAATCTCTACACCATCCAGTCCTGCTTTCTTTGCTATAACAGCTGCCTTCTGGAACTTTCCTATTATCTCTTCTATATCCTCTTTAGAGAGAACCTTAGGAGTATCAGGATAAAGCGGAGATTTACTGGCTATCGGAGAAGGAGCGACAGGATCCATTCCAGTTGTACTTCTCCGGCTTTGCCTTCCAACATGACTGAGCTGAACTAAAACTTTTGCCCCATACTTATGACAACCATCTGCTATTTGCTTAAATCCCGGGAGGTATTTCTCATCATCAATAGCTGGATTGAGAACAGATCTGCTTCTAGGGTAATCGACAGAGGTAGCCTCTACTATTACCAGACCAGCACCTCCTTTTGCTTTTGATACATAAAAATCAATCGATTCATCTGTCATGAATGCTGCATGAGTGTAATTGTTATTCAAAGCAGGTACTACAATCCTGTTCTTTATGGTTATGGTTCCAATCTTCCCCTCTTTTGCTAAATACTCATATTTCATTTTGTTTTCTCCTCCTTTTTGCTAGAAAACAATTTCATTATTGGTTTGAATATGTCCTTTCCACATACGATAATCAAAAGAAGTATGAGGATGATACATACAGGTCTTGTGAAAAACGGTGTCAAGCTACCATCACCAGCGAGAATAGCTCTCCTGAAATTTGAATCGACAAGATCTCTTCCCACCACTATGCCAAGAACCATTGGAGCAATTGGCACACCACCCTTGTTCATCAGCAGACCAATGACTCCAAAAACAAACATGATCACGATATCACTTGTCTTTGTTGAGTTGCTAAAAGCTCCCATTGTGCAAAGAGCAACGACTGTCGCCATGATTATTGGAAGAGGAGCTGTCAAAACCTTTAGAATTGGACGGCAAAGGAATGTGCCGACAAGAAGGAATACAATACCAGCAAACAAAAGAGCAAGGACAAGAACATATATGAAATCAGGATTGTTTTGAGCAAAGAGAACACCTGTCTGAACCCCTTTTACAGTAAGAACTCCAAGAACAACTGCTGTTACTCCATCTCCCGGGATACCAAGCGCCAAAAGTGGTGCATAAGTCCCAGGAACACATGCATTATTACTTGTTTCTGATCCGATTAAGCCTTCAACTGCACCATGCCCAAACTGTTCTTTATTCTTGCTAGCAGAATATGCCTGATTATATCCAACCCAGGATGCAATATTAGCACCAACTCCAGGAATTGCACCGATAATAAAGCCAGTAATAGCTACTTTCAACGCTGTATACTTGTATTTCCAAACTTCCCCAAATACAAAGAGTTTCGATTTATTGACACGCATTGATCTCACTTCACCTGTTGTAAGTGTTGTGAATACCTCGCTTAGCCCATAAAGACCAACCATTGCAGGAATGAGACCAATACCATCACGAAGAGATCTTAGGCCAAAAGTAAACCTTGACCCCGCTGCTCCGTAAATTGGATCTGCTCCAACAAATGAAACCATCAGACCAAGACAAGCAGAAAAAAGTCCTTTCTTTATATCTCCTCTAGAAAGATCAGCGCATATGATCAAACCAAAAACTGAAAACCAGAACATTTCCCATGAACCGAAGTACATGACAAGTGTTAGGGTAAGAGGGAAAACGATCAGAAGCAGAAGGGCACCAATCGTATTTCCGACAAATGATGAACAGACATTCAAGGATAATGCTTTCTGAGCATCCCCTCTTTGAGCCATCGGATAGGCCTCCAAGGCAGTTGCCGCAGATGCAGGAGTTCCAGGTATGTTCAATACAGTGGCAGCAATGGATCCTCCATAAGTACTTCCAACCTGAGTTGCCGCCATGAACATGACAGCTTCCCTATAACCCATTGTTAATGCAAAAGTAGCCATTAAAGCAGCTGTAGTTGTGGAGGAAATTCCTGGAAGTGCCCCACCGATTATTCCAATTACAACTCCAGTCAAAAGCAAAAAGAATATCTCCAGAGAAAAAGCATCAAGAATTAGAGATAAATCAAACACTTTAGATCCTCCTAGAAGAGACGCATATTGAATGCAACTGCAAATACTAGATATAGAAGAGCTGTAAGAGCAGCAGCTATCAAAATTGCCCAATAGAACTTGATGCGTCGTACATAGAACATTGTGATTCCCGCAATTAGAACAAAACTGGAAATATAGAACCCGATATAAAGAACGGAAAGTATATATATTCCACATATGCCAATGGCTAATAGCATACTTCTTGTCTTCTTTTCTTTAATTGAATCAGATATGGAAGACTTAAGCTCAGAAAAAGAGAGATGCCCTTTATTCTTGATGTTCTGTACTAGTCCAGAAATTGACAGAATAAACATGAAGGCTTCTGTGATCAAAGGAAGAAGCTTGGGACTTTCAGCTATGGATTCTCCCCTTCTGTTGATCGTCAGAGTAGCAATGAATAGTACTACAGTAACAATCAAGAAAACGGTATAGACCAATACATTTTTCGATTCTTTTGAGAGCTGCATAAAATATTCCTCTTCTTTGAAGGGGGCACAAAACATGTGCCCCACAAAACTATGGCCTTTCAACTCCTACTTCAGAAGGATCCCTTGTGCCATCTCCAAGATCCCAGAGAAGATATGAACTTACGCGACAAGACTGTTCAAAATATGCCTGTGCCTCTTCTCCGTAACTCATATCCTCAACGTTATTGCCATTAGCTCTCACAAGGTTCTGAACTTCTTCCTGAGAACATGCATACTTAAATGCTTCAATCAATTTGTCCTTGATATACTGAGGTGTTTCGTTCGATACACAGAAGCCTCTCCATCCACCAATAATATCTGCGGTATCAGCCATTTCAGGTGCATACTTTACAATTGATGGAACAATACCAAGATGGGCATCGTTCATATCTTCTGTACTGAAAACTGCAAGCATCTTGCATAATCCCTGTTCAAAATATGAACCAGCATTTGCATAATCGATTGCTGCCCAATCGCATTCATGCTGTGCAACAGCAAGGGCTGTTCTGCTTCCGCTATCGTAAGGGACAAACCTTACGTTATCTTCACATCCCAGCTGGCTAGCAAGTTCAGCCGCAGGAATATGCCACATAGAACCAACACCTGCTGTTGCGGCTGTTGTGCGATGTGTCTTAAGATAGTCAATGAATTCTTCCATTGTATCAATACCAAGTTCTGTATTGACAACAACTCCTACATTTCTGCAAAGATAAGGCATCGCAAGCATATCAAGTTGAAGATAAGATGCATCGCTATTTTCTGTTGTTGAAAAAGCTGACATCGATGAACTTGTTCCAAGAATTGTCTGACCGTCTGGCGCTTGATCAAGCACATAATCTGTTGCAATTCCGCTACTTGAACCTGGCATGTTCTGTACGATCACATCACACCCAAGATACTCTCCAAGGAAAGGAGCAACTGTTCGACACATGACATCTATTCCACCGCCTGCGCTGAATCCAAGTACAATGGTAATTGGTCCATCTGGAGTCCAATCTGTCTCTTCTGTCACTGAATTATCAGCTGATCCTCCAGCAAATAAGCCAGTTAAAGTGATCAGCATGATAAGTAAGATTGCGAATAATTTTTTCATAAATACCATCTCCTTTTGTTTCTTTGCCCATAAGGGTTCTATTGGCTAACTCAACTTTTAAATTGATCTTTATCTGCCGGAGACTTGATGATTATGCATCTGCATACTTCATCGTACGGATTATATGTTGCATGCCTCAAAGCAGCAGGGACATGAGCAACACAGCCAGGATAAAGATCAATTCTTCCAGTATCTGTCTCTGTTATGGCTTTTCCACTCAAAACAATGATCACCTCTTCCTGTTCTGGATGAATGTGGGAGGAATGCTGAAAATGTGGAAGATATTCTGTAATCTTAACCAGAAGCCTTTCTGATTTAGCTTTACAGAATCTACCCACCAGTTCCTTGGTCTGTCCCCATTCAACTTTGTTAAATGGAATCTCTTCAATAATTTGAACTGTTCTATCCTGTGACACAGTAACTCTCCTTTAATGTCCGTGAAACCGTTATCATAATATACTTATGTTCATTATTTGTTTATGAAAACGGTTTCGTCAAGAATCAAAAAACTTTTTTCATATCAAAACAATTGCTAGATATTCCTTAATAAATTGAAACATCAAGTAGATTAATCATCCTCATCTTTTATATTTGCAATCTGAGCATCCATCACAGGTTCGTCTTCAACGACATAACCAATCTTCTTCAAATAGAAAAGATAAGCGAACCAAACAATAGCAATACTAACGATTGATATGAATACAAAGAGTGCAAAGTTCCTATGATGCAGACGATAATGCGCAAGTATCATCGTAGGGACAAAGAACATTGCAATAAAAATCCATTGGATAAGCAGATCTTTCTTATTACTCATGCCAACACCTCCCCCACTTTTGGAGTTTGATTCTTCTTATACTTTACAAATTGAACAGCAATCATGATTACCAAAAGTGTATAAGCTGTAATATTCGTTGCCATATGAGGTGCTGTGACTAAAAGACATATAGCAAGTCCGATAAGACGCTCGATTATATTAAGACGGAAAATAACAAACCCTACAATGCAGGCAGCAAGGCCAAATATGGCAATAGCGCCATCGATACAAGCAATTGCGATCTCCCCTGGTGTCCCTATGCCGAGGGTTGCCGGATGATAGACAAACAAGAAAGGAATGATATACGCAGCAGATCCAATTACAAAGGCCTTGAATCCTGTCTTCATTGGAGATGCACCTGCAATGGCAGCACCTGCAAAAGCCGCAACACAAACAGGAGGTGTGATATTTGAAACTACAGCAAAATAGAATGCAAAGAAATGAGCAGCCATAGGTGTAATCCCCATCTGCGTGAGAGCAGGAATGATTGTCATTACAAGAATCAAATAAACACCAACAGAAGGCATTCCACAGCCTAGAATCAAAGAAAATACAGCAGTAAGAATTAGAACAACAAGAACATTATTGTGTGCAAGATCAATGATGATATTCGACAGACTCAGACTTAATCCTGAAGCATACATACACCCAATGATGATTCCTGCAGCTGCACACGCGGATCCAACTGAGAGAACCATTTTCGCCGTTTTCTCAAAAGCTCTAACCATCTGAATCGGTTTGAGTCGTGTTCCTTTTCTGACAAACGTAAGAAGAAACAATACCACCACACCCCAAAAAGCACCCATGGTTGTCGTGTATCCAAAAATAAGAAATACAACAAGACAGACAAGAGAGAGGATCAAATGCCCGCCTTCAATGATACTTTTCTTGGCACTAGGTAGATTTTCCGGTTTAAGAGGCACCATTCCTCTCTTCTTACCTGAAAAATGAACATAAAGAAGAAGTGCCATATAATACAAAAGCGCAGGAATAATGGCATGTCCTACAATAGTAATATATGGAACACGAAGATATTGTGCCATGACAAAAGCAACTGCACCCATAATTGGCGGCATGTAATTGCCTCCGGTAGATGCGACTGCTTCAGTAGCACCTGCTTCTTCTGGTGATATTCCCGTAGCCTTCATAAGAGGTATTGTGAAACATCCTGTTGATACTATATTTGAAACAGAAGAACCTGAAATACTTCCAAAAAGCGCACTGGCTATAACTGCCGTTTTAGCTGGCCCTGCTGTGAATCTACCTCCTACCGAATAAGCAATATCGATAAAGTATTTTCCTGCTCCACTCTCTTCCAGTATTGTGCCGAACAAAAGAAAAAGAATGATATAAGATGCCATGGTCTGAATAGGTTCAGAGAACAGTCCCTGTTCTGAAACAAGAATATCTACAAGCCTTCTCCAAGATGTGGGAGCTCCTCTTAAAAAACCTGGAAAATAATTTGTGAATACGGTTAGAAGCAGGAAGAATATAACGACAAACAGCATTGTAAGTCCAACAGCTCTTCTAGTTGCCTCTAATATTAAAAAAACAAGTATTGTGCCAAAAATTGTATCGAGCATATTGGGCATGAACATCCGTAGCTGCCAGCCCTCCAAATCAGAAAGGTAATAGATGACACAAGCTATGGCACAAACTGTACAAAAGAAGTCCCAAATAGCTCCTAATGTAAACTTGTCATTCCATGATTTTCTTCCTGTCGGCTTTGAAAGATAAATCATCATCACCACTAGTGACACAAACATAAGGCGATGAGCTAAAGCTACAGGAGTTCCACTGCTAGCAGTAACTATAAAATAGACACAAGTATATACAGATAAAATACTTAAGAGCATACCTATAATACTCTGTGACGTAATTTTTCTGCTTGATGTGACAAATTCAAAGTAGTCTTTCTTACTCATTTTGACTCCGAATGTGATTAGAAACATGTGGCTGATACTACACTTGCATCAGCCACAAAGATACCCTTTTACTCTACAATACCAATTTCACGGTAATATTTGAGAGCACCTGGATGAATTGGCATATTTGGATCAATTCCAGAAAGCGGTGCACCTGGAATAAGAGCATAATCTTCGCCAAAATACTGATAAAGCGAAGACGCATTCTCATAAATTGCTTTTGTCACTTCATAGACAATTTCGTCATCCAAATCTGCACGGCAATATAGACTTGTTACTATAGATACAGTTGTGATGTCTTCTGTTTGATTTTCATTAAAACTACCAGCAGGTATAACCAAAACTTCAGTTCCAGGTACTTCTTCCTGGATCTGTGGTATTACAGCTGGATCCATTCCAATCAGCTCAATTCCAGGAGAAAGACTCATGCTTTGGAGGTTGCCATTGTCTAGAGGAAGAAGTCCTGTCATTAGATCAAGCTGTCGGTCACGAAGAAGATCCATTCGTTCACTATCACCCAGCATACTATTAAGTCCTGTAAACGATGCAGGATCGTCAATATCGATTCCATGGGCCTTAAGAACAGCACGGGCAAGGACAAATCCTGTCTGTCCTGCCTTTCCAAGCGAAATATCTTTGTCTTTCAAGTCATATACAGTATTGATACTGTCATCGTTAGCGAGTTTCACCATTAAAAATGGCAGGTAATTTATCGCTATGACAGCATTAAGATCAGGGCACGGATTATCTACGAAGTCACCTTCTCCTTTATATGCCTGATAACCTACCCCACTATAAACAAGACCAAAATATCCATCGCCACTCTGCAAAGTAAGAGGATTAGCATTTCCTCCACCAGCAGCAACTTTAGAAGGGATTCCAGTCGCTTCTTGAGCAAGATTTGCAATTTGTGCACCGACTTGATACCATGAACCACCTTGAGATCCACTATAGAATTCCAAAAACTGTGGAATTACCTTCCCAGATTCAGATACAGTAGCAGAATCTGAGCCACCACCAGCAAATACAGGAAGACATAGAATCGATATTAGCAAAACGATGACTACCTTTTTCATTTTTTCTCCTTTTTGAATTTATTTTTACAAACCCTCTTGTTGTCCCATGAAACCGTTTTCATGAGAATACATCTTAATTATTAGTTCATGAAAACGGTTTCGTCAAGAAAAAACTATCACCTAAGACTAATTCTCCAGAAAAGAACTGTTGCCAATAAAAGTAATTATTTAATCCTCATATTTTGACACCAAGGATTATTTCTTTCCAAATAAAATAATAGAAAACCAAATATCTTCCATATCTGATGTTGAATTTTTATCGTCTTTCATACCTTTATCTCCACTATCAGTATGAATTTTATAATAAGAGAAGATCTGTATTACAAAAAGGACCGAAGCCTTATTCAAGACTTCAGCCCAAAATCTTTCGATTTTACCGTATGCATTACTCCTTTTATATTCACTAAAGGATTGAAATGTAAGTAGGATTATTGAAAGATGCAATTGCCTCAGCAGAAAGGGAATAGCCTTCATATTCAGCACTTGTGAGGGTGAATGTTGTATCAGCATAGGTACCTGTCACGGTCACAGTTGTTGGCGCTTCTGTTCCGACCGTAATAGTTCCATTGAATGTGACAATCTCTTCTGTTGAGCTTGCATCTTTTTCAATTGAGACAGAAATGTTTTCATCCCAAGGAATCACTTTAGGAACATTTGTTCCATCATAATCTTTGCAAGCAGCTATGATCTCACTCACTGTTCCATAAAGATTTGCGTCGCTAACAGAATAAACATTGTTTTCCACAGTGACAGAACCATCACTTGCAACCGAACAATCTTTATCCAGAGTTGCCTTAAGCATAGTACTTCCTGAAGCAGATACATCAATCACGCAATCAGATGCAGATAGTGAAAAAGTCCCTGCTGTACTGTATGTCACATCCGCAGAGCCTGTGATTGAATAATCTACATTTACCCCAGGTACAGTACCTGAAGTCGGAGAAAATGTCGCAGTGTAAGAATAGTTATCTGAGTCTGTAAAACTAGTTAGCGTTATCTTTCCCAGATTGATTATACTCAACAACGTGAACTCTTGTTCTTTTCCGACATTCTCTGCAGAGAAAGAGGATTCTGCAAAACCATTGAGTGTACCTAACAATTCATAGAAGTTGTCCACATAGTTCAGATCTGTGACAGCTGTACTGAACGACGCATCAGAGTCGATTACTGTTGTTGTCTCTGAATGGCTTGGACTTGAATCACAGGATGCAAATAGCAGCATGATGCTGGCAATTGCAATGGTCATCAAGATCCATTTTTTTTTCTTTGACATTTTTGACCTCCTTAGTCAACGATGCGTGCAGGATAAGCCATATAGGAGGCAAAAGGCAAGAGATAACGAACATATTTTATTAGTTTTGTTCGCTATCTTCACACAAAGAACAAAAGAAATGGCTAATAGCAATAGCAAGAAAGAAACAGACAGTCAGTACATTTACAGCAATAAGCATCAATAGCTGATGCCTTCTATGATGAACTTCAGAATGAACAGAACAGTCAGAATCAGCGTTGTAACCGATATATCCTCGACTTCCTTTCTGAAAGCCTTGATGAATACATAAGATATCACTCCGAACATTATGCCATCGGAAATTGAGAACGATGTAACCATCATCAGGATAGTCAGAAACGCGGGGATACCTAGAACAGGATTTGCAAAATCAATATTCCTGATCTCCCCTATCATAAAATAACCAACTATAACCAGGACAGGTGTTGTCGCAGCGAGAGGGACTGAGAGAATCAGCGGAGAGAGGAAAAGTGACAGGAAGAACAGAATGCTGACAGCCGCAGCGGTAAGTCCTGTCCTTCCACCAGAGACAATCCCTGTGGAACTTTCCACCACAGTTGTCACTGTCGATGTTCCTAAAATAGCGCCTACTGTCGTACCTACGGCATCAGCCAAGAGAGCTTCTTTTGCGCCCTGTACCGTTCCATCCTCTTCCACCATGCCAGCTTTCGTTGCACAGGCAATCAGGGTGCCGACTGTATCGAACATATCGACAAACAGGAACGAGAAACAGACGATAATGAAATCCACCGGATGCGCGGCAACCTCATCGAATGCGAATTTCCAGAAAGTCGGCTCAAGAGAAGGAGGCAGCCATGACCCCTCATGAACTTTCGTCAGCCCAACTGGAATTCCCAGCAGTGTAGTGAGGACTATGCCGATCAAAAGAGCACCCTTCACCTTGTAAGCAAGAAGAACAGACGTAATAAGAAGACCGCAGACAGCAAGCAAGGCAGGTCCAGATGTTATATCCCCGAGTTCCACCAACGTTGTGCCACTTACTATTATTTCTGCATTCTGCAGACCAATGAAAGCAATGAAGAACCCTATTCCGACGCTTATCGCGCTTTTGATATTCTTCGGTATAGAGCTTATTATCGCTTCCCTGACATTCAAGAGGGTAAGAATGATGAATAATATTCCCTCGACAAATACTGCTGTTATGGCAAACTGCCACGAATACCCCATTATCGTGCAGACAGTAAGAGAGAAGAAAGCATTCAATCCCATTCCAGGAGCAAGGGCATAGGGAAGATTTGCAAAGAGAGCCATCACAAGTGTGGCAATTCCCGCAGATATCGCTGTTGCCGAAAATACTGCTCCCCTATCCATTGATGCGGCGGATAGAATCGCCGGATTGACTGCAAGGATATATGCCATTGCCACAAACGTCGTCAGTCCTGCGATCAGTTCTGTCCTCACATTAGTGTTGCGCTCTTTCAGTTTGAAGAATTTTTCCATCGGCATCCTCATGTTCTTTTAATTGTAAGCCCTCATGCCTTTCTTTGCAAAAATTAGGAAAAACTTAACATTATTTACAGCCTCTTAATCTACTTTTTGTCCCTCTGAGAGTATAATATCTGATACACTTTTCTTGTTCATATGCAAGAAAAGGAGGCTTTAATATGAAAATCGGTATCCTCACCAGCGGTGGAGACTGCCCGGGACTCAACGCAGTTATCAGGGGCTTCGCGAAATATGTCTACAATCAGATTCCAAAGGCCGAAATTATCGGCATCTCTGACGGTTACGGCGGTCTTATCTCAGGAGAGGCACACACTCTCAAGGAATCAGATTTTTCAGGTATCCTCAATGTCGGAGGAACTATCCTCGGAACATCCAGGCAACCTTTCAAACTGATGACACAGGAAGACCAGAACGGACAGAGCAAGCTGGATATGATGAAGAAGAACTACAAGAAGCTCGGTCTGGATCTTCTTGTAACCCTTGGAGGAGCGGGAACACACAAGACAGCAGCACTCCTTTCTCAGAACGGCTGCAATGTTATCGGGATTCCAAAGACGATCGATAACGATATCTGGGGAACAGATGTCACTTTTGGTTTTCATACTGCAGTTGATATCGCGACAGAATGCATCGACCGAATTCATACGACAGCAGCAAGCCATGGCCGTACAATGCTCATCGAGATCATGGGAAACAAGGTTGGCTGGCTGACCCTTTATGCTGGTGTCGCAGGAGGTGCGGATATAGTTCTCATTCCAGAACTCCCGTTCGAACCTGATGAAGTTGTGAAGACAGTCAAGAAGAGGATCGATAAGGGCAAGGCATTCAATATCATTGCGATCGCAGAAGGTGCAATGACCAAGCATGAGAGCAAAATGAAGAAGCAGGACAGGCTGGAAGCAAGAGGAAACGATACAACAATAACCAACGCACTTGCGAAATACATCGAGGAAAAAGCAGAGGTCGAGACCAGAGTTGTTGTTCCCGGACATCTGCAGAGAGGCGGAAACCCCAGCCCGTATGACCGGTTCCTCTCGACAGAGATGGGTTGTTTTGCAGGAAAGCTTGTGGAAGAAGGTAAGTTCGGCACTACAGTGTCCGTACAGGGAAACAAAATAACATCGAATTACCTTATGGACATTGCAGGAAAGACGAAATACATTCCTAAAGATCATCAGATAATCGAAGTTGCCAGAAGCATTGGCATTTCTTTCGGCGATGGAGAGAAATACGAGAAAATAGTTTGATAAATTACCTCAAGGAGCAGAGTTGTGAAACGTATTGACAGAGCCCGACAGTTCAAGAACGGGGCATTCATCAACAGAGAATACTCATGGATCGAATTCGACAGAAGGGTTCTGGACCAGGCAAGGGACAAAGATAACCCCCTTTTGGAAAAATGCAAGTTCCTGTCGATCTTCAAATCGAATCTTGACGAGTTCACTATGGTCCGTCTGGGCTCCTTGAGAAATATTGAAAAAACAAACCCAAAAGACAGGGATGACAAGACAGAGATGACCGCATCAGAACAAATAGACGGCATCCTCTCCTTGTACCCTGATCTCTACAGGGAGGCTGACGATGTATTCAGAACTCTCAATAAAGAGTTATACAAAGTCGGCCTTGATTTCCTGAAGCCAGAGCTGATGAGCACAAAACAGAGGGAAGAGGCGCATAAGCATTTCGATGAGTTCATACTTCCGATGGTCTCCCCTCTTGTGTTAGATGCGAAACATCCGCTGATCAGGTTCTGGAACCTCAGGACATACATGGTACTTCTTCTCGAAAGAGGAGGAAGGACGCTATTCGGAGTTGCCTCAATGGCAAATTCGGTAGAGCGCATGTTCCTCATACAGGGCAAGAAGAAACATATCGTGACCGCAGAAGATCTTCTCTATGAGTTCGGAGACGAAGCTTTTCCTGGCTACAAGATCATAGATAAAGCTCTGATTAGAGTCACCAGGAATGCGGACTTCGATGCCCATATGGAAGATGCTGACATGGAGTATAACTTCGATTTCTCGAACTTCATAAAGACAAAAGTAGAGGAAAGGACAAACCTAGAATGCATCAGAGTGGAAATGAACAAACCATCTGAGCAAATCAGGAGTTACCTCTCAAAACAGGTTGGAGTCAGAAAATCGAGTTTCTTTGTCAGCGAAACTTATTTCGATTACAAATTCCTGTTCAAGATCGGAAAGTACTTCTCTGAAAAGGAGCTGAGCAATCTCAAGTTCCCTGATTTCAGAGGACATATCAGCGACAGGCTGCTGAGCTCTGACCTGATAAGCGAAGTTGAGAAGAAAGACATATTCCTGTCATATCCTTATGACAGCATGGACACTCTCATCAGACTGCTGAATCAGTGTGCATGTGATGAGAGCGTAACCAGTATAAAGATCACGATCTACCGGCTTGCAGACCACTCAAAGGTGGTCGACGCCTTGATAAAGGCCGCGGAGAACGGAAAAGAAGTAATTGCAGTAATGGAACTGTGTGCTCGCTTTGATGAAGAGAACAACCTCTACTATGCAGACATGCTTCGGGAAGCGGGATGTACAGTATTCTATGGTATCGAGAATTACAAAGTGCACTCGAAAATCGTCTCGATCGTCAGAGAGAAGGACATGAAGGTCAAGTACATCACTCACCTCGGGACTGGCAACTACAATGAATCGACAAGCAAACAGTATACCGATCTGAACATCATCACGGCAAATGAGGATATCGGAAGGGACGGTGTCGAATTCTTCCGCAACCTCGCAGTGAGGAATGTCGAGTACAACTACAGAAAGCTTCTGATCGCACCATATACATTGAAAAGTGGACTCATCAAAGAGATCGACAAAGAAATCCAGAAAGGCAAGGATGGCGTGATAAAGGCAAAGTTCAACAGCCTTACAGACAAAGCGATCATTGACAAGTTCATAGAAGCAAGCCAGAAAGGCGTAAAGATATCTCTGGTAATCAGGGGCATTTGCTGTATGCTTCCAGGAGTCCCTGGCCTTACAGACAATATAAGGGTGATAAGCATCGTAGGACGATTCCTTGAGCACTCGAGGATCTATGCGTTTGGGAAGGGAGATGATGAGAGAGTGTATATCTCTTCTGCCGATCTGATGACCAGAAATGTCAACAGACGCATTGAGATCGCCACTCCCGTGCTAGATCCGGATGCAAAGAAAAGGGTCATGAAACTCCTTGATCTGATAATATCCGATAATGTGAAGGGACGTATCCTCCACTCGGATGGAAGCTATTCGAAGATAAAGGGAGAAGGTAAGAAGATAAACAGTCAGGAAGTATGTCTGGCTAAACCTTAGATCTTTAATTCATCATCGGGGAAGACAACTAATTTGTTCTTCCCCTTCCTTATCTCATCGGCCAGACTGAGCATCAGGCTGACATAATCATCCTTCTTTCTGATTGCACACTCCCATATGATGATCACCCTGAATCCCTGATCAAGCAGTTTCGATACGTTTCGCTCATCCCGTCTTCTATTTTCAGCTATCTTATCTTTCCAGTATTCTTTATCTGGAAGATGAAAAAGGTGGCAACCTTCATGCCCATGCCAGAAACAACCGTTTACAAAAATCACAGTCTTATAATTTGGCAAAAAAATATCTGGAGTACCTGGGTATCTTTTGTCATTTTTCCTATATCTGAAACCAAGTGAGAAAAGACCCTTCCGGACAAGGTTCTCGATACGAGTGTCCTTTCCATGAATATTCCCCATCAAAAGGGATCGTTCCTCTTTTGAAAACCTGTCCATGCAACTAATATAGAACATCAAAAATCAATAAGAAAGGGATCTCCTGAGAGATCCCCCACCACGAATTCGAACCGATAAGGTTCATGCCCTTATTTCTCTGTTGAATGGTTTGCCCAGAGCCGCTGGCGCTGACTTCTGATCGCGTGATGAGAATGCAAGTACAACTATTACAAGTATGTATGGAAGCATGACTGCAAACTCATAAGGGAACGAAATACCAAGACTCTGAATGACAGACTGGAATGTCTGTGCAAGAGAAAACAGAAGTGCACCTAACATTATCTTATAGGGACTCCAATGGCCGAAATAGACAAGAGCAACCGCAATGAACCCTCTTCCACTTATAAGCTCATCAGAGAACATCTTCGCCTGACAGAGAGAAAGGTATGCACCGGCAAGGCCTGCAAGAAGTCCTCCGACGAGGAGAGCTTCATAACGGGTCAGGGAAACATTGATTCCCATACTGTCAGCAGCCCTTGGATGTGTTCCGACAGCCCTCACTTTCAAGCCCCAGCTTGTCTTATAGAGAATGAAGCTTGATACAACAACCATTATGAATGCAAGATATACGACAATGTTATGGGAGAAGAAGATATCTCCGATTACAGGTATTTTCGATAGAATTGGAATCGGTGTGTTCGGTACCCCAGGCACCGACTGAGTACCACCGACGAAATACCTGAACAGCGTTCCCGCAGTTCCAACGCCGAACATCTGCATACCTATTCCGGCAATGCCCTGAGGAGCACGGAACGTTATGACTACAAGTCCGAAGAGAAGGCCCAAAAGTGCCCCCACTACACCAGCAAGGACAAAACCAAGGAAGTTGTATACCATCGGAGTCGGACCGCCACCACCGACAATGAATGGCACGAGCATGCCGGAAAAAGCACCCATTGCCATTATGCCCTCACAGCCGAGGTTGAAGATTCCTGCCCTCTGATTGAACATCTCCCCCAGAGATGCCAAAAGAAGCGCAACAGAGAACGGAATGCACATGGATAAAATACTTACTACCAGACTCATGCCTTTTCCTCCTTTCTCTTCCTGATTTCCTGCCATTTCCTCCAGAGCCTGTCCTGGAAATACTTGTCAGAAAGGACCATCTGGGCTGTGACGATGACAAGGATGATCACACCCTGCATCACGTCGACTATATTGGCGGGAACATTGACCTGCCGAGGACATAATGTCGAGCCATAAATCAGAAGACCGAAGAAGAACGACGCAGGTAATATTCCTAGCGGATGTAGTCCGCCAAAAAGGGCAACGACAACAGCAGAAAATCCGTAATTGTTCGTTATCCCCTCGATTGCCCTGCGGTGTACGCCTGCAATCTCGATTCCACCGGCAAGCCCTGCAAACGCTCCGGAGATAACCATTGCGCTTACCACATAAAGAGGAACCTTTATTCCACCGTAATTAGCAGCACGTGCTTCTGCTCCTGACGCTCTCATCTTGTATCCTATTGTAGTCTTCCAGAGAAGTATGTAGATGAGAAGAGCCAGGACGATGGCGATTATAATGCCATAATGGAGACGGCCGGAGATCCTGCCCAGCCACACATTCTCAGTAAGGCGCATCGACTGTGGAGTTCCTCCTCCGCTCATTTTCTCTGCAGGATCCATCATGACAACACGCAGACAGAATGTATAGAACTGTGCGGCGATGTAATTCAGCATGACTGTACTCAGCAGTTCAGAGACCTTCAGCTTCGCCTTGAGTATCCCGGGAATGAAGCCCCAGATGCCACCTCCTACCATTGCGGCAAGAAGCGCCACAGGCAGAAGTATCACACGAGGCAGCTCAGGAAAAGCCAGAGCGATCGCAGTGAAGGCAAGAATGCCCATCGCCATCTGCCCCTCTGCTCCAATGTTGATTATCCCGGAACGGTATGCAACTGAAACACCTATAGCAGTAATAGCAAGAGGAATGGCTCTTATCAGGATTTCTGTTATGTGCAGTGATCTTGTAAGAGGGAGAATACATATCGTATAGAAAGTCCGGAGAACTGGAGCATCTATCAGGACAAGAATTATTGAACTCATGAAGATGACAGCCAGTACACTTATGATAATGATACCTATCTTATAGAAAAGCTTGAACGTGTTACTCATCTTCCTTAACTCCTGCCATCAGAATGCCAAGTTTGCTTCTTGTCGCATCCTTTTTATCCATTACGCTCTGGATCTGTCCTTTGTAGATGACTGCAATACGATCTGAAAGGTTGATGATCTCATCAAGCTCTTCACTTATAAGGAGTATGCCGATTCCTTCTCCACGCTGCTTAAGCAGTTCTTTGTGGATGAATTCTACAGCACCCATATCAAGTCCTCTGGTCGGGTATACTGCGGTAATGAATTTCGCACCTCTCGACAGTTCCCGAGCAAGGATCAGTTTCTGTATGTTTCCACCTGAAAGAGATCCTCCGGCAGTAGTTATACCGGCACTCCTGATATCAAACGCATTCCTCAGTTTCTCCGCATTCTCATCGATCTTCTTTCTCCTGAGGATCTTCCGGATACTGAAAGGTTCCTTCTCAATATCTTTCAGAACAAGATTCTCGCGAATTGAGAAAGTCGGGACGATTCCTTCTACGTTCCTCTCTTCAGGGATGTAGCCCATACCTCTCTCAATTACTTGATACGGAGTATTGTTTCCGATCTCAGAGCCATAGAATGCAATGCTGCCATCCTCGATCTTCCTGATTCCATTGATCGCCTCCGCAAGCTCTTTCTGACCATTTCCACTGACACCGGCAAGGCCCACGATCTCGCCACTATGGATCTGGAGAGATAGCCCATCGAGAGCCAAATTACCTCTGTCTCCCTTTACTTTGAGCCCTTTGATATCGAGAACGGTATCTCCACCAGTGCTCTTTTCGTCGTTTGACGGCAAAATGACCTCATGACCTGTCATTTTTGCTGCGATCTCGCTTGATGTGTAGTCGTTTGTGTTTCCAGAGAAAACGACCTTGCCATGTCTCAGTATAGTCACTTTGTCAGATAGCGCCTTGACCTCCTGAAGCTTATGACTGATGAAGATGATCGAAAGTTCTTTTGTCATGTTCTTCAACAGTGCGATAAGCTCATCTGTCTCCTGTGGAGTAAGTGCGCTTGTAGGCTCATCGAGAATTAGGAATTTCGCTCCAAGCGAAAGTGTCTTCACAAGCTCGACTCTCTGCTGTTCTCCAACAGAAAGCTGCCAGATATATGCGTCCGGGTTTACCAGCAACCCGTATTTTTCTGATACTTCAACGATTCGGGACCTAACCATCTTCAAATCGATCAGTCCCTTCTTCCATGCTGCCTTATAACCCAGTGCTACATTCTCAGTCACTGTCATGTTCGGAACGAGCATGTATTCCTGATGCACCATGCCCAGTCCGATCTTGAAGGCATCTTCCGGACCTCGGAATCTGACTTCCTGTCCGTTGATGAGGATCCTTCCCTCATCCTGCTGATATATTCCCATCAGGATGTTCATAAGCGTAGTTTTTCCCGCCCCATTTTCGCCTACCATGGCAAGGACTTCTCCCTCACCGACATCGATCGTGATGTCGTCAGAGGCGAGTACTCCAGGGAAACGCTTCGTGATGTGCTCCATCCTGAGACTTGTTATCTTCCCTTCCATTGTCACTCCCTGAAAAAGAAGGGGGATGTGATCCCCCTAATCAAATTACAGTGTGTTGTAGTCAACAGAGGACCAGTTGGATAGAACTCCAGGAGCACTCTCAAACGCAGCAATAGCTTCGCTTACTTTTGCCTTCACTTCTTCAGGCACGATTGACTCGAGATTTGGATTGTATTCGAATACAAAACCACCATTATTGAAGTTCATCGGAATGCATTCACCACCCTTAACACCTTCTTCGAGCTTTTCGACAATGTCCACGATGACCGCAGCATAGTTATAAGCTGAAGCTGCCACGCACTTTGCCATACCCTCTTCTGTCGAGAGCTGTGCAAGGTCCTGACCGAGCCAGAGCGCTGTCGGGCTCTCAGCTGTTGCACGTAGAGCTCCAATTGCCTGCTGGGAAGATCCAGTTAGAACATCAGCCCCATTCTGAATCTGGCTGGAAGCAACCTCTCCTGCCCTGACAAAATCAGAGAATGAACCTGTGTGTGCAACCAAGATCTTGGCTTCAGGATTGACTTCCTGAACACCCAGGACGAATCCACGGTTATAACGGGCTGAGTCCCCACCGTCGACAGGGCCTACAAGACCTACGATATTATTCTTTGTCATCATGCCCGCAATAAGACCAGAAAGATATCCTGTCTCCTCAGATTCTGGCATATATGTGAATACGTTATCAGGACCGATCTCACTTGATGTTCCGAAAGCGAAAGAGACATCCGGGTATTCTTCTGCAAGTTCAAGGATGGCGTTCTTGTACTGGGCGCCATGACCAATGATCAGATCGTATCCCTCAGCGACATACTGTCTTGCAATTGATCCTGCATCAACGACTGCCATCTTCTCTGAGTACGAATACTCAATCTTTCCAGGAAGCTGTTTCTGGGCCTCGACGATGCCATCGTGCATAGCCTGACACCAGCCTTTGTCGTCAATAGTGTTCTCAATAATAAGAGCAATCTTGACTGTGTCTGAAGAAGAGGCCTGGGATGAATCACTTTCGCCGCCAGCAAAGAGCGATGCTGAAAGCAAAAGAACCAAAAGAATAACTGATAATCTCTTCATAAATCATCTCCTCAATTAACTGAATCTTAACGATAAAACAGTTATTGTAGAATCTGTGTTGCCCCTTGTATTTGAAAATGCAACAAAGCGCAACGATTATTTATCTGTTTCCATTGATTACATTAACATGTGAATCTAGAGTTTTCTATAGATTTAATTTTATCGATAATTTTATATTCTGAAAGATTTTATTGCACCTTCAAATTCTCTCTGCTACCCTCAGATTAAGAGGAGAAGTACAAATGATGGAATTTTATGACACCAATGCATCCCTCTTCATCGAGTCTTGGATGTCCGCAGACATGAAAGGTGAATATGAAGAGTTTGAAAAGCTCGTCAAACAGGGTGGTTCTATCCTTGATGGAGGTTGTGGAAGTGGACGAGACAGCCTCTACTTCCTTCAGAAAGGCTATGACGTAACTGCATTTGATCCATCTGATGAGATGATCAAATATGCAAGCCAGTTCACTGGATTGAGCGTAAAGAAGCTCAGATGGGAAGATCTTGCAGATAAAGACAAGTATAATGCAGTCTGGGCATCCGCATCACTTTACCATGTAAACAGAGCAGATATGAATGCTGTATTCGATAAGATCGCAGACGCCCTCAAAGATAACGGCATCCTTTTTGCTTCATACCGCGACAGACCAGATGATTTCGAAGAAGGTGGAAGAAAGTTCACATCCTTCGACAAGAACACATTCAGCAAATTCATTCAGGAGAATGGGAAATTCGACATCATCTCGATAAAAGAAAGAAAAGATTCAAGGAAAGGAAAAGAAGACGAGATCTGGCTATTTGCTTTCCTGAAGAAAAAGAAATAATTATGTTCCCATCTGCTTAATTCCGTTCCCCTCTTGTATATGAAAAAAATACAGGAGGGGATTTCTCTTGCCCCTTGGACAAGAGAAGAAATGTCTCTACCATCAAAGGGTATGAATATCCTGAGTGTCAGCAATCTCGGCAAACGAATGAGGGGACAGTCCCTCTTTTCATCCCTTACTTTCGGATTGGAAGATAATGAGAAAGTAGGCATCGTAGGAAAGAACGGATCAGGAAAGAGCACGCTTTTGAAAATCCTTTCTTCCCTTGAAAAGGAAGATGAGGGTACTCTCAGTTTCAAGAACAACCTGAAGATCGCATATCTAGCACAGAACACCACTTATGGAAAAGACGCGACGATAAGGTCTTTTCTCTACGAAGACAATAATGCCGATGTGCAGATTCTTGCCGCATACAGGAAAAACAGGGACATGCATCTTCTGGAAGTGATAAACAGGGAAGACCTCTGGGCCATAGAGAGAAGATATGAGGGAATGCTCAAGGAATTCAGACTCAGCAAAGATCTTGACACTCCGATGGATCGCCTCTCCGGAGGTGAAGTGAAGAAGGTTGCCCTTGCACGTTCTTTCTCACTAGGGGCAGAGCTGATGCTTTTCGATGAACCTACAAACCATCTCGATATAAGGACCATAGAAATCCTTGAAAAGAAACTTGCGGAAATGAAGGCTGCCCTTATACTCGTGACACACGACAGACATATTCTATCTGCTGTCACGAATGTGATATTCGAACTCGACGGTACCAGGTTCTACCGTCATGTTGGAACATTCGAGTCATACCTAGAGAATCGTGCTGAGCGAAGAAGGCTCTACGAGCGAGAGATGGAGAGGAAGGAGAACATACTCAGAAGAGAACTCGAATGGCTGAAGCGAGAACCGAAAGCTAGGACAGGAAAAGACAAGGGACGAAAAGAACGCGCATATGCCCTCATGGAAGAAGTGAAGAGAGAAAAAATCGAGGAAAAAGGGAACTTCGAGAGCAATGCAAGAAGACTCGGAAAGAAGATCCTCGAGATAAAAGGGGTATCAAAAAGCTATGGAGAAAGGACCCTCTTCAAAGACTTTTCATTCTCATTCAATAAGGGAATGCACATAGGCCTTATCGGAGACAATGGATCAGGAAAAAGCACACTTCTTGATATGATCGCAGGAAGACTTTTGCCAGATGAGGGTGCAATCGAGAAAGGAGAGAACACTGAAATCTCATATTTCGATCAGATCGGGAAGCATATAAACGGAAATGAGACAGTATTGTCCTATATGAAAGACATCAAGGAGAATGTCGATTATGGGGGAAAGCTCATCAGCATCGAAAAATTCCTGAACATCTTCTCTTTCCCGTCAGAAATGTTCCAGACGGAAATAGGTTCTCTCTCTGGAGGAGAAAGAAGGAGACTTGAACTCATAAGTTCACTGATCACAGGACCAAACATGCTTCTTCTGGATGAGCCAACAAACGACCTTGACCTCGAGACAATGGAAAATCTGGAAGATTTCATCACATCGTTTCCCGGTGTAGTGCTGCTCACATCCCATGACAGGACATTTCTGGACATCACGACAGATTTCCTATTTGTGATTGATGAGGACTCAATCTCATTCTGGCCATATACATATACAGAATGGAAGGAAATGAGGGATGAGAAAGAAAAATCCGAAAAGGAAAGAAGAGAAAAGAAAGACAAGGAAACCAGGGCAAAAAGAGAAAAGAAAGGTCTGACATTCAAAGAAAAGAAGGAAATGGAACTACTCGAAAAGGAAATCGCAGAGCTGGAACAAGAAGTCAAATCTATTGAAGATTACTTCTCTTCAGGCAGCTACAGCGACCTCGGAGAGAAAGAGAGAAGATACGAAGAGGTAAAGACATTGCTCGAAGAAAAGAGCAACAGATATCTGGATCTTCTGGAAAAGGAAGGATGACTTCACGCCTCTCCGAGTGCTTTGAGCACACATCCATCGACATACGGAATTCCCTTTCCGTCTAGAAAAGATCTTATCTCGTCGCTTCCTGCTCCTGGCTGAATCACAACACCACGGATGGTAAAATCTGCAGATCTGAGAAGCTCAAGTCCCCTTTTGGGGTTAATGACAAGATCAATCACCTCATATCCTTCCGGACGTTCTGAAAAGTCAGGATTTGACTTGTTGACTTCAAAGACTGAGTATCCATGTCTTTTCAGCGCATCAACAATCCGATAAGCATATTTTTCCTTATTCTCAGTATCCCCTACTACAATTAAATTTTCTTCCTTAAGAGCATCTTTCACATCCATATATTAAAGATACAAATACAATCAGGAGAGGTCAAACTAATAAGATTGTACACAATGTCTTATTATTTTATACTTATTTATTTTATTATAAAAATATAAAATAGTAAGTTTATCAAATTCTATATTTTTTAATCAAAATATGTTTTCAATTATTTATGATAAATTATCAAGATACAACTCAGGTCATTTTATAAAGGCCAATACGCCAAAAAACATTAGAATACGTCATCAACTGATTGGAGACGATCAGAAAAGCGTAAACAGATCAAGCCACTTACCGAATGACCTAAAGGAGGCAAATACCAGTTGCAGTTGGCAGAATAATGAGTGATATTTCAATTTATATACATATATATTATTCCTATTAAAGAATATTATATATGCTCATATATATATTTCACTCTCTAATGAACTATTTGTCTGCGTAGAAATCCAAAACAAGAAATCAAGACAAAACAATCAATACATTTCTCAAGACTTATACATCTCTGCAAATAAAATAAAATCACATCAACTGCCTGCTCACTTGTTTGCCATTATCTAATCTGCTAATGTCAATCTATGCAGAAAGCAATAATAACTGTAGTTGGAAAAGATCAGGTTGGCATTATAGCAAACATATGCACATACCTCGCAAAGAACAAGATCAATATTCTTGATATCACACAGACGATTGTAAGTGGATTTTTCAATATGATGATGATTGTAGATACAGGAAAGGCAGCAAAGGATTTCTCTGCCCTTTCATATGATCTTGATGAGCTAGGAAAAGAACTCAAAGTCATCATAAAGCTCCAGAGAGAAGAAATTTTCGAGAGCATGCACAGGATATAGCCATGATTAGTTTGGGAGAAGTAATTGAAACCAACACGATGATCGAGAAAGAAAATCTCGATGTCAGGACGATAACACTCGGAATAAACCTCCTCGACACTATCAGCGATGATATAGACAAGACTGTTTCGGGAATATATGAAAAGATTACAAGAGTCGCAAAAGACCTCATAAAGGTAGGAAATGAAATCGAAACCGAATATGCGATCCCTATAATCAACAAACGTATTTCCGTCACTCCTATTTCCCTTGTCGCGGCATCTTCAGCAAAAAACATCGATGATTATGTCAGGATCGCAATCGCGCTCGACAAGGCCGCAAAGGAAGTTGGTGTGAATTTCCTCGGAGGATTCAGCGCACTTCCCACAAAAGGAACCACGAAGAGCGAAGAACTGTTGATGAGATCACTTCCTTTCGCACTCAAGGAGACGGACAATGTCTGCGCATCAGTGAATCTCGCATCCACAAAGACAGGCATAAACATGGATGCAGTCGCACTGATGGGAAAGATGATCAAGGAAACAGCATACGAGACCAGAGAAAACAATAGTATCGGATGTGCAAAGCTTGTAGTCTTTGCAAATGCCCCAGACGACAATCCGTTCATGGCTGGAGCATTCCATGGTGTCACCGAAACGGACAATGTAATCAATGTTGGAGTAAGTGGTCCAGGCGTCATAAAGAAGGCTCTGGAAGAGGCCAGGGATGCAGATTTCGCGACGCTCTGTGACGTAATAAAGCGCACTGCATTCAAGATCACAAGGCTCGGCCAGCTAGTTGCCCATGAAGCATCAATAAAACTCGGGATACCTTTTGGAATAGTTGACCTTTCACTTGCACCAACTCCCGCAATAGGAGACAGCATAGCGGAAATCGTACGGGAGATGGGACTTGAAGAAGTCGGCGCGCCCGGCACGACAGCAGCAATCGCGCTCCTGAATGACAACGTGAAAAAAGGGGGAATCATGGCATCCTCATCCGTAGGAGGACTCAGCGGTGCGTTCATTCCTGTGAGCGAGGATCACGGCATGATAGAAGCGGTCAGGAAAGGCGCTCTTTCAATAGAGAAACTTGAGGCAATGACATCTGTGTGTTCTGTCGGACTCGATATGATTGCAATCCCTGGAGACACGAGCGAAGAGACAATAAGCGCGCTTATCGCAGATGAAATGGCAATCGGAGTAGTAAATCAGAAGACGACTGCCGCACGCCTGATCCCAGCCTATGGCAAGAAGGAAGGTGACGAGATAGAGTTCGGAGGACTGCTCGGAAGCGCACCGGTGATGAAAGTGAGCTCATTCAGCTCCAGAAACTTCATCAGGCGAGGAGGCAGGATTCCGGCACCAATTCACAGCTTCAAGAACTGATAAGAAAACAAAAACCGGCATATCAATGCCGGTAATGCATAACGGTTGGATGCGGATTGATAAAAAATGGGAATCGATCATCCGCACTTTCGGCTTCTTTCTATAGATAATCCAAAGGAGGAAAGCCCTAATTAAAAATAGCAGGGGTAGGACTCGAACCTACGGCCTCCGGGTTATGAGCCCGACGAGCTGCCAACTGCTCTACCCTGCGTCGACTACTGTATGAATATACACAGCAAATTGAGAAAATGTCAATAGGAAAAACCCATTTTGAATAAAAATGGGTCTCTAAGTTACATATTTTAAACTATGAATATATAATTTGGTTACAATTTTTCAAAAAAATTTGATCTGAAGAGGCAATGCCTCTCCAGACCATCCTTCTTTTAGTGCCACTCGAGGAAGTCCTGAGCGTTTTCTGCTGTAACGATCTCACAATCTGTGTAGATGATAGGTTCTACGCTCTCTCCATTCATGTGCTTGATGATATAGTCAACAGCAGTTGTACCCATAAGCCTCGGCTGCTGAGCAACTGTCATGTCCATAACTCCATCGAGAATAGCCTGAGCACCTTCTGGAGATCCGTCAAATCCAGCGACGATGATCTTGTCATTGAGACCTCTAGCAGCAACAGCCTGTCCTGCACCCTGAGCCATCTGGTCATCGCAGCAGAATATGCCGACGAGATCTGGATATGCTGTGAGGAAGTTCTCAGCAACAGTCATTGAAGTTCCCATATCGCCATTGCCGTAATCAGCTGTCACAACCTCAACATTAGGATAGTTCACGATCTCTTCCATGAAGCCCTGGTAGCGAGCTGTCGTAGCTGCGTTTCCAGCAGCTCCGTCGATGATCGCAACCTGTCCTGTGACATTCTCTCCGAACCATTTTGCAGCAAGCTGTCCGCCAGCGAAGTTATCAGTTCCGATATATGAGACATAATCAGATTCATCAGCTCCGCTATCTACCAAGAACACAGGAATGCCCTGACTTGCAGCTGTGTTGATTGAATTAACGACAGCAGTCGAGTCATTTGGAATGAGGACGAGGTAATCAACTCCCTGTGCGATGAATGCTTCTATGATGCTGATCTGTCTGTCTACCTCGATCGAAGAATCCGGTGCATTTGACCTGAATGTGAATCCATTGGCCTCTGCTGCTTCCTGTATTGCATCATTGATAGCAACAAAGTAAGGGTTTCCGAACTGCTTCGGAACGAATGCAATTGTCTTCCCATCTCCAGGACCAGCTGCAAAAACAGTACCCATGATGGTCAGCAGCACTACCATAACGATAAGAACTTTTTTCATCTTGTGCCTCCTTTTACAAGACTAAAAATTATTTAAACGTTTTACCTATCGGTAATACGTTGTCTAACAACATCGAAAGTAACAGCAATGACAATGATTGCGCCTACAACGATCTGTGTGAAATAACTACCAACGCCAATGATAACGAGACCATTTCTGATGATAGTGATGATCACAGCACCAATAAGTGTTCCGAGGACTCCTCCTTCTCCACCCTGCAAGCTGGTACCACCAACAACCGCAGCTGCGATTGCCTCCATCTCATAACCATTTCCTGCAGTAGGCTGAGCCGCAGTGAGACGTGCGAGATAGACAACGCCAGCAAGTGCGACACAGAGAGATGACAGCATATAGCTGATAATGAGAGTCTTCTCGACCTTCACGCCTGAGAGACGTGCAGAGACAGAGTTTGATCCGACTGCAAAGATAGCTCTTCCTGTTGCTGTCTTCTTGAGCATGAAGATCGCCAAGATACCAACGACTACGAATATATAGACAGGGAAAGGCACTCCAAAGAGGAAGCCCTGTCCGAGGAACTTGAACGCCTCAGCTCCCTTCACATTGACCTGCGTCGAATTTGTGATCCAGAGGGTAATGCCCCTGACGATATACATCGTTCCAAGCGTCATGATGAACGCCGGAATCCTGACATATGCGATCATGACACCATTGAGTACGCCGATGAGGATACCGACAGCAAGTGCCGCGATTATAGCTACCCACATATTGCCTGTCGCATTGATCACCTTGGCGCAGATGACAGCAGCAAAAGCAAGGACAGATCCTTGTCCGAGATCTATTCCTCCCGTGAGGATGACGAATGTCATTCCTGTGCCCATAATTGCATAGACAGCTGCCTGTCTCAGAATGTTCATGACATTGTATGTACTGAGGAAGTTGTCACTCAGCAGCGTGAAGAACAGGACTACAAGAATAAGCGGCAAAAGCGCGCTCAAGCCCTGGACTTGCTGAAACTTCCTATATGCCATCTTCAGCTGACTGTTGTTGTCAAGCAGTTTCATTATCTTTTCCTCCCATCGCGTAATACATGATCTTTTCCTGTGTCGCATCCTTGATATCAAGGAACTTCACTATCTCACCTTCCCTGAACACTGCGATCCGGTCTGAAATGCCCAGTATCTCCGGGAGTTCAGATGAAATCACTATGATTGCATTTCCTTCTTCTGCAAGCGAATTGATCAGCTTGTAGACCTCTGTCTTCGCACCGACGTCGATACCTCTTGTAGGCTCATCGAATATATACACATCGGATCCTCGAAGAAGCCATTTTGCGAATACGACTTTCTGCTGGTTTCCTCCAGAGAGATACATGACAGCCCTGTCGATCGATGGAAGTTTGATCTTCAACCTCTCAACATATGCATTCACGGTCTCCCTCTCTTTCTTTGAAGAAAGAATTCCATTGACCTTTACCTTGTCCAGTGATGCGGATACTGTATTCCATGACACCGACTTTGTGAGGAACAATCCCTCTTCCTTCCTGTTCTCTGTAAGAAATCCGATCCCATTCTTTATCGCATCTGTAGGAGACGATATCCTGACTTCCTTGCCATCTTTCAAAATCGTACCGGACTTCTTTTTCGAAAAACCGAAGATTGCCTTCGCTGTCTCAGTACGTCCTGACCCGACGAGTCCGGAAAAGCCAAGGACTTCACCCTTACGTACAGAGAAGCTCACGTTCTTCACAGTCTTTGTATCTGCAAGATCCTTCACTTCAAGCGCGACAGGACCAAGTTCTGCATGCCTTTCCGGATAGATCTGGACAAGAGGTCTTCCGACAACATATGAGATTATGTCATCGATATTAGTATTCCTCACATCGTCGATGTACTTGATGTATTTCCCGTCACGAAGGATCGACGCGTCATCTCCGATTTCCTTGATCTCCTCCATTCGGTGTGAAATATAGATGAACGTCACACCCTTTTCCTTCATAGTCCGTATGATCTGGAAAAGATTTTCGATCTCCTTGTCGGAAAGCGATGATGTCGGTTCGTCGAGAATGACAAACTTCGGACTCTGGGAAAACATCTTTACAATCTCGACAATCTGCTGTTCTGCAACAGATAGTCTATTGACCCTGATATTCGGATCCAGTGTTATTCCAAGTTCCTCGGACCATCTTATTGTCTCTTCTTCCATCTTCCTGAAGTCAAGCATTCCGCTTTTCTTCTTGATCTCCCTCGAGAGGAAAACATTCTCGGCTATAGTGAGATGCGGAACGAGACTGTTTTCCTGGAAGACTGTACCTATCCCTTTTTTCCTCGTGATCCAGATATCACGATTCTTCAGTTCTTCCCCGTCAAAGAAGATACTTCCGGAATCCTCCTTCAAAACACCTGTGAGGATTTTTATCAAAGTGGATTTCCCCGCACCATTCTCACCGAGAAGACAGTGTACAGTCCCCCTCTTTACAGAAAAGGAGACATCTTCAAGTGCATATACTCCCGAGAAAGCTTTTGTTATATTCCGGAATTCTACTATCGGGCAATCCTTACCTTCCATGTAGCTCCCTCCTTTTTTCTGCTTGAAAAGATAAAGTTATTTTCCGAACCAGAACTTGTCCGCTGTCTTTCCCATCAGATTCTCAAGCTCCTCATCGGTAAGGAAGTCAGAGTGCCTTGTAATGCACTCCACATGCTGCTGATATGTACATGCCAGAAGTACAGTCGGCGCATCGGTTCCCCACATCACACGATCGAGGACTCCCATCGTCTTGGCAGTCTTCAGGACATCCTGGATTCCTGGCCATGGATACTCTTCTCCAGCCCTGGTAAAGAGCATTGGAAGGCCCGAACAGTCAAAATGCACTGTGTCGTTATATTCGACTATAGAGAGTGTCTTCTTGAGACTATCGAGAGTCTTCGCCTCTTTCGGATCCCAAAGTCTGCTAACTCCCATATGAGGAAGCATGATCTTCATCTTCGGATAACGTTTCGCGACTTCAAGAAGATCATCAATCGGGAAATCATCAGGTCCGTCTCCCCATCCGAGATCCAGCATGAAGAATGCGTCATGATCCATGATCGTCTCAAATACGAACTGATTCTCAGGTGCTGTCATGTCAAAAGGCGTATCAGGGGATTCGAACTTGAGTCCTTTGTACTTGTATCTGTCAAGGCAAAGTGATGCCTCTTCCAGAAAAGCCTTCTTGTCCTGTGGATTGGCAAGGCCTACAGTCACGTAACGCTCTGGTTCCTTGGCAATGATCTCATTGATATATTCGTACTGCTCTCCATAGCAAGGGGTTTGCAGCAGGACCGCCTTATCAAAACCGAGAAGCTTCTCATATGTCTTGAACACTCCTATTGTAAACGAAGAATCAACGTTGTCTGGAGGAAGGAACTGAACTTCCTCATCTCCAATCAGGATGCGGCCATAGCCGATTCCCCTCAGCTTCTTCGTATCGAACCGCCTGCCATGAAGCTTCTGCCACACATGGCCATGCGCTTCAATGAAAAGCATCTCTTTTCCTCTCAGATTGATCATAAAAACCTCCTCAGGACTTTGTGTCCCCTATCTCATTTCCTCAGGTTCCTCACGGATTCCCTTGGTATATATTCAAATGGAAGCAGAATTCCCGGCTCCTTGATGTCTTCTCCATCGATGACATTCTTGAGAAGTCTCATCGATGCAGATCCTATCTCGAGCTTAGGCTGCCTTATTGTCGTGATCGACGGGTTGATCATCCCGGATATCTCGATATCGTCATATCCTGCGACACTGAGTTCCGATGGAACTGCGATACCAAGCGAAGAAGCGCTCCTGATGCATTCGATCGCATCGGCATCTCCACCGATCGCAAAGACAGCACTGGGCCGCTTATCACTATTCCAGATCCTCTCCAGCGTGTTATGTATTGCCTTCGGATCAGAAATTGGAAATGTTTCCACAACAGCATCCAGTCCATGCGCGTTCATTGCCTCCATGTAGCCACGCATTCTCTCCTTGACAATGTATACAGGAAGAGATGGCATTACGCATGTGATGGCAGTGTGTCCAAGCTGTATCAGATTCTCAGTCATGCAATAACCAGCTCCGAAATTGTCAATGCCAACGAACGGGCAATCAGACTCACTTTCGTAACGGTCAATGCGAATGACTGGGATTCCGAGATTGATTAAACGTTTTACTATTTCTTTCTCTTCGTCATCTTCAGAATAAACCCCACAGAGAGCGACACCTGAAATACCAAAGGAGATCATGGTCTCAACAAAGGATTTCTCCTTATTGATATCGTTATCAGAATTGAAGTAGATGACATTGTATCCAAGATCATTAGCCTGATTGGTAAACCCAGTCGCGACCTCTGGATAGAAGCTGTTCATAAGGGATGGAAGAATAAGGCTCACAGCAGGAAGCGCTTTACCTCGCATCTGACGGGCAAAAGATGCAGGACGGTAATTCAATGTCCGAACTGCCTCCATTACCCTTTTGTTTGTCTCTGCGGAAAATCTATTGTTGCTGGGATCTTTGAGGATGCAAGAGACAGTAGCTACAGAAACATTAGTGGCTCTCGCTACATCTGTTATAGTTGCCCTATTCTCTTTTTTTATCATGAAGACCTCGTTTAAGGTAAAACGTTTAACTAAAATAAATGTTAAACGCTCATTCCCGCGCTGTCAAACTTTTTTTGATCATTTTTTGAAACTGATGCTATTCGTCATCCTCATCAAAGATCCATGATGAAAAGTCATCTTCCTCCCCAGCAGGGATTGTAGAGTCCTCGATGACCGAAGAAAGGAAAGGATAGACTTCATCTTCATCAAGAGAACCGAGATATGGCCCGATATCCTCCCTTTCCGAGTTTCCATACAAGATCAGATGGGGTTCAAGTATATGGCCTTTCACATTATGCTCGCTCTGGAGAGTGCGAAGCGGTGTTCCTGTCGCGTATGAAATCAATCGCAAGTCAATGGCCTCTATTGATGCAGTATGTATGGCCTTCCCATCTTTCATCAGTGTGGCAGAATAAAGGAGCGCGACCATCGCATCCTCGCCCACAGGGACAGGATTCTTCTGCAGGAGGATCGAGAAATCCTCATCAAACGGGCAAGGCACGACCTTCCACTTTCCACTTTTCAGATCCGGAAGTGTAGGATAATCTCTCACTGTAAGTTCTGATGCATTGTTTTTGTCTATGATCATAACCTCTCCATAATATTCTCTATCGACACGTTCTCAAGTCCCCTGAGCCCCTTTTCTTCCAGCTCGAGGGCAACAGCCTCCCCCATCGTGACAACTGTATGGTCCTCATCCTTGTCGTTTCCATAAAGGAGACGGACGACATCAATCAGATATATCTGATCAAGAGGACGGGCAGGAACGAAGCTGCTCCTCTGGGTATTTGTAGCAAGAATCAATCCACCATCTTCAAAACAATTCAGAAAACCATAGAGCCGGTTATTCGGGATACCTAGCTTGCGCGTAAGTTCCTTCTCTCCCATCGCTCCCTCACCTTTCTTGTACTTGTCGCTGATCAGGATGAGAAGATTCACGCCTTCTGTCATCTGATTCATCGGTGATTCCGGCCTTCCCTTCGCCTGTCCGGTTTCCGGACGGAACTGATGGACATAAGTGACCTCTGCAGAGACCATCAGGATATACCAGACGATATATAGATACAGCAGGAACACGAAAAGCGATGCAAGAGAACCGTAGAGGAGCGAATAACTCACGCTGGTTGTCATGATCGAATTGAAGATCATGGTGGCAATATAGATGCTGACGCACCCCGTAGTTGCTCCGACAGACGCACTCCTTTTCCTCACTTTCACATTCGGAACGAAGAACAGGAGGAAGAAAAGCACAAGCCAGACAAGGCCGAACATCACAAGCGCAGAAAGAACCGAAAAACTGGCAGTCGCATTTCCATCGCTTACGATGAACTTCAGGAGTACTGAGATCCGGGATGTTATTCCCATAAGTATGATCACAAGAAAAGCTGCGACGACAAGGACTGTGAGGAATGTCATAAGCCTCCTGAGCGTCCCGACCTGTGGTCTTGTCCTGTATATCTGATTCATCAATGTATAGATCTTGTTGATCAGAAACACACTGGTGAATATGAAAGAGACAAAACCGGCAACACCCAAAGATACAGCCCGTCCCTCAAAACTGGAGAAGAAAGTCAGAAGACTTGCCGCATTCTCCTCTCCCATCGTGCTCACAAAGAAATCAGAAAGGATCGACAAGAACGATTCAAGCATCCCGAATGCAGAAAAGAATGCAAAGAGGAATGTGAATCCAGGTATTATTGCAACCAGAGTGGAGTAAACCATTCCAGATGCCATCAGACTCACATTGTCTCTCGAAAGACGGATAAATGATGTCACTAGAACATGGAAATAGTCCTTCCACCAAATACAGAAGCGGGAAAAAAGGTTGTCAGCCTTCCCTATTATTTCCTTCATTTCCCCTCCTCAAGAGATCTATCCAAGAATGAAAGGATATCCGAATACACCTCTTTCTTGCATATTTCATTCAATATTTCGTGTCTTGCGCCATCATACAGTTTTGCTTCTACTTTATCCATATGATCGCGATAAAGGGCAACCATCTTCTCAAAACCCTTACCTCTATCCCCTACAGGATCATCAGATCCTGACAAGAACAGGATGGGCATATCTTTTCTCGTTCCCTCTATCACTTCTTTTGAATTCGCTTTTTGGGAAAGGGTGATCAGATCATTATAGAAACTTGAGGTACAGATGAATCCGGATTCCTTATCCTCGTCGTATTTTTTCCTCTCTCCTGCATTCCTGCTTATCCATGCGCTTTTTCCCTCTTCTTTCGGGAATCCCTTCACATAAGATGAGAAAGCAAGCTTATCCATCAGTCTGTCTATGTGGTCACTTCCAAGTACAAGAGAATCGAATGAAGCAACCAGACGACCGAAGATTCCAAGAAGGCCAGGATCTGCTCCGCTTCCAATGACGACGCCAGACGAGAAAAGTTCCGGCTCTCTTGAAATGGAGATACGTGTAATGAAGGAACCCATGGAATGGCCTATCACAATGTGGGGAAGCTCCGGGTATCTATCAATCATCTTCCTGTCTATTTCCAGAGCATCCCTGACTACGGCCTCTGATCCATTCTGCTCTGCGAAGAAACCATACTTTCCATTTGCGTTCAGCCCATGTCCCTTATGGTCCTGAGCCCAGACGATATAACCATTCTCGGCCAAGAATGATGCAAAATCATTATATCTGGCGCTATGCTCTGCCATTCCGTGGTTGATATGGACGCTTCCCTTTTTCCCGCCTTCATCCCACACCCGATATCTGAAAGGACTTCCATCGTCCAGTACAATCTCTTCTACCTTCATACAATTAATATTACAATCACAGAGGGAATAAGGAAATGATAGAAGAGAAGGCTTTGGCATTTTCAGATGTTCACGGACGTGCGGATGAATTCTTTCTCCTCTGCGACAAGATAGATGAAAGAGGGTACTCACACGTATTCAATCTTGGCGATCTGTGCCCCAATCATGAAATGCTTGTCCGCTCTTATCAATTCATTTCCGTCCTTGGGAATTCAGAGCTTTTCAGCTATCTGTATCCACCTGAAAGGAAAAAATCCCTTACTCTGTTCTCGAGGAACATCGCACTCACACATGGAGACAAGTACACATATCTTGATTTCCCATTCCTGAAAAACGGGGACATCTTTCTCTCAGGACATACACACATCCCTCTCCTCAGCAGGAACAGGAATGGGATATTTCTACTGAATCCAGGCTCCCTGTCCATGCCTAGAAGCAACAAATACGGCAAGACTGTACTGGAAATTTCAGAACTCGGTGCCTCACTGCTTTCTTTTCCCTCTTTTTCCACTCTTGAGGAGCTTTCGTTCGAGCTTTGACTTCTCTCTCCTATAGTGCATCATCAGCATTCCTGCAGATACCCTGTCCTTGCTTTTTTCTGTAGAAGAGAACAGAAAGTGATCCGGAATCTTGTTATCTTCCTCTGCAAAGAGAGAAATCAGTTCAAGCCCCTCTTTACGCAATACTTTTCCAGAAATTCCATAGAAAGAGACTTTGGACAGAAAGAACGAAAGAAGTCGCGGGAAATGATACACAAACCCCGGAATCATGGAAACGAAAAGCATATACGAGACAAGAAGAGGAAGTCCACGCTCGGCAAGGGCATAGCTATATATCCTCTCATAGAGGGCAAGAATGGCATTTGACCTGTCATTCTTCACACTTTTCTGTAAAAACAGCGAATAATATGGAGCGAGGCTTTCCCCTATCATCATGAAGATAGCCTTTTCTTTCAGCCCCCTTATGTCCACATCGGGCTCAATTCCTCCGATCATGAATGATCCGTGCGGGAACACTTTCCTCTTCTCAAACAAATCAAGAATACCTTCTTCTGCACGTTCAAGTCCTGTAATACCAGAAGAAGAAAGGCTTATTCCTGTGTCAGGGACAGAAAGACCCGTCTCATAACAGAGCCTCTTAAGCTCCATCACGCTCTCAGGATCAAAGATATCAAGACGGGTTCCGAGAGAGAGCACCGCATCGAGATCAGGCAGGTAATATCCGTCCTTGTTCACCATGCGGCAAGGAAGAGGACAGTCTGAACAGGCAGCAAAATAGACGCCGTACTTGTCTTGCAATATGGTACTGCCAAGGAAGAGAGAACGCGGATCTGACGGGTGAAGGAAAGACGGCGAAGGAAGCGCTTCCTTCCGGCTGAGCGTGCATACGAGGGCAGATGACCCTGTTTTCCTGAACGCACGGGAAAGTGGAGTATTGAGAAGTATCGATATGTACTTCTGATCCTCTTTCCTCACATTATCAAGCTTGATATGGGAGAAAACTATCCCTTTCAGATTCTTCTCACTGAAAGCCTTGCCAAATCCAGCGTGACCAACTTCCCTCCGTTCAAGATACAGGGCGCTCTGATCTATGTTCCTGTCTGCTGCTTTCCCTGTCGAGAGGACAAGATCTCCCTTTTCGGCATATGAAGAAGAGAAATCATCCTGAGAAAGCTCTTTTTCCTCAATGGGCAATAGAGCACAGTCATTTGAAGAGATCCTGAGATATACCGGCTCAGTACTTTTGCCTTTTATTTCAAGCATCGAATAGCCCAAATGGGAAAGATAATGTCCGAGAAGACCAGTTGTGAAACCAAGATAGCGCGCATTCTTGTATACACTGAAGAACGAGAATGAAAAAGTAGCTCCTCCCCTGATCTTGAGAGCGTCTTTCTTCGTCGACGAAAAAAGGATCGATGAGCTATCTTCCTCAGATAACCTATGCATAAGGAAGAGAGAGGGCATATCCTCACATTCCCTCTTCCTTATTTCCTTTTTTTCAAGATCTACTGAAAGGATCAACATGAAAGACATTATATTTGAAAGGAAGACGATTATACAATTCAGGGAACTACACAATCCATTCCTCAAAAGAAAATAGAAACTTCTCATGCACGTGTTATGATTAAAAAATGGAAATGACAAAAATCTGGCTGGACGGAAAGGCTCTTTCCCTCCCTCTGTATTCAAAAGTCTCAGATCTCTTTCCCGGCGAGGGGAAGAAGAAATACGAAGATGATCCTATAGTCGGAGTTCTGTTAAATGGTATCCTCTCTCCCCTGTCAGAAAGAATAAACGGGGAAAGCATCGTAGAGGAAGTGCACTTGTTCTCAACCCTGGGGAGAAGAGTCTACAGAAGGAGCCTCATACTCCTTCTTTTCTATGCATCCTCTCTCGTCTATCCTGCAAGGCCACTGAGAATAGCCCATAGTCTTGGCGATGGATACTATTTCCATTACGAGGACGATGAGGATGTGGACATCGATCTCCTGAAACAGAAGATGGAAGAGGCCATAAAGAATAAAGTAAGGATTGAAAGTGTATTTCTGACTCACGAGGAGGCGATCAGATCGCTAGAGAAATGCAATCTCAACGATACAGTAAAGCTGCTACAGACACTCAATAACGAGAGCTACAGATTCTCGCGTATTGAGAATTACCTGCAGTTGTATACCGAACCGGTGCTTGAAGATGCATCTCTGCTGACACTGTGGGAGATAAGAAAATATTCAAAGGGCATCCTGCTGCGCTATCCACAGTCGAGATCGATAAGGAGCATAAGGAAGTTCTCAGACAATCCCCTGCTGTTCTCAATATTCGAAGACACGAGGAAAAACGAGTCAAGGTTAGGCCTCAAGAGCCTTGGTGATCTCAATATGATGCAAAGCAAGGGGGGAATCGAAGAGAACATTCTGATGATGGAGACTCTTCAGAGGATGAAGATACTTGAGGCAACAGAGAAAGCGGTTGAAAAGAAAGATCTGAAGGTCATATTCATCGCCGGTCCTTCCTCTTCCGGAAAGACGACATTCTCCCTGAAGCTTTCAGAGAATCTCAGGGTCCTTGGAAAAAAGCCAATAAAGATCAGTCTCGATGACTATTACAAACCACGATCTGAAGTGCCGCGGGATGAAAATGGTGACTATGACTTCGAAGCACTTGAAGCACTTGAACTTGCACTGCTTGAAGAGCAGCTGGAAATGCTGATAAAAGGAAAAGGCGTGCATCTTCCGTCCTTCTCGTTCAAGAACCAGAAGAGAACATTTGGAGAGAGTGAAGTCAGAATGGACGAAGACTCTGTCCTCGTTATAGAAGGCATCCATGGCCTCAATCCCAATCTGATTCCATCGATTGATGAAAAATATGTATTCAGGATCTACATTTCTGCGCTCACCAGCCTCAATCTGGACTCATCCACAAGAATAAGCACGACTGACAACAGGATCATCAGAAGGATGGTAAGGGACAAGAGGACACGAGGAATCGGAGCGCTGGAGACGATAGAAAGATGGCCAAGTGTGGAAAGGGGTGAGAAGAACCACATTTTCCCCTATCAGAACAATGCAAACATCATGATCAACAGCGCGCTTGACTATGAGCTTGGCGTTCTTGCACCAATGGCGATGCCGCTTCTAAGGAGCGTTGGAAAACAAGAGGAGGAAGCATATGTAGTCGCCAGACGTCTGATCGAGTTCTTGTCTTTCTTCTACCCGATCTCAGACCATTATGTTCCGTCGGATTCACTCTTGAGGGAATTCATCGGCGGATCAATCTATGAGGCTATCTAGCAGAATAATTCTCTTTTACGATGTCACAATCAGTAAGGACATCAGGATTCCTGGAAAGGATATTCATCATCCTGAGAGCGGGACCGGACGGTACGTTCTTCCCGCTCTCCCAGGCCTCCACTGTCTTTGAAGAGACCGAAAGCACTGCCGCGAAAAGAGAAACAGAGAGCGAGAGCGAAAGACGGAGACGTTTGATATCTCCGGCTTCCATCATCTTCACCTCACTTACATAAATGTACTTGTTGTCTTTCCTGAGGGTACCCTTCTTTTTGGGGTAAAGGGCATCCTTCACGGTCTCTTTGTAAACCGAGATCATCAGCCTTTGCCATGGATGTGAAGCATTTCAGACAAGGTCTCTTTGATCTTCTCCTTGCATTTTCCACATCCTGTCGAACATCCAGTCAGACGCACAAGGTCATCAAATGTCCTTGCCTTGTCACTCTCGACAAGATCCTCGATCATCTGATCGGTCACCCCTTTGCACTCACATATGATCTTGGCACTCTTCTTCTTGTACGGGTTATCCAGACCATTTTTCTCGAGATAATCGTCGATTGCAGCGCGAAGAGCCTTGTCTCCAAGGACAGAACAGTGGAACTTGTGCTCAGGAAGACCTCCAAGCTTCTCCGTAATATCCTTTGGGGAGATATCATAAGCATCCTTAAGACTCATTCCCTTGACCATCTCGCTCATCATGCTCGTGCTGGCAATAGCGCTTGCACAACCGTATGTAAGCCATCTGATATCATCAATTTTGTCATTCCTGACTTTGATGCCTACCCTCATCTGATCGCCGCAGGCAAGAGAACCCACCTCGCCAACCCCATCAGGAGTGAAATCCTCATTCTCCTGCCAGAGGTTGCGCGGATTCATGAAATGATCCTTGACCGTATCTGTATATACCCATTTCGCCATGAAACTTTCCATTGTCATTCCTTCCTTGTGCTCATTTTCCTGATCTTCTCGATGATGGGAGGAAGCTTCTCAAGAACATATTCAACATCCTCTCTCGTATTGTATCTTCCCAGGGAGAAACGTATTGAACCATGCGCAAGCTCCACATCAAGCCCAGAAGCAAGAAGCACATAGCTCGGCTCAAGAGAACCTGATGCGCAGGCACTTCCTGTCGAGACCTCTATCCCCTCAAGATCGAGATATAGAAGTATGGACTCCCCCTCTGCCCGTGGGAAAGAGACATTCAGCGTTCCGGGAAGCTCCCGATCAAAGTCATCAGTTCCATTGAAAACCACATCTGGAATCCTTTCCGCAATCCCGTTCTTGAGCATCATTCTCAAAGTCCAGAGATACTTTCTCTCCTCTTCTGTCCTCACCCTGGCCAGTTCTGCAGCCTTTCCTAGCCCGATGATACCCTGATTATTATAAGTTCCAGCTCTGAGACCCCCTTCCTGATGACCACCATGAAGGAACGGAGATCTGGGAGCACCCTTTCTTATATACATTGCGCCAACACCTTTCGGACCATAGAACTTATGCGCAGAAAGAGTCAGGTAATCGACCCCGAGGTCGTTCACATCAACAGGGATCTTGCCTATTGCCTGAGTTGCATCTGCATGTATGTATGCACCGTATTTTCTAGCAATCCTGGAAACTTCCTTCACCGGCTCAATCACACCAGATTCATTGTTTCCAACCATCACAGAAACCAGTATCACATCATCAGAGATCATCTTCTCGAATTCATCGAGATCCAGCCTGCCTGTCCGGTCAACTTTGGCAAACTCAACTTTATATCCCTTCCTGATCAGATACTTAGCGCTCTCAATCGATGCAGGATGTTCGACAGAAGAGATTATGATCCTATTCCTCTTTCCCCCATCATCGATTATGTCCCTGAAGATATTGAATACTGTATTGTTTCCCTCTGTCGCTCCAGAATTGAAGAAAATCTCATCTTCCTTTGCTCCAATGAGGAGAGCTACTTCCTTTCGAGCCCACGAAACAGCCTCGGCGGCAGACCGCCCGAGAGAATGAAGACTGGAGGCATTCCCGTACAGGTCGGCATTTTCCTCCATTATAGCCTTTACTTCACTGTCCATGGCAGTCGTCGCATTGTTGTCCATGTATACGATTTTATGTTCCATATGACTATACTCTCAAAAAGAAGTTAGTCTAGATAAACCGATTCGTCAACTGATCGTAAGATCATCCTCGATTATGCTTTCAAGAGTTCTGCGGAAACGTATGTGATGCTTCTTTGCCCAGAGCACATAAGCGCAGCTTGACGGTAGATATAAAGAGAAGCAGGCACGGAAAATATTGACTTTCAGACACCGCTTGTTCTTCTTGAATCTCTCATAATAGCAAGTGCACTCATCCTCAGATGAAAGGTACTGGCACTTTGAGGAGAGGAATATCAGAAAATCGTCCTTTATGACCTTCTCCCTGCAGCAGAGGCCACAATGGAAGCACATGTCTTCCCAAGCCTTCAAACCAAAGCCTCCCTGACTCGTTTGATATCAGAAGCAGCAATATCAGGCATGACAGGAACAAGCGAAAGAGATGCATAGCCTTTCTCAACAGCACTCACATCTGAAATAATCCCGTCCTCCTCTTCAAGAAGGATTCTATCAAGTCCGACAAGGATCAGAGTCATATCATTTCCAGTCCCGACTTTATCTACCCTGTCGGAATAGGAAAACTTCCCGAGTGTTGAAGAGATGCCTTTTCCATTGAAGCGGAGAGGGACATTTATATTGAGGAATGTACCTTTTCCTGGAAGGGAAGAGAACTTATCGATATTGGAGATGAGGAACTTCGCAGCATCCTCATAGCCATCGCACTCAGAAGATATCGCAATTGACCTGAAGCCGATCATCGCAGCCTCTCTTGCCGCAGCACATGTACCAGAATATATGGTGTCCATCCCGATATTGTAGCCGCGATTTATACCAGAGATGACAAGATCAGGAGGGGAAGGGAGCATATATTCCGATCTCAAGGCAAGACTTGCTGCATCTGCAGGCGTTCCCCATACTGCATACCTGTTCTTGCCCATCCTCTCTACTTTGAGTTCCTTATTTATGGAAAAGGAGTGGCTGGAACCGCTTTTCTCTTCTGCGGGGGCAACTATATACACATCATCACCACGTTTTTCCAAAAATGCAGAAAGAGTTTCTATCCCCTCTTTTCCATATCCGTCATCGTTAACTAATAATATCCTCATCGTCTTTGATCACCCTCAAGCCGGAGAATGGCCAGAACCGCCTCATTGAAGCCTTGAAATCAAAAATCCTGTCGTATTCTCTCATCTTTTCTGCAAAGTCATCTTGCTCTTTGTCATAACCAAAGACAAGTATCTGCCCAAGAATGCCGACAGACACCATTCCAGCAGCCCTCACACCCCTGCACTCCTCTGCCCGCTTGCATAGCCAGTCAAGTTCCGGACAATAGAAGCCCAGAGAACCGAAGAGTGATTTCTGATGTTCGGAAAGCAGTTTCTTGAATGCATCCGTGTTCTTTCCCTGTAGTGCGGAAAGAGCATCTTCCGCTCTTTTGGATTCCCCGATAGCATAGGCGGCAAACATCACGACATCCTCGCCAAGTTCCTTTATATGGTACTTCAGCTCCCTGATGTTCAGATTTTTCATGCTCAGGTTATTCTCAAGGAGAGGAGTAATCTTCTTGAGGGCGTTCGCTGTCTGTTTCATCAAGGAAGACTCTTCACTGAAAACCGCAAACGGCACTCCACTGTCGAGAAGGAACAGTCCAGGCTCTCCATCTTTACCTGTAAATGGATTCTCCACATGCTTGTATTCTGCCGTTTCTGTATCAAAGAAAAGAAAATAACCTTTCTTCAGGACATAAAGGGCGACAATATTCCTCAGCTTCACACTCTCTGTGCTCACTGCGGAAATACCTTTGTAGGAAAGCCTGATCATATCTTTCTCGTCGAGACCAAGATCAAGCAGATAATTGAATGCATAAACCAGACCGGAGACAATCGATGTGATGACATTATCGTAATTTGAATTCGCTGCCTCTCCGGTGATGCTCAGATTGAAACCGGGAATCATGAGCCCATCGTGCAGAAGCGTATGGACTGTTGCCTTGACTGCATTGAGCCACTTGTTGTCCTGCCTCACCTTGAGGCCTGAAATCTGGAAGCTCTTGCGCTCCTGCATCGTGTAGTTATATGCGCTCACAGACTTGTCATCGCGCTTTGAGATCGCAATCCGCAATCCATGACTGCTCGCACACATAAGAGAGCACCCCTTCACATGCTCTGAATAAGAACCAAAAATCGTTACCAGACCGGGAACATCTACAATTACCCCGGGATCCTCCCCATACTCGTCCTTGTGATGTCTCAAGACTCTATACATTTCATACCCCTTTCCTGCATTTATGTGATGAGACTAAAAAAACAGGGCCTTTCTATATTTTCACTATTATAGAAAAGCCCCCATAGATTTGTGAAGAAAAGAAAACTCAGTCCTTCTTGCCATATCTCTTATTGAAGCGCTCAACACGTCCTGTCGTGTCAACGAGCTTCTGTGTTCCCGTAAAGAACGGATGGCATGCAGAACAGATTTCAACAGAAAGGTTCTTTGCCGTTGTCTTTGTCTTGATCACATTGCCGCATGAGCAACGGACTTCCTGCAACTGGTAGTTAGGATGAATATCTTTCTTCATATTTTCCTCCAAATATATGCACTATCTGACAATCACAGATAGCAATCATCTTTATGAAAGTATCTTCTGAGGCACATTCATGCTCTCAAGGAACTCCTTATTATTCTTACTCTTGGTCATTTTGTCAATCAATGCTACAGACATATCCATATCATCAAGATTGCCAAACGCGCTCCTGAGAAGCAATACCCTTGTCCTCTCGTTATCTGTGAGAAGGAGATCATCACGCCTTGTTCCGCTCTTCTTGATATTGATTGCAGGAAACTTGCGGTTATCTGCCATCTTCCTGTCGAGGATGATTTCATTGTTTCCAGTACCCTTGAACTCCTCGAAGATAACTTCATCCATTCTGGATCCAGTCTCGATCAGAGCCGTGCTTATGATCGTAAGGGAACCGCCCTCCTCTATGTTCCTCGCAGCACCAAAGAATCTCTTAGGCTTGTGGAGAGCATTCGAGTCCACTCCACCGGAGAGGATCTTTCCAGAGGCTGGCACAGTCTGGTTATAGGCCCTAGCAAGGCGGGTGATCGAATCCAGAAGGATAACAACATCTTTCTTGTACTCGACTTTGCGCTTTGCGATCTCTATCACCATCTCTGCGACCTGCACATGATGAGTGGCCTGTTCATCGAAAGTTGATGCGACAACCTCTCCTGCCGTGTTACGCCTCATGTCGGTCACTTCTTCCGGACGTTCATCAACCAGGAGGACTATCAGATAGACATCTGGATGATTTGTTGTAATCGCATTCGCAATCTTCTGCATAAGAACCGTCTTTCCTGTCCTTGGAGGTGCGACAATAAGAGATCTCTGTCCCTTTCCGATCGGACAGAAAAGATCAACTACTCGCGTGTTGATATCACTCTTCTCGTCATCTGAGAAGACCTCAAGATGCAATTTTTCATCAGGGAATACAGGTGTGAGACTGTCAAATGGGGCTCTGAGCTTGGCGAATCTAGGATCTTCTCCATTTACTTGGAACACCTTGATGAGTGCTGCAGCCTTCTCGCCTTCACGAGGTGCCCTGATCTGGCCATAGATCTGGTCTCCTGTCTTTATTCCTGTCGCCTTTATGATGCCGACAGAGACATATACGTCCTCTCCGCCAGGAAGATAATTATTCACAGAGTAACGAAGATAACCGAATGTCCCATCCTGTACGATATCAAGGATACCGACAACGAGGAGAGCACCACCGGACTGGGAATGGAGACGGCATATTCTGTGGATAAGTTCCGTACGCTTCGAGTCGATGATCACATCTTCCGCGACGCCACGTTCACGGGCTATCTCCCTCAATTCATCTATGTGTTTCGTTGCAAGATCTGAAAGATATAGTCTGGGAGCATCTGGATGTTCTTCGAGGTTGACTTCCGGTACAAGCTCCTCACGGATCTTCCCCTTGATCTTCCCTTTCTTTCCAAAACGATCATATTTTGATCTCTTCTGGAAATATTCTTCTTTTTCCTTCTCCTCTCCCTCTTTGTCCTCTGCAACTTCCTTCTCGTCCGTACCCTTCTCTTCGCTCTGAACTTCAGGCTTTTCTTCCAGAGAGGGCTTCTCCTCTTCCTTTTCTTCCGAGAAAGATTCTTCGGCAGGAATAGAAGGCATTGCCTCTTCCTGCGGGAAGACCGGTTCTGGACTTGGCTCTTCACCTTTCTCTTCCTGAGGAAGCAGTGGAAGTTCGTTTTCTTCTATCTCGGCAGAAGAGACAGGCGGCTTGACCTTCACGTTCACCTTGCGTCTTCTGACTATTGTTTTCTTTTTTTCTGTTTCTTTTTTTGATTCATCTGTACCCTTACGAGGGCGTCCGCGCTTTTTCCTTGTATCAGGAACAAGCACCTCTTCTTCTTTTTTCATGTCATCAGACATTCAGAAATACTCCAATTTGGAAATCAGTTTTACGAATTTGTGTTAAAAACGGAATTTCAGATTAGTTTCAAGGACAGCAACAACTGCCAGTTGTGACTATATGCCTTGTGAAGAAATCTGTCAACTGAAAAGAAAAACGAGCTCCCTGATAACAAAGAGGCTCATATTAGAAACAGGACTGAATCGGATGCCAGACAGCATCCATTGAATCTTACAAAGGAAAGAATACAGAAGAAACTAGGCTACCTTCCTCCTTATATTTTCAGAGACAAGATAGCCTAGCATTATTTCATGTCCTACTTTGAGGATTAGATCAGAAGACCAGCGATCCTATCATAGCGAATATCATGGCAAATACTGCAACGAAAGCATTTCCAAGGGTATAGGTCTTGAGTCCACCTTTGATCGAGAACCCTGAGAGGTTTGTAGATACCCAGAATCCACTGTCGTTGACATGCCCGCAGCTGAGAGAGCCGGAAAGACATGCGATTGCGATCCAGACCGGGTGTATTCCCATCGTTCCTGCAACAGATGACATGATCGTCATGGTTGTGATGGAGGCAACAGTGCCTGAACCAAGTGCGATTCTGAACACTGCCGCGACGACAAATGCAAAGAGCAATGCAACGATCGGGGATGCCGAGATATTGGAAATCGATGTTGCTATGTAATCTGCCATACCTGTCGCTCCAATGATCGCTCCAAAAGAACCACCTGCTCCGGTGATGAGAAGAACGATTCCTGTACTCTTGAGTGCTTCGGTTGCAGACTGGTCCTTCTCCTCTTTTGTCATGCTTACAGAACTTATGATATAAGCGGCAAACACACCGAGCAGAAGAGCGATATTCTTGTTGGAGATGAATGTAATGAGGATAGGTGTATTATCACTTACAGCACCCCAGATCGTACCAACCAGAATGAGTATGACAGGGAGGATGACAGGAAGCAGAGATGCAAAGAAGGACGGTTCCTTCTTTCCTGTATCCTCTTCTTCTTCCTCATATAGCATGACACCTGTCTCGTCTGTCTCCTTGTTCCAGAACCCTCTGTCCATGAGGATGTAATAGAGCTTGAGAGCCAGGAATGCAGATACTCCGCCGACGATAAGTCCAACACCGACCATTATACCGAGATCGAAATGCAGTATCTCAGCAGCGGCAAGCGGATTAGGTGTCGGAGGGACAAGGGTATGTGCGGCTCCCGCTCCTATGATGATCGCGCCAACTGTATAGTAAAGTGGTTTCTTCGTCTCCCTGGCCATTGCAATAGCGAGAGGAATGAGGATAACGAATGTGACATCATAGAACACTGGAACTGAAAGGAGGAATGCCGTCGCACCGAGTGCATACATCGCATATTTCGAAGAGACTGCATTGACCATTGTATGTGCAATCTTCTTCGCAGCTCCGGAATCAGAGAGCAGCTGTCCGAGAATAACACCAAAACCAACGGAAAGACCGAGGCTTGTCATCAGGTTTCCGAATCCTGACGCGATTGTATCGATCGTAGTGACAGGATCAAGCCCGCATGCGATTCCCATATACAAGCTTCCCACGATAAGGGAAATGGCCGCATTGAGTTTGAGCTTGAGTATACAGACAAGTATTATGGCAATTGCTATTACTAGATGGAGAAAGATTATCATAATTGCCTCCTACTGTTACTTGAGTCTTTCCTTGAGTCTTGCTTCAGCCTGAGAGAACTCGCAGGTAAATGCATCATCACGGAGCTTTTCAAATGTCTTCAGATGATCAACCTTCTGTTCTTCATCCCATTCTTTTGCAAATACTCCGCTTCTGATCCTGTCGTATCTGTCCTTGAGGAACTTTCTGATCTCAGAACGGTCGACAGCATTGAATCCGATAAGCTGTCCGTACTGGCTTGTATGGGAATGGAATGGAAGCTGCTTGAAGAATCCGACTTCCGCAGCCTTCTCCATCATAACTGCTGGTTCCTTTGAAAGATACATCTCCATCAATACTGCTTCTTCTGGATGCCCCATCTCGACTTCAAGCTTGAAAGCCTCTACAAACACGTTATAGATAATCGGCCAAGTGCCCTGTTCCGCCATCAGGTCAAGACATGTCTCATCCATGAAGGATACTTCGATAGCGCCTTTCCTAGTCGCACCTATTGCTTTGCAAAGTGCCTTCGCATACTCAAGTGCCTTCCCTGAATAATCCTGATGTACGCCAACGAAGGCAGGAGCTCCTTCTCCTTTTTCATAAAGCTCCCTGACTCCTTCACCGATCATTCTCGGAGCTGCCATCACGACATCAAGGTTCTCAGCAGGCTTTATTCTATTGAATGTGATATTGTATGCAGATGCAAAATTGACGATTGTTCCAGGCTTTAGATTAGGAGCAATGTCCTTTTCATAAATTTCAGGAGCAACTTCATCAGGAAGCAGCATGAAGATGACATCAGCTTTTGCGCTGGCTTCCGCTATCGAGTAGACCATGAATCCATCTTCGTTTGCCTTGTCGTAAGATTCATCGTGGCGAGACCCTACGATGATGTGCTTCAATCCAGAATCCCTCATGTTGAGGGCCTGAGCCCTTCCCTGATTGCCATAACCGAGAATCGCAACTGTCTTATCCAGGACAAGCGAAAGATCAGCATCCTTTTCGTAATAAATGGTTGTCATAAAATCCTCCTTTTGCTCAGATATGAGATATCTGATATCTCAATCCTAAGATGAAGATTTCAAGCGGTCAAGAAAAATTGACAGAATCTGAAATTCTTCTCAGATAGGACTCAATGCAATATTGTGAAAATTCATGAATGTTGTTCTTGCTTTCCAGAAAAGAGGAAATCCACCTCTCGCTTCTGATCAGGACAAGGAAAGAATATACCAACGGCTGAGCGAGTTGTTGATGGCAGCAGTGACAGCATCCTTGTCACGCTTTCTAAGCGCTTTATATATAGCCTTATGATCTTCAAGCACAAGATCTGAATGATTCTCGTTGGATTTCTTCAATGAAGGCCTGAACAATTCCGTAATCGCATCCCCTATTATCCTCAGGTACGGATTATGTGTGCTCGCATACACGATTTCATGGAAAGCGCAATCATCCTCGAATGTGGAAATCCCCTCTTCCATGTGTTCTTCAGTAATATCGATATTTGCTTTCATCTTCTCAAAGTCTTCATCCGTTGCCTTTTCCATGGCAAGCATAGAAGCAGATATCTCTATCACCTTCCGGAAAGCCAGCAAATCATCCCTGCTTTCATTGTTCTCCAGAACAAGCTGGAACACGAACGGATTCAGGATTCCTGGATCTGCCGTCGTCCTAACCTTGTATCCGTTACCTTTGCTCACTTCGATGTATCCGATTGCCTCAAGCATCTTCATGGCCTCCCGGACACTCGATTTCCCCACTCCGAAAGAAGAAGCTATCTCACTCTCTGAAGGGAGGAACTCTCCTGGCTTCAGACTTCCTGAAAGAATTCCTTCCTTGATCGAGTTCATGACCACTCTTGATAATGGGGTCTTCTTTATGGGGGTAATCCAACTGTTCATATGGGGGAATGTAACAAAATAAATAAACCTTTACTAGATTTTACGGAGGCAAAAAAGACTTTGAATATCCAAAATTTCCCAAAAATCATTGCTCACAGAATGTATTCTATATATTTATACAGTAATAATATTTGTCTAATCCATTTTCTGAAAGTTCAGTAGGAGGATAGAAAAATGACTATTTTTGAAGCAATGAAAGAACGGCATTCTGTCCGCTCATACAAAAACGACAGGATTGAAGGAGAGATACTTAACGCCCTGCAATCCTTCGTCAATCGCATGAATGAGGAAAGTGGCCTGCACATCCAGCTTGTGCTTGAGGAACCAAATGCTTTTGACAGCACAATGGCCCATTACGGGAAATTCTCTGGGGTAAGGAACTATATAGTAATGGCAGGAAAAAAGAGCGGAGAGCTGGATGAACTTTGCGGTTACTATGGAGAGAAGATCGTTCTCGAGGCCCAGACTCTAGGACTGAATACATGCTGGGTCGCACTGACATACAGCAAGGGGAAGGTTGCCGCCACATTGGGAAAGGGAGAGAAGCTTTGTCTGGTCATCGCAATCGGCTATGGCAGGGACCAGGGACGCAATCATGAAGTGAAATCACGGGAAAGTGTGATGAAAGTGGATGGGGATGTTCCAGAATGGTTCATCAATGGAATTGATGCTGCATTACTTGCACCGACGGCAATGAATCAGCAGAAATTCGTATTCAGCTTGAAAGACAGTACAGTGACTGCAAAAGCTGGAATTGGATTCTATACCAAGATCGACTTGGGTATAGCAAAATGCCATTTCGAACTTGGAGCAGGTAAAGAGAATTTCACATGGGGCTGACTGTAGTCGCCAAGTACTAAAAAAATCAGCACCCCGCAATCATTGTGGTGCTGACGTGAATCCGATTAAAAACAAATGATCAGCTATCAACTCAGGATTCTGAATTGTCTTGCCCGATGATATGAAATACAGAGATGAACGCTATGGCATTTGAAACTGCAAAAAGCTCTTCAGGTGTAAGTTTCACAGCGCTCCTGTCATCTCCACATGCGGGGAATACGTAATCAAAACGCTTTACGCTCTCATCGATATAGACAGGAATGTCTTCCATCAGACCAAATGGACATATTCCTCCGACACGATGTCCTGTAATCTGGAAAGTCTCATCAGGTGGCATGAATGAGGGCTTGAATCCGAACTGCCTCTTGAAGTCACCGCCATTTACCTTCGTGTCCCCTGCGGAAACAACCATAACAGGACCTGTCTTTCCCTTGAAGCAGATGGTCTTGGCTATCTGGGCCTCAGGAACTCCAAGTCTCTCGCTGGCAAGATGTACTGTAGCACTTGAATCCTCAAAGACGTGCACCCTGTCATCAAAACCCTTTTCCCTGAGATAGCAAAAAGCACTATCAAAACTCATATCCAGAGCCACTCCTTCGCAATCTTCTCAATATCCATGCCCTTAATGTATGCATCGGTGAGAAGGAACGCGGCAACAGAGGCTCTCCTCCTGATCGACAGGCGTCCCCATGTAGACAGTTTTATCATCACAGAACAGGTACCACGTTCTTTTGAAGAAAAACCAAATGCTACCGTACCGACCTTCTTGCCTTCGCTCTCGTCAGGGCCAGCTACTCCAGTAATCGAAAATGCGACATCACTTCCTGTGGCCTTCCGTACTCCCTCCGCCATATAGTATGCGCATTCCTCTGATATCGTTCCCTTCTCCTCGACGACCTTTTCCGGTACAGAGAGAAGGCCTATCTTCGCAGACGGGGAATAACTTACAACAGAGCCGAGGAAATACTCAGAAGATCCGGGTTTCTCACTCAAAAGGTCAGAAGCGACGCCACCGGAACAGCTTTCCGCACAGCTGATCGTAAGGCCCTTCTCCCTGAGAGTCTCCCTCAGGATATCTATTGCCTCAAAATCTCCCGGGATGATCCTGTATTCCCCGACTTCTCCGATTATCTTCCTTACGGCCTCATCCCTCTCTTCCTTCTTGCCGCCGGAGACATAGAGACTGATTCTGTAATCCTGGAATCTGGTACCCCAGGTAAGGCCAGGCCCGTACTTCTCGCACAGGTCCTCAAGTCTCGATTCTCCTGTGATGAATGAGGAATACTCATCCCTCTCCTCTTCAGGGATATCAAGCCACTTGCGGATAAGAGGAATCACATAGCTATGGAACATAGGCTCCATCTCACGCGGCGGTCCGGGAAGGGCAATCACCTTCACTTTGTCAGTTCCACCATAAAAACCCGGAGCTGTCCCGTTTTCATTCGGGATTGTGGAAAACCCTTCTGGAATATAAGCCTGCTTGATATTTGAACCACCGAATCTTTCTCCAAGCTTCCTCTTGAGAAACTCGATTGACTCTGGATCCTCCACAAGCTTCTTTCCGAATGTCTCTGCGATTATCGTACGAGTGAGATCGTCCTGAGTAGGTCCGAGGCCACCTGTGACGATGATGATGCCGTCTTCCTTCACAAGGCTTTCAAGCACTGGCTCCACAGATCCGTCATCGGGAAGCACTACACTTCCTTTCATATGTATGCCGAGGTTCGTGAGCTCTCTGGAGACAAGCTGGCTATGCTTGTCCTGAATTATTCCCCTGGTAAGCTCCGTCCCGATGATTATCAACGATGCGTTTGTCATCACTTTCTCCTTCTTATCTCTCCCAGGCGGAGGCATACTCCAACTGCAAGGAGTGCAAGTGAAATGTATGTAGCGGCCTTTCCGAAGAGATCTATATGTTCGACATAGAATGTATTCTCATTGCTCTCGTGCGTGTAGATAGGAACATCATAAATGTTGTACCCCATGGTAAAGGGTTCCATCTCATCATGCACTCTTCCGTCTGGGGTCACTAGACATGTAATTCCGCTATTTGTGCCCCTTATCATTGATTTCCGCGTCTCAATTGCCCTGAGTGTCGCTATCTCCTGATGCTGACGTTCTGCAGGAATGCTCTGAGACCAGCTGTCATTCGTCATGTTTATGATCAGGTCTGCCCCTTCCTTGACGAACTCTGCAGAGATGACTCCAAAAACATCCTCAAAGCAGATAGGCGTACTGAACTTGACTCCATCTGTCTCGAACACTACAGGCTCTGTTCCCTGTACCCACCAATGATAACCATTGTTCTTGAGGATGTTGTAAAGCCATGGAAGCTGCTTCTCATACGGGAAATGTTCTGTGAAAGGCACAAGATGCTGCTTTCTGTACTTTTCAACTATTCTTCCGTCATCAAAGAGGACGACTGCATTGTAGTCGTTCCTGTTCAATGTCCCGTCTTCAAGATACGGTCCCTGATTATAATCTATTGGCTCACCGTCCGCATTTCCTGTCAGAAGCGGAACAGGAAGGGAATTGCCAAAATCCACAAACTCATTCACAAGTGCCCTGAGTCCCTCATTTCCTGGATAGACAAAATATGTGTTCCAGTCGATTGACGGGATGAACGCTGTCTCGCTCCATACGACGATATCAGGATCTTCTACAATAGCTTCCAGCGTATAGCGTCTCAGGTTGTTGAAGTTCCTCCTGTATGTAGGCAGTCCCCCCTCCCATGAATCATGGTTATGCTGGACTGTAGCAACACGCCAATACCTGTCTGGTTCTTTGTCCTGCCACTGGCTGAGCCTGACAAATCCGAAGATGAACGTCGCTGACAGAAGAAGGATATACACGATGAACTCTATCATATTCCTCCTGATGTAAATGAGGAATGAATAGTGCTCTCCCGTGATGTAATCATGCAGATATCGTGCAAAGAATGCCTGAGGGAAGATCATAAGGAACACTATCCCCCATGCACCAGTGATCTCTGCAATCTGCACAAATGGGAGGAAAGAATAGACCGCGTAACATATAGTGCCGTACGGGAATCCTGCAAACCACTGCTCGCAAAGGTATGAGTAACTTACCCAGATGATGCTCTCTACTATGTAGCCTTTCTTCCTGAAGAGGGAATCCGCGAGCTTCAGCAGAGGAAATACAATGATCATCTCAAGCCCTTTGATGAAAGGCATTATGACTATAGCGAACGGATGGAAGGTCTTGAGCCAGTAATTGAAGATCACAAAGAAAACAAATCCGAAAAGAAAACCATAGGGGGCAATCAGTTTCCAGCTTGTATTCCTGATGACCACAAATACAGGAATGAATGCGAAGAACGCAATGATCCCTATCCCATGCTCAAGGATGAACCCCGGGAATGCAAGGGAATAGACCACGCCTGTTATGATTAATGTAAAAACCTCAGAACAAACAGTCCTGAGGCTTCTTTTTTTCAGGTTTTTCAATTGAAGACTCCTGAGAAAACAAAATTACTCTTCACGCTGAGAGCGAACATCCCAAACGAACTCCTTGAGTTCCTTTCCTGGACGGAAGATAGCAACGCCATGCCTGTCGACCGCAACAACTTCACCAGTTTTAGGATTTCTAGCCTTCTCTCTGCCTTTTCTTGTTCTGACCTCAAAGGTCCCGAATCCACGGAGCTCTATGACCCTGTCATCCTTGAGCCCATCCTTTATTTCCTCAAAAAGCTCATCAATGACGGTGTGAATCTCAGTCCTGTTCATGCCAAGCTTATTATGCAGGCTTTCAATAATCGCAGCCTTGGTAAGTTTCTCTTCCATAGTGTCTTTGCTCCTGGAATCGATTTAGGCCATCTTGTTGAAGGAATGAGCCATCCTGCTCTTCTTTCTGTCAGCTGTATTGCGGTGAATTACTCCCTTTCCTGCTGCGCTGTCAAGGAGCTTGAAACTCTCCTTCATTGCCTCTTCGGCTGCACTCTTATCCGATGAAAGCACTGCTGCTTCAAACTTCTTGATAGATGTGCGGACCTTGCTCTTTGCCGCACGATTGATCATTCTTCGTGCCTGATTCCTCTTTTCACTCTTCTGAGCGGATTTCTTAGCCACGTTTTCCTCCAAACAATATTTTCTCAAATGATTTTCTAGTCAGAAGTTGCCTTTAGATCATGCCTCTTTTGACAACAGCAATTAACTTACCACAAAGGATTAAACCTAGTCAATATAAGCGTTTTCTCACGACAGGATCTCATCCTGGAACTCCTGAGAGACCTGCCAGTATCCGCTTTCTACATCGTAACGCACCTCGGAAAGTGGAATGTACATGCTCCGCCCCTCACTACCGAGCACAGAAAGCTTATGCGAGAGAATATTGACCTCATTGACTTTCCAGAGTTCATGCCCGAGTTTCAACCTTGTTCCCTCCGGAGGATATGATGCCTTCTCCTCCAGATAATATTCGTATTCATAATTTAGACAGCAGAGAAGACGGCCGCACGGACCAGATATCTTCATGCTGCTCAGAGAGAGGTTCTGTTCCTTGGCCATCCTTATTGTCACTGGTTCCATCTGACTTTGGAAAAGGTGACAGCAGTAATCCCTGCCACAGACAGAAAGGCCTCCGATCAGTCTCGACTCATCCCTAACGCCTATCTGCCTCAGCTCTATCCTCAGGTGGAATATTGCTCCAAGATCCTTGACGAGATTCCTGAAGTCCACCCTGCTATCTGCTGTGAAGAAGAATATTATCTTTGGCTCTGCAAGCAAAAAATGAGCAGTCACAAGCTTCATGTCGAGCTTGTTCTCTAGTACCTTCTCCCTGCAGACTCTGAGAGCAGCCTCTTCACGGGCCTTCTCTTTTTCATACTTTGCCATCTCTTTCGGCGTTGCAAGATGGTCGATATAGTCAATCTCCCCGACTTCCATCTTCACAGGTTCAGGAAACTCATTTTCCCGATCTGCCCCAGCACCGCATACTTCGGTGCACCCCGGGCAATACCCTGCACCTTTTTTCGGAGCCGGGCCGAGAACTATTCCGAGATCCAGACCAAATTTGGTCTGGTAGACAACAGGCGTTCCCGGGTAAAGAATACTGTCCCATGCTGACAGGCAGATATCGTTGTAGCTGGGATTGCTAATTACATATATATAGGCCAGATCAGGCTCTTTTTCCCTTTCATTCATCAAGGGAAAAGTTAACATGGGTCTATTTGTTTGGCAATACTTGCCACGATGTGCTAAATTTCCTTTCTATGTACATACTGGCACCTCTTGCAGGCTATACAGACAAGGCATTCAGGGAAATAACTTCACACTTCTCATCAGATGGCGCAGTTTCAGAAATGATATCCACAGAAGGGCTATACAGGATGGGAGAAAAGACACTTGCCCTCGCTGAGCCCTATGAGGGTGAGAAGAACCTTGTGATCCAGATATTCGCCCCTGATGACGAAAGCATAAAGCGGGCAGGAAGCGCATTGCGTTCTCTGGATGCAAATGCATTCGATATAAATGCGGGTTGTCCGGTGCCCAAAGTCGTGAAGGACGGGTCAGGTTCTGCGCTGATGAAGAACGAGAAGATGATCGGAAAGATGGTCATGGCCCTCAAGGAGGAGACAGAAAAGCCAATTTCAGTAAAGTTCCGTCTCGGCTGGGACTCACGCTCGATCAACTTTCTCAATTTCGCAGAAGAAGCGGCAAAAGCAGGTGCATATGCACTCACATTGCATGCAAGAACAAGAGAGGAAGGATACTCGGGCTTTGCACATAAAGAGGCGTTCCATGAGATGCGAAGAGAGTTTGAAAAAGGGAAAGGCCCACTCCTTTTTGCATCAGGCGACGTCTTTTCTCCTGAAGCTGCATATTCATACATTCATGAATACGATATGGACGGAGTGATGATCGCGCGGGGCGCAATAGGAAACCCGTTCATATTCAGAGAGGTGAAAGAACTTGAAGAGAAGGGAGAATATGTACTTCCGGATCTGGAAGAGAAGATAAATGTTGCTCTCGAGCACCTTTCTCTCTCAATCAAATACTTCTCAGAAGAATATGCGGTTCACCAGATGAGGAAGACGATGATGGCCTATATAAAAGGACTTGACGGGGCGAAGGCTGTCAAAGAGAAGATTTCACACGCAGAAAGCTACAAGGAATACGAAGATGCCTTGCGTACTCTTTGCAACTAATTTTGTTGAATTGGAAAATCCCATATGTTAGCTTTCTATCTGAGAGGTTTGATTTATGAAGGTTCTTGTTCTTGGTTCCGGAGCAAAGGACCACGCACTGGCTTGGTGGCTGAGCAAAAGTAAGTTCATCTCCGGACTATATATGTCACGAGGAAATCTCGCGACCAGTGATTACGCTTTCCGCCTCGACGACATCGATCCTTCAAGCAAGGAAGATGTCTATAAGGCTGTGCTTGCATATGGCATCGATCTTGTCGTCATCGGGACAGAGGCTCCCTTGACTACTGGCGTCATCGCATATCTCAATGAAAAAGGCATAAGCACATTCGGAGCTCCCACAAAAGCCATAAAACTCGAAGATGACAAGGCATTCGCCCGAGATTTTTCAGAACGACACAACATCACTACCCCAAGGCGCAGCCTGTTTGGAGATATTCTCAAGCTAAGGAAATACCTCGAGAGACATAACGGAGAAGAATTCATCGTAAAGAGCAACAACATCTCTCCATCAAGGGAAGTCCTGCGTTCAAACGATACAGAAAGTCTCATAAGATATGCCCAGGAACTTATGAAAAGAGGTCCTGTGCTTCTTGAAGAGTACATTCCAGGCCTTCCGATAACAGCCACCATATTCCTCGATGACAAAGGCTATATGATGCTACCTGTCCTCAGTGAGTATACAGAGAAGAACAAAGGCGACAACACACCGACAGGAGGAATGGGCGCCGTCTGCCCTGTACCGCTCAGGCAGGAAATGATGGAAAAGATTGAGGAACGGATAATAAAGCCAACTTTATATGGCATGCAGGTTGAAGAACTATCATACAAAGGAGTCCTCACCTTCTCGATAATCATCAGCAAAGAGGGGGAACCAGTACTCGTCGACTATCATGTAAGGTTCAACGACCCAGCCGCACAGGCTTTCATTCCTCTCATCAAGAACGATTTTCTTGAAATAGTCGAAGCGATGAAGGAAAACAGGATCTCATCGATGAAGCTCGAGACGAGCAATGATTTCTCTGTCGCTGTTGTCCTCGCAAGTGAAGGCTATCCACTCAAGCCTGTCATAGGACGGGAAGTAAGGGGCCTCACAGTCCTCAAGAGAAACAAGATCAAGGATTATGCAGAGATATTTGTTGGCGCTGTCGATATGAAGGACGGGAAGGCCGTGACAACAGGAGGAAGGAACATAACCGTTGTCGGACTTTCAGACAGCCTTGAGAGCGCGAATAAGAAAGCCTATGAGATGATAAAGAGCATCAGGATCGATGGAGGATGGTACCGCAACGACATCGGCAACAGGTTCTTCAAGGAGAACAAGGAAGAACCTGATGACGGAAAGACCTAACGTTCCTTTGAGCGGAATTCGTACAACAGGATTCCCGTTGCCACGGACACATTGAGACTATCAATGTGTCCACTCATCGGAATAGACACGACATAGTCCGAGTTCTTCCTGATAAGAGGAGAGATTCCTTTTCCCTCGCTTCCCATCACAAGTACAGTACGATGCGAGAACTCGAGGCCATAACTTCTCTCGCCATCCATATCCGCAGCATAGACCCAGAAGCCATTTGCTTTCAGCTTCTCGATCTCCCGGGAGAGATTTGTCGACACGGAAAGAGGGACATATTGTGCGCTCCCGCTTGATACTTTGATCACTGTCTCATTCGCCTGAACACTTCTTCTTTCAGGGATAATCACAAGATCAACACTGAACTGGTCTGCAGAACGGAGGATCGCACCAAGATTATGAGGATCTGTAATTCCGTCGAGGATCAGGACCAGCGCACCGTCTTCTTCCTTCAGGGAAGAAAGGAACTCATCGACAGAACGCTCTATCAGTCTGGATGCACCAGTACGGGGACCTCCCAGATCAAGAAGGGCACCGCGAAGATCAACCCCAGGGCACATCTTCTCAAGTTCTTCTCTCGAGACCTTCTTCACAGCCACCTTGCCTGTACATTCAGCCTGGAAGATAAGCCTTCTCAGCCTCTCACTTCCTCCCCTTTCAACGTACAAAGTACTTCCGCTTCTTGCTTTCTTAAGCCCTTCTTCAATTGCGTGGTAACCGTAAATGCGTTCGCCCATAGTCTCCTCCGGAGAAAAGACTACAGAAAAACGACAAGAGAATCAAATGTATGGATTCTACTTCTCAAACTCAGAAGCAACATCTTCCAGAAGCGATCTTATCGGAAGATGCTGGGGACATACTTTCTCGCACTTTCCGCACTTGAGGCAGCTTGAGGCCTTTCCTCCGTCCCGGACGAGCACATTGTTGTAGTAATAGTCATCATTCCAATTGTGAAAAATCTTCTTCTTGTTGTAACAGGAGAAGATCTCTGGAATCTTTATCTTCTTCGGGCAATCATTTTCCAGAACACAGTAATGACAAGAAGTACAAGGTATCATATGTTTGGCTTCAAAGATCTTGCAGACCTCAGCAATAGCCATTCTCTCTTTGCTATCAAGAGGTCTGAAGTCCTTCATGTAACTAACATTGTCTTTCATCTCATCCAATGTACTCATGCCAGAAAGGACCATCATCACTCCGGGAACGCTTGACGCAAACCTGATTGCATAGCTTGCATTACTCATGCGTGGTGAAAGTCTATCAAACACTCTTGATGCATCCAAAGGAAGGGATGAAAGGTTTCCGCCCTTTACAGGTTCCATTACGATAATAGGCTTTTCATACTTCAAAGCAACTTCAGAAACCTTCCTGCTCTCCACTACAGGGTCCTCGTAGTCCACATAATTCAGCTGTATCTGGACCACCTCAATCTCAGGATTCTCTTTCAGGATCTTCTCAAGAACATCCGCCTTGTCATGGAAAGATATGCCTAAATGTTTTATCTTACCTTCTTTCTTCAAACCAAGGGCGACTTCATATGCGCCAGTCTTCTTGAACTTCTCGTATATTCTTTCGTCCTGTGCGTGCATTAGATAGAAATCAAAATATGAGACTCCGCATGCTTCAAGCTGCTTATCGAATAAGGGCAGGATCTCCTCTCTTTTATTGAAGAAGTGTGTGGAGAGCTTGTTTGTAAGTATATATTGGTCCCGTGGGTACTTTGATGTCAGTGTATCCTTCAGTGCCTTTTCACTCTCCCCTCCAAGATACCCATGAGCTGTATCAAAATAGTTGAATCCATTTGCAAGGAAGTAATCCACCATCTTCTGCATTACATTCCTGTCAACAACTCCACTTCCAGTAAGAGGAAGACGCATACATCCAAAACCAAGTTTTCCTCTGATATTTTCCATGTTTGGAATTTACAATGAAAACGGTAAAAGAAGGAAATGAAACATTTCACTAAGCTGGAAACAAAAAGTGATAGCTTTCAATTTCTTTTCCATTCATCGGAAAATCGGAAAGCCCACATCGTATCTCCAGCAAGGTATCTTCTCCTGTATTCTCTGACTGTATATGCATTGAGGCCAGTAAGAGTTGCTGTCTTCTTATACCCACACCCTTCTTCGAAATACTTCAGACATTCTTTACGTTTCTCGTTTGGTATCCATTCTCTCTTCAAGCTTCTATTCACCTTCTAGTCTGATTTGACAAAGGAGGCACCATATGGCACCTCCTTAAAGTGACTTGATTTGAAAAATTAGCCTTCTATAGTTGTCGTTGGCCAACTTCCACTTCCTGGATTCTGCTCTGTTGTAAGATACCAAGTCTGATTTGTGTATCCAGTAGGAGCATCAATCTTTGTCAAAACGTCTACACCACTTCCTGTTACGGTATTGCCATCTTCTCTTCCATCAATCCAAAGAGCGGGAACTTCAGTATTGGAGCTCTCGATTGTTCCATTGACTGTCAAAGAAGATGCATCAAGACCAGCAGCTGATCCTTTGCTCACTTCGATTCCGCCCCAGATATTCTCTCCGACAGTGATTGTTCCATTCATTGTCACAGAAGAACCATTGACCTGTACGCCTGCCTGCATGCCTTTTACTGTCACGTTATCGAGAACAACACCTGTGGAATCATAGATCTTGATTCCGTATTCACCTTCGTTCCATTCATTTGCCGCTTTATTACCAGTTCTTTCGCCTTCAACTGTGAGATTCTCGATTCTCACATTATCGCCAGTGACAAGAAGAGCGGCTTTGTCAGATGCGCTTGTTCCAGTAGTCGGTGTCACAATTGTGAGTGTCTTTTCATTACCGTCAAGAGTAAGGCCATCCGAAAGAACAACCTGTGATGCGAGGGCAATAGGTTCTTCTGCATCGATAACACCAAGTGTTCCATGCTCGCCACTTGCAAACGCAACAAGGTCGTCAAAGTTCGTGATGGAATAACTAGAATTTGTCTCATTGTTACATGCGCTGAATGCAAACAGCACAAGCAGAGAAAGAAGAGCAATAGCTATTTTCTTCATTTCTGTTTCTCCTTCTGAATCAGTTAATAATAGGCTACCCCCCCCCGGTAGATTTTTGTCAACTGAAATTCTTCGAAGAAGTGTCTTTCTCAAGCTAGAGTCTTCTCTCTAAGTAATAAATTCTCGGATTTAAGAAAGACTTGATGATGATTATTTCATACAACATATAAGAAAAACAATTTTTACTAAAACTATCAAATCGAACAGATAAAAACTAAGAACCCTCATCTGTTAGACTTTTCCATTTCATCAGAAAACCGGTAGGCCCATTTGATATCTCCGGAGATATATCGTCTCCTGTATTCCCTGACTGTATATGCATTGAGGCCAGTAAGAGTTGCTGTCTTCTTGTATCCACACCCTTCCTCAAAATACTTCAGACATTCTTTTCTCTTTTCTGCGGATACCCAGTGTCGCTTGAGATCTGTTTTCATCAGTGTACTCTCTTAAAAAGAAAGAGGTACCTCTCATGACTAGAAGAATGTCAGATTATTCTACCGGATTGAATGTACTCTCAGCAAAAGAAAGCGTGATCAAATCTGTTTCCTCGCCATCTACAGGAGTATATGATACTTTGAAAGTACTTTTCTTAGCTTCTTCCGGATCTGCATCAAGGAAAAGCACCCATTCATCATCAACAGCGCTCTTTTCACCATCACCTACGACTTTTACAGCAGCTCCTTCCGGAACATCAAATACTACGCAAACATAGTAACCAGCAGTTTCTCCTGGAACTCCCCATTTCTCGAGTGTTGCATAATCAAATGTTCCATCAACGCTTCCATCTTCATAAATGACTACATCACTCTGAAAATCAGAGACCTTTGTTGTGTCTGAGAAAATAGTGATGTCAATAGTATCATCGCCAGCCTTTGCAACAGCTGACTCAGCTGGAGTTGATCCAGAGTTATCACAAGCGACAAAACCGAAAATTACACAAAGTGAAATAAGAGCAATAAGAATCTTTTTCATTGCTTATCTCCTCCTGAATTAGTTACTAATAACCTACCCCCACCCGGTAGATATTTGTCAACTAAAACCTCTTCCTTTGAAAAATTATTCTTTCAGTGATTGTTCATGTACTAAGAGAACCTCTATTGCAATTCTCTGTTGTCGGGAGAGGCCATAACCTGTTATTCAAAGCCGGATGAATTTTTTGGTAGTTACTCCAAGAATATTTTCTGGCACCAGAAACTGAAATCCAATTGTATAGAAGCTCATGCATTCCCAAAGCATGCAGTATAATCAGGTCATGGATCTAATTGACAGGTACAGAGGATGCCTTATCGGGGGTGCGGCAGGAGATGCATTAGGATATCCTGTGGAATTCTTGAGTCTTACTTCAATCAGAAATAAATATGGGACGCATGGCATAGTTACATATGATCTGAAAGATGGCATTGCGGAGATCTCTGATGACACACAGATGACACTATTCACAGCCACAGGTCTGCTGTTAGGCATAACACGTGCAAGCATGCGCGGCATTTCTGCAGATCCTTGGGATTATGTATGGTACAGCTACAAAGACTGGTATAGAACACAGACGGAAGATTATCCACTCGCCGGACATCATTACACGTGGCTCGATGACGTGCCAGAACTGTTTTCCAGACGAGCGCCAGGAAATACATGCCTCAGTGTGCTTGCATCTGAAGATTCTGGAACGATTGAAAACCCAATCAACGACAGCAAAGGCTGCGGTGGTGTTATGAGAGTCGCACCTGTCGGCCTTTACTACGGAAGACACCTTGATCTAGATCACGCAGATTACATAGGAGCAGAAGTTGCAGCGCTTACACACGGGCATCCTCTCGGGTATATTCCTGCAGCCGCACTGACACATATCATCGCACTGGTCACACATCACGGATGCTCAATCGATGAGGCAACTGCCGCGATGAGAAGTGCAATTGCCAGACAATATCATGATGGCAAATATACCGATTACTTTCTCAACTTGATCAGGAATGCAGCAGACCTTGCATATGACAGGAAGATCGGCGATACAGAAGCCATCAGAATACTTGGAGAAGGATGGGTAGCGGAAGAAGCACTTGCAATAGCTATCTTCTGTTCTCTACGGTATAGCGACGATTTCACAATGGCGGTGACAACCGCCGTAAACCATGACGGAGACAGTGATTCGACAGGTGCCATCACAGGGAATATCGTTGGTGCGTACCTAGGGTTATCCGGAATTCCTGAAAAATGGGTCAGGAACCTGGAATTGAAGGACATTATCATGGAAATCGCTGATGATCTCTTCCATGACTGCCAGATTTCTGAATATGGAAAGGAAAAGGATCCTGAATGGAAAGAGAAATATTTCCATAACAGATCCATTCACCGAACAAATTATTGACTGGAAAGTATTATTGATCCTTCTTTCTGATGCAAAGAGCAGGACTTCTGTCCTGCTCTGGAATTATTAGATGCTTTTTTCGACAGATCCTATGTCTCATCAGACGTCATAATCCATCGGAGTCGGATGATCGCTCTCCCCTATCTCTGCGGCAAGGTCCTTGAGGATCTTTCTCGCCTTGAGAGAAAGGTGTTTTGGAGTCTCTACATGTATACGGACATACATATTGCCATGATCCGATGAGTTGATGACAGGAAAACCCTTTCCCTTTACCCTGAGAAGCCTTCCTGATTCAGTGTTTGGCGGAATTGTAATCTTTATCTGTCCGCCATCGATCGTAGGAACAAAGATATCTGCCCCGAGGGCCGCCTGTGCAACCGAGATAGGAATCTGAAGATATACATCTTTTCCATCACGATAGAAATACTTGTCATCACGCACTGTAATGAAGACTATGAGATCTCCATCCTGTCCGCCGTTTTCTCCCGCATCTCCCTTTCCTCTGAGTGTAAGCCTGGCACCAGTGTCGACGCCTGCGGGGATGTTGACAACAAGCCTTTCGCTCTTCCTCTCAATTCCCTTTCCATGGCAGGTCGCACAAGGAGCATCAAAGATAAAGCCTGAACCATGACATGACGGACAAGTCTGGGCGATGCTGAATAATCCGCTTCCCCTCTGGATCCGTCCAGTCCCTCCACAGGTCGGACATGTACGCTTTCCGCTTCCACCTACTCCGTTACACGCAGAACACTTCACATTGTGAGAGAAGGAAATCTCTTTTTTCACACCGTGAACTGCCTCAGAGAAATCTATGGTGAGATCATACCTGAGAGACTGTCCTGGAGTCCCCCGCATGCCAGATCTTGCACGTCCGCCACCACCGAAGAAGCTTCCGAATATGTCGGAGAAATCTCCTCCGAAGATATCTGAAAAATCGTGGAAGGATGCTCCCGCGGAAGCACCTTCCGCTCCACCTGCAGGACCAGAGAAGCCGAACTGATCGTAATATGATCTCTTCTGCGGATCTATGAGGACTTCATAGGCTTCGCTTGCCTCCTTGAATCTCTCTTCCGCAGCTTTATCTCCCTGATGAGTATCAGGATGGCAGTCTTTCGCTATTTTACGATATGCCTTCTTGATCTCATCCTGAGATGCGTTCTTGGGAACACCCAAGACTTCATAATAATCACGTTTCGCCATTCTCTTTGCCTACCCTATGACAAGAGAAACAGCATGACTTGCATGCTGTCTCCCCAAAATTCTGATTTGCTTTTTCCTCTTACTTCACTTCCTCGTAAGTCGCATCCATGCTTCCGTCATCAGAAGATGAGGAGGAAGAGGAACCAGCATTTCCGCCATTGGCAGATCCATTAGCACTTGCATCTGCCTGAGCCTTGGATGCCTCATAGATCTTCTGTCCCAGCTGCATTGAAGCCTGCTGGACCTTGTCGATCTCACTCTTGATCGCATCTGCGCTCGCATTCTTGTCAGCAAGTACATTCTTGAGTGAATCAACAGCACTCTGGATCGAGCTTCTCTCTGCCTCACTCACTTTGTCACCATAATCCTTGAGAGCCTTCTCTGTCTGGTAGATCACGCTCTCAGCTGTGTTCCTTGCCTCAATTGCCTCACGTGCCTTCTTGTCCTCTTCTGCATGGCTCTCAGCTTCCTTGACCATCTTGTTGATCTCTTCTTCTGAAAGACCGCTTGAGGACTGGATCTCGATCCTCTGCTCTTTTCCTGTTCCAAGGTCCTTTGCAGATACGTGGACAATGCCGTTAGCATCGATATCGAAGGTAACCTCAATCTGAGGTACTCCACGCGGAGCTGGGGCAATGCCGACGAGATCGAAGTTTCCGAGCGTCCTGTTCTGGCTTGCCAGTTCCCTCTCTCCCTGCAGGACATGGATCGAGACAGCTGTCTGATTATCTGCAGCAGTACTGAAGATCTGGCTCTTCTTGGTAGGAATTGTAGTATTCCTGTCGATGAGCTTTGTCATGACTCCACCGAGTGTCTCTATTCCGAGTGAAAGAGGTGTGACATCGAGAAGAAGGACATCCTTGACATCGCCCTTGAGGATTCCACCCTGGATTGCAGCACCCATGGCAACAACCTCATCAGGATTGACGCCCTTATGTGGCTCCTTTCCGAAAAGATCCTTTACAAGTGTCTGTACGCAAGGAATTCTGCTGGATCCGCCTACGAGAATGACTTCATCGATCTCATTTGCGGAAAGTCCCGCATCCCTCAGTGCGTTGAGGCAAGGAGTCTTTGTCCTCTCCACAAGAGGAGCGATCATCTGCTCGAACTTAGCCCTTGTGAGCTCTGCAGTAAGGTGCAGAGGTCCGTTCTGATTTGCTGTGATGAACGGGAGGTTGATGGTAGTAGTTGTTGAGCTTGAAAGTGTGATCTTTGCCTGCTCAGCAGCTTCCTTGAGCCTCTGGAGGGCCATCTTGTCATTGGAAAGGTCGATTCCATTCTTGCCCTTGAAGTCTGCGATAAGCCAATCGATGATCACCTGATCGAAGTTATCACCTCCGAGGTGGGTATCACCATTTGTGCTCTTCACTTCGAAAACACCATCGCCGAGCTCGAGGATGGAGATATCGAAAGTACCTCCGCCGAGGTCATATACTGCGATAGTCTCATCCTTGGACTTATCCTTTCCAAAACCATATGCCAGTGCTGCGGCTGTAGGCTCGTTGACGATTCTCTTGACATCAAGACCTGCGATCCTTCCCGCATCCTTGGTAGCCTGACGCTGTGAGTCGTTGAAGTAAGCAGGAACTGTGATGACAGCCTCGCTGACAGTCTCTCCGAGGTAATCCTCCGCAGTCTTCTTCATCTTCTGGAGAATCACTGCGCTGATCTCCTGAGGAGAATACAATGTTCCGTTGATATCCACCCTAACCTCATTGCCAGCGGCAGATACAACTTTATATGGAACCATAGAGATCTCCTGGGAAACTTCGTTGAATTTCCTTCCCATGAATCTCTTGATCGAATAAACAGTGTTTTCCGGATTCGTGACCATCTGGTTCTTTGCAGGCTTTCCAACAAGCCTGTCAGTCTTGCTGAATCCGACTACAGATGGGGTGGTTCTGTCACCCTCGCTGTTTGGAATAACCATTGGCTCGTTGTTCTCCATTACAGATACGCAGCTGTTGGTTGTTCCCAAATCTATACCTATAATCTTTCCCATTTTCTATACACTCCTGAATGATTCTATTTACTTGAATTACTGCCCCTTTCCGGGCACAAAACGAAAATAATAATACTGCTATATTTCGTCAAGCTTTGGGCTTGCCCACTTTGACTTTACTCGTACGTATCACCTTTCCATTGAGGCGATACCCTTCCTGGAAGACCGCAATGACAGTCTCCTTATCAAGTCCCTCGACCTCTTCCGCCTGATAGGCTTCCATGCACTCAGGGTCAAATGGCTTTCCATCTGAGTCTATCCTCTCAAGACCCCAGTTGTTCTTGAGCATCGACAGAATCTGATTCTCTGTCATCTCCACTCCTGAACGGAGAGATTCGAAATCACTTGTCTTCTTTGCCGCTTCAATAGCCCTTGAGAAGTTGTCTATCGGATCCAGAAGATCCTTGAGAAGCGACTCATTCGCATACTTTACAGCATTCTCCTTGTCCTTCAGGAGCCTCTTGCGATAGTTTTCTGTATCTGCGGCTTTTCTGAGAAGTTCGTCCTTGAGTCCCTTGACCTCATCCTCCAAAGCTTTGATCTTCAGAGAAAGCTCATTCTCCTCAGCCTCAAGATTCTCTTCCTCCTGCTGTTCAAGGGAACATTCATCCTCTGCAGTCTGGATAGCTTCATCCGCAATCTCTTCTTCCTTCTTCTTATCTTCGGTATTTTCCATAACAAACCTTCGTTTTGAGTTATTTTTGACGTAACGTCGCAAACAGAAGGTAATAAGGAGAAAGAAAGAGCGTCAAGTTAATCAGTCATCATCAGAGAGGTCTATCTCTTCTTCATCTCCCAGGATGATATCATCCGGGAAAGAGGAGAACATCTCTTCCTTTTCTTTTGATATGCCCTCCTCTCCAATCGAGATAGTGCTTATCTTCTCGTTCTCCTTCTCTTCCTTTCTGGGACTCTGATGATTGTTGTAGATCTCTTCCCTTGTATTTGTGATCCTCTCCTGCAGGGAAGAAAGGACAGATTCGGCTGTACTTATCTTCACTTCAAGATCTTTCAGTCTGGAAGATGCCTCACCGACCTTCTTCACCCCGGTCTGGCTCGCCAGTGCAATGGAAGAAGAAATATTGCGCTCTGCATTCTCAAGCTGGGAGATGCTATCCCGGAGTTTTGTATCAAGATCATTTATCAATGCTTCTGTCTGATCGCGCAAAGATGCGATGTCATTCTCAAATGCAGTCTTTGCCTCTGCTATAGCATTGTCACGCGCTTCAGATATGCTCGGGATATAATCGGAGAAGCTATTCTTGATCTCTTCAGAACGGACAAGCAGAAGCTCTGAAAGCTCCTTCTCCTTATCACTGAGCTTTTCCTCAGAAAGGGAAAGCTTCTTGTCAAAAGAAGACGCAAGCTCATCGCTCTTCTCCTCCAGGCTCTTCTCAATGTCACTCCTGCGCATTTCCAGAAATGATGAAGAACTTTCAATGCTTTCTTTCATAGCATTGAAGCTCCCCTTCACGCTCTCTTTCGTCTCCTCGATTCGCTGTTCCATCTCAGCGTAATAATTCTCGAACGCCTGACGGAGTTTCTCCAGATTCTCTTCCGCCTTCAAGACAAGCTCATTCGATCTCTCATCCACAGAAGTCAGACGATTCTCAAGCTCTTTAGAAACTTCCAGCTGTCTCTCGCTCTCGCTTTTCAGCGCATCACGCTCTTCGCTTATGAAAGCGACGAAAGACTCTCTTTCCTTCACTATGGCATCTGAAAATGCCTCGAGCGCCTTGCTATTTTCCTCAAGCTCGCTCTCCGCTTGCTTCTTGAGGCTTTCAGATGTGGCTGTAATTAGATTTACGAACTCTGTCTTCTTATCATCGATATCTCGGGAAATCAGTTCTATATCGTTCTTGAAGGTCTTGATGTTGTCATTGATCATCTCGGCCTTGTGGACTTCTTCTCGCACGACAGAAATCCTTGATTCAGCCTGCTCTGTCTGGACACGGAGCTTCTCAAGGGCCCTCTTGTAGTTCACGCAGACACCTTCCAGCGCCGTAAGGTCCTTCGAGTGTGCATCGAGGCTGACAAAAAGGGAGTTGATCATGTCTCCAGTGCGCTCTGCCCTGCCAAGAAGGTCTTCCACTTTATCTATGCATGACTGAGTCGATTCGACCAGCTGCTGTTGTGTTGCGGCAGATTCGTTCCTGAATCTCTTGATGAGACTCTGCACATTCTGCAACGACCGTTTCTTCATATCCGAAGCACGGACAACGAAGAAGATGAATATCGCGACGAAGAAAAGCAAAATCGAAACGAACAGCTCAACACTCATATTTCATCCCCTTAGAGAAGGAAGCGGCACATCTCTTTGTACGACGAGACTACCAAGTCTGCGTTGCTCTCCTTCTTCCTTCTGGAAATAAGGAGGGTATGCATCCCTACGTTCTTTGCGCCAAGTACATCCTTGCGCTCACTGTCCCCGACATAGAGTATTCTATCATTTTCAACCCCTAATAGCCTAGATAGATAAAGAAAAGGAACACGTGATGGCTTGAGAGCCCCTATATCCTCTGTGGAAACCGCAAATTCAGGTATGTCAGTCACACCAAGGGCATCGAGTTTCACACCGATAGGGAAATCCGAAAGGAACGCAATCCTCGCTTCTTTCTTTATCGCCAAAAGGCTCTCCCTGACATGGGGAAATGGAGTTATCGACCTGAATAGAAAATCCCAGCGGTCGTAGAATACTTTCCTTTCCTTTCTCTCAAGTTTCTCCAGATGCGCATCATCGCTTTTCCCGTAGAGATCGATGCACTCTTTTTCCAAGAAGCCTTTTCTTCCAGACTCTTCTCCGCCATCGTAACCGTTCTTTTCTCTGAGACGTGTACGCATCCTGAGGTACGAGAAAGAGAAAAAAGGGTTCGGCATAGCAGCAATGACCAGACGGACGTTTGTCTGCCATTTGGGATATAGCGTCCCATCGATGTCAAAGCATACTGCCTCTATTCCATTATCCTTCAAATACCCCATCAGCTCTTCCTCGTCTTCTTTTCCTTCACTATCTTCTTTGCCTTCTCTCTCTGCCGGCTGATCTTCGCCTTGTTTCCGACGCCCCCTCGTTTTCCTTTGCTCAGCCCTTTCTTCCTGTCCTTGTTCTCGTTGATTATCTTCTTTACTTCTACTTCTTCTTTGTTATTCCCGTTCTGGTACAAGGACGGATTACGCCTGCGCTCTCGAAGACTTATCTCCACGGGGATATCAGCAAAGCCGAAATCCTCCCTGATCATGTTCTTGATGTATGAGATATAGGCATCTGGAAAACCTTTGATGCGATTTACAAAGAGCAGGAAACGAACAGGAGAAGATGAGACCTGTGTGCCGTAAAGGACTTTATAATGACCTTCTTTTCCTCTCGGCGGCTCGACCTTGCTTGTCCAAGCTTTCAAAGCATCATTGAACACGCTCGTATCAACCCTCGTCTCAAGCTCCCTGCTGAGCTTTATTGCAGTATCCAGGAGACGTGTTATCCCCTTCTTGTTCTTTGCACTTATGAAGACTACAGGAGCGAATGACAAGACAGGGAAAAGAAACCTGATCCTGTCCTCAATCGCCTTCTCTTCGTTATGTATCCCGGAAAGGAGGTCGATCTTGTTCATGACAAGAATGATTCCCTTGCCTTCGCGGACAATCAGTTCTGCTATCTTCTTGTCCTGATCGGCAAGACCTTCCTTGGCATCTATCATGAGAAAGACTACAGAAGCCTCCTCGATAGTCTTGATCGCCCTGTTCACAGAATAGTACTCGACAGCCTCTTCGACTTTGCTCTTGCGTCTTATTCCCGCAGTATCAAGGAGTGTGAAGTCATTGCCCTTGTATTCAAATGAACCCTCCATGACATCACGGGTCGTACCTGCGATATCACTGACAATCGAGATGTCACGGCCGGTAAGAACGTTCATCAGCGTACTCTTTCCCGTATTCGGCTTTCCGAGAATCGCAATCTTGAGGCTCTCCCCTTCTTCTGGCTCTTCTTCCTGCTCTTCCAGGGAAAGCATTCCCATCATCGTCTCCTCAAGTTCCTCAAAGCCGAGGCACTGGGCTGCAGAGATTCCAACAACCCTCTGATAGCCATAGCTGTAAAAATGCCAGAGAAGATCCCTCCTTGTCTCATCGTCGATCTTGTTGACCACGAGTATGAGCTTGTCCGAATACGGACGGAGATGCTCTAGGAGCATCATGTCTTCTCCCGTCACTTCCGTTGCGTCCATGACAAGCAATATCAGAGAGCTGACAGGGCACAGCGAGAGGGATTTCTCGCTGACTTTGTAGTCAAGTCCCTCCATGTCAACCTTGACTCCACCTGAATCTACAAGTGTCACAGGATTATTTCCAAGAAGATATTTCTTCGGAATCGGATCTCTGGTGACCCCGCTTGTAGGATCTGTAATCGCGACACGCTTTCCGAGAAAACGGTTAAAAAGCGTCGATTTTCCTACGTTAGGTCTCCCGATAATGCTTATTATCGGATAGCGATCATCAATGTCTGCCTTATTCCTTATCTCCAGTTCTTCTCTCATCACGGAATTCCTTAAGTCGTTTTTCAATCTCCTTGTGGCTAGACATTGAGAGTACTTCATTTAAAAGAGTGCGACAATCATCACTTGAAAGCTTTCTCAGTTCTGCCCGGATCGGGAGAATGCGCGGAGGAGATACCGACAGCTCATCAAAGCCAAGGCCCACCAGGAGAGGAAGATACTTCTCGTCTCCCGCCATCTCCCCGCAGATAGAAGCGATCTTGCCCTTCTCATGACAAGTCCTGACTACATAGTTCAGAAGGCGAAGGATCGCGGGATGCATAGGCTGATAGAGATAACTGACTTTCTCATTTCCTCTGTCGACAGCGAGCGTATATTGTATCAGGTCATTTGTTCCAACCGAGATGAAATCAACTTTCTCCAATATAAGATCGCATGTTATCGCGGCAGATGGAACTTCTATCATCGTCCCGACCTCAATGTCTCTGTCGTACTCTACACCCTCTTCATCAAGCTCCCTTCTGGCTTCCTGAAGGACAGAAAGTGCTTCATCAAGTTCGTCAATGGAGGATATGAGAGGAAACATGATCCTCACATTCTTGTACTTCGAAGCCTTGAGTATTCTCTTTATCTGGTTCAGGAAGATCTCTTTATGCGAAAGGGAGAACCTTATTGCCCTCCAGCCAAGTATCGGGTTCTGCTCGAAGGAATTGGAATCCTTCACTATCTTGTCACCCCCGATGTCCAGAGTACGGAACGTGACTTTGCCCTTATCTTTCATCAATCGTGCGGTCTCTTCGTACACGAACTCCCTGTCATCACTTGATGAAAAGCCCTTCTCAAGCACGAGGAATTCTGTCCTGAACAATCCTATTCCTTCTGCAGCGGCACTGACTGTCGGCTCTATTCCGTCAAGACCTTCAACGTTAGTCTTCAGGAGGATCCTCTTGCCATCCTTGGTCACCGATGGTCCTTTTACTGTCTGATAAAGTCTTTTTTCCTTCTCCTCGTCCTTTATCTTCTGATCCATCATCTGGTAGATGACCTTTCTCGACGGATCCACGATAACCGCACCAGAACTCCCATCGATTGCAACGAGAATTCCATCCTGGACACCCTGCGCGAAGTTCTTTATCCCGACGACAGCGGGAATGCCTCTGTTCCTGGCGAGAATCGAGACATGACTTGTCTTCCCTCCAACGTCGAGAACAAGTCCCTTGAGATAGGGATAACCTTCGATTGAAAGGAATTCGCTTGTAAGGAGGTAATCCGCGATCAGGATGGAGTCCTCCTCTAGCTTTATCCCCTTTCTTGACTTTCCGTTCAGAAGCTCCAAAAGCAGATTAGCGATGTCCTTTATCTCGACAGCTCTTTCCTTCATGTACTCATCGGAAAGTTTTTCCAAAGCGTCGACGAAAGTTGCTGTAGCACTTTCGACTGCCCATTCTGCCGGGTAGAAAGAGGAATCTATCAGATTCTTGATCGCCTTGATGTATTCCGGATCAGAGAGCATCAGCAACTCTACTGAGTAGAGGGCCCTCTCACTTTCCCCTATGGCAGAAGAAATGAGGGAGGAAATATATGATGAAGCGGAGGCCAGAGCGTCATCCAGCCTCTTCATTTCCTTCTCCCTTTCCCCTGCTGCTATCTTTTCATGTATTACGCTAACTGCATCGTGCCTGTACACATACGCTTTGGCAACTGCATAGCCAGATGATGCGGGAATGCCTTTCTCTTCCGTCATAACATCTCTATTCTACAATTGCAGTAAATCAGAGTAAAGGAGATTAGAACAAGGTGTATAGGTGTGGGTATACTCCTTTCTTTTGTGGTAAAGTCTTAAGAAGAAAGGAGAGATGATGAGTCGGAAAAACATACTTCCAACGGTAGTTGCATTCATACTATATGCCATATTCCTCTTTGCGCTGATCTTCTTTTTTGGTCCCAGCATCAAGAAGAATCTCGAAGAAGGAAGATATGTAGAGAGGATGGATGAATACACAAAAAGGGAACTCATGGCAGAGACGAGGACTTTCTCACTCTGCTACTACACGCCATATGGAAGCAAGATGAAAGACGTTGTCGTGCGAGAAAGGCCAAGCGATGACCTGCATCAGATGCTCGAGGCCCTTGTTGATACGCCTTCCAGAAGTGTTGTCCTGGAAGGACTCATATCATACATTCCAGACGGCACCAGACTCATTGGAGCAACAATCGATGATGGAATTGCATTCATCGACATGAGCGAGGAATTCTTATCTTCGGAAGATATAGAAAAGGCAATAGATCAAGTCAAGAAAAGCGTGAACGCACTCTATCCAGAGCTGAGGGTCTTTCTCTTAGCAGATGGAAATCCTCTTGACTGAAACAGCCTTCCCTGTATTCTTGTCCGCTTTTATGATCAGTCCTTGAATTGCCCCTTTTCCTTCCTTCACTTCGCTTTTGATCGGAAGCTGAGTGACTGCTCTCTCCAGTGCCTTGTCTTCCCTGCTTCCGATGACTCCATCAAGCGATCCTGTAATACCAAGGTCTGTGATATACGCAGTTCCGCCTGGCAGTATCTTCTCATCAGCAGTCTGAACATGAGTATGTGTTCCGACAACAGCCGTTACAAGCCCATCGAGATAGAAGGAAAGCGCCTCCTTCTCCTCTGTCCTCTCTGCATGGAAATCGACGAAGATCAGCTTTGTCTCCTTGCGGACCTTCTGGACGATCTCCTTTATCTTCGTGAAGGGATCATCGATTACAGGAAGACCACCCTGGCGCCCTTCTGCGTTGATGACAGCAATTCCTTTCTTGATAGTGAAACCTTTGCCGACAACACCATCGGGATAATTGGCCGGACGCAAGAGCGAGTCACTCTTCTCGAGGATCTGGAAGATCTCTTCCTTCTGCCAGATATGGTTTCCGCTTGTAATGACATCAACACCCATCTTCATGAGGTTGTCATAATCCTGCAGCGAAATACCGAAGCCACCTGCTGCATTCTCACCATTTGCGATTACAAAGTCGATATTCTCATTCTTCCTGATCTGGGAGAGGCCCAGAAAAAGGGCCCCCATTCCAGTTGTACCCGAGATGTCCCCGAGCATAAGGACATTTACATCACTCATAATTATCTTGCGTACTCGACTACTCTGAGCTCCCTGATAATCGTCACTTTGATCTTTCCAGGATAACGGAGTTCTGCCTCGATTCTCTGTGCGATGCTGTTTGCAATCTCCCTTGCCTTCTCATCAGAGACAGCATCGCTGTTGACCATGATCCGAAGCTCACGCCCTGCCTGGATTGCAAAAGCATTCTCAACACCATCGAAACCCTTTGCGATGCTCTCAAGCGATTCAAGACGCTTGATGTAGTTGTCGATCGACTCACGACGTGCACCAGGACGTGCCGCGCTGATCGCATCCGCAATCTGCACGATCACAGCCTCAATCGAGCTAGGCTCAACATCATTGTGGTGTGCCAGAACAGCATTGACAACACGAGGATCCTCTCCAAGCCTCTTGAGCATCTCTGCTCCAAGCTCTGCATGATTCGAATCACTTTCTGTCTCAGCACCCTTTCCAATGTCATGAAGAAGGCCGCCACGCTTTGCGATCTCACTGTCTGCTCCGACTTCACTTGCGATCATGCCCGCGAGAATCGCAACCTCTTTGGAATGCATGAGGACATTCTGTCCATAGCTAGTTCTGAAATGCAGTCTTCCGAGGGCTCTGATCAGCTCAGTCCCCATATTGTGGATACCAAGGTCAAATACGACCTTCTCACCTTCATCGACAATGATTCTTCCAACTTCTTTGGTGACTTTGTTGACAACTTCCTCGATCCTTGCAGGATGTATCCTTCCATCCTGAACAAGACGTTCAAGGGCAACACGCGCAATTTCTTTCCTGACAGGATCGAAACAGGATATCACGACAGCTTCAGGGGTATCATCAATGATGATATCCACACCTGTGAGGGTTTCGAGAGTACGAATATTCCTTCCTTCCCTGCCGATGATCCTGCCTTTCATCTCATCACTAGGAAGTGATACAGACTGGGTAGTAATCTCTCCGGAGACTTCCGTGGCAAGCCTCTGGATGGTAGAGACAATAATATCCCTTGCAACCTTCTCGGCGGACAGCTGTGTCTCGCTCTCTATCTTGTTGATATATACCTGACCATCATGCCTTGCCGTCTCCTTCATCTCTTCGATGATGAGATTCTTGGCTTCCTCGCTGGTCATTGAGGCAACCTTCTCAAGTTCATTGATGAGGTTGTTCTCCCTCTCTGTTACTTCTTCTTCCCTCTTTTCTAGATCCTCTTCCTTATCTCCAAGTTGCTGCTTAAGTTCCTCCAGCTCCGTTTGCTTATGTTCAAGATTCATTTCCTTCTGCAGAAGTCGTCTTTCGCTCTTCTGCAGTTCCATTCTTCTTTCCCTAGCCTCGCGTTCGTTCTGCTGCTGTTCTTTCTGCAGAGTCTCACGAGTTTCAAGCATCAGTTCCTTCGCTTCTGCCTCTGCCTTGTTCTTGGCCTCATTCCGTACCCGGATAGCCTCCTGCTCAGCAGATGTAAGCTTATATTTGGCGTAAAGCCATCTGACGATAACGCCGACAGCAAAACCTACCAGACAACTTAGGAGAAGATAAAAAATGCCCATTTTATATCCCTCCTTGGCAAAAATCCAACGTATTCTGATATTGTACCAAAGACAGTTGGCTGTCAAGGATTGCAGAGGGCATGAAAAAACCGCCACCCATGGTGACGGCTAATGGAAAATTAAATTTCCAGGCGAGAAATTCAGTTCGCCTTTGCTGCCTTTTCGTCCTTTTTTTTGGACTTCTCGGCCTTGGCTTCCTTCTTCTCTGTCTTCTCGACGAGTTCAAGGATAACCATCTCTGCTGCGTCTCCAAGACGATAACCCGTCTTGAGAATCCTTGTGTAACCGCCCTTGCGTTCACTGAACATAGGTGCGATTTCCTTGAAGAGCTTTGCAAGGACTGCTTCATCCTTGATGTCGCGAGCAACCATCCTGCGGTTGTGGACATTGTCCACCTTCGCGCGGGTGATCATCTTCTCTGCAACCTTCCTCACTTCAAGGGCCTTTGCCTTCGTGGTCTCAATCCTCTCATATCTGAAGAGGGATGTGACCATGCTGCGCTTCAGGGCCGTACGCTCACTGGTCGTGCGGGAAAGCGCATTGAATCCATGTCTATGCCTCATTGTCCACTTCCTTGTTTTCTGGAACTTTGATAGATGTTTTCAAGACACTGAAGTCGGTCATTCCAAGGGTAAGACCCCATTCCTTGAGCTTATCCTTGATCTCAGAAAGGCTCTTCTTTCCGAAGTTCCTTGTCTTACCGATCTCCTCTTCTGTCTTCCTTGCCAGATCACCAATAGTCTTGATTCCTGCATTCTTGAGGCAGTTGGAGGATCTGACTGTGAGCTCAAGCTCCTCAACCGGGGTATCAAGAATGCCCCTGATCCTCTTCTCGTCCTCATCGACTTCAGGTCCGTTGGAGATGGATCCCTCGTCGAAGTTGATGAACACAGTGAAGTGCTCCTTGATGATCTTTGCAGCCTCGCCGAGCGCATTCTCAGGGGAAATGGTACCGTCAGTATCGATGTCGAGGATCAGTTTGTCATAATCGTTCCTCTGACCAACCCTTGTCGGCTCAATCGAGTACTTGACCCTCTTTACCGGTGAATAGAAAGCATCGATGCAGATCGTTCCAGGTTCCTCTGTATATTTCTCGCTCATCTCGCTTGGAACATATCCACGTCCGAAGTCGATCTGAACTTCCATCTCCAGGTCGCAGTCGTCCATCATCGTGAAAAGAACGAGGTCCTTGTTCTTGATCTCAACCAAGTTCTTTTCCAAGTCGGCACCTGTAATCACGCCAGGGCCCTTTGCCACGACGGTGAATACTGTCTCCTCCGAATCTTCCGGCATGCTGATCTGGAGCTTCTTTATGGCAGCTATGATATCGTTAATATCTTCCTTGACCCCTGGAAGTGATTCATACTCGCTTGTGACAAGGTGCGGTGTCCTTTCCTCTCCGACAAAGGTCGTGAACCTGATTGCGGAGACTGCATAACCCTGAATCGAAGAAAGGAGGACACGACGAAGAGTATTTCCAACGGTCGTTCCGAATCCTCTCTCGAACGGACACGCGATAAAGCGTCCGTGTGTTTCAGATGCTACAGTGTGGTCACAAGAGATTCCAGTAGGTTTCTTGAAGCCCTTAAGAAGGGTTTTTCTAGCCATTTGCTACTCCTTATTAAACTCTTTGGCAGGCCAAAGAATCAGACACGACGGGTCTTGCGAGGGCGGCAACCGTTGTGCGGAATGGGTGTTACGTCCCTCATGGAACGTACCTTTACGCCGAGAACTCCAATAGTCCTGATCGCGCTCTCCCTTCCGACTCCTGGTCCCTTGACGAATACGTTGACCTCTTTGAGGCCATAATCCATCGCCTTCTTCACAGCTGCCTCACAGATTGTCTGGGCAGCATATGGAGTGGACTTCTTTGCGCCACGGAAACCAAGACCACCAGCAGAGGCCCAACTGAGAGTATTCCCTGCAAGGTCGGTAACGGTAATGATTGTGTTATTGAAGCTTGTCTGGATATATACGTTTCCTTCCAAAACAGTCTTTTTAATCTTTTTCTTTACAGTAGCCATCTCAATCAGTCCTTATTTCTTCTTTCCGGCAACAGTCTTCTTCTTGCCCTTTCTTGTCCTGGCGTTGGTCTTTGTCCTCTGTCCGCGGACAGGAAGGCCCTTCCTGTGTCTAAGTCCCCTGTAGCAACCAATGTCCATGAGCCTCTTGATGTTGAGAGCAACTTCGGTCCTGAGGTGACCTTCGATCTTGTAGTCCTCCTCGATGACCTTTCTCAAGAGAGCAATCTGATCCTGATCCAGAGTATTGATCCTCACGTCTGGATCGATTTCAGTCTTGGTGCAGATATCGAGTGCAGACTTCCTGCCGATTCCATAAATATATGTCAGTGCGATCTTGACAGCCTTGTTAGGCAAATCGACACCAGCTATACGTGCCATTCTGGCCTCCTAATTATTTCTGCCTCTGCTTATGCTTCGGATTCTCGCAGATTATGCGTACCACACCGGCACGTCTGATTACTTTACACTTGTCACAAATTGGTTTGACACTTGCTCTGACTTTCATTTTGAGCTCCTCTTAAAATTTCTTGACCTTGTGCTTCTTTACGGCAACAAAGCCTTCGTGATGATGCGTCTTCATCAATCCATCAAGCTGCCTCATCGTGTCGAGGTCTACGCCGACAAGAATGATCAGCGATGTACCACCGAACAGCATGGCAACGTTTGGCTGGAAGTCGAAGAACATCTGAATCAGGGTCGGAATCAAAGCGATAAAAGCCAAGAACAGCGATCCTGGAAGAACGATACGGTTGAGAACCTTCGTGAGGTACTCCTCCATTTTCTCGTTCCTGATGCCAGGAATAGAACCACCGTTATCACGGATATTCTTTGCCATCTCGATCGGATTGAGACTGACCTGAGTATAGAAGAACGCAAAACCTATAATCAACAAGGTGTAGATAATCAGATAGGGGGCACCCTGAGGATCTAGGAAGTTTGCGACCCTGCGCAACCACTCAATTTGCGAATTATATCCGATTTGAAGAGGGAAGGAAAGAAGGGCAGACGCGAAAATAACTGGAATAACACCAGAAGGATTGATCTTGAAAGGAATGTATGTTGACTGTGAGCCATACATCATTCTTCCAACTACCCTACGCGAATACTGCACAGGAATCTTCCTCTGTCCCTGCTCCTCGTATACAACCAAGGCCACGACGAAGAAGAACATAACGATCACCATGATAAGGGCAATCGGGTTCATGTCACCGTTTGTGATATCCCTGACGACCGTGTAGGATGCGCTCGGGATTCTGGCAACGATACCAGCAAAGATCAGAAGGGAAATTCCATTTCCGATTCCATACTGTGTAATGCGTTCACCGATCCAGACCAAAAGCATCGAACCTGTCGTTACCGATACGATGGCAATGAGTGTAAACGGTACAGTGCCTAGGTAGAGAGCTCCAGGAATACTGCGTGCATATACTGTTGTAGCAAGCGACTGGAGGATACATACCAAAATAGTGCCGTAACGTGTATACTGCTTGATCTTCTTTGAGCCCTGTGGATCTCTTGCAAGCTTCTTGAGAGATGGAATAACGAGCATCAGCAACTGGATTATGATCTGTGTGCTGATGTAAGGCATTACACCGAGCATGAAAATCGAGAAGTTGCTGAATGCACCACCTGAGAAGAAGTTAAGGTATTCAACAAAGCTGTTTGATCCACTTCTGAAATAGTTAAGAACCGCAGCTGTATTGATGCCAGGGATAGGGATAACAGTACCAATTCGGGTTACAATAAGTAGCCCGAATGTGATAAGTATCTTCTTTCTGACATCCCTCATGCGGAACATATCTGTCAAAGTGTTTGCCATTAGGATACCTTCTTACAGTTATTTGACTTCGCCGCCAGCTGCAACGATCTTCTCAGAAGCAGGCTTGGAGAGCTTTACACCCTCTACTGTGAGCTTCTTTGTCAACTCGCCGTTGGCAAGGATCTTAGCAGAAGTATCCTTACCCTTGAGAAGACCCTTCTCCCTGAGAGTTGCATCATTTACAACTTCACCTTCCTCGTATGCATTCTCGAGATCCATAAGACCTACAGCCTGATACGTTACTTTGAAAGGAGCATTGGAGAATCCTCTGCTGGCAACACGCCTGTAAAGAGGCATCTGTCCACCTTCGAATCCAAGTCTGACACCACCGCCAGAGCGTGAATTCTGTCCATCATGTCCTCGTCCGCAAGCTCTACCCTTGGAAGATGCACCACGGCCGACGATAGTCTTTTTCTTTGTAGCACCAAAAGGCTTTACGATCTGTGCCATCCTTACACCTCCTCAACCTTTACAAGGTGACTTACAGTGCGGACCATACCCTGGAATACCGGGTTGTTCTCGCGAACAACAGAGGAGCCTACCTTGCCAAGACCAAGGGCCTTGATAGTCCCTCTCTGCTTTGGCAGTGTGCGGCTAAGTCCTCTGACCAATGTGATCTTTATCTGGTTTGCCATATTTAGCTCCACATTTCCTTCAGGGACTTACCCCTGTTCTTTGCAACCTGAGCAGCGTCAAAGAGGTTCTCAAGACCATCAAATGTTGCCTTGACAGTGTTGATACCATTCCTTGAGCCAAGGGACTTGCTGATGATGTCCTTGATTCCAGCTGCATCGCAAACGAGACGTACTGCACCGCCTGCGATAACGCCAGTTCCAGGAACAGCTGGCTTCAAGATTACAGAAGCGCTCTTGAAGTTGCCCACGATGTCATGAGGAATCGTGTTACCCTTCAGAGGAACCTGAATCATATGTGCCTTGGCCTTCTCTGTTGCCTTTCTGATTGCATCTGTGACGTCATTTGCCTTTCCGAAGCCATATCCGACAGAGCCGTTGCCGTTTCCTACTACGACGACAGCGGAGAAAGAGTATCTCCTACCACCCTTAACGACCTTGACTACGCGGTTGAGCTTCACAAGCTTTTCGACATATCCGTCTTTAGTTTCTTTTTCCTTAGCCTTGTCCATACTCTCTCCTAGAACTTCACGCCGGCCTTTCTAGCCCCATCGGCAATCGACTTCACGATTCCATGGTAAACATATCCGTTTCTGTCAAAAACAACCTCGGTGATGTTCTTCTCGATGAGCCTCTTGCCAACTACTTCACCGAGCTGAGCAGCGTCCTGAACTGTATTCTTCAGACCCTTGAGCTCCTTCTCGAGAGTGGAAGCGGAAGCGAGAGTGCGTCCTGTCGTGTCATCGATGACCTGGACATACATATGCAGATTACTTCTGAAGACAGTCATCCTTGGGCGTGTAGCTGTCCCGGAAATGCTCTTTCTGATGTGAGCCTTTCTCTTGAGCTGCCTTCTTCTCTTATCGATCATTCTGTCCATAACCTAACCACCTTATTTCTTACCACCGGACTTACCGACCTTGCGGCGGATCGTCTCAGTCTCGTACTTGATTCCCTTACCCTTATAAGGCTCTGGTCCTCTGAGGGAACGGATCTCAGCTGCGGTCTGTCCGACCTTCTCCTTGCTGATGCCGGAGATTGTGAGCTTCGGACCATCGGCAACGATATTGATCCCCTCTGGAATCATATACTCGATAGGGGTCGAATAACCGAGGTTCAGGTTCAAGACCCTTCCACTTACGTCGGCACGATATCCAACACCGTTGATGACGAGTGCTTTCTCATAACCCTTTGACACACCGATGACCATGTTATTGATCAGCTGTCGATAAAGTCCATGATAGCTCTTGGAGAGCTTCTCGTCGTCTCCGCGTGTGATGATGACCTCATTATCCTTCACTTCCACAGCGACATTGCCCTTGAGCTCCTGTGAAAGCTTTCCTTTTGCTCCCTCGACTGTGACCATGTTGTTCTCAACTGTCACTTTGACGCCCTGTGGAAGCACTACTGGAAGTTTTCCGATTCTTGACATCTTTTGCTCCTTACCAGATCGTGCAGATCAGTTCGCCACCAACGCGTGCATCAACAGCCTTCTTGCCTGTGATAACACCTGTTGAGGAAGATACGACTACGACACCATTTCCGTTATATACGGTTGGCATATCCTTATAGCCGCAATATACGCGGCGTCCAGGTGTCGAGATGCGATCAAGCCCATGAATAACAGGATTCTGCTTGTCGTCATACTTCAAAAAGACGCGGATATAAGGGACATTGTCCTTGGTCACCTTCTTGAAATTCTTGATGAAGCCCTCGTTCTTGAGGATCTTGACAATCTGAAGCTTCATCTTGGAATTTGTTATCTCCACCTTTTCATGCTTTGCGAGACTAGCGTTCCTAATCTTCGTCAGCATATCTGCAATTGGATCACTTGCTGCCATATTTCTCTCCTACCAGCTCGATTTGGTAACACCAGGAATCTGACCCTCACTGGCAAGCTTCCTGAAACAAATCCTGCACATGTCGAACTGGCGCATGTAGCCACGAGGACGACCGCAGATCCTGCATCTGTTGTAAGCGCGGGTCGAGTACTTCGGTGCCTTCTTGGCTTTGACTATTAAAGACTTCTTTGCCATATTCTCCCAGCTCCTTATTTCGCAAACGGCATTCCAAGCTTCTTGAGAAGGGCATATGCCTCCTCATCTGTCTTGGCAGTCGTGACGATTGCGACGTTAAGGCCGCTAATCCTTTCAATCTTGTCGTAGTCGATCTCAGGGAAGATGATCTGCTCGGTAATTCCAAGCGAATAGTTCCCATGTCCGTCGAACGCATTTGCCTTGACTCCCTTGAAGTCCTTGACACGAGGAAGTGCAATCGAAATGAGGCGCTCGAGGAAGTACCACATATTGTCTCCGCGGAGGGTAACCATCGCACCGATCTCCTGTCCGGCCCTGATCTTGAAGTTAGCGATAGATTTTCTGGCTTTTGTCTTTACAACGTGCTGGCCTGTAATCTGCTCGAGTTCCTTCACAGCCGAATCGAGAAGCTTCTTGTTGACGGTAGCATCCCCTACTCCAACGCTGACTGTAATTTTCTCAAGGCGGGGAATCTGCATGACGCTCTTGTAAGCGAATTCTTTCTGCATCTCCGGAGCAACTGTATCAAGATACTTCTGCTTGAAATTTGGAATGAACTTCTCTTCTGCCATCAGAGCACCTCGCCTGTCTTCTTTGCATAACGGACTTTCTTGCCGTTCTCATACTTGTATCCGATCTTGGAAACCTTATCCTTGCTCACAAGTGCAACATTGGAAACATGGATAGGAGCCTCAATCTCGATGATTCCACCCTTGTCCTGAGGATTCCTCTTCTTCTGGGTTTTCTTCACCATGTTGATACCCTGGACGTAAACCCTCTCTTCTTTCGGGTCCGTCTTCACGATCTTGCCGACCTTTCCCTTTTCCTTGCCGGCAATGACCTTGACTGTGTCGTTCTTCTTCAGTCTCATCTGGAACTCCTACAACACTTCCGGCGCGAGAGAAACGATTTTCATGAATCCGTCACGAAGTTCTCTTGCAACGGGTCCAAAGATACGCTTGCCGCGCGGGTTATTGTTGGCATCGATGACAACGCATGCATTGTCGTCGAACCTGATATAGGTACCGTCAGGTCTGCGGTATTCCTTCTTCGTCCGGACAATTACAGCCTTCAGAACATCACCTTTCTTGATGGCTCCGTTCGGAAGAGCATCCTTGACTGCAACGACGATGATGTCGCCAACACCGGCTACATACCTATGGCTGCCGCCAAGGACCTTGATGCACTGCACACGCTTTGCACCACTGTTATCCGCAACATTCAAATAAGTCTGCATCTGTACCATAGCACAACTCCTTAGCGGGCCCTTTCAACGATCTCAACGAGTCTCCAGCACTTGTCCTTTGACAAATGGCGGCACTCCATGATACGGACAGTATCTCCGGTATGAGCATCATTCCTTTCGTCGTGAGCCTTGAACTTCTTAGTGGAGACGACGTACTTCTTGTAGATAGGATGAAGGGTCCAGTTGGATACCTGTACGACGATGGTCTTGTCCATCTTATCGCTGACGACAAGCCCTGTCATTATCTTTTTCCTTGCATTGATCATACTTCCGTCCCTCACTTAGCTTCCGCATTGCCGATATCCATTGCATGGATCCGGGTATTGAGCCTGGCGATATCTCTTCTCTTGGTCCTGAGCAGAAGAGGATTATCGAGGTGTCCGAGCACCTTCTGCATCCTCAAGTCCACCATTTCCTTTCTAAGCTTGTCGCGCTCTGCTACGAGCTCTTTGTAGCTGAGATTTTTATAAGAATTTTTCATTTCCGATTACTCCATATCCGAACGGACGATGAACTTCGTCTTGATCGGGAGCTTGGAAGCTGCAAGCTCAAGGGCTTCCCTTGCAAGAGACTCGTCGATTCCACCCATCTCGAACATAATGGCACCAGTCTTTACTACTGCGACCCATCCCTCCGGGCTACCCTTACCATTACCCTGCCTTGTTTCTGCCGGCTTCTTGGTATAAGGCATATCAGGGAAGATACGGATCCAGACCTTGCCTCCACGCTTGACATGTCTAGTCATTGCGACACGGGCAGCTTCGATCTGCCTGTTTGTTATCCACTTCGGCTCAAGAGCCATGAGACCGTACTCGCCGAAAGCAAGGCTGTTGCCCTTGTGTGCTACGGCATCGCGTGTCCCACGCTGCTTCTTTCTGTACTTTATTCTCTTAGGACTAAGCATCGTTAACTCCTCGCCTCAGACTCGGTCTTTTTCTTCACGATTGTTCCGACCGTATCATCCTCAGCCTTAGCACGGGAGTAGATTTCCCCGTTGAAAACCCAGACCTTGACACCGATTGCACCAAAGCTCGTATTAGCAGTTGCAAAACCGTAATCGATATCAGAACGAAGTGTATGGAGAGGAATACGTCCCTCTTTCATCCACTCTGTCCTTGCAATCTCTGCACCTCCAAGACGGCCTGAACACCTGATCTTGATGCCTTTTACTCCACCTGTCATTGCTCTGGAGATTGCATTCTTCATTGCACGGCGGAAAGCACCACGATTCTCGAGCTGCCTTGCGATGTTCTGGGCGACGAGCTGAGCATTGCATTCGCTCTTCTTGATCTCCTTGATCTTGATCTGGAGATTCTTATCTGTGAGCTTCTGCATCTTCTGCACGATCTTCTCGACGTTTGCTCCCTTTGCTCCAATAATGATTCCAGGACGAGCCGTGGCGATCACCATCGTAATCCTCTGAGGCTTGCGGATGATCTCAACATCACTGATGTCAGCACCCTGAACCTCAGGAGATGCTAAGAGGGCCTTCCTGAGCTTAAGATCCTCGTGAAGGGTATCAACATACTCCTTGCGATCCACATACCATTTGGACTTCCATGTCTTGTTGATTCCAAGCCTCAGTCCGATTGGATTTACTTTCTGGCCCATTATTCACCTACCTTCTCATCTACGACGACTGTAATGTGGGACATCCTCCTAAGAAGAATGTCACGCTTCCCGTGGGAACGTGCCCAAACCCTCTTGAGCCTCGGACCGTCGTCCACATAGATGGCAGAGACGAAGAGCGAATCCTCATCGAGCCTTCTGTTCTTGTTGAGGGCATTCGCACCAGCTGACTTGAGCACCTTCTTGATAAGACGTGCCCCTTTCTGAGGCATGGCATCGAGAATGGCTTCAGCCTGCGGGTAGCTCTTTCCCCTGACTAAGTCCGCGACAGGGCGTACTTTGGAGGGAGATACCATCAAATACTTTGCTACTGCTTTATAACCTCTAGTCTCCATACGTTCACCTATCACTTACCTTTCTTGTCAGACGCATGCCCGCGGAAAATACGGGTAGGAGCGAACTCACCGAGCTTGTGACCTACGAGGTTCTCTGTAACATATACTGGAACCCAGGTCTTGCCGTTATAAACGGAAATGGTGAAACCTACCATCTCCGGGATGATCGTAGAGCTACGGGAATAGGTCTTGATCATCTGCTTCTGACCAGTCTTGATTGATTCCTGAATCCTTCTATTAAGATGCTTTTCGATAAAAGGACCTTTCTTAATTGACCTTGACACTTTCTACTCCTACTTGCGCTTCTTGACGATGAACTTGGTGGAAGGCTTCTTCTTCGAACGGGTCTTTCCACCCTTGGTCGGCTTACCCCATGGGGTAACAGGATGACGGCCTGCTGCTGTCTTACCCTCACCACCTCCATGTGGGTGATCGATCGGGTTCATTGCAACACCCCTTACCTTTGGCCTCTTGCCAAGGTGTCTGGAAAGTCCTGCCTTGCCGAGCGAAACGTTCATGTGATCTTCGTTACCGATCTCACCGATTGTCGCATAGCATTCACAGAAAACCATCCTCATCTCCCCTGAAGGAAGGCGGAGTGTAACGTAATCACCTTCTTTAGCAATTACAGTCGCACCAAGACCTGCAGAGCGGACAAGCTGAGCACCGCGGCCAAGCGTAAGCTCTACATTGTGAACTGTAAGACCAAGTGGAATAGACTTCAGAGGAAGTGCATTTCCGACAGAAAGCGGAGCTGTTGGTCCGCTGACTATTGTTGCGCCTACAGTCAGTCCCTTAGGAGCGATGATATAGCGCTTCTCACCATCCTTGTAGAATACAAGTGCGATGTTTGCGCTTCTGTTCGGGTCATACTCGATGCTCTTCACGATTCCTGGAACGCCATACTTGTTCCTCTTGAAATCGATGAGCCTGTATGCCCTCTTGTTTCCACCTCCGCGGCGGCGTACGCTGATGCGTCCGAAAGAGTCACGGCCTGCATGCTTCTTGAGGTTCTTTGTAAGAGACTTCTCCGGCTTATCTGTTGTGATCTCTGATCGAACAAGTACAGTTCTCTGGCGAAGACCCGGAGTATTAGGTTTGAAATTCTTAAGTGCCATAATGCCTTACTCTCCTCATACACCTTCAATGGCTGAAATGGTCTCGCCCTTCGCCACTGTTACGATCGCTTTCTTCCAGGATGGAGTCGTACCTTTGATGTAACCACCCTTTCCCCTGGAGAACTTTGGCTTGCCCTTTACGTTCATCACATTGCAGGCTACGCAGTTTACGCCGAAAAGTTCCTTCACAGCCTTCATGATTTCAAACTTGTTGGCCTGAGGATTTACGCGGAACGTATACTTCTTCTTATCCCCTTCGCGTGCGATGTTTGATTTCTCGCTTACGATTGGTGCAAGAATAATCTGATCTGCTCTCATCTTGCCTTCTCCTTAATTACTGCCATAGAAATCGCCAAGATTCATGGCCGCAGTCTCGAGGACAAGAATCTTCTTTCCATAAAGGAGTTCCTTTGCGGAAAGTTTGTCATAGCAGAGCACATGGAGATATGGGATATTTCTCGCAGCCCTGCGGAGCATCGCATCATCATCCTTCATGATGAGTACTGTGCGCTGGTCCTCGGTAGAAAAAGCCTTCATGATCTGCACAAGGTCCTTGGTCTTGCCATTTTCGCTGGTGAAATCCTCAACGACCTGGAGCCTTCCTTCCTCTACGCCAAGTGAAAGGAGGCTCTTGAGAGCAAGACGCTTCATCTTCTTTGGCATCGAGTAGCTGTAATCCCTTGGCTTTGGTCCAAAGATTGTACCACCGCCTACGGATACTGGAGACTTCTTGTCTCCCCTTCTGGCATTACCAGTTCCCTTCTGCTTATAAGGCTTGGTATTGCTGTAATTGACCTCAGCACGGGTCTTCGTGCAAGCGGTTCCAACCCTGCGGTTTGCCGCTTCATTCCTGATTGCATAGTAGATTGCGCCGTTTGAAACCTCGATACCGAATACATTATCGTTGAGATTTACTGTGCGCAGCTCTTCTCCTGTAGTAGAAAAAACCTTCTGTTCCATACCTTGCTCCACTACTTCTTGATTGCCTTTCTCACGATCACAGTGCTCTGAGTAGGTCCGGGAACAGCGCCCTTCACGAGAAGAACCTGCATCTCGCTGTCGATGGCGACGATCTTGAGGTTCTGAACAGTGACCCTCTCGTCTCCCATATGTCCAGCCATCTTCTGTCCTGGGTATGTCCTTGAAGGAGTTGAGCTCATTGCCGTACCGCCGAGGTCCCTGTGGAACTTCGAACCGTGCGTAGCTCTACCGCCACCAAATCCATGCCTCTTCATACCACCCTGATAGCCCTTACCTTTGCTGGTTCCTGTCACATCTACGAATGCAACATCCTTGAAAAGGTCTACGCCGAGCTTGTCGCCTACAGATACCTCCTGGTCGAAATCCCTCATCTCAACGATGAAAGCCTTCGGCTCGCAAATATCCTTAAACTGTCCGGCATAAGGCTTTGTGATCTGACTTTTCTTCTTGTCGCCAGTTGCAAGGACACAAGCAGAATAACCGTTCAGGTCCTCTGTCCTGTTGCCGATGACGACATTATCTTCAATCTTTATAACTGTCACAGGAGTAAGTCTGCCATTTTCGTCAAACACCTGCGTCATTCCAACTTTCTTGCCGATGAGCCCTAACATCTCTTACCTCACCTTTACTGTCTAATTTCCACATCAACACCAGCTGGGAGTTCAAGCTTCATAAGGGCTTCCACAACCTTCTGCGTCGGGTCCAGAATGTCAATAAGTCTCTTGTGAGTTCTCATTTCGAACTGCTCACGGGACTTCTTGTTGACGTGTGGGGATCTCAAGACAGTGAACTTATTGATACGAGTCGGGAGTGGAACCGGACCAGAGACCTTGGCACCGGCCTTCAGAACGGTCTGCACAATAGCCTTTGAGCTCTGCTCTACCAATTCCGCTTCAAATCCTGTTAGCTTGACTCGAATTCTCTCATTTGCCATTTTCAAAAATCTCCAAAAAACAAAATATCCGGCCGGAGCATACATCGCCCCGACCGTTTAGGGCTTATTCCCTTTTTCTGATCAGTCCTGAATCTCAGTAACCTGACCGGATGCTACAGTGCGTCCACCCTCACGGATAGCGAAGCGGAGTCCCTTGTCCATGGCAACCGGGTGAATGAGCTCAACATTGATCTCTGTGTGATCTCCAGGCATGACCATTTCCTTTCCAGCTGGAAGGTGGCAAGTTCCTGTGATGTCTGTTGTCCTGAAGTAGAACTGAGGTCTGTAACCATCGAAGAACGGTGAGTGTCTTCCACCCTCTTCCTTGCTCAGTACGTATACTGTTCCGAGGAACTTTGCATGAGGAGTGATTGTGCCTGGCTTTGCAAGAACCTGTCCTCTTACAACTTCCTTCTTGTCAACACCTCTGAGGAGAGCTCCGATGTTGTCTCCAGCCTGTCCCTCATCAAGAGTCTTCTGGAACATCTCAACACCTGTTACAACAGTGTTCTTTGTCTCCCTGATTCCGACGATCTCAACTGGGTCGTTCACATGAACAACACCGCGCTCGATCCTTCCTGTAACAACTGTTCCACGGCCAGAGATTGAGAAGATGTCCTCAATTGGCATAAGGAATGGCTGATCGACAGCACGTGCCGGAAGTGGGATATAGCTATCCATAGCGTCAAGAAGCTCATCGATGCACTTTGTAGCCTCTGGATCGTCTGGCTTTGTCATTGCGAGGTATGCAGAACCCTTGATAACAGGGCAGTTAGCTCCATCGAAACCATACTCTGTGAGAAGGTCCCTCATCTCCTCTTCTACGAGCTCGATGAGATCTGGATCATCAACCTGATCGCACTTGTTGATGAATACGATGATAGCAGGTACACCAACCTGGCGAGCGAGAAGAATGTGCTCTCGTGTCTGAGCCATAGCACCATCAGTTGCTGCAACAACGATGATAGCTCCGTCCATCTGTGCAGCACCTGTAATCATGTTCTTGATGTAGTCTGCGTGGCCCGGGCAGTCAACGTGTGCGTAGTGCCTGTTCTTGGACTGGTACTCTACGTGCCTTGTATTGATGGTGATTCCTCTTGCCTTCTCTTCTGGCGCATTGTCGATTGCATCATAAGCAAGGGCCTTGTCACCGAAAAGTCTTGCACAGTGCATTGTGATAGCAGCTGTGAGAGTCGTCTTACCATGGTCAACGTGACCGATAGTACCGACGTTTACGTGTGGCTTAGTTCTGTTGAATTTCTCCTTAGCCATCAGTTTCCTCCTTGTGACTGAGTGTCACAAATCTAATTTATCTATAAAGGCCCAAAGCCTTTACCGTTCAAGAGACAGAACTGATTACCTTGGAGGCACTCTCACTGATGGTTCCAGAGGTCGGCGGATAGCCCGACGACATACGTTTCTAATTTTAAAGAACTTTCTCTGAACCTCGGGGATGACCCTTCAGGGCAACCGTTTGGCTCTTTGTCACGGCAGGGTAACCCCTTTCCGGACACCTTTGCTATCCTATCCGAAAGGGAAAATGATTGTCAACAGTACGTAGATATTTTTTTCAGCAAAAAGAAATGCTCAAATGAAAATCCCTTTTCCAGAGTCCTTGAGATATTCATTTCCGTCAAAATGCTATATATAAGTGACATGCAGAATTTTACATACAAGACTAAAGGTACATGCTCCAGGAGCATATCGTTCTCTCTAGATGATGACAATCTGATCCGATCTGTCTCATTCGAAGGAGGATGCAACGGGAATTTAAAAGGCATCTCCGCTCTTGCAGAAGGGAAAAGGCCGGAAGAGATCATAGCTGCCCTGAAAGGAATCAAATGCGGCTGGAAAGACACAAGCTGCCCTGATCAGTTCGCATCTGCCCTCGAGAAAGCGATCAGTAAGTGACTTTGTGCTCCAGAAGGAATGCGACAAAGTCGTTGTAAATGAAAAGATGGGCAAACACCTCTTCCCGTTCCTCGAACACAAGGAGGGAATTCGTCGCATCTATCAGATCTTTTATCTCAAAGTCCTCTCCACGCTCGGCGAATCCGGAGAGGACATCTTTTCTGAACAGATCATTGCCGACCTTCATCTCTGAAAGGAGAAGATTGTTGAGAGCTCCTCTTGATCTGAAATAGACCCTGACCACCTCGTCCGGATCAGATGAGAAGCGTGCTGCATATTCTGTGAGGCTGTAGTATTCGTCGTAATCTGGTACGTACATAAAAATTATGGCCGCCCTCGGGCGACCATGTGAATCAGAACCTGAAGTGGCTGAATGCCTTGTTCGCATCTGCCATTCTGTGGGTATCTTCCTTCTTCTTGAATGCAGAACCTGTTGAGTTGTATGCATCGATAAGTTCGTCAGCAAGCTTGTCTGCCATGGACTTTCCATTGCGTGCGCGTGCTGCGTTGATAAGCCAGCGCATTGCGAGGGCTTCCCTTCTGGACTCCTTGATCTCTACAGGAACCTGATAGGTTGCACCACCTACACGTCTTGACTTTACCTCTACAACAGGCTTTACGTTCTCGACTGCCTTCAAGAACACGTCGAGTGCCTTCTCTCCACTCTTCTCCTCGATAGTCTTCATAGCTGTATAGAGGATACGTGTGGAAATGCTCTTCTTTCCCTCGACCATCATCCTGTTGATGAACTTGGCAACAACCGGGCTGTTATATACTGCGTCAGGGCTGATGGTCCTGACTGGAGCCTTAGAATCTCTTGACATCTAACTTACCTCCTATCAGGCCTTTGGCTTCTTTGCGCCGTACTTAGAGCGGCTGCGCTTTCTGTCATTGACACCAAGAGTATCCTTGGTACCTCTGATGATATGATAACGGACACCAGGAAGGTCCTTTACCCTACCACCCCTGATAAGTACAACAGAGTGCTCCTGGAGGTTATGGCCAACACCTGGGATGTAAGCTGTTACCTCAATTCCATTCGAGAGCCTTACACGAGCTACCTTTCGGAGAGCTGAGTTAGGCTTCTTAGGGGTTACTGTCATAACCCTTGTGCAGACTCCCCTCTTCTGAGGACATCCGCCGAGGGCTGGGGACTTTGTCTTGCTCTTCGAGCTTGTCCTGCCCTTTCTGATAAGCTGATTAATAGTAGGCATCTTACGATACGCTCCTTAAATTGGCACCCTCCTCACCAAGGGTGCCTTTGTTGATGCACAGGCATCAAGTATCAAAAACCATGGTCAGCATGAGAGCTCAACCCAGGAATTGCGCGACAGCGCTCATTCCTCATCCTGGACAGCATCATCCGAGGTGTAGGCATTCTCTCCCACGGTCTTCATGTCTCCAAGTTCGGCAATCTCAGCCTCCTCCTGGGAGGAAGTAGTGCCGTAATCCTTCATTTCCTTGCGTGCCTTGTCGATCTCCGCCTGAATTTCAAGCAGATGTTCGTCTTCAAGATGCACATCACGATACTTCTTCATACCGGTTCCTGCCGGGATCAGATGGCCGATGATGACATTCTCCTTCAATCCACGCAACTCGTCTTTTTTACCTGCGATAGCAGAATTTGTCAACACTCTTGTCGTCGAGAGGAACGATGCGGCAGAGATGAAGGAATCCACAGAGAGCGCTGCATCCGACACACCCTGGAGTACAGGACGTGCGATAGCAGGCTGTCTTCCCTCTCTCTTCGCCTCTTCGTTGACCTTCTTGAAGAGGTTCTTGTCGACCTTCTGCATCTTTACGAACTGTGTGTCACCAGCACGGACGATCTCTACCTTCTTGAGCATCTGGCGGATGATGATTCCAAGGTGCTTCTCATTAATCTCAACACCCTGCATCCTATAGACCTTCTGGATCTCCTCAACGAGGAACGAAAGGACTGCGTTCTCCCCAAGAACGTCCAGTACCTCACGGCTTGTGACAGGTTCGTCGCAAAGAGGATCTCCTGCTTTGACCTCATCGCCTTCACGCACTGAGAGGAGAGCATCCTTCGTATATACCTTGTGAGGATGTCTCTTTCCGAAGACATCGACGATCGTGACAGTGGTCGAACCACTGTTCGCGCCTCCTGCCGTGATCTTCTCTACAGTTCCATTCACACGTGCGAGAATGATCGGATTGATCTTATTGCCGGAAGACACCTTGCCGTGACGTGCCTCGAAGAGCGAGTCAACCTGAGGAAGACCACCCGCGATATCCTTTGTAGTCGCGCTATCGATAGCTTCCTTCGCAATGATGTCACCAGCCTTGATGACCTCTCCACGTGCCTTGACGACCATATAGGAACCACCTGGGATCGGGAAGTTGTGAATATTGCCATCCTCTCCCATGATCCTCACCTCAGGACGGTACTGCCCGAGCTGCTGGGAAGGAACAACGATCATCTCGGCTTCACCCGCGTCATTGTATATCTTCCTGTAGGACTTGTCCTCGACGAAGTCATAAAGCTCATCAACCTTACCGGAGATATCGCTGATGATCGGATTGCTGAACGGGTCAAATGTAATGATTGCTTCTCCCTCTGGGACGATATCATTGACCCCTACCCTAAGTTCAGAACCGGCGGGCACGCTGTATTCATGGCTTGTCGCAACGATGAAAGTCGGCGTCACCTGAGATCCATCATGGATCATATAGAGTTTTCCATTGCCTTTAGCCGCTACCTCTTTACCATCCTTCACATACATCGGATAGCCCTTAGCGACAGATGCCCCCTCTTCAACGAGAAGTTCATCATAAAGCCCTGTGATATCCTCGAGAATACGAGAGACGAATATGTGACCCTTTCTTGCAAAGAGCTTTGTTCCGTCTTCCCTGTCAATGACCTGACCCTTGATATCCCTGATGATCGTCTTATAGTCGAACGAAAGCTTGTTGTCCTTTGTGGATGTGGACGCAGTTCCTCCGACGTGGAAGGTTCTCATCGTAAGCTGAGTACCAGGCTGGCCGATTGACTGTGCGGCAATGATACCTACAGCCTCACCTATCTCGACTGTCCTGTTGGTGGCAAGGTTCCTGCCGTAGCATTTCTTGCAGACTCCGTGCTCGCTCTCACAAGTGAGTACAGTTCTCATCAGCACTTCCTCGACACCGGCATCCTCGATGATCTTCGCAGTCTCGTCAGAAATTTCCTCGTTTGCCTTTGCAAGGACCACAGGACGTCCATTCTCGTCCTTGAGGAACGGATGGAGAACATCCTCGACTGGACATGATCCAGCGATACGGGATGCGAGGGATTCGATGATCTGGTCTCCGTCCTTCGTAGCGCTGATCCAGATACCGTTGATTGTCTGGCAGTCCTCTTCTGTTACGACAACATCCTGGGCAACGTCAACGAGCTTACGTGTAAGATAACCTGCACGCGCTGTCTTCAAAGCTGTATCCGTAAGTCCCTTACGGGCACCGTTCGAGGAGATGAAGAACTCAATGATAGAAAGTCCTTCCTTGAAGTTGCTCTTGATCGGAAGTTCAATGATCTTTCCGTTCGGCTTCGCCATGAGGCCACGCATTCCACCAAGCTGTCTGATCTGGGTCTTGCTTCCACGAGCACCGGAATCAGCCATGAGGAAGAGCGGGTTAAAGCCCCTCTGGCTCTTCTTGAGCTCATCCATCAGCACATTGGTAAGCTTCTCGTTTGTCTCTGTCCAGAGCTCGATGACACGGTTATATCTCTCTTCCTGAGTGATCTGACCATCATGGTACTGCTTGAAGACGACAGCCTGCTTCTCGTTTGCCTCCTCAATGAGTTCCTTCTTGCTCTCTGGAACGATCATATCAGAAAGTCCGATCGTCGCTCCGAAGAGTGTCGCATACTTGAATCCGAGATCCTTTACTGAATCAAGAAGCTCAACGGCAACAGAAGGCTTATGAGTGCGGATCGTATCGGCGATAACCTTCTTCAGCTGCTTGTCACCGAGACAGTAGTTCTGGAAAGGAAGACCCTTTGGAATAGCTGAATTGAAGATGATCCTTCCTGCTGTTGTAGGCATCCAGGTCTTTCCATCCGCAACTGTCACATTGCCCTTCTCGTCAACGACCTCAAGACCGTTCTTGAGACGATAGAGAATTTTTTCATTATATGTGATCGAACCGATGTCGATAGCTGCTTCGATCTCCTCGATGCTCTCGAATCTCTTGACCTTCTTCACCTCTCCTTCAAGAGGGAGCATTTCCTTGGTAAGGTAGAAAATTCCGAGAACCATGTCCTGACTCGGGAATGCAATCGGCTTTCCGTTTGCCGGATCAAGGAGGTTTGTCGTGCTCAGCATGAGTGTCCAGCATTCTAGCTGGGCAGCCTGAGTCAGAGGCACGTGAATAGCCATCTGGTCTCCGTCGAAGTCAGCATTGAACGCGTGACACACGAGCGGATGCAACTTCAGAGCCTTTCCTTCAACAAGGACAGGTTCAAAAGCCTGTATTCCAAGGCGGTGGAGCGTAGGTGCTCTGTTGAGCATGACAGGATGCTCCTTGACTACGTCATCGAGGATCGACCATACCTCAGGAGCTTCAGACTCGACAAGGAGCTTTGCCCTCTTGATGTTCGGAGCAACGCCATCCTGCACGAGCTTCTTCATGATGAATGGCTTATACAGTTCGAGTGCCATCTTTGATGGAACACCACACTGATGCATCCTGAGCTCAGGTCCTACTACGATTACGCTACGGCCAGAATAGTCAACACGCTTTCCAAGCAGGTTCTGCCTGAACCTTCCCTGCTTTCCCTTCAGTACATCAGAAAGGCTCTTGAGCTCACGTTTCGAGGAACCTTTCGTCGGATTTGCTGTCTTTGAATTGTCAAAAAGTGAATCGACAGCTTCCTGAAGCATCCTCTTCTCGTTCCTGACGATGATGTCAGGAGCCTGGATCTTGATGAGCCTGTCAAGACGGTTGTTCCTGTTGATTACCCTTCTATAGAGTTCATTGAGGTCCGTTGTCGCGAATCGTCCTCCGTCAAGCTGTACCATCGGGCGAAGATCTGGCGGAATGACAGGGATGACCTTGAGGATCATCCATTCGGGCCTGTTTCCTGACTTTATGAAATCCTCGCAGTAACGGATGCGGGAAAGGAGCTTGTTCTCGATCTTCGCATTGGATTTCTCTTTCTGCGCAAGCTCTGCTCTCAGTTCCTCTGAAAGAGCAACCAGATCGAGGCTCTTCAAAAGGTCATATATAGCCTCAGCACCCATTGCTGCTTTGAATTCATCACCATACTTGAGGTAATACTTTTCATATTCGGACTCAGAGAGCACCATGTTCTTCTTGAGTTCAGGTGCGGAACCCGGATCTGTGACAACGTACTTCTCGTAGGAAAGTATCTCCATGAGTTCTGCCCTCTTGATATCGAGCAGATAACTCATTATGGACGGGGTCGAGCGATAGAACCAGATATGGGCAACCGGGGCAGCAAGAGTAATGTGACCCATCCTCTCGCGCCTTACTTTCGTATCTGATACCTCAACACCACAGCGGTCACATACGACCCCTTTGTACCTGTTGGACTTGAACTTTCCGCAGTAGCATTCCCAGTCCTTGGTTGTTCCGAATATCTTCTCGCAGAAGAGGCCGTCCCTCTCCGGACGGAGAGAACGATAGTTGATGGTCTCCGGCTTCTTCACTTCCCCGTAGGACCACTCGAGAATCTGTTCCGGGGATGCTAGCTTTATTCTGATGCTGCTGAAATCCTGAATTTCCTTCATCTTCCCTCCTCCTTAGAAGGTTCCCTTCTCACGCTTCGTGATGATCTCCTCATCGCGTTCGGTGAGAGGCACTTGCCTTTCGTTGTCGTCATATACGGAGATATCGAGGGCAAGTCCCCTGATCTCCTGTACAAGCACGTTGAACGCCTCAGGCATCGATGCAGTCTTTGCAGACTCACCCTTAACGATCGATCCGTAGATCTGTACCCTACCCTTCATGTCGTCACTCTTGATCGTCAGGAGCTCCTGAAGAGTATTCGCAGCTCCGTATGCCTCGAATGCCCAGACCTCCATTTCTCCGAGTCTCTGGCCACCGAACATAGCCTTACCTCCAAGAGGTTGCTGCGTCACAAGAGAGTAAGGACCGGTTGAGCGGGCATGCATCTTGTCATCAACGAGGTGATGGAGCTTGAGATAATAGATGTAGCCGCAGAAGACCTTGTTGACGAAAGGAATACCAGTCCTTCCATCATAGAGAGTGATCTTCGAATCCTTAGGCAGTCCTGCCTTCTCCATCTCCTTCTCGATCTGTTCCATGCTTGCCGACTGGAAGACAGGTGTCTTGTACCAGACATCGTTCTTCACTGCTGCCCATCCAAGCTCTGTCTCCATGAGCTGACCGATGTTCATACGTGAAGGAACGCCCAGCGGATTGAGGCAGACATCAAGCGGTGTGCCATCTTCCATGTACGGCATATCTTCCTCTGGGAGAACACGTGACACGACACCCTTGTTTCCATGGCGTCCTGCCATCTTGTCGCCCTGCTTTAGCTTTCTCTTTGTCGCAATGAGAACCTTGATCGTGTGCTCTACTCCTGGCTGCAATTCATCCTGCTCAGACTTCTGCAGATGCTGGATCTCGATAACTGTTCCCTCTGTTCCATGTGGAACCTTCAGAGAAGAATCCCTCACTTCCTTGGCTTTCTCACCGAAGATAGAGTTAAGGAGTTTTACTTCAGGAGTTGTATCGCTCTCAGACTTCGGCGTCACCTTTCCAACGAGGATGGAACCAGGATGGACATATGTGCCTATGCAGACAATGCCGTCCGAATCGAGGTGCTCAAGAAGCTTTTCCGATGTGTTCGGTATGTCCTTCGTGAGCTTCTCTGGTCCGAGCTTTGTCTCCCTGATATCTACAGAAAATTCCTTGATATGTATGGATGTGTAGATATCTTCCCGGACTACACGTTCGCTGATGAGGACAGCATCCTCATAGTTATATCCGTTCCATGGCACGAAGCCGACAAGAATGTTCCTTCCTAGTGCAAGCTCTCCGCGCTCTGTTGCCGGTCCGTCTGCCAGTACGTCTCCCTCATCGACATGCTCTCCAAGGTTCACGATCGGCTTCTGGTTGAGACAGCTGTCCTGATTGGTGCGTTCGAACTTGTGCACTTCGTATTCATCGAACTTCTCTATCTCGCTCGGTGCATCATCTCTCTCTACTACAATCCTTGTCGAAGATACATACTTGACCGTACCAGAATGCTTTGCCTTGATAAGCACTCCAGAATCGTATGCTGTCCTCTGCTCCATGCCTGTTCCGACCCTCGGGGCCTCTGGGAATACGAGAGGTACAGCCTGACGCTGCATGTTCGATCCCATGAGTGCTCTGTTCGCGTCGTCATGCTCGAGGAACGGGATGAGAGATGTTGCGACAGATACGACCTGCTTCGGAGATACGTCCATCCATGAAATCTCTTCCGGACGAGCTGTTGTATAGTCTCCGTAGTGACGTACTGATACTTCTTCCTCAAGGAAATGTCCATCGCTATCGATCTTGGCATTTCCCTGTGCGATGAAATACTTCTCCTCATCGTTCGCGTCGAGGTACTTCACTTCATCGGTAACAATTCCATTGACAACACGCCTGTACGGGGTCTCAAGGAATCCAAGATCGTTGATCTTTGCATAGTTCGCAAGGCTCAGGATAAGACCGATGTTCGAACCTTCAGGTGTCTCGATAGGACATATTCTTCCGTAGTGCGTATAGTGAACGTCACGAACTTCGTAAATTGCCCTTGCCGATGAACGGGAAAGGCCACCCTTCGGACCGAGGGCAGATACCCTTCTCTTGTGAGTAAGCTCTGCAAGAGGATTGATCTGATCCATGAACTGGGAAAGCTGTGAAGAGCCGAAGAATTCCTTGATCGCGCCTACGATCGGCTTGATTGAGATGATCTCCTGTGGTTTCACAGAATCATCAGCGACATTCATCTTCTCACGCGCAGTCTTCGCCATGCGGGAGAACGCGTCCATAATATTGTTCTGGAGCAACTCCCCGACAGTGCGGACCCTTCTATTGCCAAGTGCATCGATATCGTCATCCTTGATGACTCCGTTGCAGAACATGATCAAGTGCTTTACAGTCTGGACGACATCTTCCTGAAGTAGAGAGGTGCTTGTCTGATACTTCGACTCGTCCATTCCATAGAACTTCTTGTTCAGTTTGTACCTACCGATATTTGAAAGGTCAAAACCACGGGCATGGAGGAACATGTCCTGGAAATATGTGCTGATCCTCTGAGGATCTGGGAATGTCTTCAAATTCTGGGGAAGGGATGTCTTGCAGGCTTCCACAATGCTCGAGATATACTCGCTCTGGAAATCCTCGCTTGTCTCATATCTGTAATGCGGGCAGAGAATCTCTTCTCGCTTGAGAGTCTTGAGAACTGCAAAATCAGGGCTATCAATATCCTTTCCACCGAGATCTACGACCTTGATCTCATCATAGTGGAGATCGTTCTTGATCTCCTGGAGCTCGATCTGTCCGATCTCTGTTCCAGCGAGGAATCTTGTCTCGCCAGTCTCCGGACTGATGATGTCTGCATAGGAATATACTTTCGTCTCCCCTATGTCATCGCTCGTGCTTATTGTCTTTGCCTCATAGAAGCTAGAGATGATCTTCTCCCTTGTATCCATTCCAAGTACACGGAGGAAGAAAGTAAGGAGGAAAGGCTTCTTGCCGATCGTCACCTGGATGATGTTGTTTGTCCTTCTCTTCTCCTGGGCAACTGTAGGCTCTCCCTTCCTGCTCTCTGTCTTTTCATTCTTCCTTGTGAGCATGAATTCAAGCTTCGTTCCGGCATAAGGATAGAGTGTTCCGTAGAATGCACCCTCATTCTTCTTTCCTTCCTTGAACACAACGCCTGGAGAACGTACGATCTGGGAAACGATTACCCTCTCAGCTCCATTGATGATGAAGGTTCCCCTGTCTGTCATCAAAGGGAAATCACCGAAGAATATCTCTTTTTCCTTGATCTCTCCACTCTTCAGTACAAGGGCAAGCTTGGCCTTAACAGGAACGCCATAAGTCCTTCCCTTCTTCTTGCATTCGGATTCAGTGTATTTTATATTGTCCATATCAACGGTATACCCGCCGTATGTGACAACCATGTCGTCATTGGATCCCTTGATCGGGAAAATAGTCTGGAATACGTGTTCCAAACCATAAGCAGGGTCAGGCGCAAGTCCTGCCTCGAGCCTGTCAAGCTGTAAGAATTTCTTGAAGGATTCGGTCTGGATGCCAATCAGATTTGGAAGATCACAGACTTCATTCAGTTCAGAACCGATGTCGATTCTCTTTAAGGGTTTTCCATTCGAACCCATTTACGTACCTCCATTGAGACACCAAAAGGTGCCCTACTTTAGCACCGAAGTACTTGAAAAAACAAAAATGCTATAGACACGTTATGCCATCAGGGCAAATTTTCGCTCCCCGATGGCATTTGCCGGGAAGAATCCCGGCCATTAAAAAATTGAATTTATCAGCCAGCTGCCTTGACTTCGATGACACAACCAGCAGCCTCGAGCTTCTCCTTGATCTGAGCAGACTCTTCCTTGCTTGCGTTCTCCTTGATTGTTCCGCCATTCTCGCAGAGATCCTTTGCCTCCTTGAGGCCAAGACCTGTGACAGCACGAACTTCCTTGATGCATGCAATCTTCTTTGCAGCGTCAACGCTCTTGAGAACAACATTGAACTCTGTAGGCTCTTCAGCCTCAGCAGCAGGAGCTGCACCAGCAGCAGCGCCAGAAACTGCAACAGCAGCAGCGGCAGCCTGTACGCCGAACTTCTCCTCCATCATCTTGATGAGGTCAGCAACCTCCATCACGCTCATGTTTGCGATTGCGTCTAGAATTTCTTCCTTGGTAACCATATTAACTACTCTCCTATAAAAATTTTATCCTAAACGGCCTAGCAGGTTATCACTTAGACTATGGCCGCATTAAGGTCATTCTGCCTGAGATCCACCCAGTTTCTCCTGATACGCCAGGAGTGTTGCAGCAAGTTTCTGTACAGGTGCCTTCATCGTACCCATCAAGGATGCAATGAGCTCGAGCTTTGTAGGAAGCTTCGAAAGGGCCTCGATTTCCTCTGCAGTCATCAGAGCGCCATTCACGAGACCGCCCTTCACTTCAAGCTTTCCATTGTCCTTGGCAGCCTGGAATAGTGCTTTTGCGACCACGTTTGCCGTATCACCCTTTGTGAGGGCAATAGCTGTCGGTCCGATCATCTGCTCATCTGCACCGCTCTTATCGAGTTCCTTGAGAGCGATCTTAGCATAGCGGTTCTTGACAACGCGGTATGCTGCATCGTTTTCCCTGAGGGTCTTGCGGATCTGAGTGATCTGCTCGACAGTAAGGCCACGATAGTTGGTGAAGATGAATCCGTCATACTCCTTGAACTCGTCACGGAGTGCTCCGACTGCATCTTCCTTAGCCCGATTGATTCTTGTCTTGTAATTGCTGTCCAACATCACCTTCCTCCTTAGTTCGCGCTACCAACAACGTCCTTGACGTCGACGTGAACACCAGGACCCATCGTTGAAGAGATTGCTACAGAGAGAACAAAGTCACCCTTTGCATCCTGAGGTCTCTTCCTGATGATTTCGCTGATTGTCGTGCGTGCGTTCTCGACGATAGCACTCGTCTCCATGTTAACCTTGCCGACTGCGAGGTGAACAACGCCTGTCTTGTCAGAGCGGAACTCCACACGACCCTTGTTAAGCTCGCTGAGAGCTCCCTTGATGTCGTTTGTGACAGTATGTGTCTTCGGGTTCGGCATGAGGCCACGGCGACCGAGAACAGGTCCGAGCCTTCCTACATCCTTCATCATGTCAGGAGTTGCGACTGCGATATCAAAATCAAGCCAGCCACCGCGAATCTTCTCGATGAGGTCGTTATCACCTACATATGCAGCACCTGCGTCGAGCGCTTCCTGAGCTTTCTCACCCTTTGCAAAGACGAGAATCTTCTTCTGGGCAGAGAACTGATTAGGAAGAACCACAGTGTCTCTTACAGACTGGCTCTTCTTAAGTGAAAGACGTACAGATACTTCGATTGTCTCTGGGAAAGCAGCATATGCCATCTCCTTGGAGAGGGCTACAGCTTCGTCGAGAGTATATGTCTTGCTGCGATCAAACTTTGCAGCTGCGTTCTTGTATTTCTTTCCTCTCTTCATCTTACTTCTCCACCTCTACACCCATTGAACGGGCTGTTCCTGCGATGATCCTCTTCGCAGCCTCTACATCATTTGCATTGAGGTCTGGAAGCTTTGTTGTCGCAATCTCTGTAAGCTGGGCATCTGTAAGCTTGCCTACCTTGACCTTATTGGGCTGGCCGGAAGCGGTCTGAAGACCAAGAGCCTTCTTGATGAGGACTGCTGCCGGTGGTGTCTTGAGCTCGAATGTGAAGCTCTTATCCTGGTAGACTGTGATGACAACTGGAACGATGAGACCAGCCTCAACGCCTTTGGATCTCTCGTTGAACTGCTGGACAAACTGGGGTGCACTAACCCCGTGTGGGCCAAGGGCCGGTCCAATCGGTGGAGCCGGTGTGGCCTTCTGTGCTGGACACTGCAACTTGATTATCGCAGTAACCTTCTTCTTTGCCATTTCCTTTTCTCCTTACGCGCTCAAGCGCGCTGGTATTAGCGCCTGTCTTCGATCAGGCTCCCACCTTGCAATGCAAGGGAGTGGATAACTAATGTAAAAAAACTTAATGCACGACCTTCTCTGCCTGAGAGAAGTCGACATCGACCGGAGTGAATCTTCCAAGGATTTCCAAAGAAAGGCGAAGCCTTCCCTTCTGAAGATCGATCTCCTCGATTGTTCCCTTGAAGGAAGCGAACGGGCCACCTGTGACGATAACCTCCTCCCCCTTCACAAAATCCTGCTTCGGGCGGAATACCTTTTCCGGAGCAAGTTCACCTGTGCGCTCCAGAATTCCCCTGTGCTCCTGCTGTGTAAGAGGTGTAGGAGGTACCCTACCACTCTTATCGGAAGAGAGGAAGCCCGTAACGCCCTGAATGCGGATGATCTTATTGGTAACCTGACGCCATGTGTTCTCTGGCAGATCGAGCTCTACAAGGATGTAGCCTGGAAGAACCTTCTTCAGTTCTTCCTTTCTCTCTCCTTTTTCGTTCAGGACCTCAACTTTCTCCATCGGGACGTTTACACCTGTGCAAAAAGCTGCGAATTCAGGTTCGTTTTCCCTCATCTTGTTGATGATTCTTTCAATCTTCTGCTCATAGCCAGAATATGTATGTACGACGTACCAACCTTTAGCCATTTCAAATCCTAGAAAAGTGCAGTAATGCCTAGTCCGAGGAGCCAGTCCACGAGACCGAGAATGATTGCGATGATGACAGTAGAGACGATGACTACCCAAGTAGACTGAAGGACAACCTGCCTTGATGGCCATGATACCTTCTTCATCTCAAGCACGCATTCTTTGAAATACCTTACAATCTTCTTCATTTTTCAAACCTTACAAAGCAGGGAAACCGGCTCAAGGGCCCTACAGGCCAAGAGGGACTCGAACCCCCAACAAACGGTTTTGGAGACCGCCACTCTACCATTGGAGCTATTGGCCTATATGGACCTTGAACCAGAGACTCTCTTATTTTATCTTTGTTTCCCTGTGAAGCGTGTGCTTATGTTCAAACGGGCAATACTTCATGAGCTCCAGCTTATTCGGAGTATTGCGGCGGTTCTTCTCAGTTGTGTAGTTCTTCTGCTTGCATTCTGTGCACTGCAATGCAATTTTCTCTACAGGACCTTTCTTCTTACTTGCCATTATATTTTCTCCTCGACTATCCGGTCGTTGCGAGCCTCCGAGCGGATTTGAACCGCTGACCCCCACCTTACCATGGTGGTGCTCTACCGACTGAGCTACAGAGGCAAAGTACATGCCAAAAGATGACATGCACATGACACATTAGCAAATGGACGTAAACTTGTCAACATAAAGGATTAACTAACAAAACAAAATCCAAGATGATGTATGGGACGGTCGTGAACGGCAATTTCTGCAATCAGAGTACGTCAACCTACAAAATGATATGTCAGACAGCACATTGGATTCCCCAAAAGGGAGTGGAAGCGGTATTCCCGCCTCCACTGGCTTTCCTCAAACGGAAGCCTCCCCTTCTGCCGGGACAGGAGGAAGAACAACTTCAGCATTCTCTTCGACTGTCAAAGCCTCTGCATCAGTTGGTACGGCCTCAACTGATACTGCATCAGTAGCCTCTAGAACAACAGCATCATCTGTTGTGATAGCATCATCAGCGAAACATGCCATGCATGCGATGGCAGCAACAACAAGTACAAGAAAAAATTTCTTTCCCATATCAATCTCCTTGTTGCCAATTATTTGGCTGTCGCTTGTATGTCATATGGAATGAGAAAGAAAAGGAAATGAAATAATGTGAAGGGGAATTGTCGCTGAACATGTGAATATGTATTTGTTTGAAATCCGGCATCCAAACAGGAATACAGGGTTGACAAGAAAGGGGGAAACTTAAACGAGAAAGTTTGATTCCAATCATCTCTTCTCCCAGATCAGACAGCGCCAATCTGAGAGAAGACAACATCAAATGAAGCTCATTTGATTCTCGTTCAGTTACAATTTCTCATCAGCCGAGGCTTCTGTTGAGACTTATCATCTCAAGTGCATCAAGTGCTGTATCATAGCCCTTATTGCCGGCTTTCGTTCCAGCCCTCTCGATAGCCTGCTCGATATTATTCGTGGTCAATACTCCAAAAAGCACTGGGACTCCTGAAGAAAGCGATACACTCGCAATACCCTTTGCAACCTCGCTTGCGACAAACTGATAGTGATCAGTAGACCCTTTGATGACAGCTCCAAGTGTCACGATCGCCTCATACTTTCCGCTCTCTGCCAGTTTCTTTGCGATCAGGGGGATTTCAAATGCGCCGGGAACGCGTACGATAGTAATCCCTTCTTCATCAACTTCATGACGGCGGAGGCAGTCAAGTGCACCGCTTATCAGCTCTTCTGTAATAAAATCGTTGAAACGCGATGCCACGATCGCAATCTTCGCATCCTTTACAACCAGTTTTCCTTCAATTGTCTTCATTATCTATATCCTTATTCAAATATTGTGTTCTTTTCTATATGCGACAATCTGGTCGATCGTCACAATCTTCAGGCCGAACTTCTCCATCAGGGGGCCTACTCCATCAATGTGCATCATGTGTCCGTCATCTGCCATTACTTCGCAACAGAGTCCGCACTCAGTAAGCCCTGCCAGTCTGAGAAGGTCCACAGTCGCTTCTGTATGTCCCTCGCGCTCAAGCACCCCGCCGTCCCTCGCGATCAGAGGGAACATATGACCTGGAGATCTGAAGTCTTCTCTCCTTGAGTTTCTGTCTGCTGCCTTCATTGCAGTCTGCGAACGTTCGAACGCAGATATTCCTGTGCGCGCATCCTTGTCATCAATAGAGACAGTGAATGCTGTGTGATGCAGATCGGTGTTGTATGAAGTCATCATTTCAAGAGAGAGGCGTTCCCCTGTCTTTCTGTCCATCGGCATGCAGATCAGGCCTTTCGCATAGGTTGCCATGAAATTGATGACCTCTGGCGTGGCAAACTCGCATGCGGCGATCATGTCTATCTCATGTTCCCTCTCATCCGGATCTGCGACAAGCACGATCCTCCCCTTCTTCAGTTCTTCCAGAATTTCTCCTACATTGCTGTATTCCATATTACTTTCCTCATCTATTATCTATGCAGAAAACCGTACTGGCTGAGCTTATCGATCGTAATGCCAGAAGTTTTCTCTTCCTTATTCATCAGCGCTTCCACATATTTCCCGATTATGTCGGTCTCGACGTTCACCTTCGTGCCGACATGATAATCCTCCATGATCGTCTCCTTTCGGGTAAAAGGGAGGACGGATACCGAGAACGTATCGCTATTTTGCGCGACCACAGTCAGGCTCACCCCGTCTATCGAGACAGAACCCTTCTCAACTATGAGATTTCCGTTCTCGCGGTCAATGGAGAAAGTGTAGATGCGGGCTCCCCCATCGTCCCTCATATCGCTTATGGTTGCGACCGTATCCACATGACCCAATACCAGATGTCCGCCAAGACGGGAAGAGAGAAGGAGGGCACGCTCCAGATTGACTCTGTCATTTTCCCTCTTCTCACTCAAAGTAGTCCTCGCTATTGTCTCGTTCATGGCTTCGAAAGAAAGGGATGAAGATGAAGCAGACGTAACTGTCAGGCATGCGCCATTGACTGCAACGCTGTCGCCAATCGCAATGTCCTTGTTCACCTTACTGCATCCGATGACAATATGAGTCATGCTTCCAGAGGAATAGAGCGATCTGATTACTCCAACTTCTTCAATCAGCCCCGTGAACATCTTCTATATCTCCTTCAATAAGATAATCAGAACCGTACTTTTTGAAAAAAACATTTTTAAGGCGGACAGCTTGTTGAAGCGACAGGAAACCCTTTCCCATCAGCGGTGTCAGTGAATTCTTTCCCCCGAGTAGAATCGGTGCGATGTATGCGTACACATGATCGACAAGATTCTCTTCCACCAGTGTCCAGGAGAGCGTCCCGCCGCTTTCGACCAGTATGCTGTCGATGTTCATTCCGCCTATTTTCTGAACAAGCTGAGGAATATCCAAAAAGCCGTTCCGATTTTCCACGACAAGAACCTTGCACCCTTTGTCCTCAAGTGCCTTTATCTTTCCTTCATCACGTGAAGATGTCGCTATGTATGTAGTATATGTGCCAGCACTCTCAACGATCCTCGATTCAAGTGGAATACGCAAATTGGTGTCGGCTATTATCCTCACAGGATCCCTGAGCCCTTTCCTCTCATGACATGTGAGCATCGGATCATCCTTCAGTACTGTATTGACCCCTACCATGATTGCCATATGTTCATGTCTCAGAAGCTCAACACTTTCCCTGGCATCAGGTCCTGTGATCCACTTGGAAAGACCGCTCCCTGTCGCGCTCTTCCCATCGAGCGTCATTGCGTATTTGAGCGATATATAAGGTCTCTTGTGCCTGATGTAATGGAAGAAGTGGCTGTTCAGGCTCCGGCACTCTTCCTCAAGTATCCCATCTTCCACATAGATTCCATGCGCCCTCAGTATCTCAAAACCGTGTCCGTCCACAAGGGGATTCGGGTCCTTTGATCCGACAAACACCCTCTTTATTCCAGCTTCGATGACCGCATCCGTACAAGGTGGCTGCTTGCCAAAATGCGAACAAGGTTCGAGCGTGACGTAAAGATCCCCACCCCTGGGGTCTTCTGAGCAGGACAGTATTGCATTGCGTTCCGCATGCTTCTCACCATACTTTGCATGGTACCCCCTGCCTATTATCTTTCCATTCTTGACGATGATAGCTCCTACCATCGGGTTGGGGCTGGCCCACCCCATACCCTTTCTGGCCTCTTTTAAAGCCAGAGACATGTAATACTCTTTCTCTTCCATAAACACTCCATGGACTCGAAAAGAAAAAGGCCCCGGGAAAACCCAGGGGCTTATGTCTAAAGCTTTCGTCTCTTTGTTCAAGTGGCGTTGCTTCTTCCATCCAGACTGTAACTGTCGGCCTCGGAATCTCACCGAATCATACCTTGCGGTTCGTGGGCTTTTACCACCGATAGGGAATCTCACCCTGCCCTGAAGCTTTTCTTTGTCCAAGCTAAATTATAGCCAGAGAAAGCCCGCTGTCAACAAAACCCCTTTTAATTCCTTGAAACAGACAGGTGAATTTTCCTAATATGTTCTAGTGGCAATTCATTGCACTACTAGGAGAAATATGCCAAACGAAATTAAAACGAGATACGGAAAGGATTCGAAGGACATCGCCCGGGATTTTGCCGAACAGCTGAAATATACTTTTGACAGCGACATTTACCATACAGACAACCAGTCAAGATACCAGGCTATCTCACTTGCCATCAGGGACAGGATCATCCATCAATGGGATCTTACAAGGAAACAGCAGAGGAACAAGAAGAGCAAGAGGGTCTACTACCTCTCTCTTGAATTCCTCATGGGAAGGGCGATGACGAACAATGTCATCAACCTTGGCCTTGAGAAGAATGTGAAGGACGCTCTGTCCTCTCTAGGCTATGACTATGAAGAGCTCAGGGATCAGGAACCTGATGCCGGACTTGGAAACGGAGGACTTGGACGTCTTGCCGCCTGTTTCCTCGATTCTCTCGCAACCCTTGAAATTCCAGCCTTTGGCTATGGAATCAGGTACAATTACGGAATATTCAAGCAGCAGATCAAGGATGGCTATCAGGTTGAACGCCCGGACAATTGGCTCAAAGACGGAAATCCATGGGAAGTCATGCGACGCGATCTCATCTACCCTGTATACTTCGGCGGAGAAGTAAAGAGCTACAGAGAGAACGGCAGGGACATCTTCGTCTGGGAACCGACAGAACAGATCAACGGACTGGCATACGACACACCTGTAGTCGGTTATGGTGGAAAGACTGTTAACTCACTCAGGCTGTGGTCTTCAACAAGTCCCGAAGGTTTCTCATTCAAGGAATTCAACAGCGGTGACTATACCGAAGCAGTGAGGAACAAGATCAACGCGGAAACACTTTCACAGGTGCTTTACCCGAATGACACCCTGTACATGGGCAAGGAGCTGAGACTCAAGCAGCAGTATTTCTTCGTATCATGTTCACTGCAAGACATCATCAGAAGGGTAAAAAGGGATGGACTCAAGAACTGGAAAGACTTCCCGAACATGGTTGCGATCCAGCTGAATGACACACATCCATCTCTTGCTATTCCTGAACTCATGAGGCTTCTTATCGATCAGGAAGGACTCGGATGGGATGAGGCATGGGACATTACGGTCAACACGATGGGATACACAAACCACACACTCATGCCGGAAGCGCTCGAGAAGTGGGCTCTCCCGATGCTCGAGAAGCTGCTGCCGAGACACATGCAGATCATCTACGAAATCAACCAGCGCTTTATCTCCAAAGCCATTTCATACTTCCCGATGGAGATAGACAAGATCGCAAAGGTGTCTATTATCGAAGAGGGAAATCCAAAGATGGTGAGAATGGCAAACCTCTCTATCATCGGAAGCCATTCAACAAATGGCGTTGCAGCACTCCACTCTGAACTTCTGAAAACAAGCATGTTCCCAGAATTCAATCTTATCTTCCCTGAACGCTTCAACAACAAGACAAATGGAATCACACAGCGCAGATGGCTCCTGGATGCGAACCCGCATCTTGCAAAGAAGATCACAGAGGCAATCGGACCAGGCTGGATTACAGATTATGACCAGATCAAGAAGCTCAAGGATTTCGCATACGACGATGCGTTCCTCGACAGCTTCAGCAAGATCAAGTATGAAGCCAAGCTCAATGCTGCAAAATTCCTGAAGAAGGACTGCGGAATCATCATTGATCCGAATACTCTCTTCGATACTCAGGTAAAGAGAATTCACGAGTACAAGAGACAGCTTCTCAATGCACTGAATATCCTCTTGATCTACAACAGGATGAAGAATGACAGGAAATACCTCGAATCATTCCCTCCAACAACCTTCCTGTTCGGAGGAAAAGCAGCACCTGGGTATGTGAATGCGAAACTGATCATCAAATTCATCAACAACATCGCATCTGTCATCAACAATGACAAGGAAGTCAAGGGAATACTCTCTGTCTACTTCATGCCAAACTATTGTGTCACGATGGCTGAGAATATCATTCCTGCGACTGACATATCAGAGCAGATTTCAACAGCAGGAACGGAGGCTAGCGGAACAGGCAACATGAAGTTCATGGCCAACGGTGCACTTACAATGGGAACACTTGATGGCGCGACTGTAGAGATGGCGGCAGAAGTCGGAATGGATAACATCTTCATCTTCGGCCATACTGTTGAAGAGATTAAGGCTCTTTCAGGGAACTACAACCCACGCGAATGGGTCGAGAAGGATGAGGAGATCAAGAACATGATCTCATTAATCAATTCAGACTACTTCAACATCCATGAAAAAGGTATCTTCGAGCCTCTTAGGAAAGCTCTCTTTGACTACGGAGACAGGTACTATCATTTTGCTGATCTCAGGATGTATCACGAGAGACATGCAGATGCAGAGCGCCTTTACAGGGAGAACCGGAAAGAATGGAACAGGAAAGCTGTGCTCAATATCGCAGCCTCTGCAAAGTTCTCATCAGACAGAACGATCAAGGAATACGCATCTGAGATCTGGAACGTCAAGCCATGCCCTGTCAAGAAAGGTACAAACGACTCAGTACTTGAGGACGCAAGGAACAAAGACTGAGCATCAGATCAGCTCAATGACAATGCGGAGTGTCCAAACAGCACTCCGCATTTTTATCACAATAACAGAAACAGAGGCCGGAGAGGAAAATCTCCGGCCAAGAGAAATGTAGGAGGGTCGAAAAAAATCAACCTTTTATCGCAATCCCGGCTATCTTCTCATAGTACCGGGCGAGAGCGCTGTGATCTTCCTTCTCAAAACCATATGACTTGAGGGACTCGAACATCTCCATAACCTCCCTGTAAGTGGTACTGGAGAAGCAACCGCATGTGCTGCGTTCAGCGCATTCGTAAGGTCCTTTATATGAAGTTCGATCCTGAATCCTGGCTTGAAGTTTCCCTCTATCATCATAGGGGCCTTCGCATCCATTACAGTGCTTCCTGCCAGTCCTCCCCTGATTGCCTTGTACACCAGCTCCGGATCGGCGCCCACATTCTTGCTGAAAGTCAGGGCCTCAGCCACAGCTGCTATGTTGCATGCGACTACTATCTGGTTCGCTAGCTTTGCTATGTTTCCAGCACCAAGGTCACCAACATAAGTCACACTTCCCGCCATGTCCATCAGCACATCGTAGTACTGGTCGAATACTTCCTTATCTCCTCCGACCATAACAGAAAGTGTTCCGTCTATCGCCTTCGGCTCTCCACCAGAGACAGGTGCGTCAAGCATCCTTATTCCCTTCTTTGCCAGCTCCGATTGCCCTGCTCTCAACCGGATCGATCGATGACATATCAATGAGAGTAAAGCCCTCTTTCGCTCCCTCGATGAGGCCATCCTTGCCGAGAGCAACCTGTCTTACCTGAGGACTGTTCTGTACCATGGTGATCGCCTGATCACATGCTGATGCAACTTCCTTTGCGCTAGATGCACCCACTGCTCCCGCTTTTCTGGAAAATCCCGATGGAATGCTCTTCGCAGGGCCTGAGCCGAACACGACAATAGACGGCGTCAACGCATACCTAGAGCATGTACCAGATGACAAACTTCTCTGAGCATCACCTCATGCTATATTCTCAAGTATGATCCCAAGTACTGGAGCGATGACAAGGGATGGAAGGAAATCACAAGTGTTTGTCTTCCTGATGTTCAATATTCCGAGAGACAGCATCAGGAGAAGTACTCCACCGCTTTTGCTGATGAGATCAATCCCGACATCTCCAAGGATTTCTGCAAGAAAACCTGAGGCAAGGACGAAAATCCCCTGATAGGCAAAGACAACAAGAGACGAGAAGATGACACAGATGCCGTAACTGGAAGCAAACACCACTGCCATGAATCCATCCATGACACTCTTTGTGAGAATAAGGTCATGGTTTCCCATGCTCGCTTCGAAAGCACCCACTATAGCCATCGAGCCTGCACAGAAGAGGATCGAGGAATTGACGAATCCTGAGACAAAAGAGGAGGCATTTTCCTTTCCGACGAAGCGAACTCCGAGATTGTTCATCTTGTCGTCGATTCCTATGGCATTTCCAAGAAGACCGCCAATGATCACGCTGAAAAGAACGATGACAACGCTCCCCTCGCCCATCGCCATCCCAAGCCCGATCGTAAAAGCGATCAATCCAGTAGGCAGGGATACAGTATCCCGGAGTTTTCCGCCGAGATGTGACTTCAAAAGGATGCCCACCAAGGTACCTATGATTATTGCAACAGCATTTACGATAGTCGAGAACATCAGAACCCCCTAAAAGAAGACAGGCATGAAGGTTTTGCAACAAGACCTTCCACAAACGAACAGATGATCAGCGTTTCACACTAAATTCACGATATCTTCCTGCGATGATCCTGATACCCTCTTCAATCAAGCCATCATCGCCAGAATAATTAAGCCTCAGGCACTTGTCATAATGCGGATGGGGATACGGCAACCCTCTCTCCTGTTCATCACTTCCAAAGAAGAAATATTCTCCAGGAACGGTAACAACCCCATCTTTCATCAGATCCGAATAGAATTCCAGAGTTGATATCTTAAGTTCTGGCAGGTACAACCACGTGAAGATCGATCCTTCGATGCGGTGGAAATAATATTCTGTACCCGCAAAGTATTTCCTGATAAGGCTCTCCATCCTCATTGCCTTTCCTTTGTAGAACGGACGTACGACTTCATCTGCAAGATGAGTCAGTTCCCCTGTCCTCAGAAGGTTTTCTGCCAATACTGGGCCCATGGAACCAGTTGCGAGAGCTGCTATTGCATTCATGTTTCCAACTGCCCTGATGATCTCCTTTCTTGCAATCACAATACCTGTACGGATCGAAGGAAGTCCTATCTTTGAAAGACTCATCAAAAGTACGATATCCTCATTCCAGATCGGCTCCACATCGTCTCTGAACACTATATTCGGAAAAGGAAGGCCATAGGCATTGTCTATGATCAGGGGAATTGAAGATTCATGCGCAAGCGATGAAAGATACCTGATCTCACTGTCTAGAAGAACATTTCCACTCGGGTTCGTAGGACGAGAAACGACCATTGCCCCTACTTCAGGATGCTTTGAGAGATATCTAGCTACTGCTTTTCTATCCAGCGTGTATTTGAATGTCCTGTCGCCGTAGTATTCGCACTGAGACGGCACACTGACAAATGTTCCCCTCTCAATCGCCTGATCCGCATACCCGATATACTCAGGCATCAGCGGGAAAAGGAGAGTCCTGGTGCCATCTCCCGTTTTTCCTGAAAACAGATTGAAGAGATAGAACATCGCACTCTGGCTTCCATTTGTCAGGGCAACGTTATCTGCAGTAATTGGCCATCCATATTCTTTCCTGAAGAAAGTGGCGATAACTTCAAGAAAAGATACCCTCCCCTGCGGAGAATCGTAATGGCATAGGATATCCTCGAACTTGTCCCCATCCTCAAGAAGTTTCTCCAGTTCAGCCCTGTAAGCCTTTTCAACAGCTGTTATGCGGGCAGGATTTCCACCTCCGAGCGGTATTGCCCTGACTCCCTCCGGAAGAGGTTTAGCTATATCATCCATCAGCTGGAGGATTCCTGAATGAGAAGAAAGCTTTTTGCCGAAATCTGTGAATTCCATAGCGTGATGTTACTCCACGCGCAGATTATAGAAAAGGTTGTTGTGATGCCTTTTTTCACACGCTATGATCAATTTGAAGGTGATTCAATGACTGTGATAGTACTTCTTGCGGGGAAAAGCACTAGAATGGGGGAAAATAAACTCCTTTTGCCTTGGAAGGGGAAGAGAATCCTCTCCTATTCGGTGGAAGTGGCACTCAGCGTCTCAGAAAGTGTGCTTTGTGTCACAGGATTCGAGAGAGAAAGAATCGAGGAAGCACTATCTATATACCCCACTTTGAGGACTGTTTATAACAAGGACTATGAGAAGGGACAGAAGGCAAGCATCCTGAAAGGTCTTGAATGTACAGAAGGAGACGTCGCCTTCATCACTGGAGACATACCCCTTCTGGAAAGAAGGGATTTTGTTCCAGGCCTTGAGATGATAAGGCATTATGATGCGGCAAGAGCTTACTGCAAAGACATCCCCGGACATCCAGTATTCATCAATGGAAGGCTCAGAGAGAGCCTATTGAGTACAGAAAAGAGCATCTTCTCGTTCCTTGAAGAAAAAAAACTGTACCGATACCAGGGAAGCATCGGTACAGTATTTGACATCGATACCAGAGAAAGATACAGGAAATTACTCGATGGCGATATTTCCATCCCTGACTGAGAGTGCGAAGGTATGCCCTTCTGAGAAATCTCCTCCGAGGATGACCTTCGAAAGAGGATTCTCGACCCAGTTCTGGATCGCCCTTCTTATCGGACGGGCACCGAATGTCGGGTCAAAACCTTCTTTCATGACAAGGTTCTCGACATCCTCACTCCAGGAAAGGCCATAACCTTTCTGCAAGAGTCTTGCCCTCAGTTCCTCAAGCTGGAGATGGACAATCTTCCTGACTTCCTTATCACCAAGAGGATTGAACACCACGATCTCATCGATACGGTTTATGAACTCTGGCTTGAACGCGCCAGAAATTGCCGCCATCACAGCGTTCTTCGCGTTTGCTGGATCCTTGAGTATGTACTCTGACCCGAGATTGCTCGTCATGATGATGATCGTATTGGTGAAGTCCACGACCCTGCCCTGTCCATCTGTGAGACGGCCATCATCCAGGACCTGAAGGAGAATATTGAAGACATCAGGATGGGCTTTCTCAATCTCATCGAAGAGGATTACAGAATAAGGCCTGCGCCTCACGACCTCCGTAAGCTGCCCTCCCTGATCATAGCCTACATATCCAGGAGGAGCTCCGATGAGACGCGAGACAGAGAATTTCTCCATATACTCGCTCATGTCGATACGGGTCAGCGCCTTCTCGTCGTCAAAGAGCTGGGATGCGAGCTTCTTCGCAAGGAGTGTCTTTCCTACCCCTGTAGGGCCAGCGAACAAGAACGAGCCGAGAGGTCTGTGTTCATCCGCGATTCCTGCCTTGTTCCTCCTGATCGCATCACTGACTGCAGCAATTGCCTCCTCCTGTCCGATTACGGACTCAGAGAGCACCTGATCGAGGTGGAGGTACTTTTCCTTCTCACTCGACATCATCTTCGACACGGGAACCCCTGTCCATATGGAGACGACACGGGCAATGTCATCTTCGGTGACCTCCTCCTTCAGAATACCTGATGAGGACTTCACCTTTTCTTCCGCATCCTCGATCTCCTTCTCGAGGGCAGGAATCTCGCCATGCTTGATCATTGCGGCGCGTGAAAGATCACCCTTGCGTTCTGCAAGTTCCTCTTCGCTCTTGAGTCTCTCAAGGTCAGCTTTCTTATCCCTCAAGGCGTTTATGCTCTCCTTCTCGTTCATCCACGAAAGATGGAGGGCATCATACTTTTCCTTGATCTCAGAAAGCTCTTCCTCAATCTTCTTCAGCCTTTCCTTGCTCGCATTGTCATCTTCCCTGGAAAGAGCCTGCTTCTCAATATTGAGCTGCAGCATCTTCCTCTGTAGCTTATCAAGTTCTTCAGGCTGGGACTCAAGCTCGATCTTTATCTGGCTTGCAGCTTCATCGACAAGATCGATTGCCTTATCTGGGAGGAACCTGTTCGTAAGGTACCTGTCAGAAAGCACCGCAGCTGCCACAAGAGCATCATCCTTGATCCGCACTCCATGGTGAACCTCGTACTTGCTCCTTATACCGCGCAGGATGGAAATAGTATCCTCCACACTTGGTTCTTTCGTGTATACAGGCTGGAATCTGCGTTCGAGGGCCTTGTCCTTCTCGATGTACTTCCTGTACTCATCGAGTGTAGTCGCACCTATCGTATGAAGTTCGCCCCTCGCCAGAGCCGGCTTTATGAGGTTGGATGCATCTGTAGAGCCTTCAGCAGCTCCCGCACCGACAATCGTATGAAGTTCATCGATGAAGAGGATTATACTTCCGTTTGCCTTCGCAATGTCGTTGACTACTCCCTTGAGCCTCTCCTCAAACTCACCACGGTACTTTGCGCCTGCAACGAGAGCACCAAGGTCAAGAGCAAGGATCCTCTTGTCCTTCAGGGATTCTGGGACATCGCCTTTTGCAATCCTGTTCGCAAGACCTTCGACAATTGCGGTCTTTCCGACTCCAGGCTCACCGATCAGCACAGGGTTGTTCTTAGTCCTTCTTGAAAGGACCTGCATGACACGCCTGATCTCCTCATCACGTCCGATCACAGGATCCAGCTTGTCCTCCCTGGCAAGCTTTGTCATGTCCCGGCAGTACTTTTCTAGCGCCTGATATCTCGATTCAGGATCATTATTGGTTATCCTCTCATCTCCCCTGATGCTCTTCAATGCGGTCATCACCGCGTCGTACGTGACACCATGGTCCTTGAGGACAGCGCCAGCCTTCGGATCCTCCTTGATCACAGCAAGTACAAAATGCTCACTCGAGACATATTCATCCTTGAAATCCGCGCTGATATTCTCTGCTGAGACGAATACCCTCTGCAGATCGTTTGAAAGATTCCTGTTCACAGCCCCTGAACTGCGGGGGAGAGCTGAGATTATTCCTTCAAGTTCTCCCCTGATCTCATCAGAGGATGCACCTATCTTCTCGAAAAGAGGCCTTACAATCCCCCCTTCGTCATCGATCAGCGGGATGAGTACATGTGCGCTTATTATTTCGCTGTTTTCATTTCTGGCTGCGTTTCTGAGAGCTTCTTCTATCGCAGCCTGCATCTTCAATGTATATCTGTTTATATCCATAAAACACCTCCATAGTCAGGAAGCATTACCAATCACAGAAGTAAGATAATATCAAGAAATGAAGATGACAAATGCCAGTCAATCCCTGATGCGGAAGAAATCGAGATAACTCCTGACAAAGCCGACAGACTCATCCTCGTCAAAAGAACGGAAGAATGCGATCTGGAAGCAGAATGCCTCAAGGAGCGTGAATATATGACTCGAGACCTTATCCACATCGAGCTCGATCAGATGACCCTTCTTCACTCCATATGACAGAAGCCGCTTGAAAAGGATTGAGAGCTTTATGGTCCGGTGGTAGATGACTTCAGTAAAATCCCTGTTGTTGTAGTTCTTCTCCTGGAGCATCACTTCCAATAGCCTCGTCAGCTCCGGTTCAATTTCCTTTGCTCTCGATATGATATGCTTGCAGATCTGGACTATACGGTCGACTTCATCACCATTTTCCTCGTTGAAGGCTATCTCGGACAGTTCAGTAAAGAGACGACCAGTAACCTGCTTTACCGCATAATAGTAAATCTCTTCCTTACCTTTGAAATAAAGATAGAGGGTTGGTCGGGAAATTCCTGATCTTTCAGCGATCAAAGAAAGGTTTGCATCACGATAACCAACATCGGCAAACACTTCCAATGCTGATTTCAATATATGTTCTTTTCTTTCCTCGTGATCAATTTTCTTTGGCATTCTTGTGAAATTCTACTTTTAAGATGAGGAAAAGACAATAACGGGAATAAGAAAAGGGTATTCTGAAACAAAAATGAATTGTTGAAATATATTGATATTAATTTCTTAATAATAATTATTATTGACTATTAAAGTATCTAAGGTTATATTGAGAATAGGAGGAAATAAATGGCTGAATTTTATTTTTGTACCGAATGCGGGAATGTATTTACATCTGCAAGGAAAGCATCTGTAAACTGCTGTGGCTCAGAGTGGAAGCCACTTGAGGTCGCTGGAGAACCGAACGAGAAGCACCAGCTCGACGAGAAAGTCGAGAATGGAAAGAGGGTTTTCTCTTCCCATCATGTGCAGGAGGAAGGACACTACTTCCCGTTCATGGCTTTCGAGAGCGAATGCGGATGCCTGAGGATCAAGACATTCAAACCTGGAGATAACGTGCACATGTGCGTGCCGGCAGACAAGAAGGGAACACTCTACTGGTTCTGCAATCTTCACGGACTATATAAGAAAGAGATCTGATTGAGAGGGGCTGGTCCCCTCTTTTTCTTCTGCCTCTATCTCAACACTATCCGGGAGGGCGACAGATTCCAGTCTGGATCCGATCTGGCCACTCCTCTTTGCTATCTGATCGACCTTCCTGACAGCACCATCGAGAGCTTTCTGTGTCTGTGCGATCTCATCCGAGAACTTATTCATCTCATGCCTTATCTTGGAAAACAGATTCCAGACCTCCTCGCTCCTCTTCTCTATCTGGAGGGTCCGGAAACCCATCTCCAGAGAGGAAATGAGTGCACTCATTGTCGTTGGGCCAGAGATTATCACCTTCTCACTTCTGATAAGGTCATCCATGAAGCCCGGTATCCTCAACAGTTCGGCATACATGCTCTCAGAAGGGACAAACAGAATGGCAAAATCTGTCGTGCGAGGAGGATTGATGTACTTCTTCTTTATCTCTCCTGCCTCATCCTTTATTCTGGCTCGAAGCATCTTCAGAGCGTCCTCTGCACCTTTCCTGTCACTTTCAGAAGAGGCAAGGAGATACCTCTCATAATCCTCTTTCGGGAATTTGCTGTCTATTGGCAGAAACACATTGCCATCCCCTTTCCCCGGAAGCCTGAGCGCGAACTCAACTGCATCCCTTGTTGTGTTTGAGGGTCTGAAATTCTTCACATACTGTTCTGGAGTAAGCATATCGGAAAGAATCGCATCAAGCTGCAGCTCTCCCCAGGTTCCACGTGTCTTCACATTGCCAAAGAGCTTCCTCAAATCCCCCACTTCCGCTCCCAGATGCCTCATCTCTCCGATAGCATCATGGAGGCTCTCGAGGTTCTTCGACACTACAGAAAATGACTCGCTGAGACTCTTGCCGAGGCTCTCCTGGAGATTTTCTCCGACTGCGCTCTTCATCTCATCAAGCTTCCTGAAATTTATTTCCATTATCTTCTCGAGCTTGCCAGAGACCTCTTTCTCAAGTTCCCTGCTCCGTCTTTCAATCCCCTCAAGCGATGCCTGATTGCTCTTCTTCAATTCCTCGATCTCGCTGCGCATTCCATCCCGAAGAAGGGCAAAGCTCTCGTTCATCTCCTTGCTCTCCCTCCGCTGTTCATGAAATAGTGTCTCACTCGATGTTCTGGTCATGTCCATGATCTTGAAAAGGGTATTGTTGACATCCCCTTTCAGATTCCTGAGGTCATCCGAGATACCTGAACTGTTATCCGCTTTATGCACACGGAAGATCAGGATGAGTGTCAGCAAAAGTGATAGCGACGAAATGACAAGAGGCAAATATGGAATTAATTCGTTGAAGCTCATTTTATCAAAACAAAAGAACAGTTTTTCAGGTTACAAAGAAAATGGCCTTCCCTGGATAGAGAAGGCCTTATATGGCATGTTTTTTCAGTCTACAAGGATGACTTCGCCATTCGGATATGTCTCTGCAACATACTCCCTGACCTCATCGCTCTTGAGTGCATTCACCAGAGCAACGATCTTCGGATCATTCTCGTGTCCCTCGCGTACTGCGATCACGTTGACATATGGAGAATTGCCGCTCTCGACATAGAGGCCGTCACGCGTTGCAATCAAGCCTGCAGGAATTGCGTAGTTGCCGTTGATGACAGCTGCATCGACATCCTGAAGTGCCCTCGGCAGTGAAGCTGCCTCAATCTCCTGAATTTTGAGATTCTTCGGATTATCTGCGATATCAGAAGGAAGAGCCTCAAGACCAGCACCCTCTTTGAGCGTGATCAGCCCTGCATCCTGCAAAAGGAGAAGTGCCCTACCCTCGTTTGTTGGATCGTTAGGAACAGCAATTCTAGCTCCTTCAGGAAGACTCTCGAGAGAATCATACTTTGTGGAATAGAGTGCAATTGGCTCGATATGGATGCCACCTGCGTTCACAAGATGTGTTCCCTGCTCCACATTGAATGTGTCGAGATATGGAATGTGCTGGAAGTAGTTGGCATCAAGCTCCCCTGCTTCAAGAGCTGTATTCGGTGTCACATAGTCTGTGAAGTCCACGATCTCAAGTGTGTATCCCTGGGAAGCGAGGTCATCAACTACAAGATTAAGCAGAGCTGCATGAGGCTCTGGTGTTGCCCCTACTCTGATCACATTGTTATTTTCTGAAGACGAATCGCTGGCTCCACCTGCGAAGACAAATGCTACAGATGCCAAAAGTACAACAAGTACTGCAAATATTTTTTTCATGATATGTTCTCCTAATTAACTTTCAACAGATAAGATTTCCCTCAGTCGGGACGCCAAAAAATGAAAATATAATGTCGTTGGAAAATAAAATACTCATGCCCTGACGGGCATCATCATGGAGGAAGCGTACATAGCTGACATATAGAAGTAAGTTGTTCTTGTCATGTGTCTTCTCCTCCTAACTTGTGAATGAGAATACAGAAAAGTGCAAAGATATGCAACAAATTTTCAGAAAAAAATGACTTATCTGAACAGCTAAATCAGATAAGTCATTATATTTCAACGTTTTGATAGCAAATGATTTGATACCTTTGTTCCTACAATCTGTATAATCTCAACCATCAGAAGCAAGATTATGACAGCAGCAACCATATAAGCGGGACGGAATCTCTGATAACCATAACGGATTGCAAGGTCTCCCAAGCCCCCTCCGCCAAGCGCACCGGCCATCGCAGAATAACCGATGAGATTGATTATCGTGAGAGTCATTCCGGAAATCAGGGAAGGAAGAGCCTCGGGAATCATGACCTTATAGATTATCTGCCAATTGGTAGAGCCCATGGCTCTGGCTGCCTGTATTACTCCGGGATCTATTTCCTTCAGAGAAGACTCAATTACCCTCGCGACAAAAGGTGCTGCCGCAATCGAAAGAGGAACTATAGTTGCGACTGTTCCTATGGCAGTTCCCACTATGATCCTCGACAAAGGCATCAAGAGGATGATGAGGATAATGAAAGGGAACGAACGGAGGATGTTCACTATGCGCGAAAGGACCGAATTCAGAACTGGCATCGGATGAAGTCCACCTAAAGCCTCTGAATCTGTTACGTGCAGTATCACTCCAAGAGGCAGTCCTATGATAAATGAGAATACAGATGAGAACAGCACCATCATGACAGTCTGCCATGTAGAAAGAAGGACAAGATGCCACATTCCCGGATCAAGAAACTGTGATATGAAAGCGCTCATCTCATTCCTCCCTCTTCTTCAACTATGACACCCCGGTTCACTAGACACTCTATTGCCCTGCGCACCGTATCGATATCCGGCCCGATATCAAGGGCCATCACTCCCATCTCCTCCCCATCGACATTCTGGACACCGGCAGCCCTGATGTTGAACAAGGCTCCTGTCTTATTCGACACCTCGGAAAGGATCGGTTCGTCTGTACTCTTTCCCCTGAAACGGAGAGTGTAATGCCCTGTCTCCTGCGACCACCTTATTACAGACTCCTGCATATTGGTGACCGAAGAGAGGAAATCCTTCGTCACATCGTGTTTCGGATGAGCAAATATCTCAGAGACAACGCCTTCTTCGACAATTCTTCCCTGATCGAGGACAGCAACGCAATCGCAAGCATCACGTACGACCTCCATCTGGTGAGTGATCATGACAACAGTGAGGTTCATCTTTGCCTGAATCTCTTTCAGCAGAGCCAGTATGGACCTGGTTGTCTGCGGATCGAGAGCACTCGTCGCCTCGTCACAGAAGAGTATCTCTGGCTGGATGGCAAGTGCGCGTGCGATCGCAACACGTTGCTTCTGTCCACCGGAAAGAGTGGAAATAGGAGCATCTCCCCTGCCTGAAAGGCCTACTATCTCAAGAAGTTCATCTACACGGCTTTTGATATAGTCCTTCTTCATTCCGCATATTTCCATCGGATAGGCTATATTCTTCCAGGCATTGCGCGATGAAAGGAGATTGAATGTCTGGAAGATCATTCCGATCTTCCTCCTCTCCTCGATCAGTTCCTTCTTGGAAAGAGAATCAACTCGCTTATCGTCGTAATAGACTTCCCCGGAATCTGGTTTCTCAAGCATTGATATCAGGCGCACCAGAGTTGACTTTCCTGCCCCTGATTTTCCAATAATTCCATATATCTTATTTGACGGGATATCTAGCGACACATCCTCAACTGCATGGAGGGTGCCATAATGTTTCTTCAATCCCTTTAATTTAATTTCCATTCAGAAAAATCCTCATTCTTTGCTGATGATATCAGAAACAATGATTGTTGGGAAACTAGCAAATTGTGAGGACAAAAAGAAATAAAAAAAACTTGGCAACGACCTACTCTCCCACAGACGAACTGCAGTACCATCGGCGTAAGGTCGTTTCACTTCCGTGTTCGGGATGGGAACGGGTGTTTCCAACCTGCTATGGTCACCAAGCTTTTGTAGTATGCAAGAATCAGAAACTTGCGTCAATACATTTTTTAAAATTTTTTCACCAAATTTTTACAAGCCATCATTGCGTCAAAAAAATGTATTTCACCCAACCAAAAAGAGCCCGATTATTTCTTCATTTGGCTATTTTTCATTCCGCTTAGAAGATGGAGACTCCAGGAGGCAAAGGTTGAAGGTACAAGCTGACATCACTCCAGATATATGCAATTTCAGTGAAACTGAAAGTAACTTCACTCCTATTCTTAGAGAGAAATAACTTAATCTGATGGTAATATGTACATTCTTTCTTTAATTGATTTTTGTCCTGTATTTTTATGTCGATTTCTCTTATCTATTTACAGCATAAAGAAATTTTAAGTTGACAGATCTGCCAGAGGTGATATTCTGCAATTGAAGAAAGCTTGTATTACATCTTACATGTTACAAGATGGAAGGAGGGAGAATATGGCTGACTACACTTTCAAAGAAAAGGTCGTTGTCGATCCATCAGATGCTAGGGCATTCGAAAAAGCGCTCTATGTGGCTGCAGGTATGAGAAAGGAAGATGCAGCCATAGTCGCTGATCATCTAGTGAAAGCAGATGAAAGAGGCGTTTATTCCCACGGCATACAGAGGAATAGCATCTATCTTAACAGATTCAAGAAAGGGGGAACGGACCCGAGGGGAGTTTCCCGTGTCGTAAAGGAATTCGGAGGGACTGCCCTCATTGATGGTGGCAATGCCATGGGTATGGTCACAGGCAAGTTCGCCATGGAGAAGGCAATAGAACTTGCAAGAAAATGTGGGACAAGTGCAGTTTCTGTTACATCATCGAACCATTTTGGAACATGTGCATATTATGTGCAGATGGCTGCTGATGCAGGGATGATCGGAATGATGTGGACTATAAACTGCGGGAATATAATGGCTCCGACAGGAGGAGTCGAACGACAGCTGGGCAACAATCCTTTTGCATTTGGCATCCCTACCAGAAAACATCCGACGATAATTTTCGATGCAGCAACATCAGTTGTGGCAAGGGGCAAGATTGTTGTAGCAATGAAGACGCACTCCCCTATCCCAGAAGGCTGGGCATTGGACAAAGACGGTAATCCGACAACGGATGCAGAAAAAGGATACTGGGGCACTGTGCTTCCTTTCGGTGGCTATAAAGGATACTGCCAAACTTTTGTAAATGCCATGTTGGCCGCTGTCCTCAATAACTCTGCATTTGGTCCAACGATCATCGATCTATATGAAGAACCGGAAAAAATACAGAACAATGGATTCCTGCTCCAGTGCATAGACGTAAATGCAATCGATGATATCGAAGGATTCAGAACACGAGTTGATGAGGCAATAGACTACATAAAAGGAGGTAAAAAGGCCTCTGGTGTTGAAGAAATATATGTTCCAGGCGAAATCGAAGCAAACAACGAAGCAAAAGCCAGAAAAGAAGGCATCACATACCCGATTGAGATCGTCGAAGAAAGTCATCGATTCGCAGAAGAACTTGGTGTAGAGCTCAGACTCACAAAATGAGGAGAAAGAAATGACAGAAGGGAAAAAAGCTTTAACTGTCAGTGGAATACCACTGCCACTTTTTATAATCATTTTCATAGTAGTCATCGTTGGCTGTATGATGGGCGCCATTCCAGACAATCTCGGAGGAGGTTTTGCCCTCTGTCTGGTTCTGGGTATGGGTCTCATGTGGATAGGAGACAGGATCCCTGTGCTATGTGATTATGGAGCAGGTACCATCCTTGCTGTATTGCTGCCATCGATACTTGTCTATTTGGGTATATTCCCTGAAAACGCTGTAACGATCGCAAACAATTTCTTCAGCGGCTACGATTTCACATCGTTCCTCGTTCCAGGCCTTCTCGTAGGGTCTATCATGGCTATGGACAGAAAGGTCCTCGTCAATGCTGGAGTAAGGTTTATAATGCCAATGGTCCTGACTATCCTGTTCGCAACTCTCGCCTCCGGAGTCGCGGGAGCGATAATGGGTTATGGCTTTACAAACACCATGCTTTATATTGCAGGACCTATCCTAGGATCTGGAATAAGTGCTTCTGCTGTTCCTCTTTCTGAGATCTATTCAGGCTACAGCGGGCTGGAAGCATCAACTATTCTCACTATGCTCACGTCATCTGTTATGGTTGCTAATGTCCTTACAATCCTGATCGCATCAATCCTTGCAGCTCTCGGAAGGAAGAATCCAAATATGTTCTTCAAAGGATTTGCTGGTTCCAATGGTATGCTCCTGAGGAGCGAAGAACAGAAGATCAGAATCACAGAAGAACAGAAACAAGAGGTGATCAGGGACCCAGATCAGACATCATATACCCTTCTGAGAACAGGTTTCGTGCTTACTCTTGGTATCTTCATCGCAGCAAGAATACTCGCAAACATACTTCCAGGTGGATTACATTTTTATCTTTACATGATCATCATTGCCATCGTTCTCAAGCTTACCGACATACTTCCACCATTTGTAAATGAAGCTTCAGGAAGATGGACAGACTTCATGTCGAAGATAATGACACCTTGCGCGCTCTGTGCAATCTCTCTCGGAGTACTTGATTTCTCAGAGATCATAGCTCTCTTTGAGGATCCGACATTCCTCCTGCTTGCAGTCATCTGTGTCATCATCACAACAATCATCTCTGGTGCGCTCTGCTATCTTTTCGGTTTCTACTTCATCGAAGGTGCTATCATGTGTGGACTCGGACTTGCAGACATGGGAGGAACAGGAGATGTTGCCGTCCTTTCCGCAGCAAAGAGGATGGAACTGCTTCCATTCCTGACAATCTGCTCACGTATAGGAGGTGCTATAAATATGGCCTGGCTGACATTCTTGGCATCCATGGTACTATGAACTTGAGAGCTACTATCGATTCGTAAGATAATATTGCTGGAGGCATTTGTAGAAGTTGAGGCAGAATCTTGATAAAGCATTAGAAAAACTGAAATTCGGCGAAAGTCAGAATGCCTCTGGCATACTATCATCCAAAATTAAGAACATGATCATCTCAGATGAGCTCTCGGAAGGTTTCATTTTTCCAAACGAAAATGCCTTCTGCGCTCTTCTTGGTGTCGGAAGAGGCACATTGAGAGATGCTTATAAAGAACTTGAAGCGCTTGGCTATATTACACGTACAAAAAGAGGTACCTACGTAAATAGTAAAGATGTGATAGCAAGCAAGGCTTCTCTTGCAACAAACATGAGTAGTGCAAACAGCACAGAGCTGATGGAATTCAGGAAAATGTTTGAGGCAGAAACTGCCAGGCTTGCTGCATTAAGAGCGAATGAGGATGACTTAAAAGCCATAAGCAATGCCCTTGAAGGGATGATTGAAGCAACAGACGCATCCACTCAGTCCAAGTGTGATTCGGAATTCCATCTTTGTGTTGCAAAAGCAGCTCACAACAGCCTGATTGAAACCTCCATGCATTCCATAATAGGTTACTTCCAGTCATTCACACTTGCGTCTCTTTCAGAAGATGAAGGAACACAGGGACCTGCAACACGGATATCCCATGCAATCTGGTTCCATACAAAAATCCTTGAGGCAATAAAAGAAAAAGATCCAGAAAATGCCCAGAAATACATGATAGAACACATTATTGATGTCAATACAAAAGCAAAGCCTGAAAAATAAGAAAAGAGTTACTCCAAAGCTTAGCTTTTTTGTAACTCCTCAATCCATTGGTGTTATGGAACAACTGCTTTATTTTTCAACAATTGTAAAGCTTGTAATTGTGGCACTACCTGTTCCATTTACCCATCCGCCAACAGCGACCACTGCACTATCACTCTGTACGTAACCATTCTCCTTAACTGCAACTGTTTCTCCATCACAAGTTACATTGGAAAGGCCATTTGCAAGGCTTTCATACACAAATGAAATTGTATGAGTTCCACTTTCTGAAATGGTTGCCTCATATGTATCCTTCGAAGTCTGTGCCTCTCCAGTATATGCCAGCATCAATGTATTGGCTGTATATGTGGTTCCGTCGTCAAGGGTGATATCAAAGGTAACATCATATGTCTTGCCAGGTGTAAGAGCATATTCACCTGTAAGATCGGCCTGCCAGCCACCGGTTGATGTGGAAATTACGAGATTACCACCAGTGGGGCTCTCAATCGCAGTCTCAGTATTGAAAAGCCCAACAAACTCATCAGAAAGGGATACAACTGTTCTTTCTCCAGATCCTGAGTTATCACAGGATGCAAATGCAAACAGCATCAAGAGAACAGAAAGAACAACAATAGTCTTTTTCATTTTTTCTCCTCCTAAATCAGGTAAGGCCATAATACCCCCCCCCTCCGTGAACTAACCCCCGAAAGGTAGACACGATGAGCATTCCTTTTTTAGTGGACACAGAAAAACAAGGGTATAACATTCTAAGGAGGGGAAATGCCCAAAAGGTATTCAAGGCAATTTCGTAAGATGGTTGCGGAACTAATTTGTGTCCAAAATGAGGGAACAATTAAGACA
>CASFDA010000032.1 GCA_949293335.1 uncultured Spirochaetales bacterium
AAAACTCCTATCTGCACAGCGTTGCTAAAAGCTGGATGACGATATAGCATAGATGTCGTTCTGCCGTCATCGGAGCAGAGTTCGGTGTGGAAGCCTCTTTGCCTGATGATGGCAGGGCAATAAAAGGCTTCCACCGATGAAAGAAAACATCTATTCGCGTTCAAGGAGAAGGACTCCCTGGACGGACAAGGCGTCAGTGACGCCGCTTGAGTCGTTCCTCGACAATCATGTGGCAGTAGAATACGGCCGCAGGCATCCCCGGATCTCCGATACGATGGAAAGTGAGCTTCTCAACACATTTGAACCAGCGAGCTGTCCGCACAGCAAGAAAGGGATATACAAGAGATATGGCTATCTGCGGACGGGATTGAGGCGATACCGCTGTCTTGAGTGCGGAAAGACATTCACGATGCTTACAGGAACACTTTTCGAGAACCATAAGCAGCCGATAAGCGAATGGATAGACACCTGCCTCGAACTGTTCTCTGAGCAGAGTTTCGAGGCAATCTCGAAGGCGAACAGAAAGGCATACAATACAACGAGATACTGGATAGACAAGATCTTCATGGCACTGAAGGGCACGCAGGATGGGATAATACTTTCGGGCAAGGTGTATCTTGATGAGACATATCTGAAGGTGATCAAGAGGGATGTAGAGAGGAGAAGCGATGGCAAGGAGTATAGGGGCATATCCAGAAACCAGATCTGCATAGGCATCGCATATGATGGATCCAATGTCTATTGCTGCCTTCTCGGGCATGGTAAGCCCTCGCAGAAATCTGTATACAATGGATTCAAGGATCATATAGCACCAGGCTCGTCATTGATCCATGACAGGGAGAAAGCACATAAGAAGCTCATCCAGGAGCTGGGGCTGGAAAGCATTGAATACGATTCGAAGCAGCTGAAGGGTCTTCCGGATTCAGAGAATCCCCTTGAACCCATAAACAGGCGATGCTATGAGCTCCAGCGTCTGATGCGCCGGCATCCGGGCTTCAGTCGTGATGATCTTCCTGGTTACCTTGACCTGTTTTCATACATACATAATCCTCCACAGGACAAGTATGAGAAGGTAGAAAACCTCATAAAACGGATTCTTGAAAATCCAAATTCTCTGAAATACAGGGACTAAACTGCGATTGAACGCTTTAAATGAGGTTTTTCAGCAACGCTGTGCAGATAGGAGTTTTATATTTTTTCTTTAGTTTGTCGTACTTAATACGTTGTGGTTCATTAAAACTGTCCTCGTCAATTAATTCCAACGCTTGAAAATACCGATTACAACAATTCGGATAGCTTTTAATGCGATTTGCAACTATTGTGTTAGAATGAGGAATTTCAAGCAATAGTTCTATTTCCTTCGGAGAAAAAATTTCAATCATTTTTTTGTAATAAGGAACAGCAGCGTGAGACACTCCATATGGATTTCCGACATAACAGGTTGCAACCGTCTGCACATATTCTTCTTTTGTGCTATCAGGTATGCGCGTTTTTGCAATTAATTCATACAAATTTTTTGCAAAAGGTGGTTCATTATAGAAATTGTCAAATCCTTGGTGCACTTTAAATAGGGAGGAACATGCAGCACGAATTATTGAATGCTTTTCCGAACCAGTCAATAAATCTAGAAGTTCTAGTTTTTGAAAATATGCTCGTGAAGCCTTTGTGCGTTCTTCGCTTCCTTTTGCAATGTAACTATTATGCTGATCTATTAATGCAGATTTAATTTTGCTGTCAAACAAGTCGCGAACGCCTACACAAATAGAGAGGGCGTTTATTCTTGCATGTTCTTTTGATTCTGGATCGCAATATATGCCATGTAGCATAGGAATAAGTAAACTTCTTTGCGCGGGAAAAGTATTTTCGAGTTTTTCACACCAAGCTTCAATAGCATCTTGGTTTAGCTTTCCTGACTTAATTGTGGTAACAAAGTCTGCAATTTGTATTCCTTGCAAAGCATAATCGGAGCTTATTCCATATTTGCAACAACGACTAATAAAGTTAATCAGTTCTCTATCATCAATTTGAGCGATGCTTGGATGGGCAGAGGAGAAATTATTTCGAATATCCCTACATTGATTTAAGAAGAAATACCCTTCCTCGGATAGTAATTCTAATTTATGGCAGAGATCAAGAAGCTCGGCATCCATTAAATCATTAAGATCATCCTCTTCAAACCTTTTATTTAAGACTTGCGCTATGTACCCCAGTCCGAAATTTTTTGCTCTTGTTCTTAAATTCAGAATTACTGCATTCCAAATGTAGTTTATTGCACCGTCAAACAATCCAACAGATGTGGCTACACACATTCGCGCAATTAAGCCATCTCGTAATTCGGGAGGAATTCTAGAAATTTCTCTAGGAAGTTCTCTCCATGCACACGCAATTTCTTCATTGGAAGCGATAATCTCTCGAGGCAAGCCAAAGGAACTTAATATATTACCAATGCTAGGTAGTGTGTTGTCCATGACATCAGGTAAAGCATGGCTGCTTTGTTTTACAAGACTGTTGCTCATCTGCGACCCTCTTCCCACAATTTTTCTTTATTCTACCATAATCTTGCAGACAAAAAATACACTGACCCCGTAAGTCAGAGAGGTCTGAGTTACGGAGATGCAGTATCGATGGTAATCTTGACTCGACGGAGTCGGGAGCCGGTGACTATGCGAACGGCTTTTGTGAAGAACTCATCATATGATGGAGCTACTTCTGACAAAAAATTACACAAGTCGCTGGTCATCGAAGTATCTTGTGAGGCTTCCCGTCAGGCTCGTCGAGAGACGGGAATGACCTCTAAAATAAAAGTGAGACAACATACTGCCAGTTCTCTGGAATGACGCCTCCCGGACTATCGCCAACAACCTATGGGAGGTGCGTATGGCATACACGCATCAACGATGGCCCGGCATCATCGGGCTCGACCTGAGCAAGCAGACCTATTCAGGCTGCAGGCTCTCCGGGGAGGGATACGTGAGGAGGCGCAACTTCACGGGGAGGATGACGCAGGACGAACAAGGTTATCTGCGCCTGCTTGATGAGATCAGCACTGATGACCTGGTCATCATGGAGGCAGGCAGTTCATCCTTCAATCTGGCACGGTTCCTCACAAACAACACCTCGGCCGAGATCGTCGTCCTCAACCCGGCCCATCTCAGGGTGATCTGGGACAGCCAGAGGAAGACGGACAAGGCCGATGCGATGAAGCTGGCCTGCATCGGAAGAGACATGAGGCCGGAAGCGTGGCCGACGGTCTCTATCCCCACGGAGGAGGAGCAGGCTGAAAGATCCATCGTCACCTTTCATGTGTATCTGAAGAAGAAGGATACTGCCGACTTCAACAGGTTCTTCGCACTCTTCAACGGAGTCGGGTTCCCGGACATCGACAAGAGGCGATGCAAATCGGACTCGGACTACAGGCACATGCTTGTCGGTGAGCTTCTCACCGGGCAGGCACAGGACGTCGGAAGGATCATCAACTCCGGAATCGATCTGCTCTCCCTTCAGCTGGCGGAAGTCGAGCAGCAGCACATCGATATCTGTCTGAGGCATCCCCTGCAGGCTCTTGCCTGGCTTTCCATTCCCGGCATCGGGCTGGTCAATGCCGCAACACTCATCGCCTACGTCGGAGATGGCTCAAGGTTCTCGAAGCCTGAACAGCTGCTGAACTATGCAGGTCTGGTTCCCAAGCGCAGACAGAGTGGTGAAACGGACATCCATGGAAAGATCACAAGGAAAGGCAGGACCTGCGTGAGAAGGAACATCGTGCAAGGGGCCTGTTCCGTCATCAATCAGAAATACAACCCATCATGCCCCTATCAAAATTCGCATACCGCAAAAAGAAGGAGCTGATCTATCACGGAAAGGTGGCTGTGGCAGTAGCAAACCATATGCTCAGGACAGGTCTTGCACTCCTTCATCACAATGACATCTACTGCACTGCAAAGGAGGACAATTACTGGAAATTGAGAGCCAAACTTGCCGGATACAAATTAAGCGCTCTTGCATCTTACCTACCACAGTAACAAGAGCGCTTACATAATAAGTTTCTTTCTTAAACCTTGTACTCCAAGGTTCATCTCTTCATGCCATTTTGTCAATCGTTTTAACCCAGATTTGCTCTTTTCCCTTTAATTCTTGACTTACGGGCTCAAATAAAACGAATTACACTCCCAAATATGACTGTTATTTCTGAAGATAAGTTATCCTGCAAATAAAGAATAAAAAGAGTCCTTCTGTCAATCAAGTACCGATTTATCTTCGAGAACTCTGATATAGTTCTTTCGGATGCTCTTATGGTCTTTGAAAAAGACTTCCTCTGCTCTTGACAGTTCCTTATGTTCAAGTTTGATTTCTAACAACTTCATCGTTGCAATAAAATCTGCTGCTTGAAATAATCTATAATCAGAAGGATAAACTTTCCTGAATTCAACGTTTTCAAGAAGAGCATTGAAAACAGAGGAGAGAAGTTTGCTGACTTCAATTTGCCCGTTGTCTAATGTAAAGAAATGCTAATGGTAAGAAACGAAAGACGCAGCCTCAATTTCTTACCATTAAAATAGTCCAGCTTAACTCTTCAAGGACGCTAAGAAAGCCTCAAGTCCAGCTTCTTCCTCCTTTGAATAAGATCCAGTATTCGGAATACCGATGCTATCAGCAGCTTTCTCAATCGCCTTGCGGGTCACTTCTGGATTTGATGTAAGGTAAACCTGTGTTGTCTGAACTCCCTCATGACCAAGGAAATCACGAACATAGAATATCCCGGTTCCGTTATTCACAAGATGTGTCGCTTTTGAATGGCGTAGAATATGCGGATGGATGCTCAGTCCAGAAGGTATGAGACCTGGGTTTTCAGTTCTTATCCTATCTGCATATTTCTTGATGATGTAATTCACCCCCTGTCTCGTCATACGTCCGCCATTCTTGCTTTCAAATAGTATGGCATCGTGGCTGAATAGCCTGAAACGCTTTATGTAGACCTGAAGGATCTTCACTGTCCGTGGAAGAATCGGAATTTCCCTTTCTTTTCTGCCTTTGCCACGAACATGAATAGTAGCCTTCTCCGTGGTGTTGGTGAAATCCGAGACATTCAATCCAATGAGTTCATCCACACGGCAGGCCGAATCGTACAGCAAAGTGAGAATTGCTGTGTGTCGTAGTCCTTCTCTTGTTATTGTACCAGGTGCTGCAAGCAAGGCTGTTACAGCCTCCTCAGAAAGAGATGCAGGAGGCAGCTTCTCAGTCTTCCTGAATGGAATGGCAAGGATCTTGCTGCAATCATCCATAACCATAGGCTCCTCCATCATCAGGAAGTGTGAAAATGACTTGAAGTGAGCAAGACGTGTGTTGCATGTCTTGTCGCTATTGCTCCTT
>CASFDA010000033.1 GCA_949293335.1 uncultured Spirochaetales bacterium
ACAAAGAGCGCTTACATATTAAGATCTTCTTAAAAACCTTGTACTCCAAGGTTCACTTCTTCATGCCCTTTTGTCAACCATCTTGAGTGGAAATCAATGCCTTCATTTTCTTCTTGACTTACGGGCTCAAATAAAACTCCCTTCAGGAGCATTTCCCGGAGGGAGTCTATTGATTTAAAGAAAATTCTTCACATCTTCTCGAAGTGATCGACATTCATGACGAATATCGTGCTTCCCCCCACCTCTGTGGGAACCTCAACAAAAGGAATCGCTGAAGCATGCGCTCCGGTCTCAACAGTCGTCGGGCTGATGTACGGAACTTTTTCAGTCCGTTTGCCTGCATATGTCCTGATGATTCCCAAGACACTGTCAACCTTATCATCATCTGTTCCGACAATTATAGTAGTGTTGTTCTTTCTAAGAAATCCACCGATCGTGGCCAGCTTTGTAACGAAGAAGCCAGCCTTATTGAGAGCCGAAACGGTCACATCCTCATCTTTCTGGGAAATTATGGCCAATATCATCTTCATAATAGTCTCTCCTACAGCCTCCAGAGATAATTATAATGCATGAAAACTATCATTCATATTTTTTCTATCTTTTCTTGAAAGAAAAGCCAAAGCGGATCATCAGGCACAGGAGCTATGATCTCTATCCTCTCTTTCCTCACAGGATGAGTAAACGACAGTTTCCTGGCATGGAGAGAGATCCCGCCGTCAGGATTGCTTCTTCGCGCCCCATATTTCAGGTCTCCCTTGATATGGAGGCCTATCGCTTCGAGCTGAGATCGTATCTGATGATGGCGACCAGTCATGAGATTTATCTCAAGAAGGTGATAATGCTCTCCCGAACAGATCAGTTTATAAGAGAGGCGGGCAAGCTTGGATGAAGGCATTTCCTTAGAGTATGCCCTGCTCTTGTTGCTCTCAGGATTTCTGACGAGATAGTGAATGAGCTCTCCCTCGCTTCTTCTTGGAATGTCATCAACTATCGCCCAGTATGTTTTCCTCACATCGCTAGTACGAAAGCTTGCAGCCATCCTGACGAGAGCCTTTTCCGTCTTTGCAAATAGAAGAGCGCCACTTGTTGGCCTGTCTAATCTATGCGGAGAGCCGAGATAGACATTACCTTTCTTGTCATATTTGACCTTCAAGTACTCCTTCACATCGTCCTGCAGCGTCCTGTCTCCGCTTTTGTCTCCCTGGGAAAGTTCCCCCGGAAGCTTGTTGATTACAATAAGGTGGTTATCTTCGTAAAGGATGCGCTTACTAATATCCATATCATTCCTCGAAGAGATCCGGCTCAGAGTCCTCAGTCGTGATGTTCCTCTTCATCTCTCTTATGTTTATCTTCTCAATTTCCTTGGCTGTCAGCATCAGGCCCTGCCCGTTAGCACTCTTCTGCACTCTGAAGTCAGCAAAATGACGGACCTCCTCAAGCTGCCTGTAGCCACAACCTTTCTTGAATTTCAAAGTTATCATGGCAGATGGATAGAGACTGAGCTTCCGGATCTTCGCCTTTGGATTCTTCATCGTCGAATAGAGCTTTCCGACAGTAAAGGATGAAATCTGGAAACGTTTTATATAACATATGGATTTCCCTTTATCCTCGCTCTTTTCAGTGTAGATCAAAGTGAATATCTCTTTGGAGATGATATCCTTTTCGCCATAGTTGAAATAAAGCAGTCCCTCAGTTCCTATATACTCTTTGTCACAGACGTTCATAACACGGTATTCACCATTGTTCTTCATGTAGAATACTTTGTCGAATGTAGAAACTTTCAGAAGTACTTCCCCACTCTTCAATGCCGTACCGATATATCCCGTCTCTTTGTCGTATCGCAAATCAAGGTTACGGACAGCAACTTCTTTCGCGGAAAGACTCTCGAAAGAAGATATCACGCTCTTCCTTTCCCTCAGGCTCTGGTCAGCAGAAGCCTCAATATCATCAAGAGTACTGATTGCATAATCCCTGATATGTGAAAGATTGTAGTCGATCTCCTTTATCTTCCTGTTTATCTCTTCAATCTCTTTCTTGTTCTTCTCTATATCAAAGAGGCTTATCCTGCGGATTGGAATCTTCAATAATCTCTCGATATCGTCTTCTGTAAGGCTCGTTATTGCGACCTCTTCAAGAAAAGGTGCCATACCTTTCTCGATTGCGCTTCTCACACCCTCTGCTGTCTTGACGCTCTCGATCTTCTTGTAGACCCGCTCCTCAATGAATATCCTCTCAAGAGTCCTTGCCCTTAGCTTTTCCTCCTCTTCTCCCCTCTGGAAAGAGAGTTCCCTCTTCAGGACATCCATCAGATGTTCTGCGTGGTATTTCACCTGCTCTGAAATCGGAACCACATGAGGCAGGCCATCTTTAATGACAAGGGGATTCACGCTTATCTTGATCTCGCAATCTGTAGTGGCATAGAGAACATCTATCATATCCTTCGAGTATGTGTTCCTCTGCCAGGATATCTCTATTGCAGCCTTGTCCGCGGTATAGTCATTTATCTGTGCGATCCTCAATTGTCCATTCTTGTTCGCATTCTCGATGCTCTGGATCATCTTTTCAGTCGTAACGCCATATGGGAGCTCTTCGATGATTACTTTCTTAGGGTCTTCATCATTTATCTTTGCCCGTACAGTAACCTTTCCCGTGCCATCATTATAGTCCGAAACATCCAGTATCCCTCCACCGGGGAAATCTGGATAAAGCTCAAATGGTTTCCCCTTCAACGCTTTCTTCTCGGCTTCAAGAACCTCAAAAAGGTTATGAGGAAGGATATTCGTCGACATCGTGACCGCTATTCCCTGTGTTCCCTGTATTATTGCAACAGGTATCTTTGCAGGAAAAACTACAGGTTCCTTGTGTTTGCCATCGTAGGAGTCAACATATTCCGTGATCTCAGGGCTGTACAGAACTTTCTTTGCGAAAGGTTTCAAACGGCATTCGATATAACGCGGCGCTGCAGCAGAGTCTCCAGTGAGGAAATTACCATAGTTGCCCTGCTTGTCGATGAAGATCTCCGCATTTGCAAGATTCACAAGAGCATCATATATCGAAGAATCTCCGTGAGGGTGGTATTTCATCGCCTCTCCGACGACATTGGCGACCTTAACATATTTGCCATCGTCTATCGTGAAGAGTGTATGCATTATCCTCCTCTGTACTGGCTTCAGGCCATCCTCGATATCGGGAATGGCCCTCTCTCGTATGACATATGAAGCATATTCAAGGAAGTTTTTCTTATATAGTTCATCTGCGTAAGCCATCAGATCAGATTCTCCATTATGTATTCTTTTCTTTTGGGATTATTCTCACCCATGCAGAAGTCCATGATCCTTCTTGTTTCAGCAATACTTGAGATAGTGACAGGGGTGAGCTTGATATCCGCACCGATAAAATCTCCGAATTCGCTGGGACTGATCTCTCCCAGCCCCTTGAATCTAGTCACTTCAGGACTGGAAAGCTTTTCCATCGCCTCATCCCTTTCCCTTTCATTGTAACAATAGATCAGTTCTTTTTTGTTCCTGACCCTGAAAAGGGGTGTCTCGAGCACAAAGAGACGGCCGGAGGTAACCAGTTCCTCAAAATATGAAAGGAAATAAGTCATCAGCAGATTGCGGATATGGAAGCCATCTGTATCTGCATCTGTTGCAATCACGACCTTGCTGTACTTCAAGCCGTCAAGGCCATCCTCGATGCCAAGGGCCACCATCATGTTATACAGTTCCTCGTGCGAGTATATTATGCTCCTCTTCTTCCCTATCACATTGAATATCTTTCCCCTGAGGGCAAAGACCGCCTGCGTGCGCGGATCCCGGCTTTTGGTGATTGTACCGGCAGCACTGTCCCCCTCAGTGAGAAAAATCATCGACTTCTCAGAGAACTCCCGGTGGGACTGTACCTTGTCAGTCAGATGATACTTGCACTCCCTGAGCTTCGGGACGTTGACAGCAACCTTCTTCGCTTTTTCTCTTGCCCCGTTCCTGACAGCCTGTTCTTCCTTGTGCACTTTCTCATTGGATACTATCTTTTCCTGAATGCTCTCCCTGACCTTCTGGTTCTTCATCAGGAAGTCCACTATTCCCTCTTTCACCTTGGGGATTATCCAGCTCTTGACATCAGTATTTCCAAGCTTGTTCTTCGTCTGGCTCTCAAATACAGGATCCTTGATTTTTATTGAGATGGCACCTACAAGGCCATCGCGGATATCCGGACCATTCCAAGACTTCTTGAAATATTCGTTTATACCCTTGAGGATACCCTCCTTGAATGAAGAAAGATGAGTTCCTCCATCACTTGTATGCTGACCATTGACATATGAGAAATAATTCTCTCCGTACCCATTCGTATGAGTGAATGCGAACTCCAGCCGCTCATCATCCTTGTAATGCACATATTCATAAAGACCATCAGAGCCAAGCTCCTTATCCAGAAGGTCCCTGAGTCCGTTCTGGCTTTTAATGGTCATGTGATTGAAAAGGATCGTCAGCCCTGTATTGAGATATGCATAATTCCATAGACGTTCGATCACGAAATCCCTGTTGTATGAATAATCACCGAAGATCTCATTATCCGGAACGAACTCAAAATAAGTTCCATCAGGTTCATCATTCTTTCCCTTTGTCTTACTCTTGAGCTTTCCACGAGAAAAAGTTGCTTTGACAAACTCTCCGTTCCTGTGGCTGATTACAGTAAATGACTTTGAAAGAGCATTGACAGCTTTGGTTCCAACACCATTGAGGCCTACAGAATACTCAAAGGCATCTCCAGAGTACTTTGCTCCGGTATTGATCTTTGAAACACACTCTACAACCATGCCTAGAGGAATGCCCCTTCCATAATCGCGTACAGAGACTTTGTTGTCGACAATCTCAACGATTATCTTGTTTCCATGGTGCATTACGAACTCATCAATCGCATTATCGATTATCTCTTTCAGCAGGATATATATTCCATCATCGATGTGACTGCCGTCCCCTAAGCGGCCAATATACATGCCAGGGCGAACCCTTATATGTTCAAGGGGCGAAAGCGATTGTACGCTGTCTTCTGTGTATTCTGATGCCATAACTATATATTATAGGCCAAAATAATACAGTAATGCAAATTAAGGATGCCAAACCTGAAAATTAGAATATTATTTCTTCAGGTGATGCAGAGAACGAAGAAAGGATGGCCCGTCCATTTTCCAAATAGAAAACTTCTGTATTTCCATCATCCTCGTCATACATATTTCTCAGGTCTTGAGCATACTCTTCCTTGCCTCTCTAGAGTCATCTTCCACAGCCTCTGTTGGTATCCTTTTCCGCCTTTCTGAAGCCATTCGAGATTATCGACTGAAAATAGATGTATAAATCTTCTTCTTTGGTATCTTCACCGCATAGAAGAAGGATGCATCGGAAAAGTCGGCTTCCGGGATATCCTTTATATTTATATCCTCGTCCTTCATAGCCTTGACCGTTTCAAGACGTTTCTTCTGCTCCTTCGTAAGAGGAGGGAAATCAATCTGTCTGTAGACTCTTTCTGTGTCTCTCATATTCCTTCACCTCTTTTTCTGTGGCTTTCAGGGCCGATATCATGCGAATCTTCCCATTCGCATCCGTAATATTCGACCGTCATCTTTCACTTTCATCTCTCATCATTATGAGGGTGCAGCCTGCGTTCCATATCGCTCCGCAGATATCGATGCGGACATTGAGGAAGGAGAAATCATCATCCTTCCTGAGCTTCACGCACAGGATATGCTGCTTTCGCCCTATCAGGTATTCCCTGCTGCATACGCCGAGCTTCTGGCTGAAGGGTATATCACGCGGGTCCAGGCCCTGCATGGCTGTTCCCGCCGATGGTCCGGGATTGGGACGGCAGGGTATATGCACAGGAGGCACAGGGCAATCCCCAGTCTCCTAATATGCCTTATCTGTAATGCTGTTTCCTGCCATTGGAGAGGCTTCGCTTGCCATCATTAATATCATAGCACATCCGCCTTACATCCCACAGACAAGGCTTTGTGTTTTACGGCAGATTTTATAACTAATCCTGTATGAAAGCCATTCATTAAGATTTCCACAACAGGAATAGGCTTGCTTCCAACAAAATCAGGAGAGCTTTCACTAAAGTCTGAAGCAGGATACAATCAATGTTTGGCACAAATGAACATGCTTAGTGCCACCGAACACTGTCGCATCCATGGCACTTGGGTGACAGGAGGAATTGGAATATGGCATTTCCAAAAACAAAGGGAAGGAGAACTTACATGCAACTTCGTCTTTCAGAAAAAACCGCATATTTGCGTACCTACATTCTCCTCAACCTCTGAAATAAGGAAAAACCATGAATAGATACATCCAGATCTTTGCAATCTTCCTGCTCATCGCATTGACCTCTTGTTCAGAAAACACTGAAAAGACAGAAAATGAACTCGCTGCTCCTTTCGTCTCTATTGAGAAAACGCAGACTGGAGATTGGCAAATCCGCATAACTCCAGAAGAAAACTCAACAGCACTGACTATACCAGGCAACATAAAGACAGAAGACGGAATGCCCGTAACAATTTTCGGAGGGCTCAACGACAACTATGACATTCGAAATCTCGAGAGCCTTACTATCGGATCAGGAATAACCACATTAAAAGAGGGATCATTCGAGAATGCAACTTCCCTCAAAGAAGTGATCTTCGAAGGAGATCCGACTCTCGAGACAATAGAAAGCAATGTATTTTCAGGGACAGCAATCAGCGAACTCACAATACCTGAAAGTGTTGCATCCATAGGGGAAAACGCCTTCCAGAACACGAAGATAACAAACCTCACAATTCCCTCCGGCCTCACAGGTGAAGTGAAGAACCTATTCGGCGAAGGGGATGACAACCCGCTGGAGAATGTCACGGTCACGGCTTCCGGGAACAATGCCATAGCAGATGGTGCATTCAGCGGCCTTTCCAACCTTTCTTCACTCACACTCTCCGACAAAGTCACATCCATAGGTGAGAATGCCTTCTCCGGCACCACATCGCTTTCCTCTGTGACCTTCGGTTCCGGCCTCACGGAAATAGGAGGTGGCGCATTCAGTTCATCCGGAAGTGGAGAGATCGAATTCCACCTTCCTTCCTCTGTAGAGAATGTCGGGGAAAACGCATTTGACCAGTCTGACAAAGTCTTCGTCGGATATGAACTCTTCAGCAACTCGCTAAGCGGTAATCCTGTCTATGGCTTTGAGGCTCAGGTATTCCCAGAAACAGAAAGAGACGATCTCGGGAAAATCATCACTGATGCAATAGAAGATATAAAAGCAGCAGGAAGAGATTTCGTCCTTGAAAGCGTAACCCTGAAAGATGGTATGACAGCTGTTGCCTCTGACGACGGAACACTAGAAGAGAACAAGATCATGGCAAGTCTCCCTTCCTCTGGAAACAACAAGATACTGATTTCCTGGACAACAAATAATCTCAGTTACTTTGAAGAAGAGGGAAACAGCGGATACTCAGTTGCATTGAGAGATGGCGCGACTCCATCTGAAATAACAATAAACAACACATACAGGGGAAATGACGTGACGGAAATAGATGCAGGAGGATTCAACCGTCCTGTCAATGTCACAATCCCTGATGGAAACAAGATAGTAACGATAGGAGAAGGGGCATTCCAGGACAACACGGCAATAGATCACGACATACTCTCAAACCTCGATCAAGTCTCATCGGTCGGGACAAACGCCTTTGCAAACACATCGATGAGCGAGGCGACAGTCCCGCCTCTCCTCACGACTATCCCCGAAGGGATGTTCGACGGCTCCTCTTCCCTCTCCTCCCTCAAGGCAGGAAGCGGGAACCAGAGTGCGCTTGAGGACATCACTGAAATCGGAAAGAACGCATTCAGGGACACCGCCCTTGGCGGAGATATTCTAGCAGGAAGCGGCAAACTCACATCAATTGGGGATAGCGCATTCGAAAATGCCACAGGTTCCCTCGGAGATGGAAACGGAACACTACATATAAACGGAACTGGCGACTTCACAATCGGAAACGGAGCATTTGCTGCAACTGATGGGTACACATCTCTCGTCCTCCCAGAGGATGCGACATCAATTACCATCGGAAAGGATGCATTCAGAGGAACGGATCTTGAAAGCGTGACAATAACTAGCATAGTGACGGATATCGGATCAGGTTCCTTTGCCGAACTTGACGACATTGCAGAAATCATTATTGAAGATAATACGCTATCAATTGATTACATTCTCAAAGCCTTTGGCGGCGAGAACTGGAGCAAGGGACAGATAATCTCCGAAAATCCTATTTCCCTTGTACTCCCTGCAGATTCTTGTGACAGCATGGATGAACGGACTGCCATTTATGCGGCTTTCCCGAATATTTCATCGATAGACATAACCAGTTCTGACGACGTGGATCAGATCGGCTTGATCTCTTTCGAGGGCCTTTCCAGCCTCACATCTGCCAGCATAGAAGGAAACGTTGATGTACCACTTGCAGATAATGCCTTCACAAGCATTAACAATCTCGTCTCTGTCACTGTTCCTGCAGGGCTATTGCCAATAGAAAATCCATCAGCCCTATTCAATAGTCCAATACTCTCGGATATCAAAATAATCTCTGGCCCTGATGGAAAAGAAAACGCCACCGCTATCATCGACGGCCTATTCAAGAACACAGGGAATCTCAAAAACGTCATATTCGGAGAAGGCATTACGGCAATCGGGAACACGGGTACAAGTGAAAGTTCCGGACTTTTCCCAGATAACTCAAGCGGAATTACAGTCACTCTCCCCTCCTCTCTCACAACAATTGGGAACAATGCCTTCGAAGGAGATGTAACAGTAGTGTTGCCAGATGATGCAGGCAAAATCACAACTGTCGGGGACTCTGCATTCCTGAACAATGGAAACATTGACAATGATTTCTTTGGAAAGCTGACAGGCCTCAATGACATCAGGGAAAATGCTTTCAGCGGGACGCCCCTTTCCGGAGACGTACTCCTGGGAAAAAATAACATAACTTCAGTTGGGCCTGGTGCGTTCAGAAACACAGATGCCGGTCCGGCAATCACTATTCCATCTTCAATCGAAAATATCGGAGAAGATGTATTTTCGGACTGTACAGACATCACCGACGTTGTAATTGAGAAAGAGAGCAAGCTGGCATCAGAAGATATTGCCAGATCTTTCGGATCAGAAACAGGTGGTACAGAAAGCGTGACAACGCTTATACTTCCTGCATCGATGCTTCAGACTCAGGCAGGGATAGAAGCAATAGCCGATGCTTTCCCCAACGTGCAGAATATCGTGATCCATCCTGATGCTTCCCATAACATCCTTCCCGACGGCGTGAAACTCTCCAGACAAGGAGGGAAAGCCTTCTCTTCCCTTAAAAACATTACTCTGGCAGAAGGCATCGAGGCGATAGGAAACGAAGTATTCAGCAATCTTCCAGTACTTGGAAGCATAACGCTACCTTCGACGTTGAGAAGAATTGGCGCCTCTGCATTCAGAGACTGTCACAATTTGAAGAACATCTATGTAACAGACACAAATGGCAATACCGACAGCACTCTGGACGGAACACTTCCAGGTGCAATCACTTCAATTGGAGACAATGCGTTCTCTGGCTGCACAGCACTCGGTGGAGCAGATTCAAACACATCTGGAGGCATAGGAGAAGGAGAGACTATCAGAGGCGGCCTTCTTTCCAATGTCGCCAGCACCAGCATCGGCAATGGAGCATTCTCAGGAACAAGCATTGGCCCTCTAATCAATATTCCACCATCTGTATCCAGCTTGGGAACCGGAGCGTTTGATGTGGTAGAAAAAGAAGGGTTGAGCGTATGCATTCCAACAAACCTCACAGGAAATAATGGTGGCATAGCACCATATTTCAGGGCACCTGAAGAAAAGACGACAGTCTTGATTGATAACCTTACAATCACACCAGGTGCAAATGAGAATGTAACAGTAGAAAGCCTTGTTGGGGACTCAACATCTGGTACAGCTGATCTCGTACTCGGAAATATCACTATCTGTGAAGGTATTGAAGAAATAAGTGCGAATGCATTCAAGAACATCGCTGCAAGAAATGATACGGGAACAGTATCTGTCATACTACCATATACGCTTCACTCCATCGGTAAAAGTGCATTCGAAGATGTTCCCCTACTGACAGATCCAAGCGGATTGATCCAGAAAGAGGAAACAGGCATGCTTTCCCTTCCCGCAGGATTCGGAGGGGCAGCGGAAATAGGAGACAACGCTTTCAGAAACAGCGGGCTCACACTTGACGGAGGAACTATAGACAGGAAAACAGGAATACTTTCTGCTGGAATGCTCAGAGGCCTGACAGTCATAGGAAACGGGGCATTCTCCAATGTTGCCATCTCAAAAGACCTGGTAATACCAGATAGTGTCGTGCATCTCGGGAATGGTGCTTTCTCAATCAATACATTGGAAAAAGAGAATATCAATGTTGCTATTCCAGATGATCTTCTTGGCAAAGACATCAAACTTGACACAGCACTCTCCGCAGAGGGCAAAGGTGTTCTTGTTATCTCTGATCTCTACATTACAAAAGGCATGGATACAGGAACAGGTCTTGAAGATGGAATTGTCTCTGACAAGCAGACAGATATGATGGCAGTTATCATCTCTGGCAATATCCATATTGAAAATGCGAATGTTATCGGTTCTGAACAAAAAGGTCTCCTTGACGGCATCGGCGTTCCCGAGAATGCCGGAGGCCTCCATTCAATAGACATCTCTTTCCCTGTGCTTTCAGAAAGTGATACCTTCTACATCAACAATATGGGCAGGCCAGTACCATATGGCGAAAGATCAGATTCAACTGTCATATTGACATTAAACGGAGAAAGCTCGATCAGCGCTGGAGAAGCGGCCATTGTTATTGGGCGCAATGCACATTTGGAAAACTACAAGCCCGGAACAAATGGAAATCCATTCGAAGATGAAAGAGGTTCTGTATCAAAGGTTGTCTCTATTGGAGACAGGGCCTTTTCCAGAAACGGGAATATAACAGCTGTAACTATACCTGCATCCCTTTATACTATAGGAAAAAGTGCTTTCAGCGAATGCCCTGGCCTGAGGACAATTGAATTCGAAATGAAATCAGATATTGGCAGCATCAGCATCGCTGATAATGCATTTGACGGATGTCCTTTAAAGAAGATCACATACCCCGATGGCCAATCTGTGATATCAGAAAATTATATATTATCAAATGGAGACAATGAGTTACTAAAGATCATCCGACAAGAGAACTCTGACAAAGTTTTCCTCAAAGGATTAGAAGACAATATCATCTCTGATTATGAAACCACTTTGACAGAAATAATGTCTGCCGGGATATGGGAAAATATTCCAAGTTTCATCAATATCAGTGAATACACATCCGATGCCATTGCAGATACAGTTCCTGACACTATGAACTTGACTCATCAAAGCCTTGTACTATAGCAAACCAAAGGGTAATTTTTTCGTACTGATTGAATTTACTTTAGATATTTCCATATCATAGCGAAAGTTACAGATTTATTGTTAAAGATTTTCTCTAAAAGTATTGACATGTTTCTCTCTCAGTAATATCTTTGAGTCAAAATAAGCAACGGCGCTTTGGAATATCCAAGGTGCCGTTTTTATTTTCTGTTCATTTCGATGAGTGCGACCGGGTGTTCCCACGGCTCCGCACTCTGTGCTCTGGACAGTTAAAATACGCAAAGGCGCGTGCTTTGACAGCATGCGCTTTTTCTTTTTCAGGAAGACCTGATGGAATTTTCGGCAGTCAATACGATCTGGGTGTTGGTAGGAGCAGCTCTCGTCTTCTTCATGCAGGCGGGATTCGCAATGGTTGAACCTGGCCTCACGCGGGCAAAGAATGCAGGAAACATAATCATGAAGAACCTCATGGACTTCTGTATCGGAACTCCTTGCTTCTTCCTCGTTGGTTTTGGCCTGATGTTCGGAGGAGACGGAAGCTTTGTCGGAGGCTTCAGCGGTATTGCATCAGAAGCAAATTACGGGACATCTATGCTCCCTTCTGGCGTACCATTCAATGCTTTCCTGATCTTCCAGACAGTTTTCTGCGCGACAGCCGCAACTATTGTGTCAGGAGCAATGGCAGAGAAAACCAAGTTCATCGCCTACTGTCTCTATTCACTTATCATTAGTCTGCTCATTTACCCTGTCTCAGGGCATTGGATCTGGGGAGGAGGATGGCTTTCAGAACTTGGATTCCATGATTTTGCAGGTTCTACAGCTGTCCATATGGTCGGTGGAATCGCTGCATTCATCGGAGCACTGATGCTCGGACCAAGGATCGGTAAATATGACAGAAAAGGAAAACCGAAAGCTATTCCGGGTCACAGTCTGACACTTGCCGCCCTCGGCGTATTCATCCTCTGGTTCTGCTGGTTCGGTTTCAACGGTGCATCAACAGTATCGATGGAGGGAGAGGCCATCCCTTCTGCAGGTAAAATATTTGTAACTACGAACATCGCTGCGGCTGTCTCATCTTGTACTGTTATGATCATCACATGGATAAGATACAAAAAACCCGATGTATCGATGACACTCAACGGTTCGCTTGCAGGCCTTGTTGCCATAACAGCAGGCTGCGATACGGTAACCCCTTCCGGAGCAATTTTCATTGGAATAATCGCAGGATTTGTCGTCGTGTTCGGCATTGAATTCATCGATAAGGTGATCAAAGTGGATGACCCTGTCGGAGCTGTTGGCGTACATGGACTTTGCGGTGCAACAGGAACACTTCTTGTCGGACTCTTCTCGGATGGTTCCGGTACATTCGCACCTGGCCTTTTCTATGGTGGCGGGTTGTCACTTCTTGGAGTTGAAGTCCTCGGTGTCCTTGCAACAGCAGCATGGGTAACCGTGACGATGATCATAGTCTTCCAGATACTCAAGCACACAGTAGGACTGAGAGTGTCAGAGGATGAAGAGATCGCAGGACTCGATATCAAGGAACACAATATCACATCAAGTTATGCGGACTTCATCATCTACGACGGGCCAGCACCGAGCGTAGAAGCCTCAGGAATACCTGAAGCGGTCGGTGCGAGCGAAGAACATAAAGATAAGAAACTTACAAAAGTTGCTGTCGTAACACGGCAGAGCAAACTCTCCGAACTATTGAAGGCATATGCGGCCATTGGCGTTACAGGGGTAACGATAACAAATGTTCTAGGTTGCGGGACACAGAAGGGTCAGAGCGAGTACTACAGAGGCGTTGCCATGGAGATGAACCTCCTTCCGAAAGTGAAGGTCGAAGTCGTCATAAGCAAAGTTCCTGTAGATCTTGTCCTCAAGACCACAAGGGATGTCCTTTATACCGGCAAAATCGGAGACGGCAAGGTCTTCGTCTACGATGTTGAGAACGCAGTCAAGATACGTACTGGGGAAGAAGGGTACTCCGCACTCCAGGATTCACCGGAAGACTGATGTTCATTATTTTCTCCACTAGGCTGCTGTCCGTTTCGGGCAACAGCCTTTTTCTACTGGCAAAAACATTACCTTTATTGAACATTTTCCATGCTCTTCATATGATTGAGCCATGAGCAAATATCCTTTTGGCCAGATCGAGAAAAAATGGCAAGACTATTGGGAAAAGGAAAAGACCTTCAAGGTAAGTGAAGATCCAGCTTTCCCCAAGGAGAAGAGAAAATACGTACTAGATATGTTCCCATATCCATCAGGAGCAGGACTTCACGTAGGTCATCCTGAAGGATATACGGCAACAGATATATATTCCAGATACCTGAAGATGAATGGTTACAATGTACTTCATCCAATGGGATTCGACGCTTTCGGCCTTCCTGCGGAAAACTATGCAATCAAGACAGGAACGCATCCTCATGTGACGACGCTCAAGAACATAGAAAACTTCACAAGACAGCTTAAGAGTCTGGGTTTCTCATATGACTGGGATCGTCTCATCTCTACATGTAATCCTGACTATTACAAATGGACACAGTGGATTTTCGAGAAACTGTTTGAAAGAGGACTCGCCTACGAAGCCAGCACTCCAATCAACTGGTGTCCGTCATGCAAGACCGGACTGGCAAACGAAGAGGTGAAGGAAGGCAGATGCGAACGCTGCGGTGCCCTCGTAGAGAAGAAAAACATCAGACAGTGGATCCTTCGCATTACAGCTTATGCTGATCGCCTTCTCGAAGATCTCGATCTCCTGGACTGGCCTGAATCTGTAAAGACGATGCAGAGGAACTGGATCGGAAGAAGCGAAGGTGCAGCTGTTTTCTTCAAGATCGATGGAATGGATGAGGCTCTTGAGGTATACACAACCCGATGTGACACCCTCTTTGGCGCGACATACATGGTAATTGCACCGGAACACAAGCTTGTTCCAGCTCTCACAACGCCAGAGCAGAAGGAAGCGGTTGAAAAATATGTCAATGAGGTCAAGAACAAAAGCGACCTTGAAAGGACAGACCTCGCGAAAACAAAGACTGGTGTATTCACCGGTTCATATGCAATCAACCCGGTAAACGGCAAGAAGATCCCAATCTGGATAGCTGACTATGTCCTCATAAGCTACGGAACTGGTGCCATCATGGCCGTTCCTGCACACGATGAAAGGGACTGGGAATTTGCAAAGAAATTCAATCTTCCGATCATCGGAGTTCTGAAGGGAGACTGGGACGTAAACGAGAAAGTATGGGAAGAGGACGGAATACACGTCAACTCAGAATGGCTCGACGGACTGAACAAGGAAGATGCCATAAAGAAAATGCTCTCCTGGCTTGAAGAGCACAAGGCAGGGCACAAGGCAATCAACTATAAGCTCAGGGACTGGATCTTCAGCAGACAGAGATATTGGGGCGAACCTATTCCTTTGATTCATTGCAAAAAGTGCGGAACTCAGGTTGTCCCAGAAGAAGAACTTCCCCTCACTCTTCCAGAGGTCACAAAATACGAACCATCAGGAACAGGTGAATCTCCGCTTGTAAACGTTCCTTCGTGGGTAAATACAAAATGCCCGAAGTGTGGTGGTCCTGCCACCAGAGAGACAAACACGATGCCACAGTGGGCAGGTTCCTGCTGGTATTATCTCCGGTTCATTGATCCTAAGAACGACAATGCGTTCGTAGATCCGGAAAAGGAAAAATACTGGATGCCTGTGGATCTCTATGTCGGAGGAACAGAGCATGCGGTACTGCATCTTCTCTATGCTCGCTTCTGGCACAAAGTACTCTATGATCTGGGAGTAGTATCTACAAAAGAGCCTTTCCACCGTCTTGTCAATCAGGGAATGATCACAAGCTTTGCTTATCAGAAGAAGAACAAAGTCCTTGTTCCAGCTGACAAAGTAAAGGAAGAAGATGGAAAATTCTACGACACAGAATCAGGAGAAGAGGTTTTCCAGGTAATTGCAAAAATGAGCAAAAGCCTGAAAAACGTCATCAATCCTGATGACTTCATCAAAAACTATGGAGCTGACTCGGTACGCCTTTACGAGATGTTCATGGGACCGCTCACAGAAAGCAAGCCATGGGCAACTGCAGGATTCATGGGAGTCTACAGGTTCCTTGAAAAAGTCTGGAAGATCATCAGCGAGAAGAAAATTGTTGATACGGAGCCAGATAAGGAACTTGATCGCCTGATGAACAAGACAATCAGGAAAGTCACAAAGGACACAGAGTCTCTCAGTTTCAACACAGCCATCTCACAGATGATGGTACTGTCTAACGAACTGGCAAAGAGAGATGAAGTTCCCCGTCTCGTAATGGAGAACTTCACCCTCCTACTCTCTCCATATGCACCTCATATCGCAGAGGAGATGTGGTCCATGCTCGGCCACCAACCTTCAGTCTCACGTGTGGCATGGCCAAAATGGGATGAAGCTAAGTGCCAGGATGATGAGATAGAAATCGCAGTCCAGGTCAATGGGAAGCTCAGAGGAAGACTAAGAGTCACTCCTGATGTGACAAAGGATGATCTTCTGAAGGCTGCTAAAGAAGATGAGAAGGTCTCAAAATGGCTTGAAGGCAAAGAACTCGTGAAAGAGATTGTAGTACCTTCCAAGCTTGTGAACTTTGTAGTCAGATGAGCATACTGAACCAAATTGCTGTAATATTCGGCATCTCTTTACTGGGAGATGCCGTTTCATATGTTCTGCCATTCACTTTCCCGCCTCAGATAGTCGCCCTCCTGATTCTTTTCCTTCTTCTCTACTTCAAATTGCTGAAAGTCGATGACATAAAGGAGGACAGCGATTTCCTGCTTAAGAACATGTCATTTCTGTTCATCCCTGCGGGAGTGGGAATAATCGAGGAAGTGAAAATCTTCTGGCCGTATATCGGAAGACTGCTTTTCATTATGATAAGCGGAAACTTCGTCGCATTCTTCTTTGCAAGCTTCTGTTGCAATATCGCTCTGAAGCTGACAAGAAAGGAGAAAGAATGAAGGAAGTCATAACCACAAATCCATTCTTCGGAATAACGATATCAATTATCGGCTATGCAATCGGGCTGAAACTCTACAAGAAGACAAAAATGGCGATATTCAATCCGCTCCTCATTGCGATTATATTCGTACTTCTTGTGCTTTTCATCTTCGCCATCCCTCTTGAGTCATATGAGCGTGGCGGAGACATGATAAAGATGTTCCTGACCCCAGCCACATGCGTACTGGCAGTCACTATCTACAGGGAACGGAAAACAATAATGAAGAACCTCTTCCCTATCCTGATTGGAACCTTCTCCGGTTCTGTGGCATCCCTGATTTACATATATTTCATGTCGAAGCTGCTTGGAATCGATGATCTGATGATGCTCTCGATAGCACCAAAGGGTATAACATCGCCTATGGCGCTTGCCCTCTCCGAATCTATTGATGCTATGCAGGGACTGACTATGCTTTCCGTGCTAGTCACAGGAATTTTCGGAAATATGTCAGCCTATTTCATGGTCAGCCTTTTCAGAGTGAAGAATCCGATCTCAAGAGGTGTTGCAATAGGGACAAGCAGTCACGTGGTCGGAACGGCAAAGGCAATGGAAATGGGAGAAGAGGAGGGCTCTATCGCCGGAGTATCCCTGATATTCACAGGAATAATGACGACAATAATAATCCTCCTCTTCCTTTCTTAGCTATTACCCGATAGCTTTGATTATCATGTCTACGATAAACAGGATCGCAGCGCCTGCGATGATCGGATGAATCTCAGAAGCCTTCTTCGTGAAGATCTTTGTTATGCAGTACATGATGAAGCCTGCAGCAATACCGTTTGTAATGCCATAAGTGAAGCCCATGATGGCAACAGTGAAGAAAGCAGGAACAGCTTCTTCAAAGTCATGCCAGTTGATCTTCGCAAATGGCTCTACCATCAGTATACCGACAACGATTAAAGCCGGAGATGTGGCTGCACCAGGAACCATTCCGATAAGACCTGCAAATGGAATGCAGATGAGGAACATGATTGCAGTGACGAGACTTGTGAGTCCTGTCTTTCCACCTGCTGCGATACCTGCAGAACTTTCCACGTATGTCGTTGCATTGCTGGTTCCAAAGAGTGCGCCGATGCTTGTTGCGAAGCTATCTGCCACGAGAGCCTTGTCAAGGCGGCTCTTGAACCCAGATCCCTCAAGTGACTTTTCATCCTCAGCATCAAAAATACCTGTCTTGCGTCCTGTTCCGATGAACGTTCCGATTGAGTCGAATGTATCAGACAGACACATCGAGAAGATAGTTACGATGACAAATGGAATTTTGGATGCATCTGTGAAGAGCGAACCTATGCCATCGCCTTCAAAGAGGGCGAATGCGACTTCCTTGAATCCGGCAACTGTCTCTGCATCTGAAAAGATGCTCTGAGGGAGATGTGTTACTCCAAGAGGAATGCCGATTACAGTAGTTGCGACTATTCCAATCAGGATTGCCCCTTTTATCTTCATCACCATAAGAATGACAATGATCACCAATCCGATTACAGCAAGAAGAAGATTTGCCGACTGGAATGGTGCCATGCCTGGCGTCACCGCAGGATGGGCAAGAGCTCCAGAAGCGGAAAGATCGGCAAAGCTCATTGCCGACTGCTCTGCAGTAAGACCATAATCAATGGAGAAACTTATCAGTCCAGAATTATTCAGTCCAAGATATGCAATAAAAAGACCGATAGCTCCACCGATAGCATTCTGAAGACTCTCTGGAATTGACTTTACGATACTCTTCCTCAATTTCGTGACTGTGATGATGATATTTATCAAGCCACAAATGAAGACCATACCCAATGCCTGTTTCCAGTTAAAGCCTCCAAAGGCGCATACAGTGAATGCAAAAAGCGCATTCAAGCCCATGCCCGGGGCTACTGCATAAGGTACATTGGCAAAAAGAGCCATGATCAATGTGCCAACGACAGATGCAAGACATGTTGCGACAAAAACACCATCCCAGCTCATTCCTGTTGTTGCGAGCATCGTCGGATTGACGAAGATGATGTAAGCCATTGTGAAAAATGTTGTCAGACCGGCAACGACCTCTGTCTTCACGGTCGTGCCCTTCTCTTTCAGCGCGAAGTAATCCTTCATGCTTCCTCCTATTTCTGAGGGACAAGGCATTGGAGTTGTATCCAAAACCAGACTTTTCCAATTCTGATTATACATCAGTGTGAATTTTGTTCTCAAAAAATTTGTTTATCCCGAAATTTGCAGTAAAAAAGAGGAAAAATGCAAGAAACTGTCATTTCTTAAATTTCACAGTACAGATACAAAAATGAAACTAACTGAAAAAGTACATGACTTTGTTTTCTAAACTTTCTTTTTGTAAGTTAAAATCAGATTGGGAGGATGTTATGGATAAAAAGATAAGGGAGGACCTCATTGATGTTGCAATGGGAAGAGCTGACGCAGATCTCGTCATCAGGAACGTAAACGTAATCGATGTCTATTCCCAAAGCATCTTCAATACAGATGTGTATATAAAGGATGGGATGATCGCCTCTTTCAAAAGCGGAGGAAAAGCGCTTAAGGAAATAGATGCCGAGGGAATGTACATGGCTCCGGGTCTTATCGATGCCCATTGTCATATTGAAAGCTCCCATCTTTCACCTCCAGAGTATTCGAACGCGGTCGTTCCTATGGGAACCACCACAGTTATTGCTGATCCACATGAGATCTGCAACGTTACTGGACTTGACGGCTTCGAGTACATGCTCCGAGCATCTGAAAACATTCCCCTCTCTGTATTCCTGATGTTCCCATCATGCGTGCCAGCAACACCATTTGAGCACTCAGGAGCAACATTGCTGGCAGAGGACGCTGAAAAATACATCAGAGATGAAAGAGTTCTCGGCCTTGGCGAGATGATGAACTATCCGGGGGTTGTGAACAAGGACAAAGAGGTGATGGCAAAACTTGCCCTCAAAGAAAAATGGAACAAGCATATTGACGGACATGCGCCATCAGTCTCAGGGTCCGGCCTCGACGGATATATTTCATCAGGAATAAATACAGACCACGAGTGCGAAACCCCAGAAGAGCTGAGAGAGAAAGTAAGCAAGGGAATGTATGTCATGCTTCGTGAAGGAACTGCATGCAAGAATGTACTTCCACTTCTTCCGGGAGTAGATGAGAAGAATGCACGGCGGATACTCTTCTGTACAGATGACAGGCAACCAGGATCAATAAGGGACGAAGGTGCTCTGAACTATGGAGTGACACTGGCTATCCGAAATGGACTCGATCCGATTCTTGCGATCACAATGGCCACGCTGAACGCTTCTGAATGCTATCATCTGGAAGACAGAGGAGCGATCTCTCCCGGAAAGAGAGCTGATTTCTTGCTCCTGAAAGATATCAAGAATGGCATATATCCGGAGAAAGTATTCATAAAAGGAGAACTGGTTGCTGAAGGCCAGAAGATCTCTACTAGAGCAAAAGGATATGATTCCGGAAAAGTTACAGGAAGAATGAACGTGAAGGATTTCTCAAGACAGAAACTTTCATATAAAGTTCCTTCTGACCATGTGAGGATAATTGGCATCACGCCAGGGGGTGTGGTCACCTCGAAAAAAGAAGGTTACATAAAACGGGAAAAAGATGGCGAATGGGTCCATGACAAAGAAAAGGATGTCCTGAAACTTGCTGTCATTGAACGCCATCATGGAACAGGAAATGCATCCACAGCTCTCATAGAGGGGTATGGAATGAAGCATGGAGCGGTAGCGACAACAATAGCCCATGATTCGCACAACATAATCGTAATCGGTGATAACGATGATGATATGATGTTCGCCGTAGAGAAACTCATTGATATAGGCGGTGGCATTACCATGTTCAAGGACGGGAAAGAATTAATGACCCACACTCTTGAAATTGCAGGATTGATGACAAATGACACTGCAGACGAAGTGGCGAAGACCCTTGAAAAGATGCATGAGATTGCATACAGCGAACTCGGAGTTTCCAGAGCCATTGATCCTTTCATGACATTGTCGTTCATGGCATTGCCTGTAATTCCAAGCTACAAGCTTACGGACGTAGGGCTTTTTGATGTCGATACTTTCTCGTTTGTAGAGAATGCTTTGTAAAATTTTGTTGCTCATCTAACAGGAGGATGACTTTATGGTAATAACTATCGGAAGGGAATTTGGAAGCGGAGGAAGAGAACTCGGACGCAGACTGAGTGAGAATCTGGGATTCGCCTACTATGACAAGGAGATCATCACAGGTATCGCAGAGAGGACAAACTTGTCTGAAGACTATGTGCATCAGATAATCGAGCACAAACCGATCTTCTCATACCCTATTCACATTGGAAGGAGCTTTTACCCTATCCATGACCCTATCATCAGACAGAATCAGGAGATTTACTCAGAGCAACACAAGATCATCAAGGAAATGGCAGAAAAGTCAGATTGTGTGATCGTCGGACGATGTGCAGACTATATTCTGCGCGATATGAAACCATACAGAATCTTCGTATATGCGGATATGGAGAGCAAGATCGCCAGATGCAGGAGAAAAGCACCGGAGAATGAAAGCCTGACAGACAAAGAGATGTCCAATGAGATCAAGAAGATCGACAAGAACAGAGCAAAATATTACCTCTTCTACACAGACCAGACCTGGGGAGAGAGGATGAACTACGATCTGATGATCAACACGACAGGAAAGGATATCAAGAAACTGGCAGAATTCCTGGCAATCCTTGTACGTCAGACTCCATAGATCCTTGCAAGCCCTCCCATGCTCGTTTCCCTATACAGGGATGGGAGGGCATGTCCTGTCTCCATCATGACCTCAACTACATCATCAAATGAGATTTTGTGCCTCCCGTCTCCTACAAGGGCATAAAGGGCATGATCTACCGCGCGCATTGCAGCAAAACCATTTCTTTCGATGCATGGTATCTGGACAAGACCTTTGAGAGGATCGCATGTCAACCCGAGATGATGCTCAAGTCCCATCTCAGATGCATACTCCACCTGATATATGCTTCCTCCGAGGACCTGGACGACAGCGGCTCCCGCCATCGCGCAGGCAACCCCTATTTCGCCTTGGCAGCCGACTTCAGCTCCGCTGATCGATCCGTTTGCCTTGACGATATTGCCGACCATTCCAGCAGTCAGCAAGGCACGCAATATCTTCTTTTCACTGATATCGTATTCATTCATAACGTAATAGAGAGCTCCGGGAAGAACTCCTGCCGAACCACAAGTAGGGGCTGTAACAATCTCCCCTCCTGCTGCGTTCTCTTCGCTCACTGCAAGAGCATACGCATGGGACAGGAGGCTTTTTCCCGCCGCACTTGAATTCTCCGCCCTCTCATGGACGGCAGATGCTTTGCGTGGAAGTTTCAACACCCCAGGAAGGACACCTTCGTTATCCAGTCCTCTCCTGATGGCATCCTTCATGACGGTCCAAACCTCTTTCATGTATGAAAGGATCTCATCTCCTTCGAATCTCAATGCAACTTCCCAGAGCTGGAGTCCCTCATTGTCTGCGTATGAAAGAAGGCGCTTCATGTTTCCAACTAGCTTTTCAGGGTAAACAGAGGCTTCCTTCTTGTCCTTATCCTCTTCCCTTACTATCTTTCCTCCCCCGACCGAATAATAAGTGGCACAGATTTCATTATCCTGAGATGAGAATGTGAGTGCATTCGGATGGAAAGGCTTGAATACTTCAGGCCTCCAGATGATATTGATCTCCACATTGTTGCACTCCGCTTCATCACGGAGGGCCTTGTCTGTCAGGTGTCCCTTTCCTGTAGCGGCCAGAGATCCGAAGAGTTCTGCCCTGATGGAACGTATGCCAGGGTATCTGGAAAAGAAATCTTTGAGGGCCAACTTTGGCCCCATGGTGTGTGATGAGGACGGGCCTACACCTATCCTGTATAGTTCTTTAAGGGATTCCATACTGTGGTAATATTTTTAATTCGGATTTTAATTGTCAATACCAGATGGGGATTTTGGATATTCTGGCAGCAGATTCTCCTCCTTCAGAGACCACGATCGTAATCATCCTCTCAAAATCCTCATGGATAAAACGATATATCCCTTCTTTCAAAGTAAAATTATATTCCTCTCCCGAACCAAAGACGATGAAATCGCTTTGACCTGGTCTGTCTGAATACCACTTGCCTTCCTCCAGAAGAGATGTGCTTATCTGGAAATCATCCGAGATATATTTGTCAGCAGCTCTCAATTTCCCATTCTCAAGATCTCTGTAAAACGCACTTTGGGATAACTGATCAAGTTCCTGGACTTCTCGCTGGAGGGCGGAGATCGAAATGTTCTTGAGAAGATCTGGACGAACTGATGCCATATCGAGAAGAAATGAAAAGAATTCACCATCTCCATATGAGAATGAAACACTCTTGTCATCTCCCGGTTCATGGAACGCACCGAGGGGAGAAAAAGTATCCGCAGGGGTGAGTGTAAAGAGCGTCAGATAACCTTTCTTAGTCTTTAATGCTATCCTTTCATCGTCATAGCCAACGAATGTGCTCTTCACTTCGTTCCCATCAAAATACCTCAATGTATAGTAAATATCCTGCATAAAAAGATCTTCCACATATGTGGAAACAGGAATAGAAAGGACTATTTCATCATCTGTAAGGAAAGAACATGATGCAAGAAAAAAAGACAAAAGCAAAAGGAAGAACTTTCTCATATCAGAGAAAGCGCATCATCTCCTCCTTCTGTCCAAAAGGAGCTTCCTCATAGCAAGGAAAACAGGCCAGAGTTTTTCATCCTTGTAATCACTATATGTCCAAGGAAATGTTTCAAATCCCTTCTTATGATAAATAAGTGTAAGTTCCCCATAAATACCTCCAGAGAGAGGAATCCTATGGGCTCTGTTTTTAGTTGTCATGAGAATGAGGGAACCTTCAGTGATTATTCCGGGATCGATATTGATCTTCCGCTTTCCATTTTTCTCAAAGCGTTTTTCAATCATATTCGTCCGGTCCTTTATCTCACTCATATGCTCTGGCGAGAAAGGAAGGGAAAATGCCAAGAAAGAACGCTCTATTCCCTTCCCCATCTCACTATCGTAATAATCAGTATACGAGAAAGGATACTGCTCAGAACGATAACATATCGGTCCGAACGCACATTCCAGCTCTGTCTCAAGTTCTTGTGGAAATCCTACTGAGGACAGGATTCCCACAAATAAAAGGACATCATCGAAACCTTTTTTCTCCATCAGTGCGCCGCTGCATAAGTTCCCAGAAGACGGAATGAAACTGTATGCTCCTTGATTTTCTCCAGAATCTCAGGAAGCTTCTTCTCATCCTCAATCTCTATCTCTGCAATAAGGGCATACTCCCAAGGTTTGCCAAGAATAGGACGGGACTCGAGCTTCTTCATGTTCAGATGATTCTCGTTGAGGATTTCAAGAACATGGAAGAGAGAACCTGGTTCATCTGCAACACTGAAGGAAATTGCAAACCGATTGATCTTGATGCTCGATCTGTAAATCTTCGCCTTTTCCCTCCTTGTGATTACAAAAAAGCGGGTATAGTTTTTCGCATCTGTCTCGATGCCAGACTGAAGGATATCCATGTCATGGTAGGCCGCAGCAGGAGCACCGGCAATCGCAGCAGAATCCATCAAATGGTTCTCCTTGATGTAACTTACTGCTCCAGCTGTGTCAAAGAATGGATGTAACGTCGCACCCGGGAGCTTCTTGGAAAGGAACTCCTTGCACTGAGCAAGTCCCTGAGGATGGGAATACACATGCTTTATATCCTCCATCTTCACACCTTTATTTACGATGAGGTTATGAATCACTCTGACAGTGACTTCACCTACAACCTCGATATTCTCTTCAGTCCTCAGCAGGTCATAGTTCTCATAAAGGGTTCCACCCAGTGTGTTCTCGATAGGAACTACACCATATCCGGCCTCACCTGAGCTTACTGCCTTGAAAACATCGCGGAAGGTTTTCTCTGGAAGAACCTTGATATCTGTAGGAAAGGCCTGACGTGAGGCGAGTTCACTGAACGCTCCGCGCTCACCCTGATATGCAACCACAAGGCCATCGCTTTCCCCCTTCTTTGCACTTTCATCCCTGATTGAATTCGGAATGATGCGAGGGACGCGCTCAACCGACTTCCCTACAACAGGAGCAAGCGCCTCGATATCTCTCATCAGACGCTCAAACTGCTCGGGATAAAGTGATTGAGGACCATCAGAAAGGGCCTTTTCAGGGGTGTCATGAACTTCAACCATCAAACCGGATGCCCCAGCTGCAACGAGTGCAAGAGCCATAGGACTCACAAGGTCTCTCATTCCTGTCGCGTGTGACGGATCCCCGATTACAGGAAGATGGGTTAGTTTCTGGATTACAGGGATGGCAGAACAATCAAGGGTATTCCTGGTCATCTTCTCATATGTCCTGATTCCCCTTTCACACAGAACGACCTTGTCGCTTCCTGATGCCATGATGTACTCAGCTGCCATCAGCCACTCTTCGATCGTTGCAGCAATACCTCTTTTCAGAAGAACTGGCATACCTGTCTTGCCAACCTCTTTCAAGAGTTCGAAGTTCTGCATATTCCTCGCTCCGATCTGGAACATGTCGACGTAATCCTTCATTACCTCAACATCTTTCGGAGATACGACTTCGGATGTGATCGGCATCCCGAATGCATCTCCTGCTTTCTTGAGGTATTCAAGTCCCTTTATGCCAAGTCCCTGGAAAGAGTACGGGCTTGTCCGTGGCTTGAACGCACCACCACGGAGAATGACAGCACCCGCTTCCCTCACCTTCTCGGCAATTCTCATCATCTGATCCTCGCTTTCAACAGCACAGGGACCTGCGATGACTGCAATGCTGTTTGATCCAATCCTTACAGGACCGACATCAACAACTGTGTTCTCTTTCTTAAGTTCACGGGATGCAAGTTTATATGGCTTGGAGATCGGGACAACAGATGATACTCCATCAAGTATTTCTATGCTTCTGGGATCTACATGAGCATTTCCTACTGCACCCAGAACCGTCTCACTGGCACCTACTATCTCCTTGACGATGAAGCCTTTTTCCCTGAGGACGGACTTCACGTTCTCCTTCTCGCTTTCGCTGATTCCGTTTTTGAGGATTACTATCATGGAATAGTAAATATGCTTTTTGACTTTTTTGGTCAACTTTGAGAAAAATATGAACGATGGAAAACTGTGAGTATTTCGATTTTTTGCTTACAACAATACAAAAACAGCTCTCTGAAATGGGAAAAGATCTTCCTTCAGTATCTCAGATCGCAAGGGAAAACAACAGTCCATACAGGATACTCATATCAACATTGATTTCTCTGAGGACGAAAGACAGCGTAACCCTTTCCCGATCAAGGGCACTCTTTGAAGTTGCTGATGATTTCGAGAAACTCTCAAAGATGAGTGAAGAGAAGATCAGTTCAATAATCTATCCTTCAGCATTCTACAAAAGAAAAGGAAAGACGCTGAAGGAAATCGCAAATATTGTTGTCAGGAAATACAACGGAGAGCTTCCCGATGATCTTGATGAGATAAAGAAACTTCCTGGGGTTGGAATAAAGACTGCATCACTGGTGTTGAACCTTGCCTACAGAAAAGACGCTATCTGTGTCGATTGCCATGTCCATGAAATTGTAAACAGACTCGGGATAATAAGAACAAAAAACGCAGAGGAGAGCGAAAAGGAACTGAGGAAAATACTTCCCAGAAAGTACTGGATAGACCTGAATGAGCTCCTAGTCTCGTTCGGACAGAGCATTTGCCTCCCGCTATCTCCCCTGTGTTCAGAATGCCAGCTTTCTTCTATATGCAGAAAAGTGGATGTGATCAGACATCGCTAGTCAGCTTATATAGCATTGTCGGCCGTGCAAAACTCAGGTAATAGATACCATCCTCCACTGCCTCATACTCGCCGATATAAAGATTATCATCTACTTGCTTCGATGCGACCTCAAGAGTTGAATTTCCATCACGAAGAACATAGTCTGCCCTATCTGAATAGATTTTAATAACTTCCCCTGAAGAAACAGCAAACATCAGTGTTGTGTCACTGATCATATAGGCCTTGGTGAAATGAAAATCTTCAAACACCACCTCTTCAGAGAGAGGGAGGACATCAAAAGAGCCGGTTCCACCAATGTGAATGCCTACTCCTCCCTTCATTTCGCCATCACGACTTGGATCGATGTCAAAGGCAAAAAGGAAGAGAGAAGTGAAAAGAAGAATACAGAATAAAGTAAGTTTCCTCACCTCTTATTTTGCAATCCTTGTAATCGTGTAGAGAATTAGTAGATGGTAAATCAATGTCTCAAGCCAAATGAAGAGTCGTTCTCCGCTGAGATTGTTCAAACCATACACGAAATCACTGAAAACTATCACAAATACCCATACGACCAGTACAATCAATGTCGAATACTTTGTGAATTCTGGCTTGATTCCCTTGATAAAGGAAGGAACTGCAATCAGGAAACCACAGATGAGCAAAACGATTCCGAGTATGATGTCGATAGTATTATTATCGATCGCCCTATAAAGGTCGTTTGCATTTCCAGGATTACTTATTCCCTGTATACCGATACAGATGAACAATAGACCGATAAGAACCTTCAGAACAAAGGTACCACCTACCTTGACGACTGCTTGCGCTTTTGCCATTTTTTCCTCCGAATTTGCATCTGAAATATACAACAAGAACTTGCATGAGGTATATAAGCAATCTGCAAAAAGACCAGAAAATTAATCTTCAAGTCAAACGGCGATTGAGTAGTTCACAATAATAGCAAAAAGGATATCATGAAATAGATGATCAAACTTGTTGTTTTCCTTTCAAATAACATCAAAGGTTATGAAAGGACGAGGCACAATGTAGCAAAAATGCTATTTGACAGATTCGAATCACAGAATCTGTCTGTAAAATTCCATAGCCAGCACAAGAAAATAGGCAGACCTATATTCATTGCCCCTTTATCTTTCATGAACAACAGCGGCATCGCTGTAAGCGAGGCAGTCTCTTTCTACAAGCTGAAAGATGATGAAATTCTCGTTGTCCACGATGATGCGGAGATTGACCTTGGGGCAGTGAAAATTGAGAAAGGTGGCCCGTTGAGAGGACATAACGGACTGAGAAGCATCAAAGACAGGATCGGAAGTGATAATTTCTTCCGCATGAGAATTGGAATAGGAAGACCAAAGCGCGGTGAATTGAGATCGCATGTACTATCTGCATTCTCAAAGGACGAAGAGATACCTTTGGAAACAGCACTTGAAAAAGCAGAAGAGGAAATCAGAAAGCTTCTTTAGACTATATTGGAGATCCTTCCGCTACTAGAAGAATAGTTTTCATGCTAGAATCGAGAACATAGGGGAATTATATGGAAAAGAGAGATTTCAGAATCTCAAAGTATGTCAGAGACATGCTGGATCTTCGAACTCCAGTATTTACCACGGATGACATGAGCCATCTCTACAGGGACGCTCTAAGCATATCTTACCAGTACAATGAGAAACTGAAGAAAGAAGGAAAGAACAATTTCGTATCCGCAGGGAAATTGCATGCTGTTGCAGTTCTGCACATGCTTTATCAGCTTGTTCTCACGTCTTGTCTGAAAGATGGACACCTGGATTTCTTCCCTAGGAGAATACAGGCAGCAAGAGGTTCAGAAGAGATGATGAAAGCACTCTCTTTCTATGACAGGACATTCCCTTCTCCTCTTCTCGATGAGAACAAGGTCACAGGTATCGCACGTGAGGTTGCCGATGCCAGGGGGTTGTTTGTCCATCAGATCATGAGAGATAATCCCGCGCTCATGAAAGCCGCAAAGCCTTTCGTCAGTCCGGATGGCCTCGTCTACCCGGATGGTTATAAAGCGCTGATGAGCATTCTTTCTGCATTTGTAAAAGATGAAGGAAGGAACAGCAGGATAGTTGATGAGGATGACATCTTCACATTGCTCACAAAGCCTGCGAGACTCTATCCCAACTCTCTTGAGGAGCAGATAAGGTTCATTATTGAAGAATGGAGTGATCTTCTTCCTGCAAATGTGCTTACACTTCTCAAACTCTCTTTGGATTACATCAGGGAAGAAGAGAAAGATCATGGTTTCGGAGGTCCTCCCGGGCCAATGCCACTCCCGGATTATTCCAGTTTCATGAACGAATACGAAGCGTTCAGCAGCGATTCAGACTGGATGCCAAGGGTTGTCATGATCGCAAAGTGCACACTTGTCTGGCTTGATCAGCTTTCAAAAGAATACAAAAGGCCTATAACAAGGCTCGATCAGATTCCTGACAGAGAACTCGATATTCTCAAAGAAAGAGGTTTTACTGCCCTTTGGCTTATAGGACTTTGGGAAAGAAGCTCTGCATCGAAGAGAATAAAGAACCTCTGCGGAAATCCCGATGCAGAAGCATCTGCATACTCCCTGTATGACTATGATATTTCCTATTCAATAGGAGGATGGGAAGCACTGGAGAACCTGAGGGCAAGATGTTCGAGAAGGGGAATAAGACTCGCATCCGACATGGTTCCCAACCACACAGGAATAGACGGCAGATGGGTATATGAACACCCTGACTATTTTGTAAGTCAGGATTGGTCTCCGTTCCCATCATATACATACAATGGCCCTGATCTTTCTCAGAATCCGGATTTCGAGATTAAAATCGAAGACCATTACTACAACAGGACAGATGCTGCTGTCACATTCAGACTGATAGACAAGAGAAATGGCAGAGTGAGATATATGTTCCATGGTAATGATGGAACAACAATGCCCTGGAATGATACTGCACAGCTCGATTATCTCAATCCAGAGACTAGAGAAGCTGTCATTCAGAAAATCATACATGTTGCGAAGAATTTCCCAATCATCCGTTTTGATGCTGCGATGACACTTGCAAAAAAGCACATCAGGAGACTTTGGTATCCTCGCCCAGGTGAAGCGGGAGACATTGCAGGACGGGCAAGCCACTCAATGAGCGACAAGGAATTTGACGAAAAGATTCCTGAAGAGTTCTGGAGAGAGGTTGTGGACAGAATTGCAAAGGAAGTGCCCGATACCCTTCTCCTTGCTGAGGCATTCTGGCTGATGGAAGGATATTTTGTGAGAACACTAGGAATGCACAGAGTATATAACTCTGCATTCATGAACATGCTCAAGAATCAGGAAAATGAGAAATATCGTCTTGGAGTAAAACAGACGCTCGAATATGAACCTGAAATACTCAAGCGCTATGTCAACTTCATGAATAACCCTGACGAGGAGACGGCTATTGCGCAGTTCGGAGATGGTGACAAGTACTTTGGTGTCGCAACGCTCCTCGCTACCCTACCTGGCCTTCCGATGGTCGGACACGGACAGATTGAAGGCTATCACGAGAAATATGGAATGGAATACAGGAGGGCATACTGGGATGAAAAGCCAAATGAATGGCTGATCAATGAACATAAGCGGAGGATCTTCCCTCTCTTCAAGAAAAGATACCTTTTCAGCAATGTGGATAACTTCCAGTTCTATGACTGTTATGAAAACGGTTTTGTGCATGAAAGTGTGTATGCATACGCAAACGGACAGGGAAATGAGAGGACGATCGTCCTTTACAACAACCAGTACGTACATGTACACGGAAATATAAAGGTATCTACGAACAAGCTTGTAAAGGGAAAAGATGGAGAGAAGAAACTTGAGAAAACACAACTTGCCGATAATCTCAATCTGACCTTCAGTGGCAAATGCTTTGCCCTTCTGGACAACTTCTCGGATGGCCTTACATACATAATTCCATCCATGAAGCTCTTCGAAGAAGGATTCGATTTTGATCTCAATGGATATGAATCAAGGGTCTACTGGAACATAAGGGAAGTTGAGGACTCGGACGGAACATATGAGGAACTTTACCACAGCCTTGGAAATCGTGGTGTGAAGGACATAGACATCGCAGTCCGCCTCTTGCGACTGAGACCTCTTTTTGAACTTTATTCCATGATCTCTTCAGAAGAGAGCGTAAAGACAGTAAGGGACATTGTAGAAGGAAAAGTCACAAAAGAAAAGGAAAGGGCATTCCTCCTTACACTTGCCGAGACCTATGCAAAACTTCCTCTTGTCTTTGAGAAGATGAGCGAGACGATCAAGAAGAAGCTGAAAGGTGAACATGAGATCAATCCGAAAGAGACAATCAGAGACATAAGGAATCTGATAAGCCTATTCAAGAAAAACAGCAATATAAAAGCATTCAAAGTCTGGGCATCGATTGAGAAGGCAGTACCTTTCATTGTACTCTCTTCCCTTGCTCTCAAGCCTTTTGACAAAGTTGAGACGCTGAGAGATCTGATGGAAACAGCCGATACCTTACTGCTGGATCATCTCTTTGATAAGGAAGTGGATAAAATCTCTCTCGAAGAGGACGAGAGAAGGCTTATGACACATAGTGCAGCTATTTTCATGAAAGCACACGAGTACTATGAAAAAGGAGATGATGCTCTCAGCTATATCGAAAAGATTCTGGAAGACAAAGGTGCAAAAGATTTCATTCTCGAGAATGTATATTCTGGAATCACTTGGTATAATCAGGAGAATATGCAGCTGTTGCTGGTTCTATCCGTCCTGTCACTCGCAGTCAAGGGAGAAGATGATATAGACATAGATGAAATGCTTTCCTTCCTCCTCGATAAAGAAAAGAATAGCGGTTACAAGATCGAAGAGTTCCTGAAACGCTGAAGGAGTGAATATTGAAGACTTGGTCAACTTATACGGTTGCTTTTATTCTTGGACTCGCCACATGCCTCCTTTTCAATCCAATGGCTGGGGTATTGGATATTTTCAAGGAGATAACATCCTATTTGTTGTCGCTTTCAGTTTTCATATTCTCTCCACTTGTGCTTTTCTCGTTCACATCGGGAATTGCTTCGCTTGGAAAAGATAAGCTTGGAGGAAGGTTTTCAGACAGATTTGTCACATGGACACTCCTGACATCGATCCTCCTTCCCTTATTCGCAGGAATATGCTTCCTCATTTTTCCTGTTGCTTTTCCAGTGACATCCAGTGCAGGATCCGAAGGAAACATAGCCTCAAGTACGCTGAGCTATGCCGTTTCTGAGGCAATGGCTGCAATCATTCCAGAAAACCCGACATACACAATGCTTTTCTCGAGTACTTTTCCGCTTCCATTAATTCTCATATGTTGGGCTTTCGGACTTGCGCTGAGACCTAAAAGTGACATAGTCAGACCTGCATACGCAGTCATGAACTCATTTTCAGAAGTAATGATGAAGCTCTCAAAGATGGCGATGTTGTTTGGGTTTCTGACTGTATACTTCTCTTCATCTGTATTCTTCATGACTCTGTATCAGGATGGAAGCGTACTGGTATCTGTCGCATTTTCACTTATGATCACAATCACTGCGCTGATCCTGCTATTTCTGATAATCCCTCTCATTTTCCTTCTGGTGACATTCGGTAAAAGCAATCCCTGGAAGAATATCAGGCTTTCATACTCAGCTCTTGTCCATGCCTTATTCTCTGGCAATGTACTCGCAAGTGCCCATGTGATGATCATGACAGAAAGATGCAATCTGGGAGTCCAGAAGAGGATAGCGGCGACATCCACTCCTTTCTTCCTGATATTTTCTCACGGAGGGAGTGCTGCAATAGCAACCATAACAACACTTTCTCTGATATATGCATTTTCCGGTGTCATCAACTTCCCAGTAGTAATGGCAATAGCATTGATTGCAATTCCAGTCTCATTCACATCCAGCATCGCTGTATCTTTTGAGACTGTAACGATAGGATATCTGGCCACACAGTTATTGAATATAAATCTCTATGGAGCAGAAAGTGCGATCTTTGCTATCATTCCATTTGTAAATGGCCTTGGATCAATGCTGGATACTGCGCTCTGTACGCTCGGAGCAAAGGCGATAGCCATCAAGTGCCGCACAAGTCTTGAAGTTCCAAAAAAGGATAGAATCTGATGGGGAAAGGGTATTTACGTTTTGTATTCTTCCTGCAATGCCTCTTTACGCTTTTCTTCGGCTCAATAATAGTCCATACATTCTTCTTCCTGAGAGAAAACAATGGACTTTCCATTGAGACTGTTATGCTTTTTGCACCAAAGCTGCTTGTCCTGATATTCGCCATCTTCCCCCACTTCCTGATAAAGATCAGGCATAAGAGCCATACGCAGGATGGAGAGATACTTCCTCTTCTTTTTCTGGCAATGACTCTTGAGTGTTTTTCCCTCATTCCAGAATATTACATAGAGACAGGAATACTTCTTCTAGATCCCATAATAGTGAACACACTGATCAGATTGGCATTCCTGCTATGCCCTCTGATGTTTCTCCTCTCTTCCCTACTGTATCAGGGGAGCAGTGTGTCCAAAATCGGTCAATACATACTTATTGCAATTATCGCATCTTTCCTGCTTTCATATGCCGCTCCACACAGCTCAAGTCCTGAAAGTGCCGTCAACTCTTTCGGTTCTCTATGGGATATCTATTTCAACATCGCATCTCTGACAATAAGCTCGCTTGCAATACTCACTTTCGTCATTACCATGATCAACGACAAGGTATTGCATACAGCAAAAAGAGCTATTGCATTTATTCTGATGATAATAGGCAACTGGGGAATTTTTGCCCCTACATCGATTGTCGCTACTATTCTGCTTACAATAGTCTACATAATCGGTGTGATCATGATGATCGTCACTAATAAAGATTCGTTCTGATAAGAAAATCCCCTGCGCTGATAAGCACAGGGGACAAACCGATCATTTCAGATTGATGGCGCTCTTGTCGTAATCTTCAGGAGCATCGTAACCGAGGAAATTAATCAGAGTTGCGGGAATACTTGAGATTCCAAGCCCTTCATTGAGCTCTTTTGAATATTCTCCCTTATACTCCGGATCGTAGATGATGAGAGGTACAGGATTGAGCGAATGGCTTGTCTTTGACTTAGGTTCTCCGTTCTCCTTAACCTTCACTTTTCCGTTCTTGTCGTGTTCATACATATCATCGGCATTTCCGTGATCTGCAGTAATGACCATGACTCCACCTGCTTCCTTGACCGCATCCCTGATCCTTCCGATCTGGAGATCCATTGCTTCCATAGAACATACTACAGCCTCAAATACGCCCGTATGCCCTACCATATCCCCATTAGGGAAGTTGAGCTTGATAAGATCCCATTTTCCGCTTTCGATTTCCTTTATGACCCTGTCTGCGATCTCTGCGCACTTCATCCATGGCCTCTCCTCGAAAGGAACTATATCAGATGGGATCTCAACATACTCTTCAAGCTTATCGTCGAATTTTCCAGACTTGTTTCCATTGAAGAAGTAAGTTACATGTCCGAACTTCTGGGTCTCTGAAATGCTGAACTGCATCAGTTTTGTAGCACACAGGTACTCTGCAAGAGTTCTGTCAATCTGTGGAGGTGACACCAAATACTGATGAGGAACATGCAGATCTCCATCGTACTCCATCATTCCAGCATATTCGACTTTCGGATATCTCTTTCTGTCAAACTCTGTAAGGTTCTCCGATTCGAAAGCCTTTGTGATCTCCAATGCCCTGTCACCACGGAAATTGAAAAGGATCACAGAGTCTCCATCCTCGATCGTTCCAACAGGTTTGTTGTCCTTTGCAATCACAAACGGAGGGAGGTCCTGATCTATTGCTCCTGTCTCTTTTCTGAGAGTCTCGATCGCCTCATGAGCGGAGGTAAACATCCTTCCTTCTCCAAGAACATGTGTATACCAGCCTTTTTTGACCATATCCCAGTTGGCGTTATAGCGATCCATCGTGATAACCATACGTCCGCCACCAGATGCAATCTGCGCATCAAACGTACCATCCTTGGAAAGTTCTTCAAGATACTCTGTGAAAGGATCGAAATACTCAAGTGCTGACATTTCACCGACATCACGGCCATCAAGGAGTGCATGTACCCTAACCTTCTTTACTCCTTCCTTCTTGGCCTCTGCGATCATCTTCTTGAGATGATCAATGTGGGAATGTACGTTTCCATCGGAAAGAAGGCCTATAAAATGAAGAGTTGAATTATTCTTCTTTACATTAGCTACTAGCTTCTTCCAGGTTTCCCCTTCAAACATGGCACCGCTGTCAATGGACTGGCTTACGAGTTTCGCACCCTGGGCAAATACCCTTCCTGCCCCCATTGCGTTGTGTCCTACCTCACTGTTCCCCATATCGCTGTCGCTTGGGAGACCCACAGCAAGGCCATGTGCTTTAAGACGGGTGTTTGGACATGTTGCGAGAAGAGAATCGAGATTCTTTGTAAGCGCGTACTTTACAGCATCTCCCTCTTCATACTTACCGTATCCGACGCCATCCATGATAACCAAGACCACGGGGCCCTTTCTTTCAATCTTATTGTTTCTGACAAGTGCATTTACCATATGCAATGTTCTCCTTCAACAAAGTTAACAAACTACTTCAAAGTGGACTAGTGGCAAAGACAAGATATTCTTCCCCTTCCTCTGAAAGTTTTCCTTCAAGTTCGCTTCTGATCCATTGATGATATTTGTCGATCATGTCTTTCTCAAGTGCCGTGATATATCTCATGTCAATCAACCTTCTTTCATAAGGGACCAGTGTCAAGATCTCGAATGAGAGGAAAGATGAAAACTCCGTAGTGACATCTTCCTTTACAGCGATCAGATTCTCTATCCTTATGCCGTACATCCCTTTCCTGTAAAGCCCAGGTTCATCAGATATCACCATTCCCTTTTCAAGCGGAATATCAATCGCTGCAGGCGATATGCGCATAGGACCTTCATGCACATTCAGATACATTCCAACTCCATGGCCGGTTCCATGGAAGAAATTCAATCCAGCATTCCACATGAACTGCTTGGCAAGTACATCCAGCTGATACCCTCTGGTCCTTTCTGGAAAACGTTGGGCAGCAAGAGCCAGATGTCCCTTCAGAACAAGGGTATAGTCCCGCTTTTCCTTTTCGCTAGCCTTTCCGAAAAGAAGTGTCCTTGTGATATCTGTAGTTCCAGATTCATATTGTCCTCCGGTATCTAGAACAAGAAGCCCAGAGCCATCTATTTTCTTATAGTTGTTCCTATCAGGAGCATAGTGAACAATCGCACCATTTTCTCCGAAGGCAGAGATTCCTCCGAACGAAGGATAAAGATATTCCTTATGCTTCTTCCTTTCCTCTTCAAGCATATTGAGGACTTCAAGTTCATCTCTCGCACCCTGTCGCTCGAGTTTTCCGAGGAAATTCAAATAGCTTATAGCATCCAGAAGATGTGCCCTGCGCATTCCTTCAAGCTCAATTGCATTCTTCCTTGCCTTGAAGAGTGTTGGATAATCTTCCTTTAATAAGATGATCTCTTCTTTCCTGAACATAGAAGAGATGAAAAGATTGATCTTCTTTGGATTGAGAGCTCCTTTTCTTCCTTTTGAAAGGACAGGAACAAGATCTTTCAGTCTATCTTCATCTTCTATCCTGAAAGGAAAAGGAAAATCTATCCTATCCTTCTTTATGAAAAGGACTACATCCTCTAATGAAATGAAAAGATATGACATGAATACAGGATCATATGGAATATCTGATGAACGGAGATTAGTGCACCATGCAATATCATCCAGATCTGCAATCAGTGTCCAATATACTCCATCTTCCTTCAGCTTCTCCCTTATTCTATTTATCTTGTCCTCTTCGCTTTCTCCAACAATATCCAAGGAAAGCGAGTAGACAGGATTATCTGGCAATACAGGCCTGTCTTCCCAAATTGAGAATACAAGTTCTTTTCCTGGAACAAGCACATAATTTTCCAGTTTCTTCAAAAGTTCATCATGGAAAGACAGGGACACACTTTCCTCAGAAAATCCTATGCGTGCTCCTTCTGGAAGCTTTTCCTTTATGTAGCTCACAAGATCAGGATCATCTGTATTCTCCCGGAGCAAAGAAAATGGAGTACCAGCAAGTTCATTCTCTGCCTGTATGAAATACCTGCTGTCTGTCCAGAGGACAGCACTTTTTTCTGTCACAAGGATTTCTCCATTAGATCCTGTGAATGAGGATATGAACTCTCTAATACGCCAGGAAAGAGGGGAATATTCTCCAAGATGAGGATCCTTTCCTGAAATGTAATAGGCATCCAGACCATTTTCTTTCATGAGAGCGCGAAGCTTTCTTACTTTTTCGTTTGAATCAATCATATTTCGTTATCCTGAACTTATTGACTACAAATAGAAGCAATGCCCCTGACAATACCATCAGAAGACAGAATATCTGTCCTTTCGAGATATTCAGAAACGAAGAAAAGACATGTATGTTCCAGCTGTTTTCGCCAAGAGCAATCACATATCCGATGTTATCATCAGGCTGCCTGAAGTACTCGATGAAGAATCTGAATATGCCATAACCCATGAGATAGAATGAAAAGATAGTGCCTTGTCGGAGATTCTTTCTTATCTTCAACGGCCTTATCACGAACCAGAGGATAAAAAACAGCACAATTCCTTCGAAAAGGGCTTCATAAAGTTGTGCGGGATGTCTCGGAAAATTGATTAAATCACCGTATGCATACTCTATGTGCATTTTGTCGGCAATATCTCTGACCCAGCTATATGTTGTGGAAAATCGCTCAGCATTTGGAAATACCATTGCAAATGGTAGAAAGCTTATCCTTCCATACAACTCTCCATTGATGAAATTTCCAAGACGTCCGAATGTATAACCAAGTGGAATGGCAGTAACGATGGCATCTGTAATGCGCAAAATGCTTCTTTTTGTCTTATGTGCATAAATCAGGCCACCAATAAAGCAACCTACTACTCCTCCATGATAGCTCATTCCCGGCAGTCCGACAAAACTCCCGTTCTCAAATGGCCAGAACATCATCCATGGATGTGTCAGATAGTAGTACCCATCGTTGTAAAACAGACAGGAAAACACTCTAGCTCCGATAACAAGCCCAATGATGCAATAGAAGAAAAGATCCTGAACTTCCTCTTTCTTCATACTGAGGACATTATCTTTTCTGATCTCAATGAGAACCAATCTGTACGTTATATAGAACGCAACGAGATACATGATTGCATACCATCTGATAGGCAAAAACGGAACTACTTCAGGATGTATCCATGAAGGATATTCAATATATAAAGGAATGCTCTGCATCTCACATCACCATCAAAAGGGTAACAGAAAGAGAAATAATGGGCAAACACACGTCTTTATGGTATAAACTCAAAAGAGTCCAAGGAGAATTAGAGTGCTGAGGAAAATCCTGATAATCCTGCTTGTTTTGTTTCCTCTCAATATATTCGCTTCCGGAAATCCTGAAAGAAGTGACACGAACATAATAGGACAGTTTGTCCAAGTCGGAGAGAATGGAAATAAGAGTATTAGCGAAATCCTCTATGAAATAGGGAACATTTACTCTTATCTCAACAAGAACTTCCTGTATGACATAGACAACAAAGATGTTGAGGAAAAACTCATAACAGCACTTGCAGACTCACTGGGAGACAAGTATTCATATTACATTCCATCTAGTGAAGCTGATGAGTACGAAGAGAATCTGCTCGGTGAATATGTGGGAATAGGAACATATCTGATGAAGATGAATCCGGCCTTCATAGATATGGAGGATCCACGTACTTACATGATCATCATCACATCCACATTTCCAGGAGGTCCGGCAGAGCGCGCAGGCCTGAGAGCTAATGACCTCATAAGCCACATAAACGGTGAAGATGTATCAACTCTCGATGCAAGGACTGCAAGCAGGATGCTGCGCGGAAAAGAGGACGAGGAACTTACACTTCTAGTACATAGAGGAAATAGTGAGTTTGAAATTAAACTTACTCCTGAACATGTTACAGTTCCAACCTGCAACTATGGAATGCTTGGCGATATAGGATATTTGCAAATTCTTTCGTTTGCTGAGAATACCAACACAACTGTTGAAAATGCCCTCAAAGAACTTTCCGACAAGAATATTTCCGCATTGATCATTGATCTGAGGAACAATGGAGGCGGAACAGTTGATTCTGCCCTCAGAATTGCAGATATGTTCCTTTCAGATGGAGTACTACTGAATGTACAGTACAAAGAATCATCAAACAGGAATGGCATAACATATGTCGCAGAAAGTCCTGTTGTTCTGAATGAGAATATTCCTGTAGTCATACTCACAAATGAAGGAACAGCATCATCAAGCGAGATACTTACAGCAAGTTTAATGGATAATGACAGAGCTACAGTAATAGGTGGAAAGACATTCGGAAAGGGAATAATGCAGAACGTAGTCCCTATCGGTGATGGATTTCTTCAATTCACAAGTGCACACTACCTCACTCCAGATGGAAACGATATTCATGAAAAAGGCATTGTCCCTGACATACTGATAGAGGACAAAGAATACAGCGACGAAGAATTAGATGCCTATGCTGACTTCGTCAACTCTGTAACTACAATGAATTACGTAGAGGAAAACCCTGACTTTACAAATGAAAACGTAGCACGTTTTGTAACTGAGAATAAAGCCAGCGGAGTTCCTGAAGAGCTGCTGACACTCCTTGTTAGAAATGAATACATTCACTCCCTTCCAGTAGAACAGCGCCCTATAGCCACTCCAGAATACGATGAGGTGCTCCAGAGGGCGATAGATTTCATAGAGGAAGGAAAATGAGAGTATTTCTTCTCAATGGTAAGAAAATACAAGGAAACTCTTATCCCCTTTCAAATAAGGAGATTAAATATCTTTCAGATGTCCTGCGCATAAAGGACGGAGAATCTTTCATAGCGAAAGACGAGAAGGAAAAATACTTTACAGCATACATCCATGATGGATTCCTGGCACTTTCTGAAGAGGTCGAAAAGAAAGATGACCTTCCTCTCTACTCTGGTCCCTCTGCTGAGATAATACTCCTGCAGAGCATAGCAAAAGGAAAAAAGAATGAATTGATCGCTCGTTTTGCAACTGAAGCAGGATGTGCTGAAGTTGTGTTTTTTCCTTCAAGATATTCTGACGTGAAAGAACTTGGAGAACATTCGAGAGAAAGAATTGAAAACATAATGAAGGAAGCTGTAATGCAATCAGGAGGACATCTTCCTATGCTTTTCTTCGAAAACTCACTTGAAGATGCGATCAAAAGAAGAAAAGGTAAATCGATCATCCTCCACCAGGGGATAAGAGGAAAGACAGAATATCTAATCAATGCAATAGAAAAGAGTGATGAAAAAGTAACAATACTAGTAGGTCCTGAAGGTGGTTTCTCAGACGAAGAATGTGAAAAGGCCGAAGATAATTCCTTCATACCAGTTATTCTAGGAACAAACATACTTAGAACTGAAACAGCTGGCATATATGCCATCGGAGGAATACAAACTATTCTCAATCATAGTTAAGTACACTATATCTAGTGTACCTTTTATGACACGACAAAATATTATCTTTAAGTAGCAATTAAATTTATGTTAAAAATAAACATGTGTATGGTTTTGTTGAAAACTGTGGAAAACTACCCCTTTTTCCATGTTTTCAGACACGATGTAAGCAGTTTTAAAACATACTTAAATTATATAAATCTTATGTTATTAGTAGCAATTAATTACTTACATTAAAACAAAATAAATATTTTTTACAAATCCTGTTGACTATTATGAATTTATTACTTTTCCACATCTTTCCACACTGATGTGGAAAACTTGTGGAAAACTGCCTTTTTCCACATATAGTGGGATGACTCTAAATTTTTATTGACAATAATTATTATTTAAGATAAATTTTAATTAAGAGATCAAGTATGCGTAATACAATGCAAAGGGACATTACATACAGCACATTGAAGGAAATGTCAGGGCATCCGACTGCAGATGATATTTATCAGTCGGTGCACAGCAAATATCCAAGCATTTCTAAAGCGACTGTCTACAGGAACCTGTCTGACCTCGAGAAGATGAATCTCATCAGGAGAGTAAAGAAAGTTGGGGAAGGGTCAGATCGCTTTGACAAGAATATGATGCCTCATTTTCATGCCAAATGTTCAAAGTGTGGTAAAATATTTGATGTAAAACTAGACCTCGATGAAGACCTTATCAATAAGGCAAAGATGAGGAGGGAAGATGAAGAATTCTCAATCTCATCTTACGAACTTGTTTTCATTGGCACCTGCAGTGAATGCAGTGCAAAGGAGTAATAATAATGGAACTTAAAGGATCGAAGACCGAAAAGAATCTTCAGACGGCATTTGCTGGTGAAAGCCAGGCAAGGAACAAGTACACCTACTACGCTTCAAAGGCAAAGAAAGAAGGTTTTGAGCAGATTGCAGCTATTTTCCTTGAGACAGCAGACAACGAGAAAGAGCATGCAAAGCTTTGGTTCAAGCTTCTCCAGGAAGGAGGAGATATTCCTGCAACTTCTGAAAACCTAAAGGATGCAGCAGCTGGCGAGAACTACGAATGGACAGATATGTATGCAACTTTCGCAAAGGAAGCAGAGGAAGAGGGCTTTACAAAGATCGCTGCACTTTTCAAAGGTGTTGCAAAGATCGAGGCAGAGCATGAGAAGAGATATCTTGCACTTCTCGAGAATGTAAACGAAGGTCTTGTATTCTCACGCGATGGAGAGATGGTATGGAAGTGCAGGAACTGCGGACACATTCACGTAGGAAAGAAGGCTCCTCAGGTCTGCCCAGTATGTGCACATCCTCAGGCATATTTTGAACTCGTTGGAAACAACTACTGAGATTGAGAAATAGTCAAATCTCATAAAAAACGATCATGCAAGGATACTGTCCAAGCATGATCGTTTTAATTATAACAAAGACTTCTTCAATTATTGTCTTTTCTTTTCAGAGGAATGATCCTTACCTGTTTGTAAAGTCCTTCTCCTTCACTTTTGGTATCTACCCCTTCGACATCATTCAATGAAGTATGCACAAGTCTGCGTTCGAATGGATTCATAGGTTCAAGAAGCTTGCTTCTTCCGCTCTTGCGAACATATTCAGCAGCTCTGTATGCACTTCTTATGATCTGCTCCTCATGTCTTTTCCTGTAGTTTTCAGTATCGACAACAACCTTCACATCCTCATCAAAATGTCCGATATAGACATTTGCAAGAAGCTGAATAGCATCAAGGTTCCTTCCCTTCCTGCCAATCAGTATATTCGAGTCATCGCTTTCTATCTTGAGAGATATCTTATTATCCTTTCTTGATGATATCTGAACTTTTCCCTCATACCCCATTTTTGAAATTAGTTCAGTAAGAAAAGCAATGAGTTTCCTTTCGTTTTCGTTCTCAGGTTCAAGAGATGGAGATGAGATATTATTGTCATCTTCTTCATTCTCATCATCCTCTCCATAGTATACCCTTATTTTCACATAACTCTTCTTGAATAAACCTTTCTTGACCTGTTCAAGAATCTCGACATACACATCATCATTCTCAAGACCCAGCTCTTCCCTTGCCTTGGAAAGAGCTTCAGTCTCTGTTCTGCCCTCAAAATCCTTATACATTTTATTTCCTCTTGTTTCTCTTGCTTCTTGCCTTCTTTTCCCTGAGGCTTCTTTCCTTCTCTTCTTCCTCTTTCTTGTAGACAGAACCCTTTTTCTTGTTGACGTAGATCTGAGTACCTATTGTAATTGCGTTCATTACAGACCAGTAGAGAAGAAGTCCACTTGGTGCGTTATAGAGAATGAAGAAGAAGATTATTGGCATTCCATAAGTCATGAACTTCATCATTCCTTGCTGCCCCGATGCAACAGAAGAACTGCTCTGCGTGATCTTCATACTGAAAATCATACTGAAAGTGTAAAGGATCGGAAGCAAATGTACCTGATTGCCAAGGAAAGGAATATTAAAAGGAAGGGTGAAGATAGTCTCTGGAATAGAGAGGTCATTAATCCATCCTGGTATGAACATAGCACCTCTGAGCTCTATGTTCTTGTTCAACAAACCATAGAATGCAATGAGGATAGGGAACTGGATAAGCATAGGAAGGCATGAACCCATAGGATTGATTCCCTCTTCCTTATAGAGTTTGGCCATCGCTGCATTCTGTGCTTCAGGATTATCTGGATATTTGTTCCTTATCTCCTCAATTCTTGGAGAGAGGGCACCCATCTTAGCTGTGGATTCCTGACTTCTCTTTGAAAGAGGATGCAACAGGATCTTTATGATGATAGTAAGAAGTATGATCGCAACACCATAGTTAGGAATTATTTTGTAAAGGATATTGAGACACCATTTCAGTATGTTCTCAAGCCAAGTAAGCCAGCCTGTATCCATTACTTTCGTATATCCCTGATCCTCAAGACCAAAACTGTTATTGCCCTTTACATCATATCTTGATAAATCACCCTTATTCTGCGGTCCCATATAGAATGTGTACACATCTGTAACAGCACTGGAATCTGTAGCGTTTCTTACAATATAGAGGTAATTCTTCTGTGTAACACCACTGTCAAATGTTTCATTGGTCGCCTCAAAGGATCTTATTATTCCCTCCTCTGTAGGACCTCCAATATATACAAAATATTTTCCAGTCAGAGCCATCCATGAAAGATCATGATCTGCAACATAAAGGCCATCACTGTATCTGATACCATGCTTGTTTCCACCGCTTCTTCTGAGTTCATAGACCATCCTGTAATCGTAATTGGAACTAATGGACTCAAATTCAGGTCCTACCTGAGGACCGAAAGCTATACTGTAAAGTGAATCATTTGAACCAATAGAAAGTGGACTTCCATCAAGCGATGTGATCCTTACAGCAAGCTGGATAGCATACTCGTCAGTATTAGGAACTGCAAATATCTTCTCGATTCTCATCTCTCTTCCATCGTCTGTCTGGAAATCACGAGAGAATGTAACCTGAGTGATGCTGCCGTCGGCTGTCTGAGTTTCACTGTGTGAGAAAACAGCATTTATTGCATTGTTCTTGTCAGCTCCCACATACAGCATGTATGGATTGGTATCCCAGGAATCCTTGAAAATGAACTCACTAGCTTTTCCATCTGAAAGATGTTCCTTGAGCTTAACGCTGCTAATAGTACCTCCTTCAGGCTCGAAAGTGATTTCAACTACCTCATTCTCAATCACAAAAGGTTCAGCTGATGGATTATCCCCAACTGGTGCAAGTACTGTAGATGGATCTACATTTGCACTGATCTGGTTATTTTCATCGATCTGAACTGGTTCTTCAATTTGACTTACTGTCTCTTGAGTAGCTGGTTCTGGTGGAAAAAACGTCATTTGGACGAATGAACCAGCAATTATAACAATCGCACTCAATACGATTGCCAAAATCGTATTCCTGTCCATCTAGTCTCCTTTGGAATTCAACGTAAGGTGGAGTATTTTCAGAAGGTAGGAACAGGAGCTCTGCATGAAGAGAAGAATGGAACTATTTCCGTTTAGTCCTGTCCAGAAGAAGTTTGAAATCGGACTCAAGCAAGGAATAATCGGAAACCCTTCCAGGATACACCACCAAGACAAGGTCTAAGCCTTTATTTAAGAGAGGATTCTCACCAATATGCCTATTTTCCCAGTTTCTGAAGATCTCTTTCGCTCTGCGCCTCAGAAGATTTCTCTGAACTGAATTTCCGTAGTGCTTTGCAGGAATGATTATGAAACGATCGAAAGAAAGACCATTGGCAAGATAAATCAATCGCATTTTCTCAGAGCTAAATCTCTTTCCACTCTTGAAAATGCGATCTATATCTTTTTTATTTCTAAGTATATCCCTCTTAGTAAGGCTTCTTCTCATCACTAACGGTGAGACTGTATCTTCCCTTAGCGCGTCTTCTTGCAAGCACAAGACGACCACCCTTTGTTGCCATTCTTGCTCTAAAGCCAAACTTTCTTGTTCTTTTGGTCTTACTTGGCTGGTAAGTCCTCTTTCCTTTGTAACTCATGAGTAATTCTCCATTATCGCCGAGGCGTATTTTCTTCTATATAAAGACAAACGTGTCCGAGTAATGAATTCTACATACCTTGAAAACAGAGGTCAAGTATCAATATATTACTATCACTTTTATATATTTGACTTTTCTTTCAGGAAATAGTGAATTGAAGTTGTCTATTATCCTTTTCTTAGAAAGCATTACGTATGATTTATGTATATTATCGTTGATTATGACATAGAGATAACCTTTCTCTGTCTTTGAATATTTGACGATATCAAATAACTTGTCGCCTACTACATCCTTCCATCTTCTTATTATTTCGCTGTCTTTTGAACCTAACCCCTTAGTTAAAGTCTCCATAACCTTCAGGATTTCTTTCCTTCCATCCAGATATAGTTCCTTTTTCTCATTCATATCTTCCGTCCTTTACCAAATAAGAGAGAGGTACTCTATGTTCTGCTGCGAAATAGCCTTCATGAGGAAGGAAAGTATAGAAAGCTTGGGAATAGTCATCTAGCGAAGAAAGAAAACGTCCCCTTTTCTCATCATCAAGCTCAAGAAGCACGTCATCTATCAATATAATTGGTTTTCTTCCTGTTGCCTTTAAAAATGCCTTTACCTCCGAAAGACGGAATATAAGTGAACAAAGTCGAATCTGACCAGTAGATCCATACTGACTGAATATTCCATTCTTTCCTTTTATTATGAATCTGTCACGGTGAATACCACTTGTAGTTGTCTGCATTCTGTAATCCCGTTCCCTGCAATCCTGAAGGATTCGCATTATGTCATCTTCATTTTCAGCATCTTTCCATGAAGGCATATAAGAAACGCTCAAATTCTCATCCAGACCAGATACAAAGTTGAAAAGATATGAAAAGTAGCTGTTGAAGCTATTAATCTCATTCTTTCTCATATTCATTATCTTGATACCCAGAGATGAAAGCTTCTCATCGTATACAGAGAGAAGTGAGTCATCTGAATTCCTTATTGATACGTTTCTCTTTTCGAGTACATTCCTGTAAAACCTGAGGTCATCCAGAAATGAAGGAGAATAAAGGCTTATAGTCTGATCAAAAAATCTTCTCCGCTCTGATGGTTCTCCCTTGATTATGTTCATATCATCATGGGAAAAGACTATCGATGGAAAAAGGTAAATCAGTTCCTTTCGGTCACGGACTTCCTTTCCATTTAATGTTATTGATCTCTTTCCATTTGAATAAGAGACACAAACATCACCTTTTTCCATTTCATCTTCATAGTTGCCTTTCAGGAAAAATGATGTCTCTCCATACTTTACAACTTCATTCAGGTGATGCGTCCTGAATGAAGAACCATAGGAAAGCATATAAACAGCCTCAAGAAAGTTTGTCTTTCCCTGTCCGTTAGTTCCCTTAAGAACAATATCTTCTGCCCTGGTTTCAACCAAAGCAGAAGAAATATTTCTGAAATTGCTTATCTCTATTGAAGAAAAAATCATCAGACCTGAATAGGCATTATTATGAAGATATAATCGCTCTCGGGCTCACTCTTTATGCCAACTGCAGATGTGGCATTGTTTATATTGAAGCTCAAGAACTCAGAATCTACTTTCTTAACAGCATCGGAGAGAAAATTGAAATTGAATGTTATCCTGATCTCTGGTCCCTGATAATCACATTTTATTATGTTCCTGCTGTTTCCGTCGCTATCTTCTACACTGAGCATGATTCCTTCTTCATTTATATCAAAGAAGATCCTCCTACTTTTACTTTCAATAAGTACACTGTTCAGATTTAGCGCATTTATAAGATCTGTAGTCCTTACCTTGCAAGTATGTTCGAAGGAAGATGGAATAACCCTTTCATAATTAGGATAGTTACCTGTCAGGAGAGTTGAATATATCATATGTCCTGAGATATTTGCAAAAATATAGTTATCCTTGAATCCAATAGAAAGTATTCCATCATTGCCAGCGATCATGGAAATGCTAGAGAGGAAAGAAACAGGAATGATCTTTGGAATGAATGATGGAATTTCCTGTTCAAAATTCTTCTTGATGCAAGAAAGTCTTTTTCCATCAGTAGATACCATAGCAAGGCGTCCATCTTCCAGCCTCTCAATGTATACACCTGTAAGGAAAAGTCTTGTCTCATCCTTTCCTACTGAATAAGTGGTCTTTGTGATCATATCCAGAAAGTTGCTCTGGCCAAGAGTAAACATGCTTTCCTCGTCGATCTCTTCAAGACTAGGAAAAAGAGAAGGATCTACCGTTCTAATATTTACTTCAAAAATATCTCCTGAAAGACCTTTAATGGTAAGCTTATCATTCTCTTCACTGATCTCAAGATCTATATTGCTGTCCAGATTCTTCAGTATTTCAAGAAATTTATCTGTAGTGACAGTAGTTCTTCCTGGAACTATTGTCTCAACATTTATTGTAGATGTGAATCCACTTTTCAAGTCTGTGCTTCTGATGGTGAGTGTATTATTTGAGTTCTCAAGCAGAATATTGCTTGTTATGGAAAGAGCATTACGCTTGCTCGAAAATGTCGCTGCATAGCCTGTCTCTTTCTTAAGCTCCTCGCACTTACATACAAACTTCATGTATTTCTGCTCCTTATTCTTGAATTTAATATATTATCAGAGTTTTTGAGTTTGTTTTCCAGTTATATACATAAAGACAAAATACACTCTTAAATAAAAGAGAGTACATAAAAAATACAGAATCCTTGATTTAGGAGAGTATTCCACTGAATAATAATACTCCCCATTTAATAATTAGATCAGCAAGCGTGTAAATTCATAACAGTCATCAAGTCTATTTAAAGCTTCTTCTGAAAATTGATGTCCATCAAAACTAAAGTTTTCTACATTTTCAACAAGGCCATCAGTTGTCTCAGTGAATTCAAATACAAAATCGTAAGAATTGGAAAGAATGCTGAATTCTCCAGTAAGTGTAGAACTGCTATTTCCATTTTTATATACAGCACTTGAAGAAAAATAAGGACTCGGAATATTCAATTTAGTATTACCATTTTCATCTGGAGTTTGCCACGTATTATATAATCCCCACATTCTCGTCATTTGATTGATGAAACTAAGAGCATCCAAATCAAACAGTTCATTACCACTGTAGGTATGACCTCCTACCGAAATAGAACCAGATGAACTACCACTACCTGCCAAAGACGCACCATATGTTCCATTGCAAATCTTTGATGTGTATGTGATATGATCAGAACCATTTTCTATGATAGTGACTGATGTGCTGAAATCCTCATATACAGTTGTACCATTATTTTGATAATATGCTTCTTCTTTTAACTTACCAGATGTATATACATAGAATTTATTGCCATTTCCAGTCGTATGCGTAAAATTCATTGGCTCAGTTATTGTCAGCACTGAATAATATGGAAAGCCGTTTTGATAAGTTATCTCAATAGTATTTTCTGTTTCAAACAGATTTATAGGTGATGAATTTTCATCTAGTTCAATTGTTTCAAATATTATAGTCCGGATAAGACCTGACGAAAGATAGAGGTTGTATATATCATCAGGAAAATCATCTTTTGTGAATGATGAGGCATCTATTTCATTCTCTATTACTGAAAGTTCTATACTTTCACTTACTCCATTGTTTTCTACTGTAAATGTTACATCAGAATTTGGGAGTAAAGTCGATGCATAGCCGTTTGAAATTGAAACAGAATCCCCTTCTATGCTTACTGTTCCAAAAGCTGGTGCGAGGACAGATGAATCTGGCATATTCACAGAAAGTGTGTTGGTATCTCCTGATTCATTATCAGTGACCTGAGTATTAGTCGAGTTCACCCTGTATCCTTGTATGTTTCCATCAACTATAGGAAGCGAATATTGGAAATCACCAGAAATTGAGAAATTGCCATAATCAAAATCAGTGTATTTAGCAGTTAAATTTAATGTTCCATTAGAGGAAGTACTTCTTGTATTTGTAGAAGATGGAATGAAAGTTTCTGTGAATTTTGGATTTAAACTTTCACTGCTATCAAAGTATTTAGTTATACCATCTTTCAAAAATTCTGCTGGATCAAATGCCTTGATGAATGTTTTACCAGCTGAAATGTCATGATTTTGTTCTGGGGAACAAGAAGAAAATATAAAGACTATAAGAAGTACAGTAATCAGGTATTTAATAAAAGTAATTTTTTTGTGTGCATTTTTTCTCTCGTGCTTTAATTTTATATCAGTTTTTGTTTTCCACAATTTTAATTTTCTATAAACAATTAAAAGGTAGCAATAGTAGTAGAGACAGTGAAAATGTGGAAAACTATATATAATTACCTACTATATATAAAATTAAGCATGTATATAATTATGTGGAAAAGTCTTGATTATCCACGTTGTATCCACGGCTGCAACACACTGTTCGATAAAATGCTTAAGTTTTGCACATTTTTCATAGGACTTATCCACAGGTTATATTCAGCTTTTCAACGACTTTTACACATAGTTTTCCCCAAAATGTGGAAAAGTAACAGTTTATTTAGTACTACTAATTAAATAAAATATGCTGAATTTTCCTATAGTCTAAGATATGAATCAGTGCGAATTAGAGATATTTGAACTTATGATATCAACAGCTTCCTTTATGCTCTCGTCTGCATTTAAGAGGCCTTTGACTTTGTTTATTGCATAGCTTACTGTCGTGTGATCCATATTGCCGAAGTAAGTGCCTATTTCGGTAAGTGAATAACGAAGGATATTGCTTGAAAGGTAGATGGAAATATGTCTTGCCATCGATATGTTCTTGTTCCTGCTTTTTCCTTTGATATCGCTTGCATTGACATTGAAGTAGTTTGCAGTCTCATTGATTATATCGTCTATTGAAGCATCGTTTCCTTTTATAAGAGGCTGTGGAATATAGTTCTTGATCTGTTCTTTCGCAACTTCCTTTGTTATCTCCTTTCCAAGGAGCTTTGAAAGGGACGAAAGTGTTACAAGTGCCCCTTCGAGGTCCCTTATGTTCGTTTTTATGTTCTGGCAGATGTATTCAAGGACATCATATTTTATCTCAAAGTTCATCGCATCGCATTTTTTCTTTGCGATAGCCATCCTCGTTTCATATGTAGGTGGCTGTAAATCCACGGTGAGACCTTTTCTGAATCTTGTGATGAGACGTTCTGGAATTCCTTCGAGTTCTGTAAGTGGTCTGTCACAAGTGAATACTACCTGTTTGTTCTTTTCTGTTAGTTCATTGAATGTGTGGAACAGCTCTTCCTGAGTGCTTATCTTTCCCTGCAGAAAGTGTATGTCATCAATGAGAAGGACATCTGCTGTCCTGTATTTGCTTTTGAGTTTTGTCTGTGCAGTTCCATTTCCTATTGAAAGTATTAGTTCGTTGGTGAAACTTTCTGCCGTGACATAAATGACTTTCATTCTCGGATTATGATCAAAGATGTAGTTTCCTATGGCTTGTATCAGATGTGTTTTCCCGAGTCCTACTCCACCGTAGATGAAGCATGGATTTATACTTGTTCCAGGATTTGACGATATTACTTTTGCTGCATTGTATGCGAAGTGATTGTTGTCTCCTACTACATAGTTATCAAAGGTGTAGTTAGGATTTAGCGTATCATTGACCGCCTTTTTCTTTTCTTTGAGTCCGCCTTTTCTTCCAATGCCTTCGAGTATATCTGATTCATCTTTGTTACTATCTTTCTTTGCTTCCACGACAAGGTTTATCTTTATTTCTTTGCCGTTCAGCTCTGATAAAGTATTCTCAACTTCACTCAGACATTTTGTCTTGAAATTGTCCAGACGAAACTTGCTTGGAAAGGAAAGCGTGACGCTGTCATCATCAGAATCGACGAAAGAAATGTCTTCAAGCCAATATCTTTTTCCCTTTGGAAGAGACTGCATCAGATTGTCATATGTTTCTATCCAACTTTCCTTATCCATAAAATACCTCGGATAATCTATCTTAATTGTCATACAAGAGAAAGACAAGAGAAACATCATGAAAAATAAAGTCTTAATTAATATTATATGTTATAAGCAATTAAATTAAGTTTTGACTTGAGTTGTACTTTTTGCTGACAGTTGCAGAAAAATAGCGGAAATTGTATACTTCATTAAGTTTTATCTCTTTGTAACAAATGAGTTTTCCTTAGTGTTTTCTAAAAGGGATATGAGGATTCAATATGGACGGTAATGAAGCAAGAAAAGAACTTGCCAGCAAGCAATATACAGGGGAGGAAATCAAAGTCCTCAAGGGGCTTGAGCCTGTAAGGGAACGCCCTGGCATGTATATTGGCAGCACAGGTATAGACGGCCTTCATCATCTTGTCTACGAGGTTGTGGACAATTCTATCGATGAGGCGATGGCAGGATATTGTGATCACATTAAGGTAACCTTGGAGAACGGAGAGTTTGGAGAGGTCTGCTCTGTAGATGACAATGGACGAGGCATTCCTGTTGATATGCATGCCACAGAAAAGAAAAGTACGCTCGAAGTAGTACTTACCCAGTTGCATGCCGGCGGAAAATTTGATGATAACGCATATAAAGTTTCTGGCGGCCTTCATGGAGTCGGCGTTTCCTGTGTGAATGCACTTTCAGACTGGATGGAGGTCACTGTAAGAAGGCCTCCATACAAATACAGACAGGTATATCATAAGGGAATTCCTGAGAAAGACGTTGAGAAAATCGGAGAAGCGGATACTACAGGTACAACAGTCAGATTTACTCCAGATTTTTCTATCATGGAGAAAAATAGCTTTTCGTATGAAACCCTTCTCTCTAGATTTAGAGAGCTTTCTTATCTCAACAAGGGTATAACGATTGAACTTGTTGATAAGAGAGGTGAAGAGGAAAAGAAGGAGATTCTTCATGCAGAAGGAGGTCTTTCTTCGTTTGTCAAATACCTGAATGAGTACAAGACTACCCTTTTTGATCCCATTTCCTTCGAAGGAAGGAAAATGATCGAAAAAGAGAACAAGGAAGTCTCTGTTGAAGTCGCGATCCAGTACAATGACAAGTACGACGAAAAGATCTATACGTTTGTAAACAACATCAATACAAGAGAAGGTGGAACTCACCTTGTTGGATTCAGGACTGCATTGTCCAGATGTTTGAATAACCAGCTCAGGAAGAGCCAGAAGTATATGAAGAAATACTCTGAAGCTCTGGAGGCGACAGATATTGCTGAAGGCCTTACTGCCATCATATCTGTCAAAATCCCTGAACCTCAGTTTGAAGGCCAGACCAAGATGAAGCTTGGAAATTCTGCTGTTCGTGGAATTGTGGACTCCCTTGTATATGAGAACCTTACAAACTACTTTGACGAGTATCCTGAGAACATAGACAAACTTCTTGATAAGGTAACAAGTGCGGCTATCGGAAGAATCGCAGCGCGCAAAGCCCGAGAGAATATCAGAAAGAAGAATGATGTTGGAGGACTTCCTGGAAAGCTTGCAGATTGTTCTGAGAAGGATCCCGCAAAATGCGAGGTATTCATTGTTGAGGGTGATAGCGCAGGCGGAACAGCAAAGCAAGGCAGGGACAGCCGATTCCAGGCAATTCTTCCTCTTTGGGGAAAGATGCTGAATGTTGAGAAGGCACAAGAAGCAAAAGTACTGAACAATGAGAAACTTCATCCTGTCATCCAGACGATTGGAGCAGGAATTACAAGATATAATGAAACAACAGATGATGCCCTAGATGAAGATAATAAGGCAGAAAAGACGTTCGATTTGAGCAAAGTAAGATATCATAAGGTCATTATCATGGCTGATGCTGATGTCGATGGATCTCATATCAGAACACTTTTGCTTACTTTCTTCTTCAGATATATGAAACCTCTGATCGAGGCAGGCTATGTTTATTTCGCTATGCCTCCTCTTTATAAGCTCACGATAGGAAAGAAAGTTTTCTATGCCTATCAGGAGGAGGAGAAGAGGAAGATTATAGATGAATATGCCAATGGAGATGAAAGCAAGGTCGCAGCTCAGCGTTACAAAGGTCTCGGAGAGATGGAGAAAGAGGAACTTTGGGAGACGACAATGAATCCTGAAACCAGAATAATCGGTCAAGTTCACCTTTCGGACGCCGAGGAGGCTGACCGGGTTTTCTCCATGCTCATGGGAGAAGATGTTGAGCCCAGAAGGGAATTCATCGAGAAGAACGCCAACTATGTAAGCATGTTGGATATTTGATGGTAGGTTTCACATATGGATGAGAACATACAGGAAGAAAACCTTGGAAAAGTAATTGTTTCTGATCTGGCTACTGAGATGAGGACCAGTTATCTCAACTATGCTATGTCGGTCATTATCTCAAGAGCTTTGCCAGATGTAAGGGACGGCCTCAAGCCGGTTCATAGAAGAATACTCTATGATATGTGGGATATAGGGCTAAAATATAGCTCTCCTACTAGAAAGTGTGCTCGTGTTGTTGGTGATGTACTCGGTAAATATCATCCGCATGGAGATGCATCTGTATATGATGCTCTTGTCCGTCTAGGACAGGATTTCTCTTTGCGTTATCCGGTAGTAAAACCACAAGGAAACTTTGGCTCCATTGATGGTGACCCACCGGCAGCCATGAGGTATACAGAGGCGAAATTAAGCAAGCTTGGCGAGGAGATGCTTCAGGATATAGGCAAAGAGACTGTTGACTTCATGCCGAACTATGATGAGTCTCTCAAAGAGCCTTCTGTCCTTCCTTCAGCTTTTCCGTTCCTTCTTGTGAATGGATCTTCAGGTATTGCTGTTGGTATGGCTACCAATCTTGCCCCTCATAATCTTACTGAAGTAATAGATGGTATTGCTGCTCTTATCGATAACCCGGATATAACTATTCCAGAACTCATGGAGTATATAAAAGGTCCGGATTTCCCCTCATATGGCGTAATTTGCGGTACAAAGGGAATTTTTGATGCCTATACCACTGGACGAGGTAAGGTTGTCATCAGAAGCCGTTATGAGATCGAGGAAGGAAAGGGTCATGACAGAATCGTCTTTACTGAGATTCCTTATCAGGTGAACAAGAGTGAGCTTGTCAAGAAAATAGATGAACTCAGGAAAGATGAGATAATAAAGGGAATAAGCGCAGTTCGCGATGAATCTGGGCGTGATGGCATCAGGATTGTTGTAGAACTGAAGCAGGATGCTGTTCCTAACATTGTTCTCAATATGCTCTTCATGAGGACTCCCCTGCAGTCAAATTTCAATATCTACAACCTTGCACTGCAGAATGGAGCTCCAAAACTATTCAATCTCAAGGAGATGCTTGTTGCCTATGTGGATCATAGGGAAGAAGTTGTTGAGAGAAGAACACGTTATGATCTTAAGAAGGCAGAAGAGAGGGCACATATTCTCGAAGGACTTAAAAAAGGACTTGAGAACATTGATGAAGTGATACAGATCATCAAGGATGCTGAGGACAACCAGATTGCTTCTTTGAACCTTCAGAAGAGGTTTACTCTTACCCAGATCCAGGCTGATGCGATCATCGACATGAAGCTTGGAAGATTGTCTCATCTTGAGACGGAAAAGATCCTTAATGAACTTGAAGAGCTCGAGGGAAGGATTGCATATTACAAAGACCTCCTTTCTGACAGGAATAAGATACTAGGTGTCGTAAAGGATGAACTCAAGAAAATAGGTGAAATTTATGGTGACCGGAGAAGGACAGAGATCAATCCTCGTGAGATTGAAGATGCTTCACCAGAAGATTTCATAAAGAAAGAGGATGTTGTAATCAGCATTACTGAAAAGGGATTTGCAAAACGTATTCCTATTGAAGAATACAGGGCCCAGAAGAGAGGCGGAAAAGGTGTTGTCGGGGCAAAGCTTGTCGATGGCGATATTGTAAAACATCTGTTTATCGCAAGCAGCCATGACTATATACTTTTCGTAACAAATCTCGGAAAGGCATATTACGTCAAAGCTTTTGACATACCGGAGAATGCAAAAACAGCAAAGGGAATGAGCCTGAAGAGTATCATTCAAATCGAGAACAATGAGAAAGTTACTGCAATCATCTCCTTCAAGGAATTTGATGAAGATAAATATATCCTCATGGGTACGAAGTTTGGTGTTACGAAGAAAGTTAGGCTTAATGATTTTGCAAATGCCAAGGTACGTGGAGTCAAAGCAATAATCCTTGACGATGGTGATGAACTCAGCAAGGCTGTATTCGTATCTGATTCCGATGACATCATGATTGTCACGAAGGATGGAAAAGGCCTCAGGACCGATGCGAGCTCCATACGTACGATGGGAAGAAGTACACACGGAGTCAGAGGTATCAAGCTGATAGGAGAAGATGAAGTAGTTGGAGTCGTCAAGGTAGAGGAAGCTAAGACCATTCTCATGCTTACTGAACAAGGCAAAGGCAAGAAAGTGCGCTTTGAGGAGTTCATGAATCATGGAAGAGGAACAATGGGTCAGAAGATCTATACAATCGAGAAAGGCGAGAACGGAATAGTGGATGCTTTTGCCGTTGACGATGATACCGATGTGATCTGCATGACCAAGAAAGGACAGGTCGTGAGAATCCATACCAGAGATATTTCTGTACAAGGTCGAGCTGCACGTGGTGTGAAGGTTGTCTCTTTCAAGAAATCTGGAGACAGCATAAACGCTATGGCAACTACAAGCTATCAGGAAGAAGATGATAGTGATGAAGTTGCTGACGATACAGAAACGTCAGAGAATTCAGAAAGCTGAAATTAAAAGATAATTTAATATCGATATATAGCCCGCCAAAAACGGGCTATATTTATATCAAATAAAGTAAAATAATACCCTATTAAATAGGGAAAATGCGGAAAAATAGTCACTTATTTTTGTTACTGTATATAGAATCAAAGCATCAAAAACCTTTAAAAACAGGGCTATTTTTGAAGGTTTTGTCATTTGGCTACCAGCTCACCCAACGATAAATAAGTGATGCACTTGACACTTTAAAATCCGCCCACTTTCTTCACGGGTCCAATTATCGCATACACACATTAATTTGTTTCACGTGAAACAATGCAAAAATTAAGACAGAAGGATTTGTCAAGAAATGATTCATGTGAAACATTGAAATGGATATTAAATGTTCGTATCTGATTTATTAGACAAAAACAAAAAAGTTTTATGCAAATATTAAAAACAAAATATAAAGGGAATTACAAATAGCACATTAATAATTCTTGTAAATGTCTATTGTTTCACGTGAAACAATGTTTAGGATAAATTTGAGTTTATTGGCAATAATTTTATCGCTTTTATCGATCATTTTCTTGTCTGCGTAAAATTGACCGGTTGTTATATTTTAGTTATTAGTCACTTATTTTCGATTTGGCATATAATTAATGCTTGGATTAATAAAATATTGTAATAAAATTATTTTAGATATTTAAAATAATTAATTCATATGTTACACGTGAAACAAAAATATATCCCCAGCTTTTGGCTGAGGATATGTGATGATGTTTTACGTTGTAATTTTAGAATGTTTCGTTGATGACTGTCAGATCTTTGTCTACTGCTTCTCTGAGATAGCGCTGTACGCCATTTGAAAGAGTAAGCTGACTCATTGGGCAACCTGCACAAGCTCCGACAAGCCTGACATATACGTTCTTCTCTTCCAACCTGATGAATTCAATGTCTCCCCCATCGTTCTGAAGGGCTGGCCTGATTGCATTTATAGCTTCTTTGACTTTGTCTTCCATTTTTACCTCTTTTCTTAGAGTTTATCTAAGTTGACTTATTATCTCAGAAAGATTCTGCTAGGGCAATATTATTGTGGTTTCTTGCTACCTTTGATACATTTTCTGATGACAATAGAAAATTAAACTTCTATATTTGAAATATGTCGAGAGCACATAAGATTATTTTCTTCAATCAAAAAGGAGGCGTTGGCAAGACAACGACATGTGTGAATTTGGGGTCTTGGCTTGCTGAAATGAACTATAAAGTCCTTCTTGTTGATTTTGATGCGCAGACTAATCTTACTGGCGCGGTTTCAGGGGATGGGAGAAAAGCAAACATATACCAGGTAGTAGTAGGAGAAAAAAAGGTAGAGGATGCGATTCAGAAGACTGTATTCAAGAATCTTTATCTCATTCCAGGATCTGTTGATACAGCAGGATTGGCTGTTGAGCTTGTAAACGAAGAGGATCGTGAATTTTACCTTAAGGAAGCATTGAATCCTATCTCAGGTGATTTTGATTTCATCTTGTTGGATTGCCCTCCATCTCTTGGTCTTGAGACTATGAACGCTCTTGCCTGGGCCGACTATGTGATTATCCCCTTGCAGTGTGAGTATCTTGCGATGGAAGGTTTGAATCTTCTCATGAGGACGGTCAGCAATGTCAGAAGATCTCTTAATCCTGAATTGAAGATAATGGGTATAGTTTTCACTATGTTCAATAAGAGAGGATTGTTGAATCAGGATGTTGTCGATGATGTTTCCGGTTATTTTCCGGAACTTGTGTTCAAGACAATCATTCCCCGTTCTGTACGTCTTGCTGAAGCTCCAAGTCATGGAATGCCAATAAACATCTATGACAGATCAAACACTGGTTCCAAGGCTTATCAGGCCCTGGCCAAGGAGGTTATTGCCCGTGCATGACAAGAAACATGGTCTTGGAAAGGGAATGAGTTCCCTGATCTCGGATTTTGATTATGATGCCCAGATCGCAAATGTGGTAAATAAGACTATCGGGGAAAAGAAAGAAGAAGAAAATAAAGAAGAAACAAAAAAGGCTGACATTCCTGCGGTTCATTCAGATCAGGTGATCAAGGTAAAACTTGATGATATTTCACCAAACCCTAATCAGCCGAGAAAGAACTTTGATGATGAAGCTCTTTCTTCTCTTGCTCTCAGTATTAAGTCAGAGGGAATCATACAACCGCTCATAGTTGAGGAAGTAAGTCCAGGAAAGTATCAGATAATAGCAGGAGAAAGGCGATACAGGGCAGCCAGGCTAGCTTCTTTGAATGAAGTTCCTGTAATAGTGCGGAATATCGGAGAGATTGCAAAAATGGAGATTGCTCTCATTGAGAATATCCAGCGGGAAAATCTCAATCCGATCGAAGAGGCCTATGCCTATCAGGCACTGATTACACGTACAGGTTACAGCCAGGAAGAGATTGCAAAGCGAGTTGGCAAATCACGCTCTCTGGTTGCTAATACACTTCGTCTTCTCGGCCTTTCCGATGCTTTGAAGGATGATGTCATCAGTGGTGTCATCAGCGCGGGACATGCAAGGGCAATTCTTTCTCTGAAGAATCCTGCTGATCAGATCCTTTTAAGAAACAGGATCATAGAGAAGAATCTTTCAGTAAGGGATGCAGAGGAACTTGCAAACGAATATAACAGGGGCCATAAGGTAGTACAGAGGAACAGACGTGGATCTGACAAAGATGACATGGTTCTTGATGCAGAAGCAAAGTTCTCCAGTGCTATTGGTGCCCATACGGAGCTGAAGGGATCGCTCGAAAGGGGAAAACTTGAAATCAGGTTCAGGTCACAGAAAGAACTGGAAAGGATATATGCCGCACTTTCCGATGGGGAAGAGCTTTTTGAGGAGTAATTATCATGGATACTGAGAATCTAAAGGATGGGCTTTATGCGCTCATGACAACTGAAAAGGGAGAGATCCTCCTTTCTCTTGAATACAAGAAATGTCCTATGACTGTATGTAATTTCGTAGGTCTTGCTGACGGTGAATTGAATATGGAGGAAAAAGGTACTCCATTTTATGACGGACTCATGTTCCATAGGGTTATCAAGGATTTCATGATTCAGGGAGGATGCCCAAAAGGTGATGGAACTGGCGGTCCTGGATACAGATTTCCCGATGAGGTAGATCCTGAACTCAGGCATACTGGTCCAGGTGTGCTTTCAATGGCAAATGCAGGGCCAGGAACGAATGGAAGCCAGTTCTTCATCACACATGTCGCAACTCCTTGGCTTGATGGAAAGCATACAGTTTTCGGCCATGTCGTTTCTGGTCAGGATGTAGTTAACAGCATCGAGCAGGGAGACAGAATCGAGAAAGTCGAGATAATCCGTGTCGGAGATGATGCCAGGGCATTTGAAACCACAGGAGAGGCTTTCAGCCGTTACGTCGAGGCTGTTGAGAAAAAGGATGCAGAGAGAAAGAGCAAAGAAAAAGAGAAAATCCTGAGAGAGATAAAGAACAGATATCCGTCTGCCATTACAAGTCCCACAGGACTTATGTATGTTGTTGATAAAGAAGGTGATGGCAAGGAAAGTCCGAAATATGGGCAGTCTGTAACCGTCCATTATTTAGGATATCTTCTTAATGGAAAAGTTTTCGATTCTTCAATTGCACGCAATGAGCCTGCACAGTTCAAGATCGGTGAGGTCATTGAAGGCTGGAATGAGGCACTGGAGACCATGACAAAGGGAGAAAAGAGGACCCTGATCATTCCTCCTGAATTGGGTTATGGGGAATATGGATATCCAGGTGTCATCCCACCGAATTCATATCTTGTATTTGAAGTTGAGCTTCTGGATTTCTGATGGCGAAGAAAGAAAAGGAAAGCGTATTTGTCTGCACTTCGTGCGGCCACAGCGAGACTAAATGGATCGGACGTTGCCCGGAGTGCGGTGAATGGAATACTTTCCGTGAAAAGAAAATCGAGAAGGAAACAAACGACGGGAAGCATGTCATGGATAGTGACGTCCATCTCCTTTCTGAAATATCAGAAGACAATTCCCTTTTTGTTCCTTCAGGTTTTGGAGAATTCGACAGAGTTCTTGGTTCAGGTGTGATGTTTCCTTCTTCAGTCCTGATAGGAGGTGATCCTGGAATAGGAAAATCGACTCTGATGCTTGAGGTCCTTTCAAATCTCTCTGGCAAGGTGTCCCCTGTCCTCTATATCTCGGGAGAGGAGTCTCCCGAGCAGATAAAGTTGAGGGCAAAGAGACTTTCCCTTCCTACAGACAGGATACATATAAGTTGTGAGACCAGGTTAGAGAAGCTATTGAATATAATTTCCTCTCTTTCCCCAAAAGTTATTGTCATAGATTCTATACAGACATTATCCAGCGACGAATATCAGTCGGGACAGGGAAGCGTTAATCAGATCAGGACCTGTACGCTGACTTTATCACTTGTGGCAAAACAGAATGGAGCAGCTATCTTCTTTATCGGACATATAACAAAAGATGGAATGATAGCAGGACCTAAAGTCATAGAGCATATGGTTGATACAGTTCTCTACTTCGAGAGTGCCGATGGAGGATTGAGGCTTTTGAGATCTGTTAAGAACAGGTTCGGCTCTGTCGATGAAATAGGTCTCTTCTCGATGGGAGAAAAAGGGCTGGAAGGAGTTGGTGATGTAAGCAATGTTTTCCTTTCAAGCAGAGAAGACGGTGAACTTCCACCCGGCATTGCCTTTACTCCAGTAGTAGAAGGGAGCAGGGCTTTCCTCATTGAGCTGCAGGCTCTTGTCGTTCCTTCAAAAAGCGGGATATCTCGCATATTTTCAGATAAAGTGGACATACAGCGTGTTTCCCGCGTCGCTGCTATCCTCGAGCGTCATGCTTCAATATCCTTTTCTTCTTATGATATCTACGTGAATGTGCGTGGCGGCCTCAGGGTCCGGGATGTCTCTATAGAACTTCCGCTTGCCCTCGCTCTTTACAGTTCGAAAGCGGATAGAAGTCTTCCAGGAACACTCTCTTCTTTCGGTGAACTTACGCTTGCAGGCGAAGTGAGCAGTGTCTCCTTTTTGGAAAGGAAGATCAAGGCTTCAAGAGAGATGGGATTGAAAAGCATCCTGTGTCCTTACGTCGGAAAGAAAGAGAACACCAGCTCGGTTGTATCTGTTAAGAACATCAAGACAGCATTGAAGACTGCCTTCTTGCTCTAGAGCCTTGAAATCAGCATCGGGAATGCGACAAATGTTCCTAATGCACTTCCAAGACTCGAAAGCAGAAACACGAGAAGAGCATGCAAAATCTTATTTCTATACCATCCCCTGAGTGTCAGCGCGTCGTCTGACATCTTCTCGAAATCTGCAACCCTTGGTTTCCTGAATGTTGCTTCAAGCACACCTCCGAGCATGCCTACACCCAAGACAGGGTTTAGTGAAAAGAAGGGTGCTGTCACTGCACATAAGAGTGCATTTAGAGGATGAGCCAAGGCAATTATTGAGAAGATCAGTGTGGAAGAAGAACAAGCTACCATCCACCAAAGAAAAGATCTCAATCCAGATTCCCATCCAGTTGTTGCGATTGCAATGACCAAGAGGAGTATTATCAATGCAGGAACGAGGAATGAGAGGATTTTTCCCCATGGTGTACCTTTGGGGATGACATCAAGTTCCTTCACATCATTTTTGATCTTTCCCTCTTCAAGCTTTTCCAGAGTACTTATTATTCCCTTAGTATGTCCTGCCCCGATTACCGCTACTTTGTTCTTTCCTTCTGCCTGGAATATTTTTGTAGCAATGTATCTGTCCCTTTCATCTATCAGTACTTCCTTTACAGTTGGAAGTTCCTCTGCCATCTCATTCATCATAGCTTCAAGGCTGTCTTCTTTCTTGAGCTTTTCAAGATCCGCCTCAGAAAGCTTTTCATCTGAGAATGCGGCAGATATGAGGGTTGCGAGGAGTTTCATCTTGTTCCATAAACTGGATTTTGCCCAGGCCCGCCGGAATGTCGTCTGAATTTCCCTGTCACAAAGCGAAAGGGGGATATTGTTTTCCTTTGCCTTTGCCGCTGCAAGGAGTATCTCCTCTCCTGGTTTTACGCCAGTTTCGTTCCCCATCCTCTTCTGAAATGATGCGAGCGCGGTATTTGCAAGAAGGAAGAATCCTTTTCCTTCTTTGAGGACCTTCCGGATATCCATTCCTTCCCATCCCTTTTTGTCCTCTTTGCTCTTCAACCTTGTCGCATCCAGCTCGATGCAGATCCTGTCAGGCTTTTCTTGTTCTATCGTACTTCCAACGAGATCTACGCTCTCAGATGAGATGTGCGCCGTACCGATCAATGTGAGTTTTGTACCATCCGAGAATGTTATCTTATGTAGCGTATCGCTGATCTTTTCTACTTGCATATTAGACTGAATATAATAGATTTATTTTACAGGACGAAGTGCTTGCATTACACATTCCAGGGTATTTTCCTTGAGTATACGTACATATACTGTGTTTTCACCACCTTTTGCTATCAGGAGTGAAGATAGTACCCTTGAGAGACTTTCTTCTTCTGCAATATCAGGATATTGCTCGAAAAGATATTTTCCCTCTGGTATAACGATATCTTCATCGCTTCTGATCGGAATGCTCCTGCCACTTTCGATCTGGATCTTTTCTTCTTGAGTGAGAGGATCCTTTTCTCCCGCAGAAATATATGTGAACGTCACATCCGAGTCTGAGAAAGAGAAAGAATACTTGATAAAGAACTCACTTCCTGTTGGTGCGAGAAGTGCGTTCTTTATCATTTCATTGAGTGTCATCTCCTTCTTTTTGTATCCGATCGGATTGAGGAGGTTGAGCTCAAATATCCGATTCATCGTTCTTCATGTTCTCCACGAGATTCTTCAGGAATCCGTATGTGTTTATCACAGATTCTGCCTCTAGGTGTTCTTCTGTTGAATGGACTTCAAAGAGATTCGGACCTATCGAGAGGGAATCCATGCCTTCTACCCTCTGATTGATTATTCCACATTCGAGGCCTGCGTGGATCGCTGTTACTACGGGTTCGTGCTTGTAATAACTTTCAAATGCCTTCACTACAGTCTTGAGGAATGGCGAATCCGGATTTGGTTCCCATTCTGGATAGCCATCACCAAATTTGCTTTCGAAACCGTATTTCGCATAGATCTTCTCCATTTTCCTCTTATGGTTGATCTTCGCGCTTGCTACATTGCTTCTAATGGAATTGATGACTTTGAAAGCATTCTCGTCAAGTGATGCGATAGCAAGATTATTTGAAGTTTCTACAATTCCCTCAATTGCCATAGACATGTGGCTGACTGCGTTTGGGGCAATATAGAGGAGTTCGATGATCTCTTTTGTCTCTTCTTCCCGAATGACCATTTTGATGTTCGCTGTTTCAGAGATGGAGATGCTGACATTCTTATCTGAGTATCTGAGTTCTCTCTTTATTGCTTCAATTTCAGATGCTGCCTTCTCTTTGAGATTTCCATCTGTCGAGATGACAGCTGTTGCATGTGATGGGATCACATTTCTTTTTGTACCTGCGGAAAACACAGAAAGCGAGTATGGTTCATCATATCCGGAAAGAATTCGGGAAAGAACTTTTATCGCATTTCCCCTTTCTCTGCCAATATCTCCGCCACTGTGTCCACCTTTGAGTCCGCTTACATCGATTTTGTATGTGTGGGTGAATGGATTAGGAATATATGTGACTGGATGGCTGCTCTCCATGTCGAGGCCACCTGCGCAACCGATGTATATGATCCCTTCTTCTTCACTGTCAAGATTAATCATTTTTCTTGAAACAATTTTGGATGCATCTAGATTGAATGCTCCACGCAGTCCCGTCTCTTCTTCAACGGTGAGGATTCCTTCCAGCTTTCCATGCCTGAGGCTTTTATCAGTAAAGAGTGCAAGCATGAGAGCTATTGCAATTCCATTGTCTCCACCAAGGCTCGTGTCCTTTGCCTTTATGATATTGCCTTCCCTGATGATATCTATCGGATCTTTCGTGAAGTCATGTTCTGAAGTGCTTGTCTTCACGCATACCATGTCCATATGACCCTGGAAAGCGATGGATGGTACATCCTCATATCCCTCTGTTGCAGGAACATGCATTATCACATTTCCGATTTCATCCTTTTCCGCCTCGATACCGTTTTCCTTGCACCATGAAATGATGAAGTTTCTGATCCCCTCCTCATTCCCGCTTTCTCTGGGAACTTGTGAGATTTCATCGAATATCCTGAAGAGCTTTTCTTCTTTAAGACCTGTATACCACATCGCAAGATCTCTCCTAATTACTTTTAAAAGATATTACCTTTTCCCTTTCCTTTGTTCCACTAGAGAGAAAAAAGAGTAGTTTGCTTTTACTGGGTGTATAGTATTCATATGGAAAAGGCGTTCATGATCATCAATCCGAAAGCATCGAAGGGAAAGGGAAAGATAAATTCAGATGCTATTGCGTCCTATCTTGGAGAAAATGGATTTCCTGTTGCTTTTGCAGAGACAAGAGGACAGGATGATGCCTTTGTTCTAGCTCAGGATGCAATAAAGAAAGGCTATAGGATGTTGATTGTCGGGGGTGGCGATGGAACGCTTAATGAAGTTCTCAACGGGATAATGACGACAGATCCCTCTGTGTCACTTGCTATAATTCCGCTTGGAAGGGGAAATGATTATGCATATTCCCTTTCTCTGCCAAACGATGTCCGGAAAGCGATGGATGTAATCATTGACGGACACACAAGGATGGTCGATGTCGGCCTTGTAAAGGGAGGTGACAGACTTGACGGACGGTATTTTCTGAACGGTAATGGATACGGTTTTGAGCCTCTGGTCAATTTCAGGGCGATGGAGTACAGGCATATCAATGGAATACTGAGTTATGTTATTGCGTTCATTTCAATGATGATACATGTTCCTCCTAGCTATAGTGTTGAGCTTGAGCTGGATGGGGAAAAATATGATCTTGAAACACAGCAGATATCATTTACCCTCGGGAAAAGGATGGGCTCATGCTTCATGCTTGCTCCTGATGCTGTTCTGGATGATGGTCTTTTCGATTTCCTCTGCACAACTCATCCTCTTCACCGCTCTTCCCTTTTTTTGTCTGTGTTGAAGTTTCTGATGGGCAGTCATGTCAGGGACAAGAAAAATTTCATGATAAAGAGGATAAAGAGTGGAGTTATAAATGTGAAGGAAGGCAAAGTCTACTCCCATGCAGATGGGGAGGTTGTCGCAAAAGGAAACGGAAAGAGGTTCGAGATATCTATTCTTCCTTCTGTCCTGAAGGTTTTTGTACCAGAATGATGTGTGATAGAGGCTAAAGAGAGCGGAGTCAATAGCAATAAAAAATAACATTTTTAATGTATTTCTTTTTGTAGACAAGGAAAACGTAAAATAAAATTCGTTTGACTTTTCCCGCGTGTGATTTTATTCTATATAATGCGATTTTAAGACTGAAAATCTCGGTTTTTGCTCGAAAGTGGAGATAATTAAATGGTTAAGGACATGGTTCCTCGAATTCATTTCTATGATCAGGATTTTGTCGACATGTATGACCGGACTTGGGTCTGGATAGATGAGCTTTGGAAAGACAAGGAAGCTAACCCGAACTTTGAGGAGGGCTACTATACTTTCGATGGATCAGATCATCTCCATCTGTTTGACGCGATGCTTTCTTCTCTGTTCCTGGTCTATAGCAACCAGAATTACAGCCCGTATTCTCTGATTGACTTTTTCTATCAGAGACAGACAGAAGATGGCTTCATCGGATGCGAATACGATATCAATACACTTGAACCGGTATTTACTGAAGATAATCCACTAGGTCTTACTCTTCCTCTGCTTTCGTATGTTGAGTTCATGTTCTTCCACAAGATAGGGAACAAGAAGAGGCTGAAGGATGTTGTGCCATATCTTGAGAAGTATTTTGAATGGATGAAGGAGAACTTCCTCGACGAGAATGGATTATATCGTGTTCCTTATGAAGCTACATGTCTCAAAGGACTTGAGAGAGAAGGAGCTGTCTATACTGTCGACTTCAATGCGATGGTTGCTGTCTTTGCTCTTTACATGTCTGATATTGGTGATATTCTCAACGACAAGGAACTTGCATTCAGATACAAGAGGGTATATTTCTCTGTAAAGACAAGACTCAATTCCATGATGTGGGATCCTGAAACCAAGTTCTATTATGATCTTGATGGAAATGGCGAGAGAATCATGAATAAGCATATCGGTGCCTTCTGGACACTTCTGGCTGAGGTGCCGAATGATGAATATGCGTCTTTCTTGATCGAGGAACTCAAGAACGATCAGGAATTCGGAACAGATAATCCGTTCCCAATGGTTCCAAAGAGCAGCAAGTACTATAGCAAGGATGGCAACGGATATCAGAGTGGAGTTGTTCCTTTTGCAACTTACATGGTGGTGAAGGGGTTGCTTAAATATAATTCCTTCATTTTTGCCAGGGAATGCGCGATCAGGCACATGTACTATATTCTTGATACTCTTCATCCTGATCAGGAATCGATGGGCGATGTCTGGGAGATCTACAAGAGCGAGAGCGAGGGGGCGGCGAGTGGCAACAACAGAAGGAGATATCTTCCGATGATTGGGCTTGTCACCATCTCCTTGATAATAGAGAACATAATAGGCCTAGATATCTCTCTTCCCAGAAAGACTGTGTATTGGACGATGCAGAACCTTGAGGCGATGGGAATCGAGAAACTTTCCCTGAAGAAGAATAACATTACGATCCTCTCAAATAAGAATACCAGAGGATGGGAGATCAGGCTTGAGAGCGAGAAGCTCTATTACTTCACGATCGAAGTGCTCGATGAGGGAAAGAAGAAAACTCTCCCAATCCCTTCCGGCAAGTGTTCAATGCTCATTGACAAGCTCTGATAATGAAGAAGTGGTGTAATTTTTTAGTTCTAGCCATCTCTTTTGTCATCTTTTTATCCTCATGTCAGGAAGAAGAGATACCCGAGAAGCGTTTTTCTGCTGCATATGTACAGGAAATACCGAATCTTGATGTCCAGAACAGTACCAATAGGACATTGCGCGATGCGCTTTCTCTCGTATATGACCTGCCATTTGCCATAGACGAGGATGGAGAAGTCTATCCTCTGCTTGTCTCTCGGTATTCAATAGACGGATCTATTCTTTCAATGACCGTGAAGGATGATGTTCACTTTCATGATGGCACACTTCTTGAGCCACAGGATATGCTTGTAAGTCTGAATCGATGGCTGGATGTGAACAGTGGCATATCGGCATTTCTATCAGACGCAAGATTCTCTCTGACAGATAATGGCATTCTCTCCATAGAAGCCTCAGGTGTTTCTTTCCTCCCATATATGATGGCAACATCACCGAACATGCCTGTGATAATGCCTGCGGAGGTGATAGAGGAACTTGAGGATGTGAATATACCGATTACAAAAGTTATCGGAACTGGACCATATGAACTTTATTCTTTCGATTCCTCTCTTGGTCTTGAGATAAAGAGGAGCGAGATCGAGAATTTTTCACGCCATCCTTATTTTGATACCCTTCGCTTTGACGTTGTCCCTTCGTCTCTGATGCGAAGGCTGGGCCTTGAAAGTGGAAAATACGACTTCATAAGTGAAGTAATGGCAGATGATATTCCTGCTTTTGAAGAAAATGACGATATATCACTCCTAGCGCTCAATGAGAGCGAGTCTCTGGTGGTCGTGTACAATCTATCGTCAGAACTGCTTTCAAATGCATGGATGAGAGAAGCAATCGCTCTTGCCATGGACAGGGAAGAAATACTTCTATCTGTCTATGGGCCATATGGTTATCGAGTTGATTCTTCCTACATGGGTCTCGGACCATTTCATATCGATGAGGATCCATATAAAGAAAGGGATGTGGAAAGAGCGAGGAAGATCCTTGAAGAAAACGGATATGCATCTGAGGATGTGAAGATACTTGTCCCCAATTTCTCAAACATGGATGACGCGGCGTTGGCACTGAGCGAGAATCTGAAGGAAGCGGGAATCGAGAGCAGTGTGAGGGTGAGTGACTGGGTTGGTTTTCTCTCTTTGAGGTCAGATCCTTCTTCCTTTGATCTTTTCATTTCAGGCTATTCGGATGTTCCTCTTCCTTCACTGAAGCAGTATCTGAAAGATGGATATCCTGGAGGCTTTTCAGATGACAGAGGCTATTTGGAAGCGCTTTCAAAGGCAGAGGGAGAAGAAGAGATGATAGACATCTGGAAAGAAGGACAGGATTATTTCTTCTCTGAAGTCCCGTTTTCTGTGATAGGGCATTACGGGACTGTCTATGCATACAGAAGCGATATCGAAAACCTGTCATACCTTCCTGGAAAAGTAGATTTTTCTGCCATCAGGAGAAAATAATGAAAAGGAGAGTTCTGGAAGTACTGCTTTCTTTCCTCCTGCTTTCTTTCCTTATTTTCTTTCTTTCTTCTTCGCTTGATGGAGATGGAAGCTATGCGCTTTTGGGAGACGATACAGACGAGGGAGCAAGACTGGCATTGATGGAAACGCTGGGACTTGATAAGCCTCTTTTCGTGCGTTATATCTCCTTCCTTTTTTCTTTTTTCACTTTCTCATGGGGAGTTGGTATCGATGGCCTGCTGGTAGCGGAAAAGATAGGGAATGCCATTCCAAAAACGTTGGCATTGGCTTCTTTTTCCGTCATTGTGGCAGTTCCGACAGCTGTTGTTGTTTCTTTTTTTGCCATACGCACACGGAAGGGCAAGCTTGGTTTTCTGTTTCCTCTTCTCTTTTCTCTCTTCAGCGCCCTTCCTTCTTTTCTCTTTGCCATCATCATTGCCCTTTCAGCAATCTCGATGGGACTGTATATCCCATCATTTTCATACGACGGACTCTTGTCTTATTTTATTCCATCGCTAACGCTTGGTGTGCTTATGGGCTTCCAGATTGGACGTAGCCTATTCTTTTCCCAGAAGGAAGAACTCTCCTCTTTTTATGTGAAGGGAATGATGTCTCGCGGTCTGTCTGAAGGGAAAATATTGGTCTCCTCCCTCAAATCCTCACTGATCCCTGTACTGCCTGTCTTCTTTGAGGTGATCATAACACTCATATCGGGATCTGCTGTCATGGAAAGCCTTTTTACCATTCCTGGAATAGGATCTCTCATGATAGAGGCAACAATCAGGAGGGATGTAGCTACGCTCACAACACTGATGATGCTCATTTCATTTTTCATTGCAATAATGTATATCCTTCTTGATTTAATTGAGAAAAAACTGGACGGGAGGAGACGGCATGAGAACTGAGAGAAAGATAGGAATAGTTCTCTTCTCACTTCTTTTTCTTTTCTTCGTCGTACTTCTTCTCTTTTCCTCAGGGAAGACAGGAGGACGCCTCTCTGTTCCAAGTCCTGAGCACATATTCGGAACAGATCAGTTCGGAAGGGATATGGCCTTTCTGTTATCACGTGGTTATTTCTATTCTCTTCTCATTTCTTTTTTATCGACATTGCTTGCAATTCTCTTTGCTCTGGTCTTGTCATCTGCCATGGGAGACAAAGTTCTGTCTTCTGTCGTAAGGATTGTCATAATCACACTGAGAGCCCTTCCTCCATTGCTGCTTGCTCTCTTCTTCCTTTCGCTTTTTGGTTCGAGTTTCTCCCTGCTGGTCGTGGTTCTTTTCATTCCCCGTCTGCCAGCACTCACTCTCATTGCAGAAAAGAAGATCACCAGCCTTATGAAAGAAGAGTATGTGCTCTCTTCATCAGCAATGGGAATGCCCAGACTGATGTTGTTTCACCGTCATATAATTCCGCATCTTCTGCCTGTAATGTTCAATCAGGGAATACTTGTGTTCTTTTCTGTGCTGCTTACAGAATCTTCGCTGTCTTTCCTTGGATTTGGGTTATCTGGAAAAACTCCGACATTCGGGTATCTCATGAATGAAGGAATGGAGTATTTGCTCACATTCCCTCACATGATGCTGTTTCCTGCAATCTTTCTTTTTCTGACTCTTTTCTCAGTCTATCTCATCTGGGACGGAGGAGTAGCTGACTCTTCCTCGCATTGACCTTATAAGCGTCGTCTTGTCTGCATAGCCAAGGTCTCCTCCGATAGGAAGTCCTGATGCGAGACGTGAGATCTTTACATTGTTTTCCCTCAGCATGTTCCTGATGTAAAGTGCTGTTGTGTCTCCCTCTTCTGTGGGATTTGTAGCGATTATCACCTCTTTGATCCTGCCCTCGCTGACTCTGTCCTTGAGTTCTTGCAACTTGAGCTTCCCCGGTCCTATTCCCTGAAGTGGATTTATGCTTCCTCCGAGAACATGAAACAGACCATTATATGCACCTGACTGGTTGATGCTCATCACATCCTGGGGCTCTTCGACTACACAGAGAAGGCTCTGATCCCTTTCTGGATTATTGCAATACGGACAGCCACTTTCATCGATGAAGCTGCCGCAGATCGGACATGTTGAGATCCTTTTCTTTATATCTCGGATGCTTTCTCCGAGTTTTTCCACGAAAGCATCGTCGCTTTTGATCAGAAAGTAGCAAAGTCTTGTCGCTGACTTTTCTCCCATTCCAGGAAGCCTCTTGAGAAGGCGGACCATCTCGTCTATAGCGTTCACTTGCCAAGGCCTCCGGAGAGAATGGCAGAACGGGAGAATTCTTCGATCTTTTCCTTCATTTTCTTCGAGCTGTCATTGAAAGCAGAAAGGAGGAGTGTTTCCATAGTCGATGAGTCTCCTTCCGTGATGATTGATGGATCTATATGGATTGAAATCACCTGATACTCTCCGTTGAGTGTTACCTCGACAAGGCCTGCTCCTGCTGAGCCCTTTGCCTCAAGTGTCTTCAATCCCTCCTTCATCTTGTTCATCTGACTCTCTAGCGAACCCAGTTGCTTCATCATTTCGAATGGATTTATGTTCATCTTTTTTCTCCTCTGTTATATATGTCTCTGCACCTTTGAATACTTTCAGTATTGCTTTGATGTTATCTGAATACTCTTTCTTTTCTTCTTCAGCCAACTCCAGCTGAACCTGCGAATCAGGGTATCCAAGCACAGCGAGAGCCTTTGTTATCGCATTTTTCTCCTTGCTGATTGAATCATAAGAGAACTTTCCTTTTACTTTCAGCTTGAGGATTCCATCAGCGAATGAGTATTCATTCACTTTTGAAAGAGTGCGGGCAAATAATCCGCTTCCGCCCTTTTGGGAAATTATGTTGACAATATCTGCCAGCTCGATCGCTCTGTCCGCTCTTTTCACTTCAGGGCTTTTTTTTTCTTCGTGCCTTTCCTTTTTCTCCAGCTGGCTTGGAAGAGCTACCGGTACCACTTTTTTTGTTATCTCAAGCTTGCCGCTTTCAATGCTCTTCTTTATTTCCTCTATGCTTTTCTGTATTGTCACAGGATCTGATATGAATCGTATTGATGAAATACGCGAGACCAGAAGTTCCAGTTCAAAGCGCGGATTGATCGAGTATCTGATATCTCTGTAAAGGGAGAAGAGGGATTTTTGTATCAGCTCAAGCATCTCTTTTGTGTATCCAGAGAGGCCCGAGGCTTCCAGATCTTCTTCTGAAAAAGAAAGGAGCTCCCTTCTCCTTATTCCTTCTTTATAGAAAAGAAGGCTGCGGACAAATTCAGACATGTCCTTTATTATCTGGGTTTCACTTATCCCTTTCATGAAGAGTGAGTCCAGCTCCTCGATACTGCTTTTCGCGTCGCCGAGGAAGGAGTAGGTGAGAATGTTTATTATGCTCTGACTCTCTGCCCCTCCGAGCTTTTCCCTTATCTTCTTTATTGTGATCTTTCCTTCGGAAAAGGATGCGACTTGATCAAAAAGGGTATATGAATCTCTCATAGACCCCTTTCCCTCTTTTGCAATCCAGTAAAGGGCATCTTCTTCCGCTTCTATGCCAAGGTCCTCTGCTGCACTTTTTAGGCAGCGTACAATATTGTTTTCACTTATGAGCTGGAAATGGAATTGCTGACAGCGAGATCTTATCGTCTCCGGTACTTTCTGAAGTTCTGTAGTGGCAAATATGAAGATGATATATTCAGGTGGTTCCTCTATTGTCTTCAAAAGCGCATTGAACGCGCTGATACTGAGCATATGAACTTCATCAATGATGTATATCTTGTATCTGGATGACTGCGGAGGAAATGTCACTTCTTCCTTGATGGCCCTTACCGCATCGACTCCATTATTTGATGCCCCGTCTATTTCTATGACGTCGACAGAACGTCCTTCGGCAATTGCCTTGCAATTATCACACACTCCGCATGGATGTGCGCTTATTCCTTTTTCACAGTTCAGCGCTTTTGCCAGAAGACGCGCAGAACTTGTCTTTCCAACGCCACGGGGGCCTGAAAAAAGGTATGCATGTGCGATTTTCCCTTCCTTGAGGGCGTTTTCCAATGTGGAGACTACAAAATCCTGTCCGATGAGCGCTTCGAAATCCTTCGGTCTCTTTCTTGTTGCTGTTACCTGATATGATGTCTTTTCTTCGCTCATCATTTGCTCCTGCCCGATTATAACACAAGTGATGGAGAAACAAAAACCAGTGGCAAATGTTCCTGGTCACATATGAAATCCGCTTACCGCTGCTACCTTCCGATCCTGACGGGGTTGGGCGGCTCATATTGCCGGGTATCTGCCACTGGAAACGGAGAGGGGGGGATTCGAACCCCCGATGGCTTTTGACCATACACGACTTCCAATCGTGCACCTTCGACCGCTCGGACACCTCTCCAAAAAGTATTTTTGATGCTCTTGCTACTTTACGAGAGAGAAGCTTTTCTGTCAATTGTTTTGGAAAAATGTGGACTGTATAAGGAAAAGACAAGTATAATCGCGTACGAAATATGACGCTGAAAGAGATAGCTGATTTGGCAGGTGTATCCATAGGGACCGTGGACCGGGTTCTTCACAACAGGGGACGGGTCTCGAAGGAGAACACTGAGAAGATACATGATATTGTCAGGAAGTACGGATACGAGCCTAACAAGCTTGCCCAGAGGCTCCAGAGTGGCAAGGCTATCAAGATAGGAGTTCTGCTTCCTTCCATAGTCACCGAGTTCGGATACTGGCAGCAGGTTATGGACGGAACTGTCGAAGCGGAAAAGGAATTGAACAGTGTCGGGATAAAGGTGATCACTTCTTTCTTCGATCGTGATGAGCCGGAATCTTTCCTTTCTGCTCTTGCTGTACTCGTGGAGGCCGATGTTATTGCATACATTACTGCGCCTGTCCTCCCTGATATGATGAGGAAAGCGAATGAACTGTATCCCGATCTTCCTTTTGTGTTCATCGACTCTAGCCTTCCTGATCTTTCTCCTCTTGCAGATTTTGCACAGGATCCAATCAAGGCCGGGAAGATTGCAGCCCGCATGATGCATATGATGAATCCAGATCTTATGCGCATATTTGTCATCCAGACATTCAGAAGTGCTTTCAATGGAGAAATGAGGGCCCGTTCCTTCATTGATTATTACAGACGATCCAATCCCAGGGCACGTGTCGAAAACCTTTATATCCGCAGCGACGAGATGCTCGAGCCATATTTGACAAATCTCACGTTCAAAGAAGGTGAGAAGGGCGGGATGTTCATTGTCAGCGACGGTGCGTGGAGGACATCGGAAAAGCTTGAAGAGCTAGATCTTCTGGACAAGTTCCTCCTCATCGGATTCGATCTTTCACCGGAAAATAGGGAGATGCTCGAAAATGGGCGCATTTCCCTCATCATAGGACAACGTCCATGGCTACAGGGATACGAATCCGTAATGTTTGTCTACAAGGGCTTTGTCCTTGGCCGGCCAATAAAGAAGGAAACACTGTCTGTCCCTGTTGATATATATCTCAAAGAGAATATTCCACAGTCCTCTCTATGGGGATAAGTCCGGATCTATACTTTTAGCTATATCTCCTTCAGTACAAGAAAATAAGCTTTATGTATCTGTAGAAAAGAAGGAAAGATCCTTTGATGCAATAAGATAATACACAAAAGAATGACGTGTATAATAGAGTAAATATTTAAAAGCAATTAAGGCCCATTTTTAACACATCTAATTCCTTATTATTAAATAATTTATTTGATCGATATATTTGTTATCTTTTTTCCTTGACAGCGCTTTTGATGCCCTCAGATAATTAAAGTACAAGATTAGCGTTAACGTTCACGCAATGAACGAAAAAGGAGAAATTCAATGAAAAAAGCTCTTGTTTTGCTTCTTTCACTGCTCGTGGCTGTAAGCCTTTTCGCAGCTGATGACCTTATCACTGTAGGATATGCTCAGGTGGGAGCAGAATCTGACTGGAGGACAGCTAATACAAAGTCTTTCCAGGAGACATTCGTACCAGAGAATGGCTATCGTCTCATTTTCGATGATGCTCAGCAGAGACAGGAAAACCAGATCAGGGCAATTCGAAACTTCATCCAGCAGGAAGTTGACTACATTGTAGTAGCTCCAGTTGTTGAGACAGGTTGGGAGACTGTATTGCAGGAAGCATATGATGCAGGAATTCCTGTCATTCTTTCTGACCGTATGATGGATGTATCTGACGAGCTCTATGTTGCATGGGTTGGTGGAAACTTCGTCAAGGAAGGTGAGGATGCTGGACGCTGGCTCGCTGATTATCTCGAGAAGCAGGGAAGAGGCGATGAGGAGATCAATATCGTTACTCTCCAGGGAACAATCGGTGCATCTGCTCAGGTTGGAAGAACTGAAGGATTCGGAAACATCCTCAAGGAACATGACAACTGGCACATGCTTGCTATGCAGACAGGTGAGTTCACGCAGGCCAAGGGACAGGAAGTCATGGAATCCTTCCTCCACAGCTATCCAGACATTGACGTTGTAGTATGCGAGAACGACAACATGGCATTTGGTGCTATCGATGCTATCAAGGCAGCTGGAAGAACATGCGGACCTGATGGAGATATCATCATCTTCTCATTCGACGCAGTACGCGCAGCATTTGATGCAATGATCGCTGGTGACCTCAATGCAGCATTCGAGTGCAATCCTCTCCATGGACCAAGGGTGGCAGAGATCATCCAGAAGCTTGAGAACGGTGAGCCTGTTGAGAAGATCCAGTATGTAGACGAGACATACTTCGACACAACAATGGATCTCGAGGCAATCAAGGCAACTCGCGCATATTGATTCCTTCCGCGGACTGAAGGTAATTACGGGCGGCGTAATATACCGCCCGTTTTTTCATAGTCCGGAGAAAAAAGGAGAGTAAAGTATGGAGAAAGATGTAGTTCTCAGGATGGAGGGAATTTATAAGACTTTTCCTGGTGTAAAGGCTTTGCAGGATGTTTCCTTTACACTCCGGGAAGGTGAGATACATGCCCTCATGGGAGAAAACGGTGCCGGAAAATCGACACTAATCAAGGTTCTTACAGGGGTTTATGAACTTGATGGAGGAAAAATATACCTCAAGGGTCATGAAGGACCGATAGTAAATAAAAGTCCGCAGGATGCTCAGGACAATGGAATCAGTACAGTTTATCAGGAAGTTTGTCTCTGTCCTAACCTGACTGTTAGCGAAAATATCTTTATGGGTCGGGAACCCAAGAAAGGTGGATTTGTTGACTGGAGAAAAATGAATGAGGACAGCAAGAAACTGCTTGCTTCCTTGGATATAGATGTTGATGTTACAAGAGCTGTCGAGAACTATTCGATCGCACTTCAGCAGATGGTTGCGATTGCACGTGCCGTCAGCACGGATTGCAAGGTACTGATTCTCGATGAACCTACAAGCTCTCTTGATGATTCTGAAGTTGAGAAACTCTTTTCCGTAATGATGGCACTGAAGGAAAGAGGTGTTGGAATAATTTTCGTCACACACTTCCTCGAGCAGGTCTATAAGGTATGTGACCGCATCACTGTGCTACGCAATGGCCAGTTTGTAGGCGAATACCCGATTGACGAGCTTCCTAGAGTCAGTCTTGTTTCAAAGATGCTTGGAAAGGATCTTGATGATCTTGCCGAGATCAAGAATCTCAGGGTAACGCAGCCAACAGAGGAGATTGTCGTCAAGGCAGATGAGGTGCAGAGCCCGAGAGTAAAGGAGTTCGATATAGAAGTCCATCGGGGAGAGGTTGTCGGGCTTGCCGGCCTTCTTGGATCTGGAAGAAGCGAGCTTGTGCGTGCAATCTATGGTGCGGACAAGTCCAATAGCGGGTCTGTCACATGCAAGAACAAGAAGGTCAGAGCTGGAAATGAACTCGATTCAATGATGGCTGGAATGGCATATCTTCCTGAAGACAGGAAAAAGGATGGAATCATTCCTGAACTGAGCGTAAGGGAGAACATGCTCATTGCGCTTCAGGTCAAGAATGGAGTCTTCCATCTGATAAACAGGAAGAGTCAGGAAGAATTTGTTGACGAATATATCAAAATACTTCAGATCAAGACTGCCAGCAGGGAAACGCCGATAAAGAGTCTCTCTGGCGGCAATCAGCAGAAAGTGATACTTGCCCGCTGGCTTCTGACGAACCCTGAATTCATCATACTCGATGAACCAACTCGTGGAATCGATATTGGAACAAAGACTGAAATTCAGAAACTCATATTGAAGTTCGCGGATGAGGGGAAGGGCGTGATCTTCATCTCTTCTGAGATCGAGGAAATGCTCAGGACCTGTTCCAGAATGGGTATCATGCGCGATGGAAAGAAAGTCGGAGAGCTTGAGGGAGAGGAAAATCTTAATGTGTCTTCTGTCATGAAGGCGATCGCAGGGGGTGGAAAATGAGCGATCTGAGAACAAAGCTGAATAAAGTAACGCACTATAAGCTTTTCCTGCCTATCTTTTGCCTTTGTCTGGTTCTGATGATCAACATCATCACAACTCCGGACTTTTTCCATGTTGAGGTCAGGAACGGTGTGCTCTATGGCCGATTGATAGATATTGTCAATAGGGCAAGCGAGCTTGTCATCCTTTCAGTAGGAATGACGCTGGTGGTAGCGGTGTCTGCAGGAACAGATATTTCTGTAGGAGCTGTCATGGCGGTAACGGCGGCGATCACTACCAATATACTTGCGGGAGGAGAGGTATCAGTAAACGAATACCACGCACCTCTTATTTTTGCTGTCTTCATGGGATTGCTTGCTGGTGTGGCATGTGGAGCCTGGAATGGATTTCTGGTTGCGAAAATGCGCATACAGCCGATGGTGGCAACGCTCATACTGTATACTGCTGGACGAGGCATAGCACAGCTTGTGACAAGCGGACAAATAACATACATCCGTGTTCCGAGCTATCAGTATCTTGGAAACTTCCTTCCAGGGGTTCCGATTCCAACTCCTGTATTCGTGTCGATACTGGTTGTGATACTCGTACAGCTTTTTGTGAAGAAAACCGCATTTGGCCTCTTCATTGAAAGCGTAGGAGTCAACAAAGAAGCGTCAAAGCATGTCGGATTGAAATCCGTTGCCCTCATTTTCGCATCATATGTGTTCTGCGGATTCCTTGCAGGCATTTCGGGTCTTGTTGCATCTTCAAGAATCTATTCTGCGGATGCCAACAACATTGGCTTGAACCTCGAACTTGATGCAATCCTTGCCGTTGCACTCGGTGGCAACAGCCTTGGAGGCGGACGATTCAGCATCACGGGGTCAGTAATTGGCGCATACACGATACAGGCCCTTACAACAACGCTCTATGCAATGGGTGTGAGCGCGGACCAGATCCCGGTATACAAGGCAATTGTAGTCGTGATCATCGTTTCCCTGCAGTCTCCTGAGTTCCAGCGCTACATGCGACGGATAAAGGCACGGTTTGCTGCAGGCAGAGAGCTGAAGGAGGTCGCACGATGAAAGCTTTGGGAAAGAAAAAACTTAATCAGAACACATTCCTTCTGATGGTCACTGTCGTTCTTTTCTTCGCGATGTATATCTTCGGATGCATTGTCTTCAGGGATCTGAACTTTGGTCGTTTCCAGGTCTTCCTCAATCTTCTGATCAATAATGCATCACTGATTGTCATCGCCTGCGGAATGACGATAGTCATGATCACGGGAGGTATAGATATCTCCGTAGGCTCGTTTGTCGCAATGAGCTGCATGATGCTTGCAAGCATGATGGAACGTCAGGGAATAGGTGCTGTTCCTGCTGTCCTGATCGTACTTGTAACTGGTGTTGTGTTCGGCATAGTGCAAGGTTTCCTCGTCGCTTATCTCAATATCCAGCCTTTTATCGTGACACTGGCGGGAATGTTCTTTGCACGTGGTATGACAGCTATCATCAGCCGCGATATGATAGCAATCACGAATGAGTTGTTCACTGCCTGGGCACAGTTCAGGATCCGTTTCCCATTCGGCGGTTATACAAACAGGCGTGGAAGATATATAGCGCCGTACATATATCCGACAGTCATCATTGCTCTTGCAATACTCGTTATCACATTCATCATTCTCCGGTACACCAAGTTCGGACGCAGGTTCTATGCCATTGGCGGATCTGAATCTTCTTCGATGTTGATGGGCATCAATGTGAAGAGGACGAGGTTCGCTGCATATGTGATCTCTGGTTTTTACTGTGCGATCGGAGGTATCCTCTTCTGCCTCAATACATGCTCAGGCTTTGTCGAGCAGGCGAAGGGTTTCGAGATGGATGCGATTGCATCTGCGGTTATCGGTGGAACTCTCCTTACTGGAGGTGTTGGAAATGTAATAGGAAGTTTCTTTGGCGTTTTGATCAAAGGTACGATCGAAACACTGATAAACTTCCCCGGAGTCCTCTCATCTTGGTGGGCAAGGATTGCGATTGCAGCCCTTCTTGCGTTCTTCATCATTTTGCAGAGCATTCTTGGTTCAAGAAAGGAAAAGGGCAGCAGAGCCTAATTGGAGGAGAAAGATGTACAAATTCTATTTCGTTGCAGGAAGTCAGGATCTTTATGGGGATGACTGCCTGAATAATGTAGCAAAGCATTCGAAGGAGATGGTCGATACACTCAATGCTTCTGGAATGCTTCCGTTCGAGGTCGTCTGGAAGCCAACTCTCCTTACAAAAGCCGGCATATATTCATTCTTTGATGAGGCAAATTCCGATAAGGAATGCATGGGAACCATTCTTTGGATGCACACATTCAGTCCTGCGAAGAACTGGATCAGCGGACTCAAGATCGCCCGTAAGCCAATTCTTCACCTGCATACACAGTTCAGGGAAGCCCTTCCGTTCAGCACGATAGACATGGATTACATGAACGAGAACCAGTCTGCTCATGGAGACAGGGAATTCGGTCACATCATGAGCAGGATGGGAATCCAGAGAGAAATAGTTGTGGGCTACTGGCGGCATGAGGATGTGATCAAGAAGATAGCATCCTGGATGCAGAGTGCAGTCGGCATTGTTGAAAGCAACAACATCAAGGTCATGAGGATCGCTGACAATATGCGTTCTGTAGCTGTTACAGAAGGTGACAAGGTCGAAGCGGAGATTGTTTTCGGCTGGCAGGTCGATGCATATCCTGTAAACGAGGCTGTCGAGTATGTGAACGCGGTATCCGAAAGTGAGACCAACGCGCTTGTGGATGAGTATTACGATAAGTACGGCCTTATCCTCGATGGAAGGGATGCATGTGAATTCAAAAAGCATGTGGCCGTTCAGGCTCAGATCGAGATCGGTCTTGAGAATATGCTCAAAGAGAAGGGCTACAATGCAATTGTCACTCACTTCGGTGACCTTGGTGGTTTCAAGCAGCTTCCTGGTCTTGCGATCCAGCGCCTGATGGAAAAAGGTTATGGCTTTGGTGCCGAGGGCGACTGGAAGACCGCTGCAATGGTCCGTCTGATGAAGGTAATGGCTGGAGGAAAAGACACCAGCTTCTTTGAGGATTACACATACAATCTGGTAAAAGGCAAAGAGGCTGTTCTTGAATCTCACATGCTCGAGGTATGTCCATCTTGTGGCGACGGAAAAGCATTTATAAGAGTGCTCCCGCTCTCCATGGGCGACAGGGAAGATCCTGCAAGACTTGTGTTCACATGCAAGGAGGGAAAGGGAATTGCAACAAGCCTCATCGATCTTGGAAACCGTTTCCGCCTTATTGTTAACGAAGTTGAGAGCATCCCTTGTCCGGAGGAGATGCCAAACCTCCCAGTCGCGTCAAGTTACTGGAGACCAGAGCCTAATCTCCTTGTCGGAGCGGAGGCTTGGATTCTTGCTGGTGGCGCACACCACTCTTCATTCTCCTATGCTCTCACGAGTCATCAGATGAAGATCTGGGCAGATGCAATGGGAATCGAAATGGTCACGATTGACAAGAATACTGAAATTGAGAGCTTCAAGGACCGTCTGAAGTGGAATGGGGCATATTATGACAGGCGATAAAATTCGTAAAGAACTGGAAAGCGGGCTCTGTTCTCTTGGTATCGAGTTTGGTTCCACGCGAATCAAGGCCATCCTGATTTCAAGTGACAAGAGTCCTGTTGCCAGTGGTGCATATGACTGGGAAAACAGACTTGAAGATGGTATCTGGACATATAGTATTGATGACATATTAACTGGACTCAAAGGATGTTATCACGAACTGAAGAAAGATGTGCTTTCTAAGTATGGTGTACGCCTTGCTAATCTGAAGGCAATTGGAATCAGCGCAATGATGCACGGTTATATGCCATTTGATGCAGACGGAAACCTCCTTTCTCCATTCCGCACTTGGCGGAATAACATAACTGAAAAGGAATCAGAGGAACTGACCGAATTATTTTCATATCCGATTCCACAACGATGGACTATAAGTCATCTTTTTAAGGATATGAAGGAACAAAAGGCGTATCTGACGGTATTAGATCACGTAAGCACACTAGCGTGCTATGTGCATACGATTCTTACGGGAAAACATGTGATCGGTATTGGGGATGCTTCAGGAATGTTCCCGATTGATACGGAGACAAAGGACTATCTTGAAAGTGCCTTGAGCGTTTTCGATGAGAAATTTGTCATTGGAAAATACGAGTGGACTATCAAGGATGTTCTTCCTGAAGTGCTTGTTGCTGGCAATGAAGCAGGATGCCTTACTAAAGAAGGCGCTCTGCTTCTTGATGAAGAAGGGGACCTGAAAGAGGGAATTCCTTTCTGTCCTCCGGAGGGAGATGCCGAAACGGGAATGATGGCTACAAATGCTGTCAGGGCAAGAAGCGGGAATGTCTCCGCTGGAACGAGTGTATTTGCATCTATTGTACTCGAGAAGCCGCTCAAGAAGGCCTATAGCCAGCTTGATATCGTAACGACTCCTGACGGAAGGCAAGTTGCCATGGCTCATAGCAACAACTGCACGGGAAGTTATGATATGTGGATCAGGATGTTTGATGAGGTCCTCAAGGCTCTCGGTGTGCATGTAAGCAAGGGAGAACTTTATGACAGGCTCCTTTCTCTTGCACTCGAAGCAGATCCTGCTGCTGGCGGGCTTGTCTCCTATCCTTATCTTTCTGGTGAGCACATAACAGGTTTCTCTTCCGGTTGTCTCATGCATCTTATTCCAGATGATGCAGAGCTGTCCATTTCTTCGTTCATGCGCTCAGAGCTTTTTGCCTCTCTTTCTGCGATGCGTATCGGACTCGATATCCTCTTTGAAAAGGAGGGGGTGACGATAGATATGATCTCTGGTCATGGCGGGTTCTTCAAAACTCCGTCGGTTGGACAGACGATCATGGCTGCTGTGACAAAGACCCCTTGCAGAGTGCTCTCGACAGCAGGAGAGGGCGGAGCTTGGGGAATAGCTCTGCTTGCAGATTATCTTTCTAGCGATAAAAGCCTGGAGAGATATCTGGATGAGGATGTCTTCAGGAATGCGGAAAGCAGTGTCGTGTATCCGAGGAAAGAAGATATGGAGGGATATGAAAAGTATCTCGAAAGATACAAGAAAGGGCTTTGCGTCGAGAGGAAGGCAGTAGAGACATTTTCAGAGGAGGGGCAGTATGTATGATGAGCTGAAAGAAAGAGTACTGGAGGCGAACAAGATGCTTCCGGAACTTGGCCTTGTCACTTTCACTTGGGGCAATGTCTCTGAAGTGGATAGGAAAGAAAAGGTATTTGCCATAAAGCCGAGCGGTGTAGATTACAAGACGATGAAGAAAGATGATATCGTTGTCATTGACTTCGAGGGAAATAAAGTTGATGGAAAGCTTCGTCCTTCCTCAGATATGCCTACACACCTTGAGCTCTACAGGGCCTTTGAAGATATAGGCGGGATTGTCCATACACATTCGCCATATGCAACTAGCTGGGCTCAGGCAGAGAAAGCTCTTCCGTGTTATGGTACGACCCATGCGGATTATTTCTATGGCAGCGTCCCCCTTGCAAGGCTCCTGACGCAGGAAGAGATCGATGAAGGGTATGAGAAGAACACTGGAAAAGTGATCATTGAAGCCTTTGCAGACAAGGATGTGATGGCTGTCCCTGCGGTCCTATGTGCTCATCATGGTCCGTTCAGCTGGGGGCACGATGGCTTTGAGGCCGTACATAATGCAAAAGTCCTGGAAGAGTGCGCAAAGATGGCTCTTTACATGCTGATGGTAAATCCAAAGGCATCGGAGGCTCCCGAGCGGATAAAGGATAAGCATTATTTCAGGAAACATGGAAAGGATGCCTATTACGGACAGAATTGAGTTAAGAACAATCCTCTCTCGTTTTGAGAGAGGATTTATTAAATAAAGTATTTTGGAATTTAAATTACTTATTAAAGTTTGTCATTATCGCGTGTTCTGTTTCGGGAATAACTATACCGTTCTTTTTCCCTTCATTTATGCACTTTATGAGCCATGCCATGTTCTTTCCGATGTTTCTCATCGTCTGGAGTCCTTCCGCATCTATTGAGGATTTGTCCTGATTCGGCATGAACACCATATTCCAGTAAGTTGAGGACACAACTGGCATTTCACTTATAGTGAAGTGCTTCGTGATCGCATCCAGAGACGCTGTTGTTCCTGCTCTTCTTGCAGTCACGACAGCCGCAGCCGGCTTGTGTGCAAAATTCATTCCACCAGAGAAGAACATCCTGTCCATGGCAGAGAGGAGTACTCCCGTCGGATGTGCGAAGTATACAGGGGAGGCAAAGACAAATCCGTCTGCCTCTTTTGCCTTTTCGACATAATTGTTTATCTCATCGTCAGAAAAGATGCACATTTCTTTTTCCCTGCATTTCCTGCAGCCTATGCAATCTCTTATCGGTTTTGCACCAAGCTGGATGATCTCTCCCTCAATGCCTTCTTTCTCCAAGGACGACTTTATCTCCTCTAGTGCCCGATTCGTGCATCCATTCCTGTTGGGACTTCCGTTGAAAAGAAGTACTTTCATCTTCTTGTCCTCACTTCTTCATCAGTTCAGCGCCGCTCTTCCATGCACTGCCGATCTTCTCACCAATCTGGTAATAACCATTAGAGAACTGGTCGAACACGAATGCATTGAGCTTTTCTGGAATTATCTTCCCTTTTTCATCAAGCACTTTCTCATCTGCAAGCACATTGACAATCTCGCCAACAACATGGAAGCCGTAGATTGTGTTTTCAATAAGAGCGACCTTGCATTCAAGTGTCAGTGGGAAAGCGGTGATGACAGGGGCATTCACATTACTGCTCTTTTCAGCTTCAAGGCCTGTCCTCTCGAATTTGTCATCCATCTTGTTTCCGCTTGCAATTCCGAAGAAGTCAGCTTCTTTCAAGTGTTCTTTATCGGCGACACTGATTGTGAATGCTTTGTTGAGCTTTATGTTCTTGCTTGTCTTATGATCCTCGTCGAGATTGAGGCTCACCATGTTTTCTGCACAGATTCCACCCCATGCCATGTTCATCACGTCGACTTTGCCATTTTCATCATATGTGGCAATCATCAGAACTGGCATTGGAAACAAATAAGGTTTAACGCCAAGACTTTTCATCATATAATCCCTCCAAGGCAAAATATAATAATGAAAAATGAAAGTACAAATTTTTCCTCTTTATGAGCTTTTCATTCTAGGTGTCTTGGCAATCCAGATTATATTTTTGAAAAATGAGCCTTCGTTGTCTCTTGCAAGCTGAGGCTTCCCGCGGATGGCCTAGTCGCAAGAAACAAAAACAAGTCTTTCCCTAATGTTCATCTTCATTTGTCTCGCTGTGGTGATATCTTCCTTCTCTTCTTAACTCTGCTTCAGTCATGAATTGTATGTTCTTCAGAGGCCGTCCAGAGACAAATTGCCTTATCGCGCACTCTGTTTCCTTTGCTCCTGTTGCATTTCTGTAGAGCAGAAAGCCATGGAAAGTATTTTTCACCATCAGGACCCTTGCGTTGCTTCCTCCGCTTTCAAGTGCTTCTGCATAGAGTTTGCCGTCATCAGAGAGGGGGTCATCCTCTGCTGTTATTATCAGGGCAGGGGCGAGACGGGACTTGTCAGGGGAGAGAAGGGGCGAGAGCATTGGAGATAGGATGTCTTTTGGTTCCCTTATGTAATTGTTGATGTAGAACTGCAGTAGTTTCGTATTGAGCATCGGAGACTGTGAGTGCTCTTCGATGCTGAGCGTTCTCAGCCTTCCGTCAGTTATTGGGCAAATCAGGATCTGTCCGGCAAGAGAAGGGCCTTTCCTGTCCCTTGTAAGTTGTGCGATCACCGCCGCAAGATTTCCCCCGGCGCTATCCCCTGCGACGAAGATCCGGTCTGGATCTATCTTCCAGTATTTTGCACCTTCGGCGGCCCATAAAAGCGCGTCGTAACAGTCTTCGACAGCAACTGGGAATTTGTATTTTGGAGCAAGACGATAATCGATTGAAAGGATGGATGCGCCTGTGACCGCAGATAGGTGAGCAAGATAATGGCCATAAAAATCCATGTTCCCGTATGTCCATCCTCCTCCGTGGAAATAGACAATCAGAGGTGAAAGTCCGAAAGCTGTCATTCTCGGATTGGAAAAGTAATATCCAGTCACTGCTCCCTCTGTCACTGGAATTACAAACGATGCTATAACAATCTCTTCTTTAGGGTATGTAGGCAGTATTTTGAGTGTTTTCTTGTCTACATCCTTTGAATTTATATGCTCCACATTCTCGATTGTGGGATTATTTGATATCTCTTCCCTTTGCCAGAATTCTTCGGATTGTTCTATGATCCTCCGCATATGGCGTGGGTAATTGTATTCTGCCATAAGTCAACTCTAGAGGAGTTTCTATATTTCTTGCAAGGAAAAAGAGCTTCTTGGTGTGCGATAATTCGTTTATACGGTGCAAAATGAAGAAAAATGCGACATGAAGGCGCACTTTAAATGGTTATTGACAGGAGGCATACTAGGGCGGATGTAAGACTTCGATACCTCGTATGAGAATGGAAGCGTTCTGCAAAACACCCTAGTATGGGAAAGATTCCGGAACTCCATCTTCAAGCGTCAGCAAAGATGGAGCAGGTCACGCGAAAATATTCCAGATCCCCTGTATCGTTACGTAGAGGATGATTATTGGAAGTATATATGCTACGTAGAGACGTAACCATTTTGGGAATTTCATTCCCGCTCCCTTGTCAGCCTCTTCAATGAAATTCTTCCATCCCCAGCCGTAACGTGATGTACAGAAGATGATCATGACAAGAGAACCGAGAGGCAGAAGTAGATTTGAGACGAGGAAGTCCTCGAAATCCATAATTCCTGATGAGCCTCCAAGCGGATGAATTCCCGACCAAATATTGAAACCGAATATACACGGAAGTGTTCCGACTGCGAATATCGCGATATTCAGGAGGATTGCATTACGTCTTGTCATCTTCCTGATGTCCATCCAGTACGAGAGGATATTCTCAAATACAGTTATAAGTGTCGTCAGGGCGGCAAAGCTCATCGCAAGGAAGAACAAAGCTCCCCAGAAGGCACCTCCCCTCATCTGGGAAAATACATTTGGAAGTGTGATAAAAAGCAGTGAAGGTCCGCTGTCAGCCTGGATGTTGAACGCAGAGCAGGCAGGGAAGATGATGAATCCAGAAAGGAGTGCGACAGTAGTGTCGAGGACAATGATCCGGCCAGTCTCTCCTGTGAGAGAACGGGAATCATTGAAATAGGATCCCATGATAGCCATAGCTCCGATTCCAAGGGACAGAGTGAAGAAAGCTTGCCCCATAGCTGCGAAAACTGCCTCGGACGATCCTGAGATCAGGTTCTGGAGATTTGGCTTTATATAGAACAGCAGGCCGTCATGTGCACCTTCTAGTGTTACGGAGTGTATGGCGAGTACTGCCATCAGGAGGAACAACAGTCCCATCATCGCTTTCGTGATTCTCTCAACTCCTTTTGCAAGACCGAGTATTGTCACTCCTGCTGTGATGAACAGTGCCAGCAGCATCCATCCTATCTGCATTGCCGGGTTTGCGAGCATTGAGGAGAAGAACGATGAGACTTGGGTAGTGTCTGCTCCTGTGAATGTTCCGGTCATATGTGAGAAGAAATAATAGATCAGCCAGCCTGTGATCGGAAAATAGAAAGCTAGAAGAAGATAATTTCCAGCGATGGCAAATGGTCCTGCGATGTGCCATTTTGAGTTCTTTGGTTCGAGCTTCCTGTAAGCTCCCGCTATGTTTATCTTGCCTGCCCTTCCAATTGCGAACTCCATCGTCATTACTGGAACTCCTATCAAGAGGAGGAAGACAAGATAGAGAACTACGAAGGATGCGCCTCCGTATTGTCCTGTTATGTACGGAAAACGCCATACATTGCCTAAGCCGATTGCACAGCCTGCGCTCAGCAGGATGAAGCCCAGCCGGCTTGTCAATTTTTCCCTTTCACTCATATTGAAAAATCCTTGATTGATTGCTAGGAGAGATTATGTCTGTTAAAGGGAAAAAGGAAAAGGGGAGGAAAGTATCCTTCAGCTTCAGTTTTCTCCGTTTCTGGTGTCTTTTTCCAGCTTATGGTACTTGTATTCTGAAATTCTGAGGAAGTTTTCCAAATTTTGAAAGTAAGTTTCTTTTCCAATGATTGAACAATCTGCATGATGCGCCTCGTCGATTAGCAATAGTTCTTTGTTGTTGCTTAGGCACGATGAGAACAGTTTCTCAGCCATTTCCAGAGGAACAAAGGTATCTCCTTTCCCGTGGATAAAGAGGATGGGGACAGAAATGTTCTCTACAGCAACGATAGGGGACTTGGACTTGAAATCATATCCTGCAAGTACTTTCGAATAGATTTCAACTATGTTCAGGAGGGGGAAGGCGGGCAGGTGGAATTTTTTCTTCAGCTGATATCTGAATATGTCATATACGCTCGTGAAGCCAGAATCCTCAACGATGGCAAAGACTTCACGTGGAAGATCATATGCGCACATCATTGCCGTTGCAGCCCCCATTGAGAGGCCATGAATACAGATCTGCTTTTCTCCTTTCATGTTTATTAGCAGTGATATCCACGAGAGGATGTCTGTATAGTCAAGGACACCCATTCCGATCAGCTTTCCTTCACTTTCTGAATGTGCTCTCAGGGAAGGAATGAAGATGCTGAAACCCATTTTGTAGTACCATGCCCCGACATCAAGCATATCTTTCCAGCTTCCTCTGTAGCCATGTATAAGGATCGCAAGATATTTACCATCATTTCCGTAATATCTTCCCCGCAAGAGGAGGCCATCGCTATTTTTCATTTCAAGAAGCTCTTCTTCTGCGTTCTTGAATCTCTCTTTTCTCTCCTTCCTGCTCTCGATTTTGATTTTTCTTCTTCGTTTTCTGTATTCATCCTCATCAGGACCGCATTTTTTCTTTTTCCTTTTCTTTCCGTTTCCTTTTAAAAGTGCAAAAAGCATGAAGAAAAGAGGAATGAGGAAAAGAATAAGCAGTATAAGGACAAGAGCAATCATAGCTAGATTATAATTAAGCTCATTCTCCGCAGAAAGAACGGAAAGCCAATAGGAACAGAAATACACAATTCTACAAAAAGAACAGAATTTCAGCGAGCTAAAACTAGATGCTGACTAGAAATCTGCCTTTTTATCTGCTCTTGACAAGAACGAAATGGTTTACATATTATAATAAAGCTTGCTTTGGAGAGATGGCCGAGCGGTCGAAGGCGCTTGTCTTGAAAACAAGAGTGGCGAAAGTCACCGGGGGTTCGAATCCCTCTCTCTCCGAATTATGTAAGCTGTTTGGAAAGGTGCGAGAGTGGCCGAATCGGGCTCCCTGCTAAGGAGTTGACCTGGTAACGGGTCCGGGGGTTCGAATCCCCCCCTTTCCGAATATTGAGACCATAGCTCAGCTGGATAGAGCATCAGTTTGCGGAACTGAGGGTCGGAGGTTCGAATCCTCTTGGTCTCGTATAGAGGAGAGATGTCCGAGAGGTCGAAGGAGACGGACTCGAAATCCGTTGTAGTGATTATTTGCTACCGAGGGTTCGAATCCCTCTCTCTCCGAAAGAGTCATCCCATCCCGATATCCATGACAGCCCTAGCGCTATTCTCTTTTCTGAATCTTCGTAATGATTTCCTTCATTTAGCGTGAAGCACGTGTCTATTCCCAGACTTTCACAATAATTCCTGATTTTCAGTGTGTTTGCCTCAACATTTCTCAAATATGGATTTTTTGACCTTTTTTCCTTGTTTCCGATAGAAAAGTAAATGCAGTCGGGTTTTCTCTGCATTTTGCAGGAGGTCATGTACTCGTAAACTTCTGGGTACCAGAGAGAGGAGGAGATGGATGCGACTCTTGAGAACAAATTTGTCCTGTAAAGCGTGTAAAGAGCAAACAGTCCGGATAACGAGTAACCAGCTATTCCTCTCCACGGAATATTCCTCATTTCTTTCTCTGCTTCTGGAATGATCTCATCTGTAAGGAATCGGATGTACTCATTTGCCTTGCCTAGAAAAGGATTTGAGTTTCTGAATACAGGAGAAGCTGGCCATGGGCTCATATCAGAGTTCCAGTCAAGTCCGCTGACCGAGACAAGAGAAAACCCGGATGAGCCTATTTTCTCCAGTTCTTTCCAGATATTATCAGCCTCATCTGAAAAAGTATGGAGATAGATTACTGGACTCTCTAGATCTTTCCCCATAAGAAGTCTCACTGTCTTGCCATCAATGGCGAATTCTTTCTCTTTTCCCATTCTTAATCAAATGATAATTTCACTGGAAAAATAATCAATTGACTATCGGTGTATTGCTTTCTACATGTTCAGGGAAAACAGTATAATTCCACATATGTTCAAGTGGATGTTCGGGAAGAAAGAGGATAATAAGAGGGATAAGGCAAAAGGGGAAGAGAAGGTCTATCGGATAGATGAGAGCTTTTCTCCCCAGGCACTTTCCAAGTGGGCATATTCCCTTTTGAAGGAATTGTCTTCTTTCGGGCCCCGTCCATCGCTCTCTGAGGAATCAGGGAAGTTTGCGTCTATAATCGAGTCATCGTTTTCCTCTCTTGGAATAGATTCCAAAGTGGTTGAGTTTACTGGAAACAGGCGTGCGGGAGAAACCTGGACCAGAGCTTTTCCTTTCCTGCTGACAGCTTCTTTCGTTTTTTCGTTTTTCGGCCTGCCTTATATTGCACTTATCCTCTCTGTCGGGATGTTCTTCCTCTGGTACTACGATGTGATAAAGGGGACGTTGAGACTTTTTGAAAAAAGAGGGCAGGGGAGCAATGTGATAGCAACCATTGAGCCAAAGGGGGAAAAGAAGAGGTGCGTCATGATTTCATCGCACCTTGATAGCGCAAGGATCATGCAAAAAGACAACGGGCAGAAAATGAGTTTGTTTAACCTCGTTTCCCTTTTATATCTTTTCGTGCTTTCACTTTTCCTCATTCTCCATGAGTCTCTTTCAAGTGTTCTGTTCTTGCCAAACAGACCTTCAGTGATTACTTCCATTCTTCTGATTTTCGGTCTCGCGTTATCTGTATATTCCTTCCGCGTCCTTTCCGTTTACTCAGACAAGTATTCGCCTGGGATAGGGGACAATATATCTGGAATAGCTGTCATGCTGGCTGTCGCAAAATATTTTGAGAAGAACAGGCCAGAGGAGACAGCTCTTGTATTTGCCTCTTTCGATGGAGAAGAGATCGGGGAACAGGGAGCCAGGGCATACTTTGAGAAACTAGACGATAAAGATAATCTTTTACTCATCAATATAGACTCAATCTATTTTGACGATGAGTTGTATCTCCTGAAGAGGGATGGTTTCGGCTTCGTTCCTCTGGATAATATGCTCATCTCATCTCTCTCCGCCCTTTCATCTGATCTTGGTTACAGAGTAAAGACAATAGATCCCGGGCTCTTGTTCGGTTCTAGCGATGCATCTGTCGCGGCGAAGATGCAGATTCCCGCAGTGACGATCACTTCTGTAGTCCCCTCTTCGGAGAATCCTTCACACACGGAAGAGGATACTGCAGACTCGGTTTCCCAGCTTGCTCTTGAGAAAGTGATTTCCCTCCTTGTCAAATTCATTGAAAGAAGTGACCGTAAGGAAGGTGAGAAAATGTCTGGTTTTGACAGGAAATATACATTTAAACCTCTTTGAATAGTATCTTGCCATCACCAATATCGAGTGTAGATTTCTTTATCTTCTCCAGTTTCTGTTCGTCGACTTTGCAGTAAAGAGTAACAAGTTCATTCATATTTGAATCCACTATCCTGACATCCTCTGCACTGTAGAGTCTCTTGATCTGTGTGAAATAACTGTATGGAAAACTGACAGAGAAGCTGGAAAGGAACACGAGCGGATGCCTTTCGACTTTTTTCAGTACTTCCTTTGTCGCATCTGAATATGCCTTCACCAGTCCTCCTGTCCCAAGCAGCGTTCCGCCGAAATAACGGACTATGAGAACTGTGATGTTTGTGAGGTTTGAGCCTTTGAGCACCTCCAGAGCCGGCCGTCCCGCAGTATTCTTGGGCTCCCTGTCATCTGAAGATGAATAGAGAGTACCGCTTTTGCCAATTACAGCAGCATGAACCACATGGGTTGCCCCTGGGTGTTCTTTCCAGATTTCCCTCACATGCTCCTTGACCTCTTCGAGGGTTCCTGTAGGCATGGCGATTGCTATGAAACGTGATTTCCTGACTTCAATTTCTGCTTCTGTTCTTTTGTCAATTACGTCCATCCTGCCTCCAGTTGTGTCCGAACACATTCTCTTTCCCTGTCTTTCCTCTCGTCATCTCTGCAAGACTGTCTAGAAGAAGGATATCGCTTTTGTCGAGTACAAGGGATGAGAGATACAGTCGCCTGATGTTGTCAATGCTATGGCATCCGAGAAGGATCACATCAGCTTTTTCCTTTGCATATGACAAGGCAATCTCATCCTTTGAAGCACTGTATTTTGTTTCAAGAAAATCAAGGAAGGAGATTATCTTTTCAAAATGTGCCTTTCCTCCGTTGCCGGTCGTGAAGAGCGAAGTATTCTTTCCATAGAGGGCTCCGAATCCCATTATTCCGTATGCTATCCTCTTTACATCTTCTTTTTCCTTTTCTTTCCAGAAGATAGAACATGCATCCTCAGAATAAGTGACAGGAAAGTCTTTTTTATATTTCAAGAAGAGGTCATAAGGAAAATTGCTCAACCCGATCCCCTTTATCTTTTCTTCCTTCAGCAGGCTGTCCATTATTTCCAGTGATCTGTATATGTCACTTTCTCCCCCGGGCCAGTGTATGAGGAGAACATCTATATACTCTCTCCTCAGCCGCTTCAACTCACTTTCTGTTTTTTTTCGGAGTGTGGGTACAGGCATGACTTTTGATATCACAGTAATGTTTGCCATTTCATTTTGGAGAGCAGAATAGAGGAGACTGGATGCATCTTGATAAGAATATGCTGTATCAAATGTCCTTATTCCCAGTGCGTACGCGCTTTTTATCATCCTCTTGATCTCAAGAGGTGTTTTCCTTTCATGAAATGTACTGGAAGAGGCATTCCACAGACCTAGGGCTGTCTCAGCTCTCATCGGTGACAAAGTCCACCTTGCCGTCGATCATCTTTTCTCCGGAGAAGATGAAGTAACCTTCAAGTTTCTTGCCTTCAAGGGCATATGGAAGCCACATCACATCGTCTTCCCACATCTTTGAATAATCGAGTGAGGAGATGTTAGTCCATACTGGTTCTGTCTCGTCTGTCTCTTCGAGCAACGTCCCCGAGTATTTGTATGCGATGAAGACATAACCGATCATAGAAAGACCATCCTGAAACTGGAAGCGAAGGCTTCCGATGTCGATAAGGTCGTCCCGGCTGACTGTAAGTCCTGTCTCTTCCTTCATCTCCCTTATGGCAGCCTCATACTTTGTCTCTTCGAGTTCAATGTGTCCGCCAGGTCCATTTATCAGACCTTTGCCCATCCCTCTTTTCTTCTTTATGAGAAGCACCTTGTTGTTCTCCTTGTCCATCAGATAGAGAAGTGTGCATCTCTCTTCTGCCTCCCAGAGATCCCAGTCAATCATGGATACCTTGTCAAAATTGCTGAAATCATTTTCCGCAACCTCTACTTTCTTTTCTTCTTTTTCCTTTGGCCTCTCGTCAGGGTATTTTTCGTAATGACAATCGATGCAGAGGTTGTCATCAGAAGAGAGGGCTTGATTGAAATCCATCTTTTTCCCGCATTTGCTGCATTTCAATCTGAAAGGGAAATAGATTTTCCTGAATATGATTACCAGGATTATGGCGACAGCCAGTACCACGAATTCGAGATAGGGCGGAAGCTGGAAGTGTTCTATGACAATCAGGAATATGTATGCGGAAAGGTACATGCTAGCAAGAAGAAGGAGCGCCCTCCTTTTTACATAGCTGTGTTTGTGTTTCCTCTGCTGCAGATTAAGGAAAAGCAGCAGGAGCATCAGAAAAGTGAATGCATCACCGAATGCTTTGAGAATTGGATAGTCGTGCATGAAAAAAGCTTAAGGCTTCTGCTTTATGCTTTCAAGTTCTCCTCTATTTGGTTAACATTACCAAAAGGAGATATTATGGGAATCGCATCGTATATTGATCATACACTCTTGAAGGCAGATGCAACTTCATCAGAGATAGATAGACTTGTTTCAGAAGCTTTAATGTACTCCTTCCATTCTGTCTGCGTGAATAGTTCATGGGTCTCTTATGTGAAAATGAGAATACCGGAAGGGAATGCTCTGAAGATAACTTCCGTTGTCGGCTTTCCTCTAGGTGCAATGAGCACTGAAGCAAAGGCTTTTGAAGCAGAAAAGGCCATAACAGATGGTGCAGATGAGATCGATATGGTTGTAAATATCGGAAAGGTGAAGGAACATGACTGGAAATGGGTCGAGGATGAACTTCTATCGATGCGTTCTGCCACTGAAGGCCACGTCCTGAAGCTGATTTTCGAAACATGTCTTCTTGAAAAGGAAGAGATAGTCAGGCTGTCTTCTCTCGCAGAGAAAGCTGGAATTGATTTCATAAAGACAAGCACAGGATTCTCTAAAGGTGGTGCAACAGTTGAAGATGTCCGTCTGATGAGAAGTTCTGTCTCTCCTCGTATGGGAGTAAAGGCATCGGGTGGAATAAGAAGTTATGCCGATGCCCTGATGATGATAGAAGCTGGCGCCACGAGACTCGGAACCTCTTCCGGTGTGAAGATCGTTGAAGAAGAGAAGGAGAAATGAATCCTTTCTTCTATACAACAGAAAGCGTACCTCCTGATGCAGGTTTCTCTCTCTATTCCCTTCCTCATCTGATCCATCTTCTTGCAGTGTTCCTGACAATATGGCTTGTAAGAAGGCTTTTCATAAAAGGTGACAAAAAGAGAAAAAGGCACATATTTGTTACAGTTGCAATTCTCCTGCTGCTTGATGAAGGTGTGAAGGTTGTGTTCCTGGTCTCGACGGGGCAATACTGGGCTGGTTATCTTCCTCTTCATCTCTGTTCGATAGATATTTTCGTGACAGCTTTTGCTTCCCTCTTTCCCGATAACAAATATCTGAAAGAGTATCTTTTTGCTATTTCTCTTCCTGCCGCCTTGATGGCAGAGCTGTTTCCCTCTTGGGCTTCGCTTCCTCCGTATGCCCTCATGACGTTGCATAGCGTCTCTGTTCATGGCCTCCTGATGCTCTATCCGATACTTCTTTTATCTGATGGATTCAGACCAAACGCGAGGAATCTCTGGCCGTCTATCCTTTTTCTGCTCGTCTATATGATTCCTCTCTATTTCTTCAACAAGCACTTCGGAACGAACTTCATGTTCCTCAATGGTGGAGGAGAAGGAAATCCGCTGAGTCTCCTCTCTTCGGTTTTCGGAAACTATTACCTTCTCTTTTTTCCGTTGATTGCGGCATTACTCTGGAGATGCATGTATTTTGCTGTACGGTTGATTGAGAAGAAAAAACCGGAAAGAGGATGATCATCACTTGATGTCATTGCAATTGTATGCAATCTCCATGTTCCCGTTGATTTCATTCTTTGCTCTTATGTCGCCAGATGCAATTGCAATTATAAGAGAGAGCGCTGAGAGGGCAACTGCATCTTTGTCTTCTTTCATTATCCTTGAGGCGTCGAAGTCGATCCAGTTCGGTTTTCTTTCGCAGAGTTCCCTGCTGCTCGCGAACTTTATCGTCGGAACGGGTGCTCCATATGGAGTTCCGACTCCTGTGGAGAAGAGGATCACATTCGCTCCAGAGAGTGTAAGTGCGGTTGATGTCTCTGCGTCACTTCCGGATGCGGAAAGCAACGTGACTCCCTTTTCCCTGACAAGCTCGCCATACTCGATCACATCGTTGATCTTGGATCGTCCTGCCTTCTGTACAGCTCCCATGGACTCTTCTTCCTCTGTGCTTATTCCCTCCAGGCGGAGCAGGGGAGATGCTTCTCCCAATTTCTTTCCTTCGCTTTCAAGGAATTTCCTGTAACGCTCGATGAGGTTATGGATCTTGTCCTTTGTCTTTTCATCCTTTCCCCTTTCGAGAAGGTTCCTTGCAGAACCAAGCATCTCTGGAACTTCTGTGAGGATCACGGATGCACCGATTGATGAGAAATAGTCAGCGAGGTTACCGATCAGACGGTTTGATGTTATCGCAGAGAGCGCATCAGACTGCCCGCATTTCAATCCGATCACAAGCTTCGAAAGACTTTCTGAACTTCTTTTGTCTTCTTTCACTTTTTCAGCAAGCTTTGCAAGGAGTTTCTTTCCTTCTTCCTTTTCATCCTTGACCTGATCTGCAAAAAGTATTTTGAGCCTTTCTTCTTCAAGGGGAAAATTACCCAGCAGGCTTTCTATAGCTTCCTTGTCGCTGTCCAGTGCCAAAAGGAGTACCCCTCCATTGTCAGGATGGGTTATCAATCTGAAAAGAAGGAGTATGAAGTCCTTGTCCTCTCCGAACTGGCTTTGCGAGTGTGCGTGCGGAAATGAGTGTATTCCATCTGGAACATTAAGTTCCATGTTTCCCCAATCTCTGAGTTCCGCGGAGAGGATATTGAGATTCAGGGAGAGGGGGATTACCCAGATGCCATTTCTGCATCCGATCCTTCCATCCTCCCTTTTGTAAGCCATGATCCTGGGAACACTTTTCTCATCTACCTTTTTCTCCTCATCCGGAGTGAAGGAAAAGTCATCTTCCCGTGATCCCAGATTTGTCGTCATGTTGAAGGTGTGGACCACTTCCCCTTTTTCTATGTGCCTCGTGGCCCTTCCGATGGGAAAACCATATTTGATGATATCCTCTCCCGCATCAATATCTTTTGTCGCTACCTTGAATCCTTTTGGGACTTCAGAGAGGATAGTTATCACTCCATTATCGTCTTTCTCGACATCCCCTCTTGTCATCTCGTAAGCAGCTACTGCCACATTGTCCTTTTCAGATAGTCTGTATAGTCTTCCCATTCGATTTTCCCTGTTTCAGTTGCTTTTTGAGAGGATTCTATGAATTTTGAGATTTTCATGCAATCTTTCAGGGTGTTGTTTTAAAAAAGACCACTTACATTACATTTCCAATATTTGTACAAAACACTATGTTCTTAAGTTAGAATTTTAATATGAAGAAAATAGTTCCAATGCTCGAAGAGAGCGCAGAATATATCAGAAAGCGACTTGGTGGGAGAAAAGCAGAGATCGCTCTTGTTCTGGGATCCGGGCTCGGGGAATTTGCAAATAGGGCAGAATCCAGAATTGAAATTCCATATGGCGAGATCCCGCATTTTCCTGTCTCCACTGTAAAAGGTCATTGTGGAAAACTGATATATGGCATGATCTCATCTGTTCCTGTCCTGATGATGAGCGGACGCTTTCATTTCTATGAAGGATATTCAATGGAAGAGGTCAGCTACCCGATAAGGACGTTCGGCATGATGGGGATAAGGAAACTGTTTCTGTCAAATGCTGCTGGATGTGTTAACAAGGACTGGAAGGTCGGGGATCTGATGCTTCTCAAGGATCATATCAAGCTCGTGATGGATAGCCCGTCGAGGGAAATCGATGAAGAGGAGATAGGGCCAAGATTCTTTGACATGACGAATACCTATCCTGAGAAACTGAGGGAACTTGCGAAGAAGATCGCTGGAAAGAATGGTCATACTCTCCGGGAAGGTGTGTATATGTTCTTCTCTGGTCCCAATTTCGAGACACCAAGTGAGATAAATGCGGCAAGGATACTTGGTGCCGATGCTGTCGGGATGTCTACCGTTCCCGAAGCGATAGCTGCATCTCAGATGAAGATGGATGTCCTAGCGCTCAGCCTTTTGACGAATATGGCTGCAGGCATTGCGAAAGAACCCCTTTCGCATAGGGAAGTGCTTGAGACAGGAGAGAGGGCAAAGGATATGTTCTCCTCTCTCCTTGAAGGAATAATTCCTGTCTGGGCCGGTCTATGAGGTCCTGACAGCAGTTGCCAGGGCATCTGCTACTTTTGTGATTATCTCACCAGGCCTGTTAGGCATCATTATCCCGTCTTTGTGTGTGTAAGGCGGGTAGTCTACAGTCCTGAGTCCCATCATGCTGGCCCATACAGAGACGCTCTGTATTGCATTCTGCGCATCCTGATAACTGATGAGGCTTGTTGCAAATGGGTAATAAAGTTTTCCTTTGAGGCTTTTCTTTTCATAAAGAGGCCATGTCTTGTCAAGAAAGACCTTCTCTTCGCTTGTGGGCATTCCGAATCTGCTTGGGATGCCGAGCATTATGAGGTCTGCACTGATCAACTTCTCATTGCTTGCTACCGGCAGATTGAATATCTCCTCGTAGTATTCATTGACATCATTCCGTTCCGCTGCGAGAACATGCAGGTCTTCATCCTCTATACGATATAATCTGGCATCAATTCCGTTGTTCCTCAGCCCTTCCTTGAAAGCTTCTGCGATGAGGTAAAGGTTTCCTGAAATTGAATGGAATATGATATTGGCACGCATATTTTGTTCTCCTGTTTTTTGTGATTATAAACGCTTGGACGAGAACTTTTGTGTTTATTTTCTCAAAATTCCAGGAAAGAGTACTCATTTGGTATCAAAGAAAGCTTTGTTCCGTCCTCTGCCCTCTCTCTTCTGTTATATGTGAAGGTTGTTGAGTCAATAAGACTCTGGATGTTGTGCAGGAATCCGTTTTCGTCAGGAAGGGAAGAAAGTACGATCACGTTCGCTTCTTCCTCTGTTTCCTTGAAGGAATGGACGAGTATGTATTTGCTTTTTCCTGCTTTCTCCTGTTTTCTGGCCAACGCTGCTATCTGTCCATTCTCAATTGTCAGTATGTTCTGGTGTCCGAACAGTTCCGCGGCATTTTTTGTTCCAGGATTCCAGTAGATGTCTGGAAGATCTCCTTCTTTTTCTATTTGTCCTCCTGAAATAAGAAACAGGTGTTTTGAAAGATGCATTGCCTCTCTTTTGGAATGGGTTACCAGAAGTCCTGATTTCCCGCTCTCCTTCACAATCCTCGCAAACTCGGGTTCGATCTTGATCTTAAGTGATTCATCGAGAGCGCTGAATGGCTCGTCAAAGAGAAGGAAATCAGGTTTTGACAACAGCATTCTGCCGATTGCGACACGCTGTGCTTCTCCTCCAGAAAGTTCAAATGGATATTTGTCAAGAAGATGGGAAATCGACAATAGATCTGCCATATTCTGGACTTCCAATTTTCTCTTTTTCTTGTCCTTTTCCTTTTTCGCGCCAAGCGAGAGGTTCTTTTCTACCTTCATCGTCGGGAACAGGGCATAATTCTGGAAAAGGTATCCGATGTTCCTTTTCTCTGGTGGAACTGAGATTTTCCTTTTAGAGTCAAAAAGAACGTTGCCATTGAGTGCAATATACCCTTCGTCAGGGTCGATTATTCCTGCGATCGTTCTGAGAGTCAGGCTCTTGCCACTCCCGGAAGGTCCAAAAAGTGATGAAATTCCATCCTCTAGCGAGAATGCAACTTCGAGAGAAAACCCCGGAAGCTTTTTCTTTATGTCCACTATCAGCTTCATCCCTTTCTTCCCTCCTTCTTTTTCCTGTTTTCAAAGAGGTTCACGAAAGAGAGGACGACTATAGATATCATGAGGTTCACCATTACCCATTTGAATGCAAGCTCATCGTTGCCGATCCTCCAGAGCTGGTATACGGTAGTTGATATAGTCGCTGTATGTCTTGGCGTGTACCCGATGAGCATGCTGGTTGCACCATACTCACCAAGTGCCCTGGCAAATGAGAGGACTATTCCTGCAAGTATGCCGTCCCTGACTGCCGGAATCTCGATGTGCCAGAATATGTAGCTTTTTTTCAAACCTAGCGTTCTTCCTGCCTCTTTCAGCGTGATGTCGAAAGACTCGAAAGCACCTCTGGCTGTGCGGTACATCAGGGGAAAGGAAACGACGAATGAGGATATTATTCCCCCATACCAGGTCATGACAAATTTGATCCCGTACTCCAGCAGGAATGATCCGAATGGCCTTCTGGTCGAGAATATGACCAGAAGGAAGTATCCGATGACTGTTGGAGGAAGTACTAGGGGAAGTGTGAGTACCACATCAAATATTCCCTTCAATACTTTTGGTAGCTTCGCCACATAGTAGGCAGATAGGATTCCGATGAAGAACACCAGAACCGAACTGATTGCCGCTATCCTGAGTGAATTGTATAGGGGAAACAGATCCATATCAGTTGACAGGGGAGAATCCTACACTCTCAAATACAGCCATCGCATCGGATGATTTCAGATACTCGAGGAATGCCTTCGCCTCTTCTGTTGCGTTTCCACTGTTGATTACTGCTGCAGGATAGATGACAGGGGAACACATTTCCTGGGTCGCTGTATCGATGACGCTTAGTCCGGCACTATATGCATCGGTCTGGTAGATTACTCCGCAATCAACACTATTCTCGCTGACCTGGACTGTAACTTCTTTTACATTTGAACCGTATGTGATGAGTCCTTGGTTGGCAAGAGTCTCCTCATCCAGACCGTAATAGGTGAGGATCTCACTGGTGTACTGTCCTACAGGCACGTCGCTATTTCCCATGGCCATGAAAACATTCCCGTTCTCAAGTCTGGATGCGAGGTCGCTGAAACTCTCGATCATCGCTGGATTTCCATCAGGCACTGCAAGTGCCACTTTGTTCTCGAGGAGGTCCGTCCTTGTTCCTGAAACGACGAAATCGAGTCTAGTCGGGTTCTTGCTCTCATCAGAAGAGATGTCCAGCTGGTCGATCTGTCTTTGTCCCGCAGAGATGAAGAGATCGCACAATGCCCCCTGTTCAATTTGCGTCTTCAGCGTTCCTGATGAGTCGTATGTCGCGATGATGTTCAATTCGGGATGTTCGCTCTCATAAAGGGGAATGATCTCGTCCATTGTCTCGGTGAGACTTGCCGCTGCAAATACTATCAGATCCTTTTGTCCTTCGCTTGTTTCATTTGCCCCTTGCGCATAGAGTGGGGCGAACAGGGCAGGGAGCAGAAAAACAAGTACAAGAAATTTTTTCATTTATTTTCCCTCCTTGGCACAGTCCCTGACGTTTCCTGAGAGAACGTCAAGGCCATGTTTGATTACTTCTTTGATAAGCGAGAGTGATTCGCTTACAGCTTTCGGGCTACCCGGAAGATTGATGATCAGCGTCTTCTTCCTCAGTCCGGAGACACCGCGTGACAGGATGCTTCTTTCCCCGTTTCTCCTGAGAAGTTCGGAAATTCCCGGAGCATTCTTTTCCAGAACATCCTCTGTCGCTTCTGGAGTGACATCCCGCTCAGAGAAACCTGTACCCCCTAGAGTGAAAACGACAGATGCAAGGCTTTCATCTGCGATTTCCCTGAGCTTGTTGGAGATCATGTCCCTCTCGTCAGGAAGTATTTCATATCCAGCAATCTCGTATCCCGCGTTTTCAAGTATGTCGATTGCTTTCACGCCGCTTCCATCTTCTCTTTCCTTCCGGTATGAACGGTCTGAGATTGTGAGAATGTATGCCTTATACATCGCTTCCTCCCTTGCCGAACATGCAGTTCGGGAAATGGCACTCTTTGCAGGAAAGGCAGAAGCCGCCGTTTCCAAGTGTGGAAATGAATTCTTTCGTGATCCTTTCTCGTGCCATCACATGAGGAAGGACAATGTCAAAAACTGTCCTCTTTGAGTACATCACGCACCCTGGAAGCCCTAATATGGTAGAGTCTTTCTTGTATGCGACAAGGAGCATCGCCCCTGGGAGTACCGCAGAACCGTACGAGATAATTTCCGCTCCGCTTTTCTTTATCGCTCCAGGTGTCCTGTCGTCAGGATCGACACTCATTCCTCCTGTGAGGATTATCAGGGGAACCTTCTCTTCAACCAGTTTGTTTATCCCGTCGATTATCTCCTCTTCTTCATCTCCGGGATATATATGGCTTATCATCGCTGACGAGTATTCTCTCATCTTCTCCTCGATTACTGGTGAGAAAGTGTCATTTATCCTGCCGCTCTTGATCTCATTCCCCGTCGTGATCAGCCCATAATCCATCTTCTCGAAAGGAATGATGTTTATTATCTTTTCCTCTCCGGCGATTTCTTCAGCTTTCTTCATCTTCTCGTCCGATATTATGAGCGGTATTGTCCTCATGCCAGCGACCTTGTCCCCTTTGTGCACAGGAAAACCACTAAGTCTTGTCGCGATCATCAGCTCTCCGAGACTGTTTATCGCATTGAGTTTCCTCACGTTGACTTTCAATAGTCCGTCGCATTCTGCTTTGAGCTCTATCTTTCCTTCGCTCACATCGCCAGAAGAGAGGTTCTGCCCTCTGGTTATCTTCTCGAGGATCTTCGCTCCCTCATCTTCGTGCATCATTCCTTCTGGCATTTCAAGAACAAATATGTGTTCCTTCCCGATGTCTAGAAGCCTTGGTATGTCTTCTTCTTTGATTACATGTCCCTTTTTGAAAAGGACTCCCTTTCTTTTGTCCTTGACTATTTCCGTCATGTCATGCGGAATTACGCACCCGACACTGTTTCTGGTATCAATAAGTTTCATGTGAAAAGATTATATACCATTATGTATTTAAAAATATATAGGACATGGCTCAAGATTTTGCGTTAAGGTTTCCGCATTCTTTGTGTACTTTTCCATTTAATAGTTTTGCTTTAAATAACTTATTTGAATAAATAAAATTTTGAAGATTTTATTTGCTTTTTGACTTGGACCATGAGAGAATATTAATGTTCAATTCTGTACTGATGTTTTTCCGCATACAGAGGAGTGATCCCTAGAAGGGACAAGGAGGTTGCCGCTGGAATCCAGCGGTTTTTTTATCAAAAAATATCGAGAAGACTCCATATCTCTATAGAATGGAGATGAATCGTATTGTATACTTCAATTAGCTGCTTGCAGGGCAGGAAAATCTCTGCACGTATGTGGAACGCATATGTACTCCGGTGGAGCTAACGTAAGACTTGAGTAGGTTTTCCTGAGCAAGCAGCTGGCGCTGAAGCCGGAAGCCCGCTCTTCTTAAGTGTGGGTAGTTCACTAACCTGATTTGTGTTATCATACTCGTCATGGTCAAACTTTCCTCCATATTGGTGTTTGTTCTTATTCTCTTTTCCTGCACGACAATGGATACAGTACCTTCTCTAGATGGAAGGATAGAGAATGAGAATGTGATTGTGGAGGATCTCTCATCCGGGATGCCATCTCCTGTGATCAGGGAAGCTGAGAGGACTTTCTCTGAAAATGTGACAATACAGCAGGAAGAGGTAGCTATAGATGCATCTGTTCAGGATTCAAGTGATGAGAATATTCCGTCAGACAATACAGCAACTGTAACTCCTCGGGAATTGGTTGAGCAGATAAGGCGCATGAATGAAGAGGAAGTGGCATCGCAGGAAACAGATAGCATTGAAGAGGTGGCTAAAGCTGATGAGATACCTTCTATTCCTATCGCTCCTGCAGAAGAGGTGTCTGAGGGAGAGGCGATGGTAGAAGAACCTGCTGTGGAAAAAGTTCCTGAAGAGAGGGATGCTGCCTGGCTTGATAGAAGATTGAATGACATTTCATATACTCTCCTCATGGAGTTTGTCCTGATAATTATCCTGTTTACTATAGTCTCGATAATAAGGGGACATGCCTATGAGCCATTCTCGTTGCCGATGAGCCTCATCATGTCATTGCTGATAACAGGCGCTCCGATCATCACTGCTTATATCCTGTTCGGTTGGGAGAATTACTATCTTCTTTTCCTGAGTCTGCTTCTGTCGTTCTTCGTCTTCAGGTCGAGGAAACGGAGGTGATCCCTTCGATGTAGGAAAGGGACGAGAGCAGGTCTTTCTTAAAGAAGAATTCATCTAATGCGAGATCCAGGGATCCCCCGATTTCACCTTTTGCCTTCGCATCTCCTTTCCTCACATCTAGCTCTGATGAGTTTTCTTTAAGCATTTTGTTGATTGACAATAGGAAATCATCAGGAAAATCTGCACCATCTCCAAGAAGGACAGCTTTTTTTACGGAAAGCACCTCTGAAAGCGTAAGGAGGGCAGAGGAGAGTACCCGTAGATTTTCCCTGAGGTAAGAGAGGACTTCATCGCTCCTGAGATAGTTTTCCTCTTCAAGCATCAGATCCTTTCCTTTCTTCTCATAGGCATAGAGCGAGAAATATCCTTCAAGACAGCCCTCGTGCCCCTTGCTGCATATCGCACCTCTTTTTATCCTCATATGTCCGATTGAGGTAAGTATTATTTTTTCGCCGTTCCTGAAAATCTCTCCTGTGATCTCTCTCCCTATGGCAAGAAACAGTGTATCTTCCAGTTCTTCACAGAATGTGTCCTGTTCACCTCTCACAAGGCTCTCGATCCTTCTTTTCCAGACATATGGGAATGAAAGTTCCGCATCAATTGCTTCGTCAGATGAAATGAGGACTCCTAGAATAGCGGCAGATGTTGATTCTTTCATCTTCTCATAGGTTGAGTTCAAGTTTTCCCCGAGGTCCTGTCCGTAAGAGAGGATCTCTATCCGTATGATCCTGCCTTTGAGATCGCCGAGCAGGGCGATGACATTTTTGTTCTGGAAGGAGAATACAATGACCGCTCCCTTCTCTCCGTTGAGCGACAGTCTGGTCTTTGGTCTGCCTTTGGCCACCTTCTCCTTGCCACTTTCATACAGATAACCTTCTTGCAGAAGACTATCCACCATCTCTGATACAGAAACTTTGTTTATTCCTATGAGTTTTGCTATCTCAGCTCTTCCTATTCCCTCTTCTTTTCTGAAAAGGGAGAGAACTTTGAGTCTGTTTACTTTTCTTGCATTGTCTGGTTTAGAGAAGTCCATGGAAAAAGGATAACACCAGAGAACATATTTCTCCAATTCAGTTAAGTGAGATCAAGCTTCATGAATATGGTGTTCTCGCATGGGCTCCTGTTGTATCGTTCTGTGTCTGAAAAGCCGATTTTCCTATACAGGGCAATTGCATCATCCAGCTGAGGCAAGGAATCGAGGTACATTGTTTTGTATCCAATGGTTTTGGCCTCTGCGATCAATTTCTCGACCAGCATGCGGGCTATCCCTTTGCCTCTTGCTTCTTTCTTCACGTAAAGACGTTTGAGTTCGCATTTGTCCTTGTCTATCATTCTCAGTGCGATCACTCCGACTGCTTCATCATCAAGATATGCCAGGAACAAGCGTCCGTGAGGAGGGGCGTATTTCTTTGCCGGATCCTTTTCTTCCTCATCGTAATTCTGTAATTCAAGGTAGGCACTGAAAACACTATCTGTACTTACAAGAAAAGATGTGTATTCTTTGAATAATTCCTGCACTTTCTCTATTTTGTCGTATGCTGGAGAGATCTTTACCATATTCAGAAGATAGTCATCCCATTCATTTCCGGTCAAGAATTGCCGTTTTCTGATCCTGTTAATATCTTTTTCTGTTGTGAGGTGAGAAAAGAATGGCAAGTAAGAAATTCAAGACTGAAGTAACTGACCTGCTTCAGCTTATTATTCATTCGCTATATTCAAACAGGGAGATATTCCTCAGGGAGTTGATCTCCAATGCATCTGATGCGATCGACAAGCTCAGATACCTTTCCCTGACAGACGAGAAATACAAGGATTTCCAGAATGAGTTCAGGATAGATATATCTTTTACGGAGAATAATCCGAGAACCCTGACTATCAAGGACAATGGCCTTGGAATGAACGAAAAGGAACTTGAAGATGATCTCGGCACGATAGCACAGAGCGGAACGAAAAAGTTCCTTTCTTCTCTCAAGGAGAGCGATCAGAAGGACAGTAATCTCATCGGACAGTTCGGTGTTGGTTTTTATTCTGCATTCATGGTTGCCGACAAGATCGAAGTCACGAGCAAGAAGGCAGGCGAGGATAAGGCCTACAAATGGACAAGCGATGGCAAAAGTACCTACACAATAGAAGAGGCTGAGAGGGAAGGAAATGGAACTACCATTGTCCTCTATCTGAATGAGGATGGATCCAGCTATGCGAACAGATATGAGATAGAAAGCCTCATCCGCAAGTATTCAGATCATATAGCATATCCGATTTACCTCGAGTACGATCAGGTGAATTATGACTATGAGCACAAGGATGAGAAGGGCGAGCCTATCCGCACTAGCGAGCACAAGATCGAGAAGATAAACTCATCTTCTGCCCTCTGGAGGAGAAACAAGAGCGAGATTACTGATGAAGAATACAAGAACTTCTATAAGAACAACTATTACGACAATGAGGATCCGCTCTTTTATATCCACACGAAGGCAGAGGGTACTACAGAGTACACGACACTTTTCTATATTCCTGCAAAAGCTCCGTTTGACATGTACTATGCAGACTACACTCCTGGTGTGAAGCTCTATGTCAAGAGAGTTTACATTACAGATGATGACAAGACTCTGCTTCCAGCATATCTTCGCTTTGTCCGTGGCGTGATAGATAGTGAAGACCTTCCATTGAATGTATCCAGGGAGATCCTGCAGGAAAACAGGGTAATGGGCGCAATCCGGAATGGTTCAGTGAAGAAGCTTCTCTCGGAATTCAAGAAGATGAGTGAACAGAATCCTGAGCTATATGAGAAGTTCATCAAGGAATACAACAGACCTCTGAAGGAAGGGCTCTACAGTGATTATGCAAACCGTGAGAGTCTTCTGGAACTTGTCCGGTTCCATTCGTCCAGGACAGAAGGCTATGTGTCGCTGAATGATTACAAAGAGCATATGAAGGCTGATCAGAAAGCCATCTATTATATCACGGGCGGTACAGAGACAACGCTCAAGTCATCTCCTCTCGTCACTTCCTACAAGGACAAGGGATACGAAGTGCTGATCATGGATGATGATATTGATGAGATAGTTGTTTCCCAGCTCTTTGAATATAAGGATCTTCCTTTCAAGGCCATAAACAAGTCTGGAGCACTTGATGAAGAGAAGAGCGATGATGAGAAGGCAAGGGAAGAGGAGAAGAAACCTCTGGTAGAGAAGATGAAGAAGGCTCTGGATGGCAAGGTGAAGGATGTGATAATCTCCTCTCGTCTTTCAGCGTCCACTCCTGCTTGCGTCATAATGGATGAGAATGATCCGACTGTAAGGATGCAGAGAATACTGAAGCAGATGGGAACAGATGCTCCAGAGGCAAAGCCGATTCTCGAAGTCAATCTTTCTTCCCCTCTGATCCAGAGGATAGAGGAGGAGAGTGACGAGGAGATGGTCAGGAAACTATCTACTGTCGTTCTCGGAAATGCATTGCTTCAGGAAGGCCTTATGCCTGAAGATCCAGTGGCCTTCTCTGCTATGCTCTCATCACTTTTGTCAATGTGATGGGATTATTGCCCCGGGCTCAATTGAGGTAGTATATGGAAAATTCTGTGACTGTGGTTGAAGATGGACTAGGTGATGCGATCTCTTTCTTTGAGGAATTCTGGATGGAGATCGTCACATTCTTCTCTCCACACATACTCGTTCCGAGAATTGTGATCTCCATCGTCATTGTCATAGTGGCTCTGGTGATCAGGAAAATAATTGTCCGAATGATAAACAAGGCGGCATCCAGAAGCAAGAAGATGACACCTGTCATGGCATCGCTGATGCGCAAGACAATATCTGCTCTGATCACTCTGTTTGCCGCTATAGCAGTCATTCAGACATTTGGAATAAATCTTACCCCGATTCTTGCTGGTCTTGGGATTACAGGTGTGATTCTCGGCTTCGCCCTTCAGGAAACAATCAGCAGTTTCTTCTCAGGTGTCCTGCTTGCAGTCAACAATCCGTTCAGGATAGGCGATTATGTGCTGATAGATACGGTGGAAGGTACTGTTGTCGCTATTGATCTGATGTGCGTTACCCTTGCGACTTCAGATAACAAGAAGATCACGATGAACAACAAGACTGTCTGGGCATCTACGATCATCAATTACTCTGACGTCGATAAACGAAGGGTGGATCTGACAGTTTCCATTGCATACAGTTCCGATATGTCGAAGGTACGTCCGCTGATCTATTCTCTTTTGAGGAGTTATCCTGAGGTCCTTCCGGATCCGGATATTACAATAGAAGTATCTTCGATCAATGACTCTGCGCTGAATCTTATAGTACGCCCATGGACAAAGCCAGATGATTACTGGGCTGTCTTATGGCGATTTTATGGAGAGATAATTCCTCTGCTGAACAATAATGGAATAGAGGTGGTCTACAAGAAAGTGAATGTGGATGTCATTTCTTCCCCAGGGCAATGAGGAATATCTCAAAGCTGTCATCACGTGAGGCCTTCGGTTTGAAGGCCTTTGCTTTTGCAAAGCTCCCTCTCATCTTTTTCAGCAATTCAGCTTCTCCTCCTCCCTGGAATATCTTGATAACGAGATTTCCTCCTTTTTTGAGCTGTTCCTCTGCAAGCAGGAATACTTCCTCTGCGAGGCGTTCGCTTCGTGAGGTATCTACTGTCCGGTTTCCTGTTGTCATCGGGGCCGCATCAGAAAGGACTGTATCGTACGGACCCATCTCGACGAGTTTCGCCCTTATCTCTTTAGAGAAGGCATCTCCTGTGAGCATGGTTACGGTAGGGGGCATCGGGTCGAGAGAGAGGGGATTGAGGTCCACAGAGACGATTTTCCCGTTTCCTTTCAACAGTTCCCTATGCGTGAAGAGCGTCCAGGAACCTGGAGCTGCCCCTACATCGAGCACTTTGTCACCTGGCTTTATTAGTTTGTGCACATCGTTTATCTCCTGAAGCTTGTATACACTTCGTGCCGGATAACCTTCCTTGTGTGCCTTCTTTGTGAAGCTGTCCTGCCTGTCTCTTCTTGAGTTTGCCATTTTATTCCTTTTTGGGAGAAAGTTCTGCTGCGAGCACTGCCACGAATACGATAGCGCAACCCAGCATCTCTTTGACGCTCATCCTCTCAGCTAGAAGTATAGCACCTCCGATGAGAGCAAATACACTTTCCAGAGAGAGTACGATCACTGCGTTCTGTGGTTTTACGTACTTCTGGGCGACGACTTGGATGGTATATGCAATACCGCAAGAGAAGAACCCCGCATATCCGATTGGGATGGCAAGTGCCGATAGTTCAGCCCAGCTTGGTGCCTCATATAGCATTCCTGGCAGTGTGAAAAGAGATGCGAAGAGGAACTGCATCGCAGAAAGATGGATTCCGTCCAGATCTTTTCCGAATCTATCGATTGCAAGTATGTGGAACGCAAAGAAGATGGCACAGAGTATCAGCAGGGCATCACCCTTCAGGCTCTCATTCGAATCTCCTCCAGATAACAGATAGAGTCCCAAGATTGAAAAAAGCGCACAGATCCATATTTTCTTCTCGATTTTCCTTCCTAGGAAAAGTGATATGAATGGAACGATTATTATATAAAGGCTTGAGATGAATCCTGCTTTTCCTGCTCCGGAATAGGCGATTCCCATTTGCTGTACGATGCATGCAAGTGCAAGGCAGAGGCCACAGAAGAATCCACCTTTCAGAAGAGATGGAATATATGCTTTGTCTGTTCTGTACTTCATGTAACGTGGAATCGAGAATGGAATAAGCACGATCGTACCGAGCATGAATCTCGTCGAGTTGAATGTGAATGTCCCTACAGTATCTGAAGATACAGACTGTGCTACAAAACTCATTCCCCAGATGAATGCTGTCAGAAGTAGCAATAGAAGCGCATTTCGTTCTTTCATACGAAAAGAGAATGTAACAGAAAAAACAGGTGCAAATCTATAGAAAACAGAGCAATGTTTTCACCTAAATCGCTCGCGCAAAAAGGATTGGGTTATTCACATTTTCTTATTGGCTAGCCAATAAAAAGCATCGTCGGATTGAAAAGGGGTGGGAGAGAGGTCCGACGATGCAGTGTTCCATTTTTCACACATTGCAAAGGAGGTATGAAAAAACTGTTGCTCTGTACCTGTTATATGCGAGGTGCGTGCCAACTTTAAAAACAGCATTATTTTTAAAGGTAGTGTGAAAAATTATCGTGAAACATTTTCACAGTTGTACATATTTTTCACATTTCCATCAGTTTTATTTTTCTGTGAGCATGAAAGAAAGTGAACTACTCCATCCTTCGCTGATGCTTAGAGGATGGAGCTTCCGGGCTCTTTCCCTTCACAGGGCGTCTCGCAGTATGCTCCCATATCTCATACGAGGTATCGAAGTCTGACTTCCGCTCCTCCGGAGTTCCCGTGTGTCCCGCACGGGTGCAGGATATCTTATGCTCTCCTGCAAGAAGCAGTGTTTTCGCGGCTTTGATATCACGATCCTCAGTATATCCGCATCCGCATGCGAATATCCTGTCAGAGATCGTGATATCCTCATTGATGACTCCACAGCTCGGGCACATCCTCGTCGACGGGAAGAACCTGTCGATGACAAGAACATTCGGATTGGACTGGAGCTTGCTCTTCAGTGTGCCGAGTGCGGAGTTCTGCACCTGTTTCCCAAAGAGCCCTTTATGCCATCCCCTGATGTTCTCATCCTGCATGACGATGAGCTTCCTTCCCGTGACGATGTCATGATATATCTGATTGGCTTTTGCT
>CASFDA010000034.1 GCA_949293335.1 uncultured Spirochaetales bacterium
ATATGAAAGTGGTCAAAAGCTGAAAAACTGATTTCAGCCTGCCTTGGAAGCCTAGCAGCACATGATTATTAACGTTCAAAGGAGTTGTGGAAGATTCTGAAAATTGGATTTAGTATTTGACAGAAGTCACATCATATGAACTTTTTCTATGCCCAAGAGAAATTGATTTTTTTAATTTATGAAAATTGTAGATTTTAAGAAAAACCAAACAGAATGAGGCATTTTTGTTTAATTTTAAACAACTCTCTGAATTTTTTATATTTAGTATCTTGTTTTTAGGGTTTTAATGTGTAAATTTTGCAGATATGAATAGGGCCAGATCTGTAATCAGATATGTAATTCTAATTGTGATTCTCTTATTAGCTACACTGGGAATCAGGTACTACTTTTCCCATAGGGAAAGGGTGACGTACTCATCTCCCGATCCGGCGGTCGTGATCGGTAAGGCAGAGCGCATGACACTCAATGAAGAGGCCGGCTTTTTTGGCTACATTTCTCCGGAGAGGACAGCGCCTATAGTACCATTTGTGAGCGGTACAATCCTTTCATTCGATCATGAGGTCGGAGATCAGCTTGAAGAAGATGATATTGTCTGCTCTATCGACTCAAGGCCCTATGAGCTACAGATGCTTCAGGCGAAGGCCCAGTATGAGGCACTGGAGAGTTCTCTGACCCGGGTAGAAAGACTTTATGAGAGTGGGGCAGTATCAAGGCAGGAGCTTGATACACTAACTGCGCAGAAGGACGCAGCAGGGGCACAGCTTGAACTTGCCGAACTGCAACTTTCATATGCAAATGTGACGACTCCAATCTCAGGCACGCTCATCGTAAAAAATGGAGGTGTCGGATCAATCGGATCGACGGCTTCTCCTGTCGCTGTCGTTGCTGATCTTTCATCGCTGATAGTCGACCTCAATATACCTGAAAGATACTACTTCTCCCTAAAGGAACATATAGACGATCTTGAAATCACGGTCTCCATTCCTGATGGAAGTGTAAAAAGCGGGGCGTCGGTTGTTTCGATGGGTGCCCTTGTCGATCCGACTAGCAAGAATTTCACTCTCCGTATCCGGCTTGATGAGAACTCGTCCCTGTTCATTCCCGGAATGTATGTCTCTGTGAATATTGTTTATGAGAAACATGAGAATGTACTCTCCCTTCCTGTTGGAATAAGGAATTATGAAGGTGGCGTCTATTATTACGACGAGGGCGTTGCCAGGTATCTTGTTCCTGAAGTCCTCTATGAAAACGATGATTATTTCGCTTTGTCAGATGAGTATGCTGATTATGATTTCATAATAAGTGGCGAGAGCCGTGTCTTTGACGGTGCGTCAGTCAGGGTGGTTGGAGGGGATAAGTGAAAATCTCGCACTTCTCTGTAATACACCCTGTCATAATCGGAATGGTGCTGATCGCGCTTGCGCTTTTCGGAATCGTGAGCGTATTTGATACGAATGTTGACTTCATGGGGACTATTACGACCCCGCAGATCTATGTAATCTCCATCTATCCGGGTGCCAGTAGCGAGGATATAGAGGAAACAGTTGTCAATGTGCTCGAGGATGAGTTTGCGACACTCCCGAACTACAAGAGCATGACCAGCATGTCACAGAATGGGGTAGGCATCATCACGATTTCATTCATTGACGGTGTCGAGGCATATGACATGCTCAACGAAGTGAGAAACCGCATAAGAGGTCTTTCTTCCCGTCTCCCGGATGGCCTTCTCAGTGAGCCGACAGCTATGGTAGGTGGTGCAGATATGCTGCCTATCATGACTTTTTCTGTCAAAGGTGGCGGAGATTATGAAAGACTCAGCCGCTATGTCGAAAATGAACTCAAGCCACTGCTTACGCGAATTGCCGGGGTTTCAACTGTCGAGACCATCGGAGCTGCAGAGCCTGAACTCAGGATTACGCTGAAAACTGATGAACTATCATCGCGCTCTGTAAATATTCTTGATGTCTACCAGATGCTTTCCAGCAACAATCTCTCTCTTCCGCTCGGCACATCACAATATGCGGGTGGAGTCTCTGACCTGAGATTCGACGGAAACTACAATACACTTGAAGACATAAAGAACCTTCCTGCAAGCGGAAGTGCGGAAGGGGGTATTGTACGCCTTGGTGACATTGCAGATGTGGAAATCGGATATTTCACCCCTGAGTATTACACAGAGAGCAGGGGAGAGAGCCTGATCGTCGTCGAGGTAACGAAAAGGGTAGACGGAAACACTCTCAGCATAACAGATGAAATACTCCAGCTCTTTGAAAGCGAGAGTGCACGTAGCGGAAATGTCCTTGAATTTGAAGTCATCAATGCCGACGCGAATATCATAACGAGTTCCCTCTCGACTGTGATTGAGTCTGGTGTCATGGGAGTTTTGATCGCGATCATTGTCATATTCCTCTTCCTGAATGACACAAAGGCGACATTGATAATCGGTCTTTCGATTCCTCTCTCGATCTTCTTTACATTCATCGGCATGAAGCTGATGGGGATAACGATCAATATGATGAGCATCTCCGGTCTTGTCGTTTCCCTGGGGGCAATAGTCGATGCATCAATTGTTGTCCTTGATCAGATATACCGTTTCTATCAGAGGAAGAATGCTGAAGGGAATTACCTCTATTCGCTCAATAGTTCCATCTTCAACGGTACCAGTCTCGTTGACAAGTCAGTAATCGGATCAAACCTGACGACTGTTGTCGTCTTCATCCCGCTTGCTCTACTTTCCGGTCTTGTCGGGATGATTCTTTATCCTGTTACTGTAACGTTCATGCTTGCAATCTTCTCGTCCCTCTTTGTTGCGATCATCTTCATCCCGTATTTCTCGAAACTATTCCTCAAAGATGGGAATGAGAGGAAGCTGCCAAAAGAGAACATATTCGTCAAAGGTGTGAACAAGCTTGAAGCAGGCTACAGGAAGCTTGTCGGTTCTGTACTCAATCACACGCCGTTTGTCATCACGACTGCCATCCTGATACTGCTCTTCACAGTCTATACGATCACGGAAATTGGCTTTGCATTCATTCCTTCCACGGACAACGATGACTTTTATATAAACGCTACATTCCCTTATGACTATTCCTATGAAGACACTCATGAGGCGATGAGGAAAATCGAGAATATAATGCTCGAGAACGTTCCTGAGCTTGAGACATACGTAACATATTCAGGCAGGGGATCTGCTATCCTCGATGTCGCAAATGCACGTAACAAAGGAAATATTCATGCGATCCTTGTTCCTGTGAAGGACAGAGAGCGGGATGTCCATGAGATAATAAGAGATCTGCAGAAAAAGATCGCAGAAGATATACCTGATGTCGATCTTTCCGTGGAGAACGGAGGCTTTGACCACCTTGTGGCATTTATCTCCTCAGGTGGCGGCTATGGCCTTACGCTCGTCGGCAATGACCGGGATGAGCTATACAATGAAGCATTGAGGATCGAGAGCTTCCTGCAAAACGACGATGAAGTGCTCTCCACATCGATAAACTCGAACTATGATGCCAACATTGCAGTTTTGGATCTGAGCTATGAATACCTCACATCCCTTGGCCTGACAGGGCTGGAGGCCGGGCTTACAACATCCATACTTTTCAATGGAATGGATATCGGGGAGTACAGGGCGCCTGACGGGGAATACTACAACATCAGACTTGAGACCGATGTCACAGATCGTCCTGTCAGGGATGAACTCTTGAATGAGCTGAGCATAAAGACCCGTCTCGATTCGGATGTCTCGCTTTCTTCAATCGTCGATCTGAGATTTGAGAATGTCCTTAGCCAGATCAATCATATCGACAGATCCAACACGATCACAATTTCCGCACAGCTCACGACAGAAAGCACGACAGGCATCACCAATAGAGTGAATGAGTATCTGGCAGAGAACCCTCTCCCTCCGACAGTGACTACACGGGTAAGCGGAATGGGAGAGCTCCTTTCGGATTCCCTCGGACCTGTTGCAAGGGCATCCTTGATCGCTGTTTTCCTTGTCTACATGGTCATGGTCATTGTTTTCGAACGCTACAAGCATCCGATCCTGATCATGCTTACAATCCCGTTCTGCGCAATTGGAGTTACGCTTGCCCTTGCGCTCTTCGGCTCTACCTTGAACATGGTGTCTATCCTGGGAATCGTTTCCCTTGCTGGTATGCTTGTCAACAATGGAATCATAATGATCGACTGTATAAACCAGCTTCAGGATAGTGGCAGAATGGCACTTCTTGATGAAAGGGGAATAACAGTTGAGAAAGGAATGGATACATTCGGTCTGCTCCCCCTTGAAGAAGAGCATCGGATGCTGAGGAAGAACATCACTGACGGAGTCGTATCCCGTCTCCGCCCGATTCTGATGAGCAGCCTCACGACTATTCTTGGTGTAATCCCGATGGCCTTCGCGACAGGTGAGGGCGCAGAGGTGTATGCGCCGCTGGGACAGGTAATCATGGGTGGTCTGACTACCAGTACTTTCATCACGCTCTTCATAATTCCATCTTTCTACTACATCTCTGAAAGAGGAAGGATGAAGAAGAAATATGGAAAGAGAATAACACTTGGAGATTTATGATAATGAAGAAGTTTCCTTTTCTGATCGCGGCTTTAATCGTTCTTCTGTTTTCCTTCACTTCCTGCGAGACGGTATTTGTCGGTTCCCTGGCAGGCCGTGTAGTGACAGAAAGTTCAGGAAATACGGACCAGTATGATGGCGTTCCGGGTGCAGTCGTCGCGCTTTACACAGACTATTCGAGATATCTGGCCGATAAAACTAAATTCGAAAATGATGAGAATCTTTCACTTTCGACATTCCATCCTGACTCTGATGCGCTCACTACAACCTCCGGCAGTAGCAGTTCGAGCCTCCTTTCTGGCGGTTCTTATTCTTTCACCAACATTCCTTGGGGAACGCAGAACCCATCGTTCGGAGGGGAAGGAGATACAAGGGAAGTGTACCTTCTCTGCTATGCTCCGGGTTATAAGCTTGGATGTCTTGAAGAGAGTGTGAAGCTTATCAGCGACACGATAAATGAAGCACCGCCTATCGTACTTGAGGTAGCAAACTGATGAAGAAACTTGTCCCTCTCCTTATCTTATTCATCATATCCTTTCCCCTTCATGCAGGAAGGACATACACTTTCGATGAACTGAGAGCGACACTTACTTATGGGAATATGGAACTGAGACGGCAGGATGAAGTCATCAGGAATGCACGCCTTGACAGGGCAGAGGCGATCGGTGCTTATACACCGACGATAAAGTTTTCTGCAATGGGCTTCTATATGTCTGATCCTATATTGAATGATTTCACGCTGGACTTGAGCGATTACATCACCGGTTTCCCGTCAACTCCTATAAATCTTTTCGACATGGAGCATGACATATATTTGTTCAACCTCTCTTTCACCCAGCCAATCATCGCTGGCGGAAAGATCACGAGTGCGTATCTCATGCTGGATGATGTGCTTTCGCTCAGGACCCTTGAAAGAAAAGATAAAGAGAACAGCCTCTCTACAGAACTTGAGGGATATCTTGCTTCCCTTTACTACCTTATGAATATTTCTTCGCGCATGAGCATGGTGGATGAGCTTTCCGGAGAGCTTCTTGTGATGGCTGAATCTTCTTATGAGAATGGGCTGTCGACAGAGATAGAATATCTTTCCCAGAAGATCAAAAGTGAGGAAATAGGGTATTCATTGAAAGAGCTTGAAGCAAGTATCGAGAACCTTGTCAGCTCTGTATCTTCCATGACTGGAGTGAAGGACATTACGAGTAATTCATTTTCATTCACACCTGATGAGGAGAGATACAGGAAGATATACGAGAAAGGGGAAGATGAGCTTCTTGCGCTTTCCCTCTCCCCTGCACGGGATTCCATCCGCATGCTTGATGGCGCGATTGCCGTTGCCGATAGATTGAAAGGGCTGAGGCTTGGAAGCATGTACGGTGTTCCCGATATAGCATTGATGGTTTCGCTTACATATGGTGGTGACAAGTTCCCGTTCTTCGAGAGGAACTGGCTCAGTGACAACAAGTTCAGTGTGAACGTTGGATTATCTCTGAGTACGACGCTTTGGGATGGTGGAAAGATACTTAATGACGTAAAGAGGGCAGAAAGCCAGAAGGAAAGTGCTCTTATCGATAAAGAAGATGCTATCAGGACGATCTCCTCGAAGGTCAGGGAAGAGTGGCGGAATATGGATATCTCATATGCCAGACTTGATTACATAGAGGAGAAGGGAAATCTTCTTGTCAGGGAGAAGGAAGAGCTGGAAGGAAAAGTCGAAAGCGGATATGCATCCAGAATCGATCTTCTTCAAAAGGAGATAGAGATCCTTCAGAACGAGATAGAAGGAGAAAGGAAGAAGATAGAGATTGCAGCATCAGCATTGACGCTTGAATATCTTTCTGGACTGAAAGGTCTCGTGATTTGAAAAAAAGGTTAATTGAAAAAGTAAATGCAGGACAAAAGGGGTAAATGCAGATTTGAAAAGGTAAAAGCAGGAAATATTGGAAAACAGCCAGAAGGGAAAAAGCAAGAAAGGCTAAAATAAAGAGTTAAGTGTGTTATTATGTA
>CASFDA010000035.1 GCA_949293335.1 uncultured Spirochaetales bacterium
ATATGAAAGTGGTCAAAAGCTGAAAAACTGATTTCAGCCTGCCTTGGAAGCCTAGCAGCACATGATTATTAACGTTCAAAGGAGTTGTGGAAGATTCTGAAAATTGGATTTAGTATTTGACAGAAGTCACATCATATGAACATTTTGTATGTGGTTTTGTGTAATTTGTCCCTTTCCATTGTAATATTGATCCATGAATTACTATCAAATGCTTGATGAAGCTCTCTCTTCATCCGTTTTATATCTGAAAACGAACACAGGATCTTCTTCTGCTGGAAAGGAAGGGGTCTTTGACAAAAAGGGAAATCTGCTTTTTTCTGAAGATGGTTTTTCTGATTCAGATCCTTCTCGGAAAGAGGCTATATCGTATCCGCCTACACTTGTCTTCTTCGGAGCTGGCCATGTCGCATACAGCCTGTACAACTTTGCCGCAATTCTGGGCCTTGATGTCGTTGTGATCGATGACAGGAGAACAAGGCTTTCCCTGTTTGGAAAGGCAGGACAGATATACACGAGCTTCGAAGATCTGGAAAACATCACGCTTGATGTCCCGAACCCCTATTACATCATCTTCACCCATGGCCATGTACATGATGAGGCCGCGCTTGAATACGCGCTCGGGAAAAAGAGCAGATACATCGGCATGATAGGATCCAGGAAAAAAGTCTCTCTCTGCTATGAGAACCTGATGGGAAAAGGTTTTTCCAAAGAAGTTCTTGATCATGTGCACGCCCCTATAGGGCTGAAGATAAATGCAGAGACTCCTGAGGAGATCGCACTCTCAATCCTTTCCGAAATCGTATCTGTATACAGGGAGGAAAAGAATACGGTATTTCTTGAAAGAAAGATCATCAGGACGCTTGCCGGACTTTCAGGAGATGCCGTACTGGCGAAAATTCTTGAAAAGAAGGGTTCAGGACCAAGGAGCACAGGAACGATGATGATAGTCAGGAAAGAAGATGTGCTCTTTACCATCGGTGGCGGTGCGATTGAAGACGAGGTCATCAGAAAAGCCAGGAAGATGCTTTCAGAAGGAACTGGAAGCAAGATCGAAACATATGAGCTTGAAGAGACTTCAGCGCTCAGGATGGCATGCGGAGGAAGCGCAACAATACTCTACAAAAAATTGTAACAGATCGTTCACAGAACCAGAGAGAGCGTACTTCCGCCTTCCTTTCTTTTCTTGACTACTATCTGTCTCGGGATTCTCTCCTTCAGGTCCTTCACATGGCTTATGATTCCAATTGCCTTTCCTCCAGAGAGCATGTGCAGAAGATCGACCACATTCTCCAGTGGCGTATCACTTAGCGAACCGAAGCCCTCATCTATGAAAATAGACTCGATCCTCCTGCCGCCGCTTGCACATTCCACTTCTTCGCTGAGGGCAAACGAGAGGGAAAGGGAAGCCATGAAAGACTCACCGCCTGAGAGTGTCGTTATATCCCTCTCGCTTCCGCTGAAGTGATCGATCAGAACAAGATCAAGCCCCTTCTGACCAGCTCCTGTCCTCCTATCTGTCCTGCGCATCTCGAATTGACCAGATGATATCCTGAGGAATTTCTCGTTTGCGCGCATGAGGACGCGATCGAAATAGAAAGCCTGGACGAAACTCTCGAATGCAATATGGTTTCCAATGGTCTTTCCTTCTGCCAGATTGGACAGCCCAGTGTATATATCCCTCTCTTTTTCCATTTCCCTCAGCTCCGGAATGATTCTTTCAATCGCTTTCTTATGTAGTGTGAGATTATCCAGCTGGAGTGAAAGCCGCCTGATCTTATCCTCATTCTCACTAAGAGCGGTACTGACGATATTGCGTTCCTCTTTCAGTCTGGCAGAATCTGTTCCGTCTTTCTCCCCTCCTATGCTCTTTCTGAGCATCTCGATCTTTCCCTGTCTTGAAAGGATAATCTTCTCAATCTCGTTCTTTTCCTTTTCATATGTGTCTATCTCGATCTCCAGCCTCGTCATTTCGCCTTCTTGCTTTTCTATCGTCTCGTTCAGAGCTGCAAGGGATGGATGGGAAAGGGATGAAAGAAGTTCCTCGTACAGTTCTTTCTTCTCCCTCTCATTTTCCAAAAGGAGCCTTTCCCCGCTTTCAATGGATTTTATTTCAGAAGTTATAGAAGAAAGCAAAACAGAGACATTCGCCAGATTCTTCCTGCTCTCTTCAAGCTCCCTGAGATTGGCTATCATCATGTCTCTATTTTCCTTCAGGGCTTCAAGCTCGTCCTGAACCTTTCTTTTCTCCTGATCAAGAACATCACTAATGAGCTGAAGGTCATCACAAAAGAGGAGACTCTTGGCTTCAGACCTGACTTTATCTTCCCTTTCCCTGATGATTCCATTGAGGGTACTCAGTTCATGTGCCTTCGCCTCCCATTCCCCGTGCTCTTTTTCAGTTTTCCTCCTGATATTATCAATATCCTCTTTTTCATAGCTTCCCGAGTTCTCCACAGCCGGGGAAGGATGAATGAGGGAACCACAGACAGGACATGGCTTTCCGTCAGATAAATGACGCGCAAGGATTCCCGCCTGTGAAGAGAGGTACAGGTCTTCCATCTCCTGTCTCCTCTTGTCAGAAGAAAGGTATTTTTCTCTCAGCTTTTCATATTCTTTTTCTTCATTCTTTCTCGATAAAAGCAGCACATTGAGGCTCTTTGCCTCTTTCCCAAGAGCATCAAGACGTTTGTCCCTTTCTTCTGAAATGGCTATCTTCTTCTCCACATCAGCAAGAAGCCCACCATCAGTAGAAAGGCATTTGATCTTCTCCTCCAGCTGTTCTTTCTCTTTGCTCTTATCTTCAAGTTTCTTCTGCAGTTCGCTTTTGTCCTTTCCTGCATCAATTATCTTGTTCCTGCTCTCGATCCATCTTTCCTTACGCTTCTCAAGCTCTTTGTATTTCTCCTTTTCCTTCTCGAGGAGAAACACACTCTCCCGTACCTCCTCCTTCCTTATCTTCTTCTTTCTGATCTCTTTTTCCCTTTCCTTTATCTTCTCTTCCTTCTTCCTGTCCTCTTTTTCCTTTTCCTCCTCTTCCTCAAGTTCAGCTTTGAGCTTCTCTTCCTTTTCTAGAACACCTATTGCCCTATCGAGATCTTTCACCTTCCTCTCGCATTCACTCTTTTCAAATAGGAGGGTCTCCATCTCTCTCTTCATCTCTTCTTCCCTGCTTCCAAGAAAGTTTTGGACCTCATTGCTGTCATTGGTGTTCACATCTTCTTCCAGAGAAAGGTACGAACATTCGCTGATATACTCCTTCTCCTTTTCAAGAAAGCGCTCTTCCTTCCTTTTTGCTTCATCGGAGAGCATCATCTGGAAACGCTTTATATTCTCTGTGTGGAAAAGATCCCTGAAAATGGCACTGCGCTCTTTGCTGTTTGCCTTGAATATCGCAGAGAACTCCCCCTGGCTGAGCATCATAACGCTCTTGAACTGATCTCTCCTGAGTCCGATTATCTCGACAATCTTCCCATTCGCCTCTGCAATTTTGGTAATTACCCTCCCGGAAGGAAGATAGAGGGCGACAGATGATGAGACACTCCTTATCTTTCCATCCTTCCCTTTCTTCTTGTACTCAGGACTTCTCCTTATTCTGTAGACATCACTGCCGATGCGAAATGAAAAATCGACATAGCTTTCATCATCGTCTCCTGCATACCTGCTGCGGCATAGCTCAAGGGAACGGCCACTTGAACTTGCGAGGCCGAAGAGGGAAAAGGATATAGCGTCGAATATGGCGCTCTTTCCAGCACCTGTTTCACCAGTGATGAGATATAGTCCATTCTCTCCGAGAAGAGTGAAATCTATACTTGCCTCCATATAAGGGCCGAAACCCTTCATCTCGAGTTTCTCAGGTCTCATCATCTCCCTCCCACGCCATTTTCATTATCCTTTTCACAATTGTCTCTTCTTCCTTTGTCATCTTCCTCTCATTCACTGACTCGAAAAAGAGAGAAAAAAGTTCCTCCGGGCTCTTTTCCTCTGCACTTATAGAAACATCACTTGCTTCCTTTTCATTCTTTCTGTACGTGAGTTTCGCAATGTACGGATATACACTGCGCAATTTTCCAAGGACATTGCTCTTCTCGTATTCATCCAGAAGTTCAATCTCGACAAACCCTTTGTCATACCCCTTCTCCTCATAGAAACTCCTTGCCATCAGGTCATCATAGAACCCTGAAAGCACATACATCCTCCTCTTTGGACAGATCGCCATGTTGCGGATAACAAGTTCCCCTTTACTTCCAAGTTCTATGAGGCTCACCCCCTTTTCCTCACTACGTTCTGAAAAGGAGTAAGGGATCGGGGAACCTGAATACCTTATACGACCTGATGTACCAATGTTCTGGGGAGAATGGAGGTGTCCGAGCGCGACATAGTCAAAAGAGGAGAGGACCGACTGATCTATCCCATCAAGACCGCCGACGACCACATCTTCGCTTTCCGCCTGGATTGATCCGAGCACGAACTGATGCAGGATAAGGACATTGCGTTCTTTTTCATCAGGTGCAATCGAGCGGACAATGTATTCGATCGCACTATGTTTGCTGTCAAAGTTTTCATCGGAAAAGAATCTTCTTGCATCAGCTTCCCTCACATGCGGAAGGAGGAAGAAGTTGACTTTTCCCATTTCATCAGGAATCTCTACTTTCATAGCCGTTCCGGAAAACGTCTTTGCTATGTACACCCCGCTTCCATGAAGTATTCCGCTCAAGAAGGAAAGGCGTTCTGCCGAATCATGGTTTCCAGGAATGATCAGAATGTTCTTGACGACTTTCCTGGACTCTTCGACGAACGACGAGAAGAGGAGAACCCCTTCTTCTGGCGGAACAGAACGATCGAATATGTCACCTGCGACTATGAGGACATCCGGATTTTCCCGCTTCAATATCCCGACAATAGAGTCAAGCATATGTTTCTGGTCTTCGAGAAGGGAAAATCCCATGAGTTTCTTTCCGATATGCAGATCTGATGTATGGAGAATTTTCATCAGTTCTGATTATAGCCCCACAAAAAGAGTTCTTTTCGTACTATTTCAAATGAGTTGTTTTTTGATATGGTGAGAACTGATGAAAAGAAAGAACCTATCCGCATTCTGCATGAAAGCAATATTTCTAGTAACTGCCATCATGCTTACTATCAATTTTTCCATCTTTGCGAGCGTTACAGAAGAAAACAGACAGAAAATCTTTCCTGTAGGTTCGGATGTCTACGACGCCATCAAGCAGTTATATATTTCCGAAGGACTGGCACTCCCATCTACAACAGGGCCATGGAGCGCAAAGGAACTGGACATGATGCTGGATCGCATCAACCCGGAAGAACTCAGCGATGATGAGATCTCCATATACAATTACATCAATTCATCGCTCAACGAGGGTGCGAGATGGAATCCTGACGAGATCTTCGGTCTCACGATGGAGGGGATAATAAACTTCCAGCTCTATATGCACTCGAACAGGCATGGCCTCTTTTCATCTCCCGACTACTGGGGAGGACGGGACATATACAATCAGCCTACACCGCTGGTGAACGTTCCATTGGAAACCTGGATAGGAAAGAATGTATACGGCTATGTCGAGCTTTCTCTCGGCAACAGCAGATCTCTCATCAATAATACTGTAAGCAGTGAAACAGATATTGGAAACGGAAACTCTGTCACATCGATTTCCTACAATGGGATGAACGCCTATTCGAACATTTTCATGATGCCACCCGCAGCAGGTTTTTCAGACTTTGATCTCAACTTCCCCTACCGGGCATTCGGTTCTATCGGCAGCGACTGGTGGAATATCTCTATCGGCAGGGACAAACTGAGCTGGGGACCGGGCGAAAGCGGGAACTTTGCAATCGGCGACCATATTCCATATCACAACAATGTACGTTTTACTGCGTTCACAAAATCTTTCAAGTATACTTTGAGCGCATCCTTCTTCGTCCATCCGATGAATTACTTCACAGATAATGGTGCAGGAATATATTACTTCAATTCCCTAATGGATCAAGACAAGAGCAGGAATGGCGTCAACATGTTCCTCGCACATCGTCTCGAGTGGAGGATCTTCGAGAAAGTGAACATGGCCCTGACTGAGGCTGTGATGTACCAGAACGACAATTTCATCGATCCTCTCGTATTCAGCCCCACAACGATCTTCCACAACTTCTACATAAGGGGAAATGCGAATTCCCTTCTCACCCTTGAGATCGACTATACTCCGCTTGAACACTGGAATGTATATGCCCAAGTTGTACTTGACGATCTGAGCCTTCCAGGAGAGTCCACTGCAGGAAGTGAGGATCCGCCGACTGCCCTCGGCTATATGGTCGGGACGAAAGTGAGTTTCCCGCATAACGATGGTGTGATCTACTCCTCTTTCGAGGCTGTCTATACAGATCCATGGCTATACATCCGGGACAGTGGAGAGAGAAACGGAGACAAGTACGGGAACAGTTTCATAGTAGCCATTCCCGAGTGGGTCAACATGAAGGGCAATCAGAACTATGACCTCAATTACCTGGGATACAAATACGGAGGGGACTCTGTAGTCTGCTACCTCAAGGCCGGATACAAAAAGTACGGCAGCTGGTTCCTAGAAGGTTCGTTCACCTATGTGGCCCATGGAACGATAAATCTCTTCACCCGTCCAGGGAAAGGACAGGAGCATGGACTTACGTCGACCCCGCCTTCATCCGGCAGTTATCTTCCAGGCTCGTCATGGGAGAGCATGAACGCAATCGAGCACACATTCGTGACATCGCTCAAGGGAGGAATCACATTCTTTGATGATCTTGATCTTGTCATGGAGCTCACGCTGATGAACATCATCAATCCGGGAAACATCAGGGAAAACCCTGCAGCACACGATTTCCAAGTGACCATCGGAGCAAGTTACACCCTATGAGGACAGTCTGTTACAGCAAGGAATACGAAACTGCTCTCGAACATATTTTCAGGGAGAGTGTCCACACGCTGGGAAAGGATTACTACAGAAAAGAAGAGCTTGATGCCTGGGCTCCAGAAGAGATGGACAGAAAAAAGTGGCTCCTGCAGTTCTCGTCATCCATCACACTCGTCGTACTGAACGACGAGGATGCTCCGATTGCATTCGGAAATATTTTCCCCAACGGCTATGTGGACCACATATTTGTACTTCCCAAATATGCAAGAAAGGGAGTCGGAACATTCCTTCTTGAAAAACTTGAAGAGAAGGTTCCTGGCAGGAAATACGTGTACGCATCAAAAATCGCATACAAATTCTTCCTGAAAAGAGGTTACAGGAAAATACGGGACAACATAGTCAGGAAAGGGGATGTGGAGATCGAAAACTTCCTGATGGAAAAAGAATGAAGAGGGAGGCCTGTCAGAGCCTCCCCGCCAATCAGAATTTTCCAAGACCCTTGAGGATCTTCTCGCCCGTTATAGGCCAAGTCCGGATCCAGACTCCCGTCGCATCGGCTACTGCCATCGCAATTGCGGGGGCCGCTCCATTTGTTGCGATCTCTGATATGCTCTTTGCGCCAAACGGCCCGTACTGGTCATCGACGTCAACAAGCACAGCTTTGAAATCTTCTGGTGTCTCCTGTGACATCGGAACGCCATAATCCGTGAACGATGTAGCAAGACATACTCCATTCTCATCGAGAACCATATCCTCATAGAGCGTATGACCTATGCTCTTTGTCGCAGCTCCATACATCTGGCAGAGGGCTAGTTCCGGATTTATCGGGGTTCCCGCATCCTGGATTGCATAGAACTTGAGGACCTTTATCTCCCCTGTCTTCACATTGACTGCAACTTCCGCAAAGTGCGCACCGTAAGGAACAGCGAAATTAGGAGTGCTGAAAACACCTTTGCCTACAAGTGCACCCCGGCCTGCGCCTGAATATGTCTCGTGTGCAATGTCAAAGAACGAGAGCTTCTTTCCGCTCTTCGAGGAAACAACGAACCCTCCGTCAACGAGGTACATGTCCTCCTTGGCCTCCCCCATCTGGAGAGCTGCCTCAGCAAGGATCTTCTCTTTCAGATCCTTGGCAGCATTCAGCGATGCGTTTCCTGAAAAATATGTTCCGCTCGATGCATATGCACCTGTATCGAAGAGACAACCATCTGTGTCTCCGGATGTCACCGAGACCGAGGAGAGAGGAATCTGGAGGATCTCCGATGCACACTTGGCACTGATAGTATCAAGTCCGGTCCCTATATCGGCACCGCCAGAGAGCACTAGGACCGTACCATCGGTGAGGAGCTTCATCTCCGCGTTCGCATGATCAAGTCCCGGAAGGCCAGAGCCTTGCTGGATCGGGGCAAACCCCTTTCCTATCTTCCAGTCAGGATCTGATGAGATCTCCTTCTTTCCCCACTTGATCATCTCTGCTCCGATCTGGAGCGCTTTTTTCAGTCCACAGGAACCGACAGGAACCACGACACCTTCACGTCCTTCACCCAGGCCTTTTAAAATCTCCAGCATGTAACCTTCGTCAACAAGGTTCTTCTTTGCCATTTCCATAGGATCTATGCCGAGACGCATCGCAAGTTCACCGAAAGCTGACATCACGGCAAAGAATCCCTTCGGAGCACCATAACCCTGATAAGCTCCCGTCGGAGGTATATTCGAATAGTACGTATAGAGGTCATAGTACATGTTCTTCACCTTGAAAAGGGGAAGAGTCTTGCTGCATGAGTTCATTGGAACGGTAAGGCAATGATTCCCGTAAGGTCCGGTATTTGCCCTCACATCGATATAGATCGCGGTGATAGTACCGTCCTTCTTCCCGCCCATCTTCACACGCATCCTCATCGGGTGTCTTGTCGAATTGGCTATGAACTCCTCCTTGCGGGTATTGCGATAATAGACGGGCTTTCCGATCGTCCAGGCCGCATACCCGACAAGATCCTCTACAAGGATATCCTGCTTAGAGCCATAACCGCCTCCAACCTTCTCTTTTATCACCCTCACTTTGTGCTCCGGAATGGAACATATCTTGCTCACTATGCGGCGCACATGATAAGGAACCTGAGTTGAGGCATGGAGCACAAGCCGTCCGTTTTCAGGGAGGGCATAGCAGACATGCGGTTCGAGAGGGGTACACTGGATCTGGCTAGTCTCGTAAATCTCGTCCACGATCACATCGGCCTCACTGAAGCCTTCTTCCATATTCCCTATCCCGCCGTGTGCGGAAGCAGCAATGTTCTTCTTCACATCAGCGTGCAGCGGGAACTGGTAAATGACTTTTCCATCCCTCTCGTCATAATTCTTGTTGTACTCATCAAGATCGTCCGGGGCACCGGAGGCATACTCGACCTTGCTGTTATGGACAATAGGAGCATTCTCCTTCATCGCATCGAGAACAGATAGAACTGGCTCATTCGGTGAGTACCTGACCTTTATCTTCTCAATAGCCTTCTGGCAGATCTCCTCGCTCGTTGCAACAACAGCTGCGACTCTGTCTCCCACGTGAAGGACCTTCTGATTCAAGAGTCTCCTGTCATACGGACTTGGTTCCGGATAACCCTGGCCTGCCTGCATGTAGTAGATGTCCGGGACATTCTTATATGTGAAGACACCATAGACACCGTCGAGCGCTTCAGCCTCTGCTGTGTCTATCTCATCAATATATGCAGATGCAAACGGACTTCTCAGCACTTTCATGCAGAGGGAGCCAGGGAGCACCTTGTCCTCAACGAACACCCTTTCTCCCTTCACAAGGGACTCTCCGTCTATTTTTCCTGTAGGTTTTCCCACGACGTGATAGTTCTCCCTGAAAGAAGGGGCAACCGTCGTCCTGTACTCGCCATACTTCCTTTTTTCCTTCACCAGCTCAACTGCAAGGAAATAATGCTCATACCCTGCGTCTCTGATGAAGATCCCGGAAAGGGCATCTTTAATCTCTTCCTTCGTCGGGTTTTCATTCTTTTCGAGGAGAGATGTGAGGATCAGGGCTGCTGCGGGAGCGTTGTATGCGCTCTGGACTATACCAGCCTTGACCATTGCCTCCGCCACGTCCGAGACCTTGCCGCGCTCAAATAGATGCTCTGCTGTCACGATCTCATGGCCATCTGCAAAACACGCAGGAATGAGGTTCGAGTACATGAGGATGCCATCAAAAAGAATGGTATCGCTTCCAGCAAACCCTTCACCGTCATCGCTGTCACGCACCGATACAAGACCATAGCGATAAAGCGCGTTCCTCAGTCTTTCCGACGCGCTTTTAACAGGAAGCTTCACCTTCTGTCCATTCAGAAGAACATTAACGACCATCATGAGCCTCCTTCAATTCATCTTCAAGGGTTACATAAAGGTATTCCTTGTATTCCTTTTTCCCGTACATATCGCTCTTTGCCTCAAGCTTTTCCCCAGGAAAGATTATTCCCGTGCCCTTGACTGCAGCAGCAAATCCATCATCTCCATAGGCGATATTGATAACAGAATGCATGTGGCTTGCTCTCCTGATTATCCTTGCCTTTGCGTAACTATCCTTCCGGATCTTTATCTCTGTGATGATGCCCTCTTTCTTCTCGCTGTACTCTCTGATGCTCATCTCCTTCCTGCCAGAAAGGCTTTCGACAGAAAGGATTGCGCCAGAGGCTATCAGTGTCGGAAGGAGATAGGAGTCATCCCTGAAAAGCGCGATGTTCCCTCCTATTGTCGCCATGTTCCTCAAAATCGAGGAGGACATGAACGCGCATGCCTCCTTCAGGAAGGACGGTACTCTGGAAGACCCGATTATAGAAGAAAAGGTGGCCCCACCTCCAATTATGATGAAATCACCTTCCTCCCTTATGTCTTTCGGGAGATTCTGCCTTATGTCTATGATCCTGGTCTTCCCGTCGTGGGGGAAATGGGAACTCATCAGGTAAGTTCCACCTGCAAAGAACTCCGCATTTCCGTCCTTGATCGACAAGGCATCAAAAAGTGTGTTTGGACACAAAACATCGTACATATATCTAGTTCACCTTTACTGATAATTACCCGGCTCAAGACCGTGTGATACTTTTTCTATGAAAGCAAGGAGCATCCTTCTCGTGGATACTCTCCTGTATTCAGGCATAGCGTGAGGGGAAAGGATCGCGTTCCATTTTTCAAGGAATTCGGGAAGGCGGGAAGGAAGATCCTCTATCTTCAGACCGATGAAGAGCATCTCAGCCTCCCGTGATCTTCTCACCTTCGGCCCGGCAGCTCCGCTTGATGCCCTGAAATCCCTGACTACTCCATCCTCTATATCAAACATGGCTGAAAGACTGAGCTTGGATATGGCGTTTGACCTCCGCATCCCGATCTTATGATAGAAATAATGGGTTGCCTTCACTGGAGGTATCAGGATCTCGCTTATGATCTCATCGTCACGAAGCAAAGTCTTCTTGCTTCCGGTGATGAAATCATCTAGAAGGATCGTCCTCTCTCCATCCTCGCTCTTGAGAGTGACAGATGCATCAAGAAGGATCAGAGGCTGGGGAAGATCTCCTTTCGGGGATGCGTTTGCGATATTTCCCCCGATCGTGGCAGTGTTTCTCAGACTCGGTGCGCCCATCCTAGATGCCGCTTCCCTGACAGGGAACGGAATGAGAGGAGAAGAAGCAATGTCACTTGGCGTTGCAAGTGCACCGATATGGACAACGTTATCTTCATCCATGAATATTTTTCCAAGTTCATCCTGAAGCGATGTGATGATCATCACAGGAAACGGGAACGTGGGGGCGATCCCAATGCCCTTGTAGTATGCGACCATCAGGTCACTTCCACCTGCAAGGGGCCTTGCCTTGCTCTCTTTTCTGATCTTCAGTGCCTCGCTGAGGCTTTTAGGGATATAGCACTTTACTTCTTCCATAGCTCTTTCCCCCTCTCCTTTGCCAAGAGGATGCTCTCGACTATCAGGTCATAACCTGTGCATCGACAGATGTTCCCGCTTATCGCGAGACGTATATCCTCCTCATCCGCATCCGGATTCTCGTCAAGAAGGACATATGCTGCTATTACCATTCCCGGAATGCAGAATCCGCACTGGACCGCACCACCATCCGCGAATGCCTCTATTATGCACTTGCCTTTCTCGCTCTCCCTTATTCCCTCGATCGTCAGGATTTCAGAATTCTCCACAGCTCCGACAGGGATTATGCAGCTGGTAACGATCTTGCCGTCCTTGATTACAGAGCAGGCTCCGCATTCCCCTTCTCCGCACCCTTCCTTTACTCCGACAAGGCCGAAATCCTCCCTGAGCACATCAATAAGCCGACGTAGTGGATTTCCTATAAAGAGGACACTCTTGCCATTAAGGGTGAATCTGATCTCAACGTCCATTTCTCTTCAAAGCCTCCTCTATATCCTCTGCAGGTAGTGGAATCTTGAATGTCTCTATCCCGAGAGCCCTCTCAAGCGCATCGACATATGCCGCGTCAGCACCATTGAAGACAAGCTCTCCCATACCTTTTGCTCCAAAAGGTCCCCATTCATAAGGGTTGTCCTGTATGAAGTAAGTCTGCTTCGGGAAGTCCATCGATGTTGGGATGACATACTCAGAGAGACTCTCCTGCCTGAAATGCCCTCCCTTGTTCTCCAGCTTCTCCATCGAAGCATAACCAAGGGACTGGAGTATTCCCCCATTTATCTGTCCATGGACGATCTTCTCGTCTATCGCCTTTCCGATGTCATGGCTTGACCAGATGCCGAGGACATTCACTTCATTCGTCCTCTTGTCCACTTCAAGCTCGACACAGCACGCGCCCCATCCGTAACCGAGATACGCGTCTCCTCTGAAAGTCGCCTGATCCCATGGATGTCCATCCGGATGCTCGTACTCCTTCTCGACAGAGAAATCTCCCTCATCCCATCTCTCCTTCATCTCGAGGGCACAGCGCTCGATGAGTTTTCCCACGATCATAGTAGAACGTGAAGCGGCTGTCGGACCTGAGTCTGGAACCACAGATGTATCAGGATTCGGGTAGTCAACAGAAGAAAGCGGGATTTCCAGGACAGTTGCAGCTATCTTCCTGAGTGCTGTCTGGAAGCCCTGTCCCATCTCCGTGGAACCCACTTCGATCTTCACGGAATTCCCAATCTTCCTCAGTCTGGCATGTGCCTTGATGATGGCCTGTTCTCCGTTACCGGTGAACGCACCGCCATGGTTGTAGAAAGAAAAACCTATACCCTTTCCTGAACCATAGCCATACTCCCTGCTCTTCCTCCAGTAGTCAGAAGCCGATGCAATATCATCAAGCATCTTGTCGAGCATGACCTCCTCGACTATATGGCCGTTGGTGACGGTCTCACCTCCCTTCTTGAGGAACATGGATCTCTTGAGCTCAACAGGGTCAACGCCGAGGCGTCTTGCAATATGAGAGATGTGCATCTCTATCGCAAACAGTGTCTGAGGTGCTCCGAATCCCCTGAAAGCACAAGAGGGGAAAGTGTTTGTAGCCATTCCGAAACCCTCAAGGTAAGTGGAAGGAATATCGTATACCCCGTTTGCATGGAACACACCACGCTGGAGGACTACATAAGATGAAGAGAGGTATGCACCCGCGTTGTAGTAGATGTCACCTTTCACTCCTGTTATCTTTCCGTCCTTGATCGCGCTTTTGTATATTATCTTTGAAGGATGCCTCTTGACTGAGAAGAGGGTGTCTTCCCTACGGTCGAATATCAGTTTTATAGGTCGGCCGATCACGCTCTCTGCGACAAGGAGAGGGCCTGCAAGAACGTCAGGAAAGTGTTCCTTGCCGCCAAATGCACCACCAGTAGTCGTCTGCCGGATGATTATGTCATCCTCCTTGATGCCGAGTACGATCGCAATTGACTTGCGGACATAGAACGGACACTGCGCGGAGATGTAGAATACATATTTTCCGTCTTCCTTTGTGACAAGCGCTCCGTTTGTCTCCAGATGGACATGTTCCTGAAACCCTGTCTCGAACGTCTCTTCAATGATCTGATCCGCTTCAGAGAATACCTTGTCCATCTTCTCGCCCTTCTCGCAGTAGAGATGACAGAAGACATCGTCTTTCTCGAGGATCGGGCCACCCTTGACCATGATGGCATCATCGATGGTAATTGCGGGAACTTCCTCCTCGTACTCTACTTTCGTATTTCTTTCCAGTGATTCGAGGACACTGCGCTCAGGACCGACGAAGAGACCGATCGTCTCTCCTACATAGCGGACCGAATCCTCTGCAAAACATCGCCAGTCCTCGCTTATCATGTGGAGGGCATTCCTTCCACCTTCCGGGATATCTTTGCTTGTGATGAAATAGTAGCCATAAGGCAGTTTCGGAGTCGTGATCTTCTTTATCTTTCCACGGGCCACCGAGGATCTGAGCATCCTCGCATAAAGCATTCCGGGAAAGAAGTAATCAGATACATATCTTGCCTTGCCAGAAGCCTTTTCGACAGCATCCACTCTCCTGACATCTTCATCTATTGAGCATAGCGGCATTACATACCCTCCATTATGTTTTTTCTTACATAGTGAGAAAATACTTCATTTCCAATTTCAGTATACATCATTTAGCAGTTTTCATCTCTATGTATGCAAAAAATGAAAAAGCCCCAGCTTTGAAGGTTCACCTCATCGCCGGGGCATTCTCTCAGAGAGTTCCGTCAAGTATCGCATCGACTACAACAGAGCCGACCTTGAAGTTGTTCTCCATTGCCGTAGCGAATATGTCTGCTGCCTCTACAGATTCTTCGCTTGCAAGCGTATCCTCATAATTCTCATACTCAGGATCCCATAGGCTCTCAGGACCTGCACCATTCATGAACACATCCATGTTCACGCTGTCGCGGATGATGATGTACCTGTCAAGATATCCGAAACGATCGAGAACGACTGCAAGCGCGACATCTTCCATCTCTGTGAGAGCAAACGGATCAGGAGCACCATAATACTCTGTCTGGAGAAGAGCGTTCTCATGGTCATAGTAACCCTTCCAGTAATTATCGCCTGAGACAGTCGTGCCCCTTTTCACCATCGGATCCCTGACTGCCCATTCCTCATTGTTGAATGTGTAGGCCATGAAATCCTTTGTGTGCTCTGTCGTCTCGAGCTCGATATCCTTCACAAGATCATAAACCCTTGCCACGAGATCCTGATCAAGGAGCTTGTAGGATGCAGAGTTATAGGAAGGATCGGCGAACCATGTCGGTCGTGAAGGATCTGCCATCTCCCTAGGATCGGCGTGATGTCCCAGATCAAAATCGATCGCAGCGGAGATCACGAATACGTCTCCCATTACTGTGGAGCCGACAGCAGAGCCTGCACATCCAGTGCTCAGGAAATAGCAATCAGAGAAATCGAACCTGTCATCAAGAAGGATCGCACTGAGGGAAAGGGCTGTATTGACTTTGCCCATGCCTGTCACATAGAGAGCAACTCCATCTTTGTAATACAGCTTGCTGTTCTCAAATCCGCCTTTGATCTCATATTCTTCTCCGCCCTCAACATAGTTCTCATAATAGTACTGGGCCTCTCCCGGGAAATCCCCGCTGAGATCACCTGACTCGAACTTTGGAAGGATAAGTACCTTTACGTCGATCTTCTCTCCACCATCAGATGCAGAGACAAAAGAGATGGCAACAAGCGCCATCAGAAGAAAAGAAAAAATCTTCTTCATAAGCATCTCCTATGAGCTCTTTCTAGCAAGCAAGAAAGGAAAGAGTCAACAGAGCTTCACAATCGAATATATTCATTCTCCACCAGAAAGCACTGGCGAATTCTGCATCATTAGTTTTTATCTCCATCCCCAATAGGCCAGAACACTGACACAGACAGTCTTCGTGAGCAATCAGCTTTCATTTTGATCTGAAAAGAGAGAATCAAGAAAAATACACTGAGCCCGTAAGTCAGGAAGGTCTGAATTACAGAGATGCAGTATCGATGGTAATCTTGACTCGACGGAGTCAGGAGCCGGTGGCTATGCGAGGGAGTTTGTGAAGGACCCATCATCAGATGGAGCCAC